>NZ_JAINZW010000020.1 GCF_020026895.1 Novilysobacter selenitireducens
ACTAGCAGAATTATCAGCGAATTATTCTACATAGAGCATGTAACTTGACACACCTTGCTGGAGATACCTCTGTACGAATCGGAATGGGAAGAATGCGAATATAAATCAGTGAAAGGATCGTGGTTCTTGTCCGCCGTTAGCACTGTGTTACATTCCATATACGATGAACACGGTAGACGTACATGCGAGCTGGAACTGGCGGGGCTGAAGCATTCGCTCTTGTATGAAGGCTGTCGACTGAGCGACGGCGGCATAAGATTTACATTTACAAAAGGAGTGGTGTTTTGAGAATGTTGAGGGAGCGCATACGGTGGGTTGCGCGCGGAC
>NZ_JAINZW010000021.1 GCF_020026895.1 Novilysobacter selenitireducens
AGGGCAGGGACGTAATCAACGCAAGCTGATGACTTGCGCTTACTAGGAATTCCTCGTTCATGATCAAGAATTTCAATAATCAATCCCCATCACGACGAAGTTTGACAAGATTCCCCGCACCTGTCGGCGTAGGACATGCTCGCTGACTTCGTCAGTGTAGCGCGCGTGCGGCCCAGAACATCTAAGGGCATCACAGACCTGTTATTGCCTCAAACTTCCACTGGTTTCGGAGCCAGTTGTCCCTCTAAGAAGTCGGCCACCATTCTGGAATGGTGTGACTAGTTAGCAGGTTAAGGTCTCGTTCGTTAACGGAATTAACC
>NZ_JAINZW010000022.1 GCF_020026895.1 Novilysobacter selenitireducens
CCAATTAGATACCTAAATCATAGATGAACGAGTACTAGAGTGCTTACAATGAGTAGTTCCGATATCAAAGGCCACAATAAGTCGCTCTTTCGAATTGTACGTCTTGCCATCGATGCCCAAGTTAGCCGCGACGATCGACCGTAGGTCAGTATGACCAGGGGCTGAGAGAGTCGAAATTTTTGTTGATGCTTTGGTACGAGTCGCATCTGTGTGCTGTGTTTTCCTGCCTCCAGGGTGCATTCTGATTATATAGCGGTCGCCGTTTCTTGTACGTCTGGAGTTGGTCGAGATCAAGCACAAATTATTATCGATACATC
>NZ_JAINZW010000023.1 GCF_020026895.1 Novilysobacter selenitireducens
CAATATTGCTTGATATATTAGTATTTCCAGTACCTATGATTAATTCTAAGATTTGCAATAATAATACAAAAATAGACAATTTGGGTAGAATTACTAATCAAGTAGTTACAGCAGTAGGTACTAAAGAATAGACATCAACACTTCATTGGTGTAAAGGTGCTGCGGCCACTTTTATTAAAAGGCCTGTAACTATCAAACCAATCGATAAAATTAAAGTCGAATAGTAGGGATTATAGTCGGCAAAGTTTCAAAAATGCATTGCTTGATTAAAAGGTGAATTATCATCTATCCCGCCTCCAAAAGCTC
>NZ_JAINZW010000025.1 GCF_020026895.1 Novilysobacter selenitireducens
GAACCTGAGACTGACCCAAAGGAGCTTCTGCGGCGACATGCAGACAGGATCCTTGCCTCTATCCTTGGCTACTTGTCGGACCATGGCTTCGAGCCAGATGGAGCGATCATCGGCGCTCTCCGACAGGTGTCGCCTTCACAGCTGGAGAATGGCCAGCCCATCCTCCATCGACTGCATCGACTTGGGCATCAAGATGTGCCTGCTATGCACGGGGTAAATGGCCCATCTGCCCCAGCCATCACTGTACTACATGCCATGCAGTGGTTCTGGTCGTTGCAGATACCAGAAGAGGAGAGTGAAGC
>NZ_JAINZW010000026.1 GCF_020026895.1 Novilysobacter selenitireducens
CATCGGTGTTCCTCCGCATATCTACGCATTTCACTGCTACACGCGGAATTCCATCCCCCTCTACCGTACTCTAGCCATGCAGTCACAAATGCAGTTCCCAGGTTGAGCCCGGGGATTTCACATCTGTCTTACATAACCGCCTGCGCACGCTTTACGCCCAGTAATTCCGATTAACGCTCGCACCCTACGTATTACCGCGGCTGCTGGCACGTAGTTAGCCGGTGCTTATTCTTACGGTACCGTCATGGGCCCCCTGTATTAGAAGGAGCTTTTTCGTTCCGTACAAAAGCAGTTTAC
>NZ_JAINZW010000027.1 GCF_020026895.1 Novilysobacter selenitireducens
ATTGCAAAATCATCTAAAATCTTCGAATAATGATCGAATCACTTGGGATGTCTTGCAGGAGGTCCTTCTACTTCTGCGAGACACTGGCCAGCGTCTCGAGCCCGTAGCTGCCGTATGTCGACGATGGAGAGAGGTTTATACGAGCATTCCCGCGATATGGACGACGATGCGTCTCTTCCCGTCCAAATCTTTGGGCTTGATAGAGAATCTGTTGCGCTTGAGCACGCTCGCAAGCAGAACCGCGGAGTGCTTGGTCGCGGTCGACTGCAGAGAAACGGGAGTTTGGCAAGCAGAT
>NZ_JAINZW010000028.1 GCF_020026895.1 Novilysobacter selenitireducens
CATTCCTTTTAAAAAGGCCATTGGAGACTGGGGAGACGTCCATCAGAACAGTTCTGGAGACGGTTTTCGCTTTGGATGGCGCAGTGGTGATGGCATCTGTCTCGTTTCAATTTGGACTTCAGCTCGCGAAACAAGTCGGAGGGAACACGCTATCCAAAGGACAAACATCACTGGCGGCATTTGAAAGATCCATTTTCCTCGTCAGAGTCACCCAGTGCGTCTCCTTTCTCATTTCATATTTCCCAGTCTCCGGCTCACAGTGCACCAGGAGCTTCAACTATGCCGCCATTACATT
>NZ_JAINZW010000029.1 GCF_020026895.1 Novilysobacter selenitireducens
CAGAGACCGCGGTAGGTGGCAGATTGTGAGGTTGCACGTGTGATTTGACCAGCAGTAAACTGGTTCATGCAAGGATCAGTGCTAGAGGGATTTCAGCCGGGGTTCACACTGGGATGGCACAAAGACTCTACCTGTAATCCATATAATTGTGAATCGAATCAACGCCTCCACCAGAGCAGGAGTCTTGACTTGATGGGCAGCCACTCGTGGCGGTTGACTGCGGAGGTGTGTCGCTTACGTAGTCTCCGCTGCCAGAACATCCTCCTTGGAAGACGTGGTAAAGCCCGAGCTGA
>NZ_JAINZW010000002.1 GCF_020026895.1 Novilysobacter selenitireducens
TGGTAGAAGCCAGAAAGGCGATCAGGGTCTTTGGCGTAGATGAAGATGCCGGCGCGAGCTGGTGCGGACACGATGACTCCAAGCTATGAAATTAATCTGCGGCGAAGGCTCTTGTGCGGCCTAACACCAGAATTAAGCCGACCCGCGAAGCGGGTTCGGCTTGAATGATTTGTTAGGCCCCGACCCGGATAGCCGCACCTCTATTGCCATGCGACTACGGCCCAACCGCCAGATGCCGATCGAGAGAAAACAATGCGTGCGTCAATCTTGGTGCCGTCTATTAGACCGTAATAGGTTCTCACCTTGCAGGAAATCGGACCAGTCGAGCTTTGCCCGCAGATCTCCTGGCTTGGTGTATACGCGATTCCGTGAAAGATGGCGTCTACTTCTTCCTCTGTCATTCCTTCCCGCAACTGGAGGAATCCCTGTCTGACAAATGGACCGCGAGCAGACGCCTCCTTGTTCTGTTGAATGGCTCGATCCAGCTTTCTCGCATTCTGTTCCACAACAGCGTCAACGGCGCGATCGGCTGCTTGTTGCTGTGGCGACGGATCCGTTGCACAAGAAGCGACGCCGGCTAACAAGGCGAGCAGTAATAGGTGCTTCATATGGCTGTTCTCCTTGTGCGGGGCCTAACACCAGAGTTAAGCCGAGCCGCGAAGCGGCTTCGGCTTGAATGAATTGTTAGGCCGCACGCCTTGCTGCATGGTCAGTGGCCCGCTGGGATTGTGTGGAGGCCTTTGGCCTCGGCGTAGCAGACGACACAAACGATAGCCATTCCATTGAAATCTCTAAAGGCATCCGTCATGTCCCCCTCCAGTTGAAACTTGTCCTCGCATAGGTAGCACCACGCTTGGAGGTCATTCGGGTCGGTGCTGTTCTCAACGAACCCTGACGGAGCGGGCTGTCCTTGCAGCATGTGCTTACAAACGACGGCGGAGACTCGCTCACCGTGAGGTCCGCAACTAATCATCATTGGCTCAGTTGCTGTCATGCGTTCTGTGCGGCCTAACACCTGAGTTAAGCCGCGCCGCGAAGCGGCGTCGGCTTGGACGAATTGTTAGGCCCCGGCGACCGGCAGCCCGTGGGCGATTAGCTTAATGCGGTCTGTTGCCTCGGTGGGGCCGATGCGGCCCGCCGTCCGGTACTCGGCTGAGAACTCCGGCGCCAGGAGAGCAAGTACCTCTTCCGCAATGCGGCGGTGCGGCTCAATGCGTGATGCAAGTGAGGCAAGGGCTGAACTGTCCGGCTTTGCCTCGTGTCCATCAAAGGCAAAGGCCCAGTAGAAGTTGTCGTACTGCTCAAGGAACTCGGCCAGGCTCAAGCGCCCGAACGCCAGTGCACGCACAAGCTCATCGTGCTCGTCGAGCGCCGCAGTAAGGGTTGCCATGTCCATGATCGCGACGTTCCTGCCTGCGGGGCCTAACACCTGAGTTAAGCCGCGCCGCGAAGCGGCGTCGGCTTGGACGAATTGTTATGCGCCGCCCGCACAGCACGAACTACCCTGCTGTATGGGCGGGCACTTGACGGTGCCATACGAACAAAACACGCAGCAGTCACCCGGCAGCGGGCTAAGTACCGCGTGACATTCGCCGCACTCATAGAACCACTGACACGCATTCGTGGGCATTGACTCAGCGGTAGTTGCCTGACACTTGGGGCAGGTAATACTTGACTCTAGCTGGATGGCGGACACTGGGCAGCTCGTATGGGGCGCAAGAGATCAAGGATAGAGGTAACCAGCATGAGGGCGATGCCTGCATAGAACAGGTAGATGCTCCAATCTTGGCTCCAGAAGACAAGAAGCGCAGCCAAGACGCTCAGCGGGCCGGCCACCGAAAGCAAGCCGCGCCCAAATTGGCGGTGCCGATACCAGGCCCAAGCGTTTACCAGCAACGCGAGAACGGCCAGACCCGGCAGCAGCTTGCGAAAAAGAAAGCCTTCGTACTGGCCAAGAAAGCCAAGTCCGAGAGCGGCGCCAAGAGACCCCAGGGCCGGAAAACACCCGGCGCACGACATTGCAGCTACCAACGCTCCGAAGCTGCTCGTTTTGTCCAGTACACGGGTGGCTCTCATGCTTTTCCTCGAATAACGAAACAAATGTTGCGGCGTATAACACCTGAGTTAAGCCGACCTGCGAAGCAGGTTCGGCTTGGACGAACTGTTAGGCGGCGAACTCACTTGCTACCAGCTCTGTTAGGCGCCCGCCTGAGCTGTGCATGGTAGATGAGCCAGGCGGCGCGCGCTGCAAGCAAGCCCAGCGCTAGAGCGGCAGCATGGGCGAACTCCAGCTCCTCAGCGCTCGAAACACCGAGCGCAAATATGGCAATGGCTCGGACGGAAATTACGGCGAGGACAACGACGGCAATCCACGCGACTGCTTTGCCAGCGCGACTGGATTGAAAGTGCTGCGCAGCGCGGAAGAGCTTAAGCACCGAGATTTCCTCTGAGCGGCTGCGCCGATGTTGCATTAGCCGCCTAACACCTGAATTAAGCCGACCCGCGAAGCGGGTTCGGCTTGAATGAATTGTTAGGCGCGTGATTGATAGCCACGAGCCACAATGTCTTTGAGCAGCGGCCTTGTGTAAGCCTCAACCGGATCCAGATCTTGGGGCTCGTCAGGATGCAAGAATTCACCTCGGTCAAAAGCTAGGTAGATCTCCGAACACGGCTCTGGTAACAAGGGGCTATCAGTTGTGAGTGAGTAGCTACGTACCCAGTTGATAGCCGTATCTGCGAGCTCATAGGGCATTTCATCTGTCGTGAATCTATTTGCGATGAGCCAAGCCAGCTCATTGCAAGTACGGTCCAGCGACCACCCCTGCGCTGCCCGAACGCCCTCAAGCTTGGGCTTGTCCAGTAGTCCATCCGGGCCGATTAGCGAGAGTAGTAGATGCTCGGTCACGCGCCTAACACCTAAGTTAAGCCGAACCGCGCAGTGGAGCGAACCACATGGCAAGCTTTACCTGCCATGTGGTTTGCGGAACGAAGCGGTTTCGGCTTGAACGCATTGTTAGGCGGCTGCCGTCTACTTGGCCAACTCATCTGACACGTACTCTGAGATCTCTCGCGTGTTCTTGACGAACTCCGCCTCAAGATCCACCCCGCATTTGTTGGCCAGCACCATGATCGACCAGAGGCAATCCGACAGCTCATGGCCGAGCTTCGCCTGATGCTCATCGATGGTTCGGACGCCAGCGTGAGCCTGGACCAGCTTGGCCAAGTCGCCGACGTCGCCCATGAACCCAAGAGCGAGCTCTTGCGTGGTCCAGACGCGACCCCAGCGCTTGACCTCTAGTTGCTCATAGAGATCGTTAAAGCTGGAGCGCTGCTTGCTCAAGATCGCTGAAATTCATCTCATGCCGCCTAACACCAGAATTAAGCCGTGCCGCGAAGCGGCATCGGCTTGAATGAGTTGTTAGATCAGTACGGGTAGGTAATACCGGTGAGCCAATCCCTAAGGTTTCGTTCGCCGAAGGCCACATTAGTTGGTGGGTAAAGGGTAACTGCTGCACCGCTCTGTGGCGGGGCACCATAGCCAGCGGCCGGGCTGTACCCAGAGGATGAGTTGACGTCTAGCGTGAA
Source organism: Novilysobacter selenitireducens (assembly GCF_020026895.1). Classification (GTDB taxonomy): domain Bacteria; phylum Pseudomonadota; class Gammaproteobacteria; order Xanthomonadales; family Xanthomonadaceae; genus Lysobacter_C; species Lysobacter_C selenitireducens. Next base: position 3,586 of record NZ_JAINZW010000002.1, read on the forward strand.
TTTACTCAGCTGTCGTCCGCTGGAAATTAAATAGGTGCGAAAAAGCATCAATGCAGGAACGACATGGTTGAACCAGTCTTCCACGGGCTGGTCATCTGTTCCAAGACGAGGATATCGATACGAGCTGCCGCCGAGATTTTCCCAACCGAATCGCTCAAAGAGGCTCTGGATTCTGTTTCGCTCTTGCGGCGGCGCTGCGGCGATGTCGAACGTAATCACTACAGGCATTCCGTTACCTCCATATGATCTAACACTAAGTAGATCCCCAAAGTGGGGTGTTATCAGGTTGGCACGACCGACTTCCCCGCGCCGCATTGGTCCAAATCCTACCCCAGATCAAGGCGTTACCCGCTCCCCGCGCCGCGTTGCGGCTGCGACCCTGTCAGGCAATTGCGGCAGATCTGGGGTGTTATGTCTTATCACAGCAAGGATGCAGTGTTATCTGGCGAATCCGGGAGCGCGGAGCAGGGGGCGGCCAAGGCGCCGCGGTTGCTGGATCAGGTGCGGGCCCGCTGCCGGTTGAAGCACTACAGCATTCGCACCGAGCGCGTTTACCTGTATTGGATCCGGCGTTTCATCGTGGAGAACGGCAAGCGTCATCCACGCGACATGGGCGCGGTAGAGGTGGAGGCGTTCCTGTCCCGGTTGGCCACGCGCGACGACGTCGCGGCCAGCACGCAGAACCAGGCGCTGTCGGCGCTGCTGTTCCTGTATCGGCAGGTGCTGGACATCGAACTGCCGTGGATGGACTCGGTGGTACGCGCCAAGCGGCCGCAACGGGTGCCGGTGGTGCTGTCGCGCGAGGAGGTCGACCGGATGCTGGCGCTGCTGGATGGGCAGTTGTGGCTGATGGCGGCGCTGCTCTATGGCACGGGCATGCGGGTGATGGAATGTGTGCGGTTGCGGGTGAAGGATGTCGACTTCGGGCGGTTGGAGATCTGCGTGCGCAATGGCAAGGGGAACAAGGATCGGCGGGTGCCGTTGCCGCGCAGGTTGCATGACCGGCTCCACGACCAGGTGGAGCGCGTGCGCGTACTTCACGACCAGGATCTGTTGGCCGGGCGCGGGCAGGTGTTCCTGCCGCATGCCTTGGGGCGGAAGTACCCCAGCGCGGGACGCGAGTTCGGCTGGCAGTACGTGTTCCCCGCGACCCGGATCTCCCGCGACCCGCGCAGCGGCGAACCGCGCCGCCACCACGTCGACGAATCCAGCCTGCAACGGGCGGTCAAGAAGGCGCGGGCGGCGGCGGGCATCGACAAGCCGGCGACGTGCCACACCTTGCGGCATTCATTCGCCACGCACCTGCTGGAAGCCGGGCATGACATCCGCACCGTGCAGGAGCTGCTGGGCCACAAGGACCTCGCAACGACGCAGGTCTACACGCACGTGCTCGGGCGCGGGGCGGGCGGGGTGTTGAGTCCGCTGGACCGGTGACGGTGGAGCAAGTGCGGCAAGCGCCCAGCCCCTCTGCTGAAACGAGGGGAGGGGGAGGGCATGCACGAAGCGGGCGCTGAAGTCGAAGCGGCGGTGGAACAGCCCTACCGCGCCCGCGACGCTCAGCCGCCCTTGTCCAGCATCGTCATCAGCCCCTTGGCTGCCGCCAGGCGGGCCGGCGCGTCGGGCAATTCCAGCTTGAGCTTCAGCTTGTCCGGCCCGTCCATCTGGTAGAGCTTCGGCTGGCCCTGGATCAGCTTGATGATCGCCATCGGGTCGACGTTGGGCTTCTCGACGAACTGCACGCGGCCGCCGTTCTCGCCCAGGTCGATGCGCGCGATGCCCATCGCGGTGGCCGCCAGCTTCAGTTCGGCGATGGCGAAGAGGTGCTTGGCGGGGTCGGGCAGCAGGCCGAAGCGGTCGATCATCTCCACCTGCAGTTCGCGCAGTTCGGCCGTGTCGCGCGCGCCGCTGACGCGCTTGTAGAGCGTCAGGCGGGTGTGGACATCGGGCAGGTAGTCCTCGGGGATGAGCGCGGGGATATGCAGTTCCACCTCGGCGCCGCGCGCCTGCGTGCCGTCGACATCCGGCAGCTCGCCGCGCTTGATCGAGCGCACCGCGCGTTCCAGCAGTTCGGTGTACAGGCTGAAGCCGACCTCGGCCATCTGTCCGCTCTGGTCCTCGCCCAGCAACTCGCCGGCACCGCGGATCTCCAGGTCGTGCGTGGCCAGGGTGAAACCGGCGCCCAGCTCGTCCATCGAGGCGATCGCCTCCAGGCGCTTCTGCGCGTCTGCCGTGATCGAGCGCTTGTCGGGCACCAGCAGGTAGGCGTAGGCGCGGTGGTGGCTGCGGCCCACGCGGCCGCGCAGCTGGTGCAGCTGCGCCAGGCCGAACTTGTCGGCGCGGTTGATGATGATGGTGTTGGCGTTGGGGATGTCGATGCCCGACTCGATGATCGTCGTCGACAGCAGCACGTTGAAGCGCTGCTTGTGGAAGTCGAGCATCACGCGTTCCAGCTCGCGCTCGGGCATCTGGCCGTGGGCCACGCCGATGCGCGCCTCGGGTACCAGTGCTTCGAGTTCGCGCTGCATGCGCACGATGCTCTCGACGTCGTTGTGCAGGAAGTACAGCTGGCCGCCGCGCGCCAGCTCGCGCTGGAACGCCTCGCGCAGCTGCGCGTCGTCCCACGGCACCACGAACGTCTGCACCGCCAGGCGGTGCGCGGGCGGGGTCGCGATGATCGACAGGTCGCGCAGGCCGGCCATCGCCATGTTGAGCGTGCGCGGGATGGGCGTGGCCGTCAGCGTCAGCAGGTGCACGTTGGCACGCAGCGCCTTGAGCGCCTCCTTCTGGCGCACGCCGAAGCGCTGCTCCTCGTCGACGATGACCAGGCCCAGGTCCTTGAAGCGCACATCCTTCTGCAGCAGGCGGTGGGTGCCGACGATGACGTCGACCTCGCCGGCCGCGACACGCTGCAGCTCGGCCTCGATCTCCTTCTTGGTCTTGAAGCGCGACAGCACCTCGACCTTGAGCGGCCAGTCGGCGAAGCGGTCGCGCATCGTGCGGTAGTGCTGCTCGGCCAGCAGCGTGGTCGGCACCAGCACCGCCACCTGCTTGCCGCCGGTCGCGGAAGCGAAGGCGGCGCGCACAGCGACCTCGGTCTTACCGAAGCCGACGTCGCCGCAGACCACCCGGTCCATCGGCTGGCTGGATTGCAGGTCGCGCAGCACCGCTTCGATCGCGGCCAGCTGGTCGGGCGTTTCCTCGAACGGGAAGCCGGCCGCGAACGGCTCGTACATGGAACGGTCGACGTCGATCGCCAGCCCGGCCCGCGCGCGGCGCTTGGCCTGGATTTCCAGCAGTTCGGCGGCGACGTCGCGGACCTTCTCGGCGGCCTTGCGCTTGGCCTTGGTCCATTGCTCGCCGCCGAGCGAATGCAGCGGCGCGGTTTCCGGCGACGCGCCGGAGTAGCGGTTGACCAGGTGCAGTTGGGCGACGGGCACGTAGAGGCGGTCGCCCTTGGCGTACTCGATCTCCAGGTATTCGTTCTTCTCGCCGCCGGCCTCCAGCACCACCAGCCCGCGGTAGCGGCCGACGCCGTGGTCCTCGTGGACGATCGGCGCGCCTTCGGTCAGCTCGCCGAGGTCGCGGATGATCGCTTCGGGTTCGCGCCCGGCGCGCTTGCGGCGACGCGGCTGGCCGGCGCGTTCGGGGAACAGCTGGCGCTCGGTCAGGACCGTGAGCTGCGGCGCGTCCAGGGCAAAGCCGTTGTCGAGCGGGGCGACGGCGATGGCGAACAACGGGAGCCCCTCTCCCCCCGGGAGAGGGGTTGGGGAGAGGGTTCGGCGCAGCGACGCAGTTTCGTTCTGAGTTGGATTCCCCGCACCCTCATCCGACGCTTCGCGCCACCTTCTCGCAGAGGGAGAAGGAAGAAACGCGGTCCAGTCAGGCACCACCACCGGCGCCAGCTGCGCGCCCTGCATCACCTCCAGCAGCGCCTCGCGGCGACCCGGTGAATCGGCGGCAATCAGCACGCGGCCCTTGTAGCTGGACAGGAACGACTTGAGCGCATCGGCCGGCGCGTGGTCACGCGCCACCAGCGGCAGGTCAGGCGCCGGCTGGCTGCCGAGGGCATGTGCGCGCTCGCGCTGCGGGTGTTCTTCTCCGCAGACTTCGATGCGGTCGCCCTGGTTGAGTCGTTCGCGCAGGGCGTCCGGCGGCAGGTACAACGCGTCGGGCGGCAGCACGGGCCGCTCGACATCGTGGCGGCGCTGCTCGAAACGCTCGCCGGTCTGCTGCCAGAAGCGGTCGATGGCGTCCGTCGTGCCGTCACCCAGCACCGGCAGTGCGCTTTCGGGCAGGTAGTCGAACAGCGTGGCGGTCGACTCGAAGAACAGCGGCAGGTAGTACTCGATGCCGGCCGGCGCGTGGCCCGCCTTGAGGTCCTGGTAGAGCGCGCTGCGGCGCGTGTCCAGGTCGAAACGCTCGCGCAGCGTGTCCATCGCGCGCTTGACGGCGGCCTCGTCCATCGGCAGCTCGCGGCCCGGCAGCAGGTGCACGGCGTCGATCTTGTCGAGCGAGCGCTGGCTCTCCGGGTCGAAGCCGCGGATGGTGTCGATCTCGTCGTCAAGCAGCTCCACGCGGAACGGCATGTCCGCGCCCATCGGGTATACGTCCAGCAGCCCGCCGCGCACGGCGAAGTCGCCCGGGTCCAGCACCTGCGGCACGTTGCGGTAGCCGGCCGATTCCAGCCGGCGCTTCTCCGCGTCCATGTCCAGGCGCTGGCCGACGCGCACGTCGAAGCTGCCGCCCACCACGTGGCGCAGCGGCGCCAGGCGCTGCATCAGTGTCTGCACGGGCACGACCACCAGGCCGCGCTTGAGCGTGGGCAACCGGTGCAGGGTGGCCAGTCGCTGGCTGGTGATGTCCGGGTGCGGGCTGAAGACGTCGTAGGGCAGCGTCTCCCAGTCCGGGAACGGCAGCACCGGCAGCGGGCCGTCGGGCAGGCCGTCCAGCCCCAGCAGCGTGCGCAGGTCGGACTCGAGCTGGTGCGCGGCGTGGTTGTCGCGCGCCACCACCAGCAGCGGGCCGTCGTGCGCGGCCGCGGCGGTGGCGATATGGAAGGCGAGGGCCGAAGGCGAGGCGGGCGCGCGCCACCAGGCGCGCTGCTGGCCGGCCTTGGGCAGCGGCGGAATGGGAAGCTTGGGGGTCGACATCAGGCGGGGGATTCTAGCCGACGCGCGTGGCGCGGCCGATGGCAGAAGCGGCGGTTTTGGTGGGCGACGCGCTGTAGGAGCGGCTTAAGCCGCGATCTGCACCCGGTTGCCCGCGGATCGACCTAATCGCGGCTGAAGCCGCTCCTACAAGGATGGGTAGGGCGCGCTGGCTTCAGCGCGCCGCGGCGGCGGCCGCAGCGGGCGCGACAGGCTTGGACAGGTCCAGCGACACCCGGATCAGGCCCTGTTCGTCCTGCTGACTCTCGCGTTCGAAGCCCAGTGACTGGGCCAGCGACAGCATCGCGTGGTTGTGCTCGAAAACGTCACCGTAGATTCGGGTGACCTTCTTGCCGCGGGCCCATTTCACAAGCCGCGTCATCAGGTACCGGCCCAGGCCCATGTTGTCGAGATAGCGGCTGACGAGGATGGCGAACTCGGCGTCCTGCTTGCCGGGGTCGATCGAGATGCGGGCCACTGCCCCGACCAGGGCCTCGCCCGGGGGCAGCGGCTCGGCCGCCACGAGGGCGAACTCGGTCTTCGGGTTGAGCCGGGTCAGCCGCTCCAGCATCTCCGGGCTCAGTTCCTTGAGCGAGTGCAGGAACCGCTGGCGCACTTCTTCGGGCTGCAGCAGGCCGAAACCGGCGCGCAGGGGTTCGGCGTCCTCGGGACGCACCGGGCGGATCAGCACTTCGCGGCCGTTGGGCAGTCGTTGGCGCTCGTGCCAGGGGGGGAGACGTTCGCGCGCAGCCATGGAGCGCATGCTCGCACAGGCCTTTCGCCGTGGGCTTCATGCCCTCTTCATTCCGTCTTCACGGCGGCGGGCGGGCGTTGGAAAAAGCGCCGCCGGCGTGTCATCGCGCCGGTGCTAGACTCCGCGCCCGTTTTCGGTCCACGGGGATGCGCAATGGCCGGTGGTGGTGACTCGACGCGGGCGATCCTGTTTGCCCTGGGCGCGAACTTCGCGATCGCCGTCGCCAAGGGCGTGGCCGCATTCGTTACCGGTTCCAGCGCAATGCTGGCCGAGACCGTCCACTCGCTGGCCGACTGCGGCAACCAGGGCCTGCTGCTGCTGGGCATGCGCCAGGCCAAGCGCGCGTCCTCGCCCGAATATCCGCTGGGCCATGGCAAGGCCATCTACTTCTGGTCGTTCCTCGTGGCGGTGATGCTGTTCACCGTCGGCGGCATGTTTTCGCTCTACGAGGGCATCCACAAGCTGCAGCACCCCGAGCCGCTCAAGCAGTGGTACTGGGCGGCCGGCGTGCTGGTGTTCGGCATCGTGGCCGAAGGCATCTCGATGCGCGCCTGCCTGCAGGAGGTCAACAAGTCGCGTGGCGACCGCGGCCTTTGGCAGTGGTTCCGCGAGAGCCGGCAGAGCGAGCTGGTGGTGATCTTCGGCGAGGACCTGGCCGCATTGCTGGGCCTGTTCTTCGCGCTGGTGGCGGTGCTGCTGGCGGTGGCGACCGGCAACCCGGTGTGGGATGCGGTGGGCACGATCGTCATCGGCGTGCTGTTGATCGTCATCGCCGTACTGGTGGCGGTCGAGGTCAAGGCGATGCTGATCGGGCAGAGCATCGACCCCCTGCGCGAGGGCGAGATCCGCGAGTTCATCCAGTCCCGCCCCGAAGTCACCCGGGTCATCAGCCTGATCAGCCTGCAACTGGGCAACGAGGCGATGGTGGCGGTGCAGGCGCAGATGCGCGAGAGCCACGACGCGCCGACGCTGGCGGCGCAGATCGACGCCGTGGAGCAGGCGATGAAGGCCCGGTTCCCCGAGGTGCGCTGGAGCTTCTTCGAGCCCGACCTGAGCCGGCCGGTTGAGCGCTGAGCGGCCCGTCAGTCGGCTTCGCGCAACCAGTCCACGCGCCACGCCGCCCCGGCTTCGCCCAGGGCCGCCGCCAGTTGCGGCAGCACCGCCCGCAGCGTGGCGTCGAACTGCCAGGGCGCGTTGACCAGCAGCAGGCCGCTGCCGTTCATGCGCAACGGCGAGTCATCGGGATGGACCATGAGCTCGGCCACGAGCACCGAACGCGCCGGCAGCGTCGCCGCGCGGCGGAAGAACGGGTGCAACGCGCGGCGGCGCTTGATCGGGTACCACACCGCGTACGTGCCCTGGGGCCAGCGGCCCAACGCGTCGCGCAGGGCGCCGATGATGGCGTCGAACTCTTCCAGCTGCGCCTCGTAAGGCGGGTCGATCAGCACCAGGCCGCGATTGAACCGCTGCGTGGCCAGGCGCGGGGGCAGCAGGGCTTTCATCGCCGTGTAGCCGTCGCGCGCATGCACCGCCACGCGGTCGTCGTGGGCGAATACCGACTTCAGCTGCGCGGCCTCTTCCGGATGCAGCTCGCACGCGGCGATGCGGTCCTCCGGGCGCAGCGCGTGCCCCAGCAGCCAGGGCGAGCCCGGATACGCGGCGGTGCCGTGCTCGGCGCGGCAGGCCTTGATCGCGGCCAGGTAGCGCGCGATGGCCGGATGCCGCGGCGCCTCGGCGACCAGGCGCGCGATGCCGCCCTCGGCCTCGCCGGTGCGCAACGCCGAAGCGCTGTCGAGCGCGTACAGGCCCCGCCCGGCGTGGGTATCGAGCGCGAACAGCGGGGCGGGCTTGGCGGTCAGGGCGTCGCACAGCGCCAGCAGGGCGACGTGCTTGAACACGTCGGCGTGGTTGCCGGCATGGAAGGCGTGGCGGTAATTCATGGCGCGCATCTTAGGGCCTTGCAGCCACCTTCGGCCGGTCAGGGGCTGAAGCCGCAACCGGCCGGCTTCAAGAAAACCCGGCCGGTTGCCGGCCCGCACCGCGTTGACGCATGGACAGCCTTTACGTCCCACCGGGAGTGGACAATGGACATCGTCCGGAGCACCTTCGACGCCCTCGATGCCCCCAGCCGCCTCCACTCCTCGATGAGAACCCCCGAAGTCCGTACCGTCGTCGGCCAGGCCATGGAGCCGTACCTGGACGACCTTGCGCGCCTGCGCATGACGGTCTTCGGCGAGTGGCCGTACCTCTACGCCGGCAGCTACCGCTACGAATTCGACTACCTGCTGACCTACCTGCGCTCGCCCTTCAGCCTGGCGGTGCTGGTGCTGGACGAGGGCCGTGTGGTCGGGGCGTCGACCGGCATCCCGCTGGTGCACGAATCGCCCGAAATGCTCGCGCCCTTCGCCCGGTCGTCGGTGCAGCCCGAGGAGGTGTTCTACCTGGGCGAGTCGGTATTGCTGCCGGCCTACCGGGGGCGTGGGCTGGGGCACCGGTTCTTCGAGGAGCGCGAGGCGCATGCGCGCGCGTTCGGCAGCTATGCGTGGACCGGGTTCGCCGCCGTGATGCGCAGCGACGACGATCCGCGCCGCCCGCCGTTCCATCGCGGCAACGACGCCTTCTGGCGCAAGCGCGGCTACCAGCCCCGCGACGGCCTGACGCTGTCGATGCGTTGGCCGGAGCCGGAACGGGGCGATGTCGACCATGACCTGGCGTTCTGGATGCGCCCGCTGGAGCGGATTTGACGGCGGGCGTGCTCAAGGTCGCGGCGGCGCGCCACACGATTGGCGCGCCCGTGGATTTCGCGGCGTTCGCCGCGCGCCAGGCATCGCTGCTGCAAGCGGCCGCGGACGCCGGCACGCAACTGGCGGTGCTGCCCGAATACCTCTCGCTGGAACTGGGCGCGACGCTGCCGGTGCGCGAGCGCGCCGACCTGCACGCGTCACTGGCCGCGCTGCAACCGCTGCATCGCGATTGGCTGGCGCTGTACGCGCGGCTGGCCCGCGACCTGCGGATGCATATCGTCGCCGGCAGCTTCCTGCTGGCGGTGGGGCCGGAGCGTTACCGCAACCGCTGCTACTGGTTCGCGCCCGACGGCTGCCACGGCTGGCAGGACAAGCTGCAGCTGACCGGTTTCGAAAAGCAGGCGGGCGTCATCGAGCGGGGCGACGCGCTCAAGGTCTTCGAATGCGACGACGTGCGCGTGGGCGTTTCGGTCTGCTACGACATCGAGTTCCCGTTGCCCGTACGTGCCCAGTGCGAGGCGGGCGCACGCGTGATCGCCGTGCCCAGCTGCACCGACACCGAAGCAGGGGCGACGCGTGTGCGCGTCGGCGGGCTGGCGCGCGCGCTGGAGAACCGCTGCTTCGTTGCGCAGGCCGTCACCGCCGGCGACGCACCCTGGAGCCCTGCGCTGGACACCAACACCGGCGACGCGGCCATCTACGCGCCGATGGACGTGGGGTTGCCGGCCGACGGCGTGCTCGCCCGCGCCGGCGAAGGGCAGGACTGGGCGATCGCGACACTCGGCCTGGCCGCACTCGATGCCAGCCGCGCCGTGGCCCAGGTCGCCAATGACCGCGACTGGAACGGGCAACTCGCACCCGCGGTCCAACGGGCGAGGCTGGACACGCTGGAGCCGTTGCACTCGGGCGACGGCTAGCCCGCCACCCAGAGCGATACCGAGGCGAGCCCGGTGCCGATCGCCGTGGCGGCCAGCACGTCGCTGGGGTAATGCAGCCCCAGCACCACGCGGGAGGCGGCGACGCTGGCCGCGAAGGGCACCAGCAGCCACGCCAGCATCGGGTAATGCGCGACGGCCACGATGCTGAAGGCCACCGCGTGCAGCGTGTGGCCCGAGGGAAAGCTGAACTCGTCCAGCGGCGCGACCGGCGCCAGGATGCGCGGGTCGGACGCGCACGGACGCGGCCGCTTCGTCCACCGCTTCAGCAATTTGTACAGCGACAGCGCCACCACGCCGGTCGCCGCTAGGTGCAGCGATGCCTGCAGCCCGCGCATGCCGTCGAACAGCACCATCGCCGCCATCAGCGCGTACCAGAACACGCCATCGCCGAGCCGGCTGACGCAGGCGAAATAGCCGCGGCAACCGCCGTGGCCGGCCCAGCGATTGGCGCGCAGGCACCAGCCGGCATCGCCGGCCGACAGGCGTTTATGCAGGGGCAGGCGATCCATGGCGTCCTCCTCGGGGCGTGAGGCCTTGCAGCAGGGCATCGAAATCGGCGGCCACCTGCGCCGGACGCAGCCCCGACACCGCGCGCCGGGCGGCGGCACCGCAGGCGGCGCGCAGGCGGTCGTCGGAAGCCAGGTACAAGGCGGCATCGATGAAGGCGGTGGCGTCCCCGGGCGGCACGCAGCCGCCATGCAGGCCATGCCGCAGGTGCTCGCGCGCGGCGCCGCAGTCGAAGGCCACGGTGGCGACGCCACTCGCCATGGCCTCGACGGTCACGTTGCCGAAGGTCTCGCTGCGGCTGGGGAACAGGAACAGATCGCCGCTGGCGATATGCGCCGCCAACGCATCGCCGTGCTGCATGCCGCGAAAGACGAAGTCCGGGTGCTCGCGCTGCAGCGCCGCGCGCGATGGGCCTTCACCGATCCACACCAGGCGGGCGTCGGGCCGCACGCGCTGGATCGCGCGGAACGCCTGCACGACCAGCGCCAGGTTCTTTTCCGGTGCGATGCGGCCGACGTGGATCACCGCCAGTTGCCGCGCGTCGATGCCCCATTGCGATCGCATCGCCACGTCGCGGCGTTCGGGCGAGAAACGGTGGGTGTCGACTGCGCGCGGCAGCCTCAGCGGCCGCTTGAAGCCGTGGGCGGAAAGCTCGGCTGCCAGTTCGCGCGTCGGCACGAGAGTCGCATCGCCACGGTTATGGAACCGGCGCATCCACGCCCAGGCGATGCGTTCCAGCGCGCCCAGTCCGTACTCGCGCATGTAGCGGTCGAAACGGGTGTGGAGCCCGGTCGCTACCGGCAGGCCCAGCGCCCGGGCGGCGCGGACCGCCGACCAGCCCAGCGGGCCTTCGGTGGCGACGTACACGGCATCAGGTGCGTCGCCGCGCCAATGGCGGCGCAGCAGGCCCGCGGCGGGCAGGCCGAACCGCAGGCCCGAGTACAGCGGCAGCGGCAGCCCAGCCACGTGCAGCGCATCGCCTACGGTGTCGCGCTCGCCGGGCTGGCGCGGGCGCACCAGCGTGACGCGGTGGCCACGCGCCTGCAGGCCTTGCTCCAGCGCCCGCACGGTCAGCGCGACGCCGTTGACCTGCGGTGGATACGTTTCGGTGACGATCGCGTAGTGCATGCGCGGCTCCCCGGTCCATGGGCAGCGTGCATGCGCGACGTGTAGCGGCGATGGCAGGCGGGTGACGTTGCGATGACGGTGCGGGCCTGCGCCGGGCTTTGCCCAGCCGTGCCGGGCGGGGTCGCGTCAGTCCGCTTCGATCGCCAGCGTGATGCCGAGGTTCTGCATGTCCTCCGGCTCGCCCAGCAGGTCGGCGGCCAGCAGCGTGCGGGCCTCCAGCCAGCGCTTGCCCAGCGTCATACGCAGCGTGTTGCCGTCGGCGACCAGGTCCAGCCGCGGGATCGGGTCGGCCTCATGCGCACGGTGCAGCAGCACCGCGAGGCGCAACAGGGCCGCACTGCGCCGCGCCGCTGCAAGCAGGCGGTCGGGCAGGGCGTCGAACGCGGACTTGGGGATGCGCCTGCGGTGCACGCGCACCAGCGCGGCCAGGAACTGCTGCTGCTGGCGCGAGAAGCCGGCGATGTCGGAGTGCTCAAGGATGTACGCCCCATGCACGTGGTACTGGCTGTGGGCGATCGCCAGGCCCAGCTCGTGCAGGCGCGCGGCGCGCTGCAGCATCACGCGGTCGTCGTCGACCAGCGACCACGCCTCCGCCACCTGGTCGAACAGCCGCAGCGCGGTCTGCTCCACCCGGGTTGCCTGGGCATGGTCGATCGCGTAGCGGTGCATGAGCGCGGCCACCGACGCCTCGCGCGGGTCGTGCTTGCCGCCGCGGCCGAGCATGTCGTACAGCACGCCCTCGCGCATCGCGGCCTTGCTGACCAGCATGCGCTCCATGCCCAGCGCCGCGAAGGCGGCCTCCAGCACCAGCACGCCGCCGGCGATCACCGGCCGGCGGTCGGCCGACAGGCCCGGCAGGTCGATCGCATCGACGTGGCCGGCGGCCAGCAGGCGGTCGCGTACCTGCGGCAGCGCCTCCGCGGTGACGGCGCCCTTGGTCAGCTTCATTGCCGCACAGATCTCGCCGATGGCCTTGTTGGTGCCCGACGAGCCCAGCACCTCCTGCCAGCCCAGGCTGCGGTACGTGCCGGCGAACTGCTGGAACTCGGCCGTGACTTCCGCCAGTGCTTCGCGCCAGCGCTTGCGGGTGAGCTTGCCGCCCGGGAAGAACCGACGCGTGCTCGCCACGCAGCCGACCTGCAGGCTTTCGCGCTCGATCGCCTCGAAGCCCGAGCCAATGATGCATTCGGTCGAGCCGCCGCCGATGTCGATCACCAAGCGCAGGTGGCCGTCCTTGGGCGGCTGCGCGTGCGCCACGCCCAGGTAGATCAGGCGTGCTTCCTCGCGGCCGGACACCACTTCGATGGCATGGCCCAGCGCGCTTTCGGCCGGCATCAGGAACGCCTGCGGCGCGGCCAGCCGGCGCACGGTGTTGGTGGCGATCGCGCGCACCCGTTGCGGCGGGATGTCGCGGATGCGCTGGCCGAAGCGTGCCAGGCAGTCCAAGGCGCGGTCACGTGCCTCCGGCGACAGGCCGCCCTTGCGGTCCAGGCCCTCGGCCAGGCGCACGGTCTCCCGGATCCGGTCGACGGTGCGCAGCTGCCCGAGCAGGTAGCGCGAGACCACCATGTGGAAACTGTTGGAGCCCAGGTCGACCGCTGCGAGCAGGTCACCGTCCTGGAGCGGAAGTCGGGCGGTGTGCAGCAGTCCGTTCATCGGCGCGAATGATCCGTCATCCGCACAGCCGCGCCAACAGCGCGGCCTGCGCCGAATGCGGCGGCGTGCCTTCGGCGGGCACCAGCTTGAGGTACTCGCCGTCGGGTTGCAGCTCCCAGGCGTTCAGGTTGTCGGCCAGGTAGTTGTCGATGGCCTCGTCGGTGACGCGCGCGGCGACCTCGGGGTCCAGCATCGGGAAGCACGTCTCCACGCGGCGCAGCAGGTTGCGTTCCAGCCAGTCGGCGCTGGCACCGAACAGCTCGGGCGCCCCGTCGTTGCCGAACCAGTACACGCGGCTGTGCTCGAGGAAGCGGCCGACGATCGAACGCACGCGGATGTTCTCGGACACGCCGGGCAGGCCGGGCCGCAGCGTGCAGGCGCCGCGCACGATCAGGTCGATGCGCACGCCGGCCTGCGAGGCGCGGTAGAGCGCACGGATCACCTGCGGCTCGTTGAGGGCGTTCATCTTGGCGACGATGCGCGCCGGCCGCCCTTCGCGTGCGATGCGGGCCTCGCGGTCGATCCGCATCAGCACGCCGGCATGCAGGGTGAAGGGCGACTGCAGCATGCACTTCAGGCGGATCGCCGGCGCCAGGCCCGACAGCTGCTGGAAGATCTGGTGCACGTCGTTGCCGATGTCCGGCCGCGCGGTCAGCAGGCCCAGGTCGGTGTAGGCGCGCGCGGTGCCGGAGTGGTAGTTGCCGGTGCCCAGGTGCACGTAGCGGCGCAGCTTGCGCCCTTCGCGCCGCACGATCAGCAGCATCTTGGCGTGCGTCTTGTAGCCGACCACGCCGTACACCACCTGCACGCCGGCCTCCTGCAGCCGGTCGGCGAAACCCAGGTTGGCCTCCTCGTCGAACCGCGCGCGCAGCTCGACCACGACGGTCACGTCCTTGCCGTTGCGCGCGGCCTGCACCAGCTGCTCGACGATCGGCGAATCCTTGCCCGAGCGGTACAGCGTCTGCTTGATGGCCAGCACGTTGGGGTCTTCGGCCGCCTGGCGCAGCAGCTCCAGCACCGGCGTGAACGCGTCGAACGGGTGGTGAAGCACCACGTCGCCCTGGGCGATGCGCTCGAACATGCCTTCGATGCCCGGCAGCAGCCGCGGCTGGAATGGCGGGAACTTCAGGTCCGCGCGGCCGACCAGGTCGTACACCTGGATGACGCGGTTGAGGTTGACCGGGCCGTTGATGCGGTAGACCGCGTTCTCGGGCAGGTCGAAGTTCTCCAGCAGCGTGCGCACGATGGGCTTGGGGCAGGCCTCGGCGATCTCCAGCCGCACCGCGCGCAGGTAGCCGCGGCCGACCAGCTCGTCGCGCAGCGCCAGGGCGATGTTGTCGACCTCTTCCTCGTCGACCAGGAGCTCGGAGTTGCGGGTGACGCGGAACTGGTACGCGCCCTTGACCTCCATGCCCGGGAACAGCTCGTCCACGAAGGTCGACAGCACCGCCGACAGGAAGACGAAGTCGTGCGCGCCGCCGGAGATGCGCTCGGGGATCTGGATGATGCGTGGCAGCGAGCGCGGCGCGCGGACGATGGCGAGGTTGCCGTCGCGCCCGAACGCGTCCCGGCCCTTGAGCACCACCACGATGTTGAGCGACTTGTTGAGGATCTTGGGGAACGGATGCGCGGGGTCCAGGCCGAGCGGCGACAGCACCGGCATGATCTCGTCGCGGAAATAGGCGCGCAGCCAGCGCGTCTGCCGCGGCGTCCACGCATCGCGCGCCAGCACGCGCACGCCGGCATCGCCCAGCGCCGGGCGCAGCACGTCGTTCCAGCACTCGTACTGCGCGGCGACGAGGTCGGCGGCCCGGTCGTGGATCCGGTTGAGCACCGCGGTCGGCTCCAGTCCGTCCGCATGCGCGGTCAGGCCCAGCTCCTGCGCATGTCGCAAGGTGCCGGCACGGATCTCGAAGAACTCGTCCAGGTTGGTGCAGCTGATGCACAGGTAGCGCAGGCGCTCCAGCAACGGCACCTGCGGGTCCTGCGCCTGCGCGAGCACGCGGAAATTGAAGTCGAGCTGCGACAGCTCGCGGTTGAAGTACAGCGAGCTGTCGCGCAGTGGGTCGTGCTCGGCGGGCACTTCGATGCCGGCGAGGGTGGGCTGGGGGCGCGGCACGGGACGGTTCAACTCGGGACCTCACTGGGTTCGCGCTGGCGCACGCGCTCGGGGCCGAACACGCAGGCAAAGGTACTGCCTTGGCCGACCTCGCTGCTCACCTCGAGGTGCGCCTGGTGCAGGTTCAGCACGTGCTTGACGATGGCAAGTCCCAGCCCGGTGCCGCCGCTCTCGCGCGAGCGGCTGTTGGAGACGCGATAGAAGCGCTCGGTCAGGCGCGGCAGGTGCGAGGCGGGGATCCCGTAGCCGCTGTCGACGACCTCCAGCGCGACCCCCCGGCCCTCGCGGCGGAAGCGCACCGTGATCGTCCCGCCAGCCGGGGTGTAGCGCACCGCGTTGCTCACCAGGTTGGAGAACGCGCTGTGCAGCTCCTTGTTGGAACCGAACAGGTCGACGCCGGCATCGTCCTGGACCGTGACCTCGTGGCGCCCCTGGCTCAGCGCCATGGCCTCGCGCCGCAAAGTGCCCAGCATCGGCGCGATCGACACCTGCTCCTCGGCCGGCAGGCTGTCCTGCGACTCCAGCCGCGACAGCATCAGCAGGTCCTCGACCAGCTGCGTCATGCGTTGGGACTGGCGCTGCATCTCGGCCACCATCGGCGCCCACTCGGGGTGGTCGGTGGGGTCGAGCATGTCCAAGTAGCCGTGCACCACCGTCAGCGGCGTGCGCAGCTCGTGCGAAACGTTGGCGACGAAATCGCGGCGCATCTGCTCCAGCTGCAGCAGGCGGCTGACGTCGCGCGCGACCAGCAGCCAAAGCGATTCCGAATACGGGATCAGGCGCAGGCTGAGGGTGGCGCCGGGGTTGAGCGGGGAGGCGACTTCCAGCGGCTCGGCATTGCGGCCGGTCGCCATCCAGCCCGCCAGCGGCAGCGGCTGCAGGCGCGCGACGATCGGCGCGCCGATGTCGTCGGGATAGCCCAGTCCCAGCAGCGGCCCCGCGGCCTCACTGAACCAGACGATGCGCTGGGTGTTGCGGTCGACGACCACGATCGCATCGGGCAGCGCAGCCGCGGCGGCCCGATAGGCCCGCAGCATCTCCAGCAGGCGACGCTTGCGACCCCGCATCTCGGCTTGGGTGCGGTGGAGCAGGCGGTCCAGTTCGTTCCAGACGCCGTCGCCCTGCGGTGGCGCCAGCCGCTGGCGCGCCGTCAGGCGCAACAGGACGCGTCGCAGCCGCCAGTAGTGCCACGCCACCACGCCCAGCGCGGTGATCGCCACCACCGGCCACGGCTGGCCGATCGCCAGGCCCACCACCGCCGCAAGCGCGAGCACCCCGGCAAGGGTGCCGAGGGTGCGGAGCCAGGCGGAGCGGGCGCGGGGGGGCATGGTTGAGGTCGGGGCTAGGGGCCAGGGGCTGGAGGGAGCAGGGGTGGCGACGTGGAGAGGAGCGGGTGCTCTGCACACGTCAGGAGGCGAAGACAGGTTCCAGACGATAACGGCGCGGAGAGAAAAGCGCCTCGTTCCAGCCCCAAGCCCTGGCCCAGGCCCTTCAAACCTCGGCCGACGTCGAGAACCTGTACCCCGACCCGCGCACGGTCTGCACCATGCCGTCCAGGCCGTGCGGTTCCAGCGTCTTGCGCAGGCGGCGGATGTGCACGTCGACGGTGCGCTCCTCCACGTACACGCTGCCGCCCCAGACGTGGTCCAGCAGCTGGGTACGCGAATAGACGCGCTCGGCGTGGGTCATGAAGAAGTGCAGCAGGCGGTACTCGGTGGGGCCGATCTGGACCGGCTGGTCCTCGCCACCGCCATTGCGGGCGAAGACCCGGTGCGCGGCGCCGTCGATGCGCAGCCCGCCGACGCTGACGCTGCCATCCTCGTCGTCCTCGCGCGAGCGGCGCAGCACCGCGCGGATGCGAGCCAACAGTTCGCGCGCCGAGAACGGCTTGACGACGTAATCGTCGACCCCGGCCTCCAGCCCACCGACGCGGTCGTTCTCCTCGCCGCGGGCGGTCAGCATGATGATCGGGACCTCGCGGGTCAGCGCTTCGCGCCGCCAGCGACGGGCCAGTTCCAGGCCGCTGGTGCCCGGGAGCATCCAGTCCAGCAGGATGAGGTCAGGCACGCGGTCGGCGATGGCCGCCTGCGCCTCGCGGGCGTCGCCGGCGTGCACCGGGTCGTATTCGCCCTTGCGCAGGGCGAAGGCGACCATGTCGCGGATGGCGGGTTCGTCTTCGACGATCAGGATGCGTTTCTGCACGCGGTCACCGGCAGCTGGGGGCGGGGCCGGACCGTGGGTTGCGCCACGGACCGGTTGGGCCGCGCCAGTACACTACCGTTTTATGACTGGGTCGTGACACCGTCGCATCGGTGTCATGCAAGCCGGCTCAGCGCCGCCCCAGGTCCTCGTCACGGACGCCCTGGCGCTTAAGCTCCAGCACCGTCGGTGTGATCGCCGCGATCCGCGACTCGATCCGCGCCCGCGCGTAGTAATCGACCTCGGGGCGCTGCTTGAGCGTGTTCAGCTGGACCAGTGCCTGTTCGGGCCGGCCGTTGAGGAACGCGGCCTCGGCATGGGCTTCGCCCGCACGCACGACATCACCGGCGATGTCGCTCACCCGGGCGAAGGTGCGCTGGAACACCGCGTCGTCGGCCGACTGGGCCAGCAACGGACGCAGGATCGCCTGGGCGCGCTTGCCCGCTGCCTCCGAGTTGCGCTCGGACAGCACCTGGGCGTAGGTCAGCGCGGCCGCACGGTCGTTGGGCGATTGTCGCAGCAGCGCTTCGAAGCGGGCGTCGGCCGATTCCGTGCGGCCGGTCCGGGATTCGGCCTCGGCCAGCGCCAGCGTGGTCCAGACGTCGTCCGGCCGCCTGTCGAGCAACCGCTGCAGGGATTCGCGCGCGGCGGCCGCCTGGTTGTCGCGCAGCCGGGCGATGGCCAGTCCGTACTGCTGGGCGTCGTCCAGCTCGCCGGTGGACTGCATCTGCGCGTACTCGCGCACCGCCTCGGCGGGAGTGTTGGCGGTCAACACGCGCATGCGCTCGCGTGCGAACTCGAAGCGGCCGGTGCCGTCGGCCGACACACCCAGGCTGGGCAACTGGAAGCCATCGGGCAGCAGCGGGTTGTCGCTGCCGCCGACGCTGCCGGAAAAACCCTTCGGCGCAGCCGCGATCTGCCCGGCGCGCTGCTTGGCCTCGGTGATGCGGGTGGTGGTGACCGGGTGGGTCATCAGGTATTCGGGTGTGTCGTAGTAACCGGCGGCATTGGCACGGGCGCGCGTCTGCATGGTCCCGAAGAAGTCGGCCATGGCCACCGGGTCGTAGCTGCTGCGTGCCAGCGTCTGGATGCCCAGGCGGTCGGCCTCGTGCTCGTTGGAGCGCGTGTAGTTGATCTGGCGCTGCTGCATCATTCCCATGGCCGAGAAAATCGCCACCTGCGCCGCATTGCCGCTGGAACTGCTGTCGGATGCGCTCGCCGCCGCGACCGCGCCCAGCATCGCCAGAAGGATCGGCAGCTGGTCGCGTTGCGCGCGCTCCACGCCGCGCAGCACGTGGTACTGGGTGACGTGGGCGATCTCGTGCGCCATCACCGCGGCGACTTCGTCCTCGCGCTCGGCGGCCAGCACCAGGCCCGCATTGACGCCGATGTAGCCGCCCAGCGTGGCGAAGGCGTTGACCTGGCGCTGGTTGATCAGGAAGAAGTTGAATGACTGGTCGGGCCGGTCGCTGTGGGTGGCCAGCCGGTTGCCCAGCGAGTCCAGCCACTGGTCCACCAGCGGGTCTTCCAGCAGGTAGTCGTACTGCCGCAACTGCGCCAGCATCATTGCGCCGTACTGCTCCTGCTGCGCCGGTGTCAGCAGCTCGCCGGCGGACGAGCCGATGTCCGGCAGCCGGCTTTCCTGCGCCGGGGCACACACGCTGGCAATGGCCAGTACGAGGGCGGCAGTGAGCGGTGCGATGCGGCGCAAGGATCTCTCCGGTGTCGTTCGGTCGATGGGGCGGGGGCGGGATTGCAGCCTTGGCAGCATGCGTCCGGGGCGGGCCGGGGATGTGAATCCGTCGTTAATCGAGCCGGTGTGTTCCGGCCACGGCCGTTGCCGCCCCCGGGCCGTGCCCCACGTTGGTGTCGGGAAGGCGCGGGTAAGTGGCGGTTCGACCTCAACCCCGCTGCGAAGTTCACGTCGGCGCGGGTACCCTCCCGGTCCTGCCCGCCGTGCGCGACGCGCCCGGCCCCATGCGTTCACTACCCGGAGCAGTGCGTTGATTGATTCCAACACCCCCGCCGGCGGCGATGGCCCGCCGATCACCATTTACAGCAGCGCGATCTGCCCGTACTGCGTCGCGGCCAAGAACTTCCTGCGCAGCCAAGGCAAGTCCTGGACCGAGGTGCGTATCGACCTGGAGCCGGACGCACGCAAGAAGATGATGGAACTCACCCGCCGCACCAGCGTGCCGCAGATCTTCATCGGCGACACCCACGTGGGTGGCTACGACGACATGATCGCGTTGCACCGCGCCGGCGGGCTGCAGCCGCTGCTGGAGGGCAAGGCATGAGCGGCGCGGACGGCGCGGGCGAGCAGGACCGCATCGCCGAGTTCACCGCGTTCCGCAAGCGCATGAACGAGCGCATCCTCGCCGAACCCAACCAGGTGGTGCGGCGCTTCTTCGCGCTGGACACGCAGACCTACCAGGCCGGCGCGCTGGACGTGAAGACCAAGGAGTTGCTGGGCCTGGTGGCGTCGATGGTGCTGCGCTGTGACGACTGCATCAGCTACCACGTGGCCCAGTGCCGGGAGGCGGGCGTCAGCCGCGCGGAGATGTTCGAGGCGTTCTCCGTTGGGCTGGTCGTAGGCGGCTCGATCGTGATCCCGCACATGCGCCGGGCTGTGGACTTCCTCGATCGGCTGGAGCAGGGCGGCGCGTCGGCTCCTGACGCGCACGACCACGGCTAGGCAGCGTACGGGCACCCCCGGCGGCACGGCCGTGGAACGCCGCGGGGCGGGGTTCTGCGGCTCTCGGCGGCGCCCTGAAACCCGCGCGCCCTGTCAAGTAGCGGCCCAGCGCGGCATAATTACGGGGCTAACCCTCTTGCGCTGCGCGTCCCCCGCGCCTGCGCCACCAGCTGGAAACCTCCCCTATGACGAACACCATTACGGTCATCCGTGGCGATGGCATTGGCCCGGAAATCATGGACGCCACCCTGCACGTGCTCGATGCGATGCAGCTGGGCCTGAGCTACGAGGAGGCCGATGCCGGTCTGGTCGCGCTCGAGAAGCACGGCGAACTGCTGCCGGCGGCGACGATGGACTCGATCCGCAAGAACCGGGTCGCGCTGAAGAGCCCGCTGACTACGCCGGTCGGCGAGGGCTTTTCCTCGATCAACGTCGAGCTGCGCAAGCGCTTCGACCTGTACGCCAACGTGCGCCCGGCCAAGTCGTTCCCGAACACGAAGTCGCGCTTCACCGACGGCGTGGACCTGATCACGGTCCGCGAGAACACCGAGGGTGCCTACATCGGCGAAGGTCAGATGCTGAGCGAGGACGGCGAAACCGCGGTCCTGACGCAGAAGGTGACCCGTCGCGGTTCCGAGCGCATCGTGCGCTATGCCTTCGAGCTGGCCCGCAAGACCGGCCGCAAGAAGGTCACCGTGGTGCACAAGGCCAACATCCTGAAGTCGACCTCGGGCCTGTTCCTGCGCACTGCGCGTGCCGTGGCCGCCGAGTACCCGGACATCCAGTGCGACGAGATGATCGTCGATGCGTGCTGCATGAAGCTGGTCATGCAGCCCGAGTCGTTCGACATCATCGTGACCACCAACCTGTTCGGCGACATCATTTCCGACCTGTGCGCCGGCCTCGTCGGCGGCCTGGGCCTGGCCCCCGGCGCCAACATCGGTACCGACGCGGCGATCTTCGAGGCCGTCCACGGCACCGCGCCGGACATCGCGGGGCAGGGCAAGGCCAACCCGTGCGCGCTGCTGCTGGGCGCGGCCCAGATGCTGGACCACCTGGGCATGCCGGAGAAGGCCACGAAGCTGCGCGAGGCGATCGTCGCCACGCTCGAAGCCAAGGATTCGCTGACCCCGGACCTGGGCGGCACCGGCGACACCATGTCGTTTGCCAAGGCGATCGCCCGGCGCGCTACCGCCTGATCGACACCCGTCGGTCCGGGCCTTCCAGCAGGGCGCCTTCGGGCGCCCTGTTGCGTTGCGGCGCCAGTTGGAGCCAATACGCCGCGATGCGGGTCTCCTACCCGTCATGCCTGCGAAAGCAGGAATCCAGTGCCTCTGACGATTCCCGAAGTCGCGTGGCAGATATGACAGTCAAGGTGGATCCCGGCCTTCGCCGGGATGACGGCGTGGACGGGTCGAGCCGGTGTCCGTCTGGTCGAGGCCCGTACTCCTGCCACCGGCCGCCCGACAGCGTTCCACCGGCGCCGCTCGACACGCCGATACCGTCCCGCCAGACTCACGTGATTCCTGTATCCGGATAAAGCGATGAAGCCTGCGGCGGGCGACGCCTCCCAACCTGCGAGCCCGGCCCCCAGCGCACTGGCATTGGCGCCGCTCGTGCTGTTCCTGATGCTGTTCTTCGGCGCGGGCCTGTATTTCACCGCGCGCGGCGAGGCGATGGGCTTCTACCAGTTGCGGGCACCCGTCGCGATCCTGCCGGCGCTCGCCCTGGGCGCCTGGCTGGCGTACCGGCGCGGCATCCGCCCGGTGGAAACGCTGCTGGCGGGCATGGGGCACAGCAACGTCATGCTGATGTGCCTGGTATTCCTGCTGGCGGGTGCCTTCGCCACCGTTTCGCGTTCGGTCGGTGCGGTCGATGCCGTGGTCGCGCTCGGGCTCGGGGCGCTGCCGGCCTCGCTCATCCTGCCCGGGCTGTTCCTGGTCGCGAGCTTCGTGGCGCTGTCCATCGGCACTTCGATGGGCACGATCGCCGCGGTCGTTCCCATCGCGCTGGGCGTATCCGACGCGGCCGGCCTGGACGCAGCACTGGTGATGGGTGCGGTAGTGGGTGGTGCGATGTTCGGCGACAACCTGTCGATCATCTCCGACACCACGATTGCCGCCACCCGCACCCAGGGCTGCCGGATGCGTGACAAGTTCCGGGAGAACTTCAGGATTGCGCTGCCCGCGGCGTTGGGCACGCTCGCGCTGTTGGCAGTGATGGGCGACAGCGCCCCGGTCAGTGCACCGGGTGCCGCTTCGTCGTGGCTGGTGCTTCCTTATTTGTTGGTACTGGGCCTGGCATTGGCCGGGCTGGACGTGGTGCTGGTACTGGCGCTGGGCATCGTGGCAGCCGGCGTGGCCGGGTGGGCCGTGGGTAGCGGCTATGACGCGGTGACCTTTGCCGGCGACATCTACACCGGCTTCGAAAGCATGGTGGAGATCCTGTTGCTGTCGCTGCTCATCGGTGGCCTGGCGGCATTGACCCGGGCGGCCGGTGGGCTGGAATGGCTGGCCGGCGTCATCGTCCGGTTTGCGCGCGGCCATCGCGGGCGCCGGGCGGGCGAGGTCAGCATCGCCGCGCTGGCGGCCGGCAGCGACGTGCTGACGGCCAACAATACGGTGGCGATCCTGGTGGGCGGCGACCTGGCACGCGATATCGCGCAGCGCCACGGCATCAGCCCGCGGCGCTCGGCCAGCCTGCTCGACATCTTTTCCTGCGTGATGCAGGGCGTGCTGCCGTATGGCGCGCAGATCCTGCTGGCAGGCTCACTGGCCGGCTTGTCGCCGCTGGCGATCGCCGGACACGTGTACTACTGCTGGCTGCTGGCCGCGGTGGCGATCGGTTTCATCATGTGGCCGCGCCGCTCGAGAGCCGCGTCCGTGCCGGCCCACTGAGCGAGGGCACGGCAGGCCAAGGGCTGAAACGAAAGAGGCAACGGCGTTGGCCGTTGCCTCTCTTGCATCGTGGGTGGCCCGCGCCACCCGGCGGACGGCAATCAGTCGCGCAGCTTCGACAGCAGGCGCAGGAACTCGATGTACAGCCACACCAGGGTGACCATCAGGCCGAACGCGCCGTACCACTCCATGTACTTGGGCGCGCCCTGTTCGACACCGGTTTCGATGAAATCGAAGTCCAGTACCAGGTTGAGCGCAGCGATGACCACCACGAACAGGCTGAAGCCGATACCGACGATGCCCGACTCGTGGATCATCGGGATCTGGATGCCGAAAAAGCTCAGGGCGATGCTCGCCAGGTACACGAGCATGATGCCGCCGGTGGCCGCGACCACGCCGAGCTTGAAGTTCTCCGTGGCCTTGATCATTCCGCTGCGGTAGGCGAACAGCAGGGCGAACAGCGTGCCGAAGGTCAGCAGAACCGCCTGCATGACGATGCCTTCGTACAAGTGGTTGTACATGGCCGAGATCGCGCCCAGGAAGAACCCCTCCACCAGCGCGTACAACGGTGCGGTGACCGGTGCCCAGGTCTTCTTGAATACCGTCACGAGCGCAATCACGAGGCCGCCGATCGCGCCGCCCCAAACGTATGGGCCTGCGCCGACGATGCCGTCCGCCGTGCTTACCTGCATCCACGCGAACGTCGCGGTCAGCACGCTGAGCAGCAGCAGGAACCCGGTCTTGTTCACCGTCCCGTTGAGCGTCATCACGCTATCGCCGCCGCGCACCACAGCGCCGCTGCCCAGGTCCAGGAACGTGCTGTCCTTCAATGCCGGATTGCCGCTGCGCATGTGCTACTCCTTGAGTGGTGTGTGGTTGCCTTGGGTGCGATGCTCGTCGGAAAGCTGAACCCCGGCCGCCGGCGAGAATACACAGGCCCGATGGCCCCATCGCAAGATTGACACGTACCGGGCCGGTGCCCACAATAGCCGGCCTTTCGCGGCGTTGGCGCGCAACGGAAGTCTGGCCCGGGGCATAGCGCAGTCTGGTAGCGCATCTGGTTTGGGACCAGAGGGTCGGGGGTTCGAATCCCTCTGCCCCGACCATCCTGCCGCGGCGCCTGCCGCGGGTTCAGTTAAGATGCGGGCCGCACGCGCCCGTAGCTCAACCGGATAGAGCACCGGCCTTCTAAGCCGGTGGTTGCAGGTTCGAGTCCTGCCGGGCGCGCCAAGTGCAGCTGTATATGGAAGTGCCGGCGGACCAGGAACGTGCTTCCGTACGGTGATACCGAGATCCCGGCGTGCTGTGGTTTCCGCAGCTCGCCACGCAAGCTTCAATGGTGGATGTAGCTCAGTTGGTTAGAGCACCGGATTGTGATTCCGGGGGTCGCGGGTTCAAATCCCGTCTTCCACCCCAGTGTTACCCAGCGGTAGTTGTCTGGTACAATTTCAGCGTTACGGGCCGTTAGCTCAGTTGGTAGAGCAGTTGACTCTTAATCAATAGGTCCAAGGTTCGAATCCTTGACGGCCCACCACTTCAAGGCACCCGGCTCCGGCCGGGTGCCTTTTTTTGTGGGTTGCGTGGGGCGCGGAGTGCCGCACGACGGACGATGTCCTGGCCTAGAATCGTCACGCCGCCTGGCCGGCGGAAACAACGCGAAAGTGGCGGAATTGGTAGACGCCCTGGATTTAGGTTCCAGTGCCGCAAGGCGTGGGGGTTCGAGTCCCCCCTTTCGCACCAACCCCGGACGAGAACCAACAGCCCGGTGGCTCCAGCGAGCGTTCGCGAGAGCGGTACCCAGCCGTCGCGGCGGCTTTGGCCTGTGTACGGCCGGACAGGTGTAAGGCCCGATGGGCTATCGCATAGGCCACCCTCACGCCGCCAACTGGCAGCCGAGGCCGGAATCAGCCAAACTACGCCGTTCCGCCGCGGCCCGACGCCCAACCGCATCGCCGCGCGGTCGCCCTCAACGCCAGATCATCAACATCGTGCCGCGGCCGGACCGCCGTGGTCGCAGGAGTGGATATGCAAGTTTCGGTCGAATCCCTGGGCTCGCTTGAGCGCCGCATGACGTTCAACCTCCCCGCCGAGCGGCTGGAAACGCAGGTCGACGGCCGTCTGCGCGAGATCGCCCGTGGCGCCAAGATCAAGGGCTTCCGTCCGGGCAAGGTGCCTGCCAAGGTGATCGAGCAGCGCTTCGGCGCGCAGGTCCGCGCCGAGGTGCTCGACGGCCTGCTGCGCGAGAGCTTCAGCAACGCGGTGCAGCAGGAGTCGCTGCGCATCGCCGGCAACCCGAGCATCGAGCCGGCCAACGACGGCGACCTCGCGTATGTCGCGACGTTCGAGGTCGTGCCCGATTTCGGTGACATCGACGTGTCGAAGCTCGAAGTGGTGCGCCACACCGCCGAAGTGTCGGATACCGACATCGACGCGATGATCGAGAACCTGCGCCTGCAGCGCCGCACCTGGAACCCGGTCGAGCGTGACGCCCGCGATGGCGACGCGGTCGAAATCCAGACCTGGTCGATGGCCGGGGACGAGCGCGTTCCCGCCGAAGGCACCGAGCGCGGCGCCGCCATCCTCGGCAGCGGCAACATGCTGCCGGCGATCGAGTCCGCGCTGTCGGGCATGAAGACGGGCGACGAAAAGACGATCGACGTGGAGTTTCCCGCCGACTGGCGCGTCCCGCAGTTCGCCGGCAAGACGGTGCAGGTGAACCTGGCCGTGACCAAGGTGTCCGAGCCGGTTCTGCCGGAAGTCGACACCGACTTCATCAAGAGCTTCGGCGTGCGCAGCGGCGACGCCGACCAGTTCCGCGCCGACATCCGCAGCAACCTGGAGCGCGAGCTCAAGGGTGCGTTGATGACGCGCCTGCGCCGCGAGGTGGGCGAGCAGCTGATCGCCGCCTACGAGTCGGTCGAAATGCCGCCGAAGCTGGTCGAAGCCGAAGCCCGTGACATGGCCCGCCAGGCCGTCGAGCAGGCACGCCGCCAGGGCCGCCAGGTCGGCGAGCTGCCGGCCGACGCGCACGTCCCGTTCCTGGACGCGGCGCGCAAGCGCGTGCTGGTCGGGCTGCTGGTGGGCGAGGTCGCCCGCCGCAACGAACTGCGGCTGGAATCAAAGCGCCTGACCGAGACCCTGAACCTGATCGCCTCCACTTACGAGGAGCCCGAGCAGGTCGTGCAGCTGTACCGCAACGACGCCCAGCTGATGGCCGGCCTGCGCAACCGTGTGATGGAGGAGCAGGTGATCGACTGGATTGCCGAGCGCGCCCAGCACACCGAGCAGCCGATGTCGTTCAGCGAGGCGATCCGCCAGTAATCC
This sequence comes from Novilysobacter selenitireducens, assembly GCF_020026895.1. Lineage (GTDB taxonomy): Bacteria > Pseudomonadota > Gammaproteobacteria > Xanthomonadales > Xanthomonadaceae > Lysobacter_C > Lysobacter_C selenitireducens. The sequence continues at coordinate 29,694 of NZ_JAINZW010000002.1, forward strand.
GATGCGTGGCGCACATGCGCCACTTGCGCCCCGGTCCGGCCGGCCCCACGTTGGCCGGACCGAAACACTACAACCCGACGGGTGCCGCCTGATGGACAACCAAACCAAAGCGCTCAACCTCGTTCCGATGGTGGTCGAGCAGACCAGCCGGGGCGAGCGCGCGTACGACATCTATTCGCGCCTGTTGAAGGAGCGGGTGATCTTCCTGGTGGGCGGCATCGACGACCACATGGCGAACGTGATCGTCGCCCAGATGCTGTTCCTGGAAGCCGAGAACCCCGAGAAGGACATCAGCCTGTACATCAACTCGCCCGGCGGCATCGTCACGGCGGGCATGGCGATCTACGACACCATGCAGTACATCAAGCCGGACGTGAGCACGATCTGCGTCGGCCAGGCCGCTTCCATGGGCGCGCTGCTGCTGGCGTCGGGCGCCAAGGGCAAGCGCTACGCGCTGCCGAATTCGCGCGTGATGATCCACCAGCCGCTGGGCGGCTTCCAAGGCCAGGCCAGCGACATCGAGATCCATGCGCGCGAGATCCTTTCGCTGAAGCAGAAGCTCAACGAGATCCTCTCCAAGCACACCGGCCAGGCGCTGGAGACCATCGCCCGCGACACCGAGCGCGACAACTTCAAGAGCGCCGAGGCCGCACGCGAGTACGGGCTGGTCGACGAGGTGCTTGAGCGTCGCCCGGACGAGTCGGTCCAGGCCGGTTGAAGGTCGCCGGAATACGTAAGCCGGTAAGCCCCAAACCGTTGAAACGTAACCTTTTTGAACCATCGATCCGGTCCGCGGGGCGGGCCGGATCGCTGTGGTATTCTCGGGCCGCAGCACGCGGACGCAACCGGAGCGGGCGGCATCCGGCACCACGCACCATTCAGGCACAGGCATGAGCGACGACCGACAGGGCCGCACCACCGGCGACAGCAACAAGATCCTCTACTGCTCGTTCTGTGGCAAAAGCCAGCACGAAGTCCGCAAGCTGATTGCGGGCCCGAGCGTGTTCATCTGCGATGAGTGCGTGGAGCTGTGCAACGACATCATCCGCGAGGAGCTCGAGGAGAAGGCGCAGTCGGCCCGCAGCCACCTGCCCAAGCCGCGCGAGATCCTCGAGGTGCTCGACCAGTACGTCATCGGCCAGCAGCGCGCCAAGCGCACGCTCGCGGTGGCCGTGTACAACCATTACAAGCGCATCGAGAGCCGCCAGAAGAACGACGACGTCGAGCTGGCCAAGTCCAACATCCTTCTGGTCGGGCCGACGGGTTCGGGCAAGACGCTGCTGGCCGAGACGCTGGCACGCATGCTCAACGTGCCGTTCACGATGGCCGATGCGACGACGCTGACCGAAGCCGGTTACGTCGGCGAGGACGTCGAGAACATCATCCAGAAGCTGCTGCAGAAGTGCGACTACGACGTCGACAAGGCGCAGCAGGGCATCGTCTACATCGACGAGATCGACAAGATCTCGCGCAAGTCGGACAACCCGTCCATCACCCGCGACGTGTCGGGCGAGGGCGTGCAGCAGGCGCTGCTGAAGCTCATCGAAGGCACCGTGGCCAGCGTGCCGCCGCAGGGTGGGCGCAAGCACCCCCAGCAGGAGTTCCTGCAGGTCGACACCCGCAATATCCTTTTCATCGTCGGAGGCGCGTTCGCCGGGCTGGACAAGATCATCCAGCAGCGCAGCACCGAGGCCGGTGGCATCGGATTCGGGGCCAAGGTCAAGAGCAGCGAGCGCAAGGCTGAGATCGGCAAGATCCTGGCCGAAGTCGAACCCGAGGACCTGATCAAGTTCGGCCTGATCCCGGAGTTCGTCGGCCGCCTGCCGGTGGTCGCCACGCTGGAAGAGCTGGACGAGGCCGCGCTGGTCACGATCCTCACCGAGCCCAAGAACGCGATCACCAAGCAGTTCCGCAAGCTGTTCGAGATGGAGGACGTGGAGCTGGAGTTCCGCCCGGACGCACTGGTGGCGATCGCCCGCAAAGCGCTCAAGCGCAAGACCGGCGCGCGCGGCTTGCGCACCATCGTGGAGTCGGTGCTGCTGGACACCATGTACGAGCTTCCCTCGCTGGAAAACGTCAGCAAGGTGGTGGTCGACGAGTCGGTGATCGACCACAAGACCGAGCCGTACCTGATTTACCAGACGCCTCCGGCCGCCGCGCCCAAGGTCGCTTCGGCCGACTGACCGGCACGGCTTCGATGGCTGAACAGGCCACTGCTACCAGCTGAACGCCGTCTCGACCGAGGCGGCGTTTTTCGTTGTAAGCGACTGATCCTGAAGAGCACCCGTTTGCCGCTTCGGCGAAGCGTGCCCGGGTTGCTTGCATCCTTTCGCGCGGACCCCCATAACCGACGCGAAGCGACGCCCCCACTTCCGCCGCCCCGCCTGCCGGGCCGGCACCGATCCTGCTGGAGTTTCCATGACCGATCCGACCGAACACGACCTGCTTGACCTGCCGGTGCTGCCGCTGCGCGACGTGGTCGTGTTTCCGCACATGGTCATTCCCTTGTTCGTGGGCCGCGACAAGTCGATCCGCGCGCTGGACGTGGCGATGGAGGCCGACAAGCGCATCCTGCTGGTGGCGCAGAAGTCGGCCGAAACCGACGATCCGGGCGCCGAGGACCTCTACGACATCGGCACGCTCGCCCACGTGCTGCAGCTGCTGAAGCTGCCCGACGGCACGATCAAGGTGCTGGTCGAAGGCGTGGCGCGCGTCCAGGTCGATACCGTCGAGGAACGCGACGGGGTGCTGGCCGGGCAGGCGCATGTCGTGGAGCCCGTCATGGACCGCGAGGAGCGCGAGATCGAGGCGATCATGCGCTCGCTGATGGGCCTGTTCGAGCAGTACGTCAAGACCAATCGCAAGCTGCCGCCGGAACTGATGCAGACGCTGTCGGGTATCGACGAGCCGGGGCGGCTGGCCGACACGATCGCCGCCCACCTGGGTGTGCGCATCAGCGACAAGCAGAAGCTGCTGGAGACGCACGAGCTCGGCGCGCGCCTGGAGCAGCTGGTCGGGCTGGTCGACGGCGAAATCGACGTGCAGCAGCTGGAGAAGCGCATCCGCGGCCGGGTCAAGTCGCAGATGGAGAAGAGCCAGCGCGAGTACTACCTCAACGAGCAGATGAAGGCGATCCAGAAGGAGCTGGGCGAGATCGACGACGCGCCCAACGACATCGAGGAGTTGACGCGCAAGATCGCCGAGGCCGGCATGCCCAAGCCGGTGGAAGCCAAGGCCAAGGCCGAGCTCAACAAGCTCAAGCAGATGTCGCCGATGTCGGCCGAGGCCGCGGTGGTGCGTAATTACCTGGACTGGCTGCTCGGCGTGCCGTGGAAGAAGCGCAGCAAGGTGCGAAAGGACCTCAAGGCCGCCCAGGACGTGCTTGATGCCGACCACTTCGGCCTGGAAAAGGTCAAGGAACGGATCCTCGAGTACCTGGCGGTGCAGACCCGCGTGAAGCACATGAAGGGCGCGATCCTGTGCCTGGTCGGGCCGCCGGGCGTGGGCAAGACCTCGCTCGGCCAGTCCATCGCCAAGGCGACCAACCGCAAGTTCGTGCGCATGTCCCTGGGCGGCGTGCGCGACGAGGCCGAGATCCGCGGCCACCGCCGCACCTATGTCGGCTCGATGCCGGGCCGCATCGTGCAGAACCTCAACAAGGTCGGCACCAAGAACCCGCTGTTCGTGCTGGATGAGATCGACAAGATGTCGATGGACTTCCGCGGCGACCCGTCCTCGGCGTTGCTCGAGGTGCTCGACCCCGAGCAGAACAATGCCTTCAACGACCACTACCTCGAAGTCGACCTGGACCTGAGCGAAGTGATGTTCGTGGCGACCTCGAACTCGCTCAACATCCCGGGCCCGCTGCTGGACCGCATGGAGGTGATCCGCATCCCCGGCTACACCGAGGAGGAGAAGCTCAACATCGCCATGCGCTACCTGCTGCCCAAGCAGATCAAGGCGAACGGCTTGAAGCCCGACGAGATCAAGGTCGCCGAAAGCGCGGTGCGCGACATCGTGCGCTACTACACGCGCGAGTCGGGGGTACGCAACCTGGAGCGCGAGATCGCGAAGATCTGCCGCAAGGTCGTCAAGGAGATCGCGCTGGCCGGTCCGCAGCCGGCCAAGGGCAAGGGTGCGCGCAAGGGCCCGGTCAACGTCAACTCCAAGAACCTCGAGAAGTACCTGGGTGTGCGTCGCTACGACTTCGGCCGCGCAGAGGAGCAGAACGAGATCGGCCTGGTCACGGGCCTGGCATGGACGGAAGTGGGTGGCGACCTGCTGCAGGTCGAAGCCACGCTGGTGCCAGGCAAGGGCCAGTTGCTGCTGACCGGCCAGCTGGGCGACGTAATGAAGGAATCGGCGTCTGCCGCGCTGTCGGTGGTGCGTGCACGTACCGAGCGCCTCGGCATCGACCTCGACTTCCTGGCCAAGCACGACGTGCACGTGCACGTACCTGAGGGCGCAACGCCGAAGGATGGCCCGAGCGCGGGCATCGCGATGGCGACCGCCTTGGTGTCGATGCTGACGCGCAACGCGGTGAAGGCGGACGTGGCGATGACCGGCGAGATCACCCTGCGCGGGCGCGTGCTGCCCATCGGCGGCCTCAAGGAGAAGTTGCTGGCCGCGCTGCGTGGCGGTATCCGCACGGTGATCATCCCGGATGAGAACCGCAAGGACCTCGCCGACCTGCCCAAATCCGTGACGCAGGGGCTGAAGATCATCCCCGCCAAGTGGATCGACGAAGTGCTCGACATCGCCCTGGAGCGCCCGTTGTCGCCGGCACCCACGCCGGGGCAGGGCGAGCTGCCCGTCCGCAGCGATGCCGAACCTGTCGCCCAGCCCGGTGTCAAGCATTGACATGGGCGATCGGAGCAGATCGCCTAAATCGGGCTGAAACCCGCGTCAGAGCTAGCTTTCACGCTTGCGAAGGCAAAAACCCGCTGGTATAACGACCGCAACCGCACGAGCCCTGCGCCATTGCAGGCCCGTGCGGTCTAATCGATCGGAGAGTCTGCCGGGGAAGGGGACGGTCCGGTTCTCAGAACACTGCGGCCCAGTCCGCACAGGGAGTCCATACGAATGAATAAGGCCGATTTTGTTGCTGCCGTCGCCGACGCTGCCGAGCTGTCCAAGACCGATGCCGCCAATGCCGTTGACTCGATGGTCAGCGTCATCACCAAGGCGCTGAAGAAGGGCGACACCGTCACGCTGGTGGGCTTCGGTACGTTCCAGGTCCGCAAGCGCGCCGCGCGCCAGGGCCGCAACCCGAAGACCGGCGAGACCATCAAGATCAAGGCGTCGAAGAATCCTGCGTTCAAGGCTGGCAAGGCGCTGAAGGATGCCGTAAACTAAGCAGCTCGCCCGCCGGCGCCTGATACAGGCTCCAGCAGCATCAGGCGGGTGCTTAGCTCAGTGGTAGAGCGTCTCCTTTACACGGAGAGGGTCGGGGGTTCGAAACCCTCAGCACCCACCATCACTTGAGTGCGAGTTTTGAGTGCGGAGTGGTAGTTCAGTTGGTTAGAATGCTGGCCTGTCACGCCGGAGGTCGCGGGTTCGAGTCCCGTCCACTCCGCCAGTAGTACCCAGGGGCGCCGGATGTCTCATCCGGCGCCCCTGCTTTAAGTGAGGGTCGTGCGTTTTCCGTTTGCATCACGCGGGACGCAGGGCCACGAGGTTCAACGTGGAGCGGTAGTTCAGTTGGTTAGAATGCTGGCCTGTCACGCCGGAGGTCGCGGGTTCGAGTCCCGTCCGCTCCGCCAGTTGTCCCAGAAGGCGCCGGAAACGGCGCCTTCTTTTTTTGTCCGGAATCCGGGGCGGCAACGGGCTTGCTAGACTGTGCGGCTCCGTCCCGATACGCGACCCCACATGCTGCAGAAACTCCGCGAAAAGACGTCCGGCGTCGTCGGCGCCGTGATCCTCGCGCTGCTGATCGTCCCCTTCGCCCTCTTCGGGCTCGACCAGTACATGGTGGGCGGCAGTGCCAACACCGTGGCCCGCATCCAGGCGCCGCCAACCTGGTGGAAGCAGGCGCCGTCATGGTGGCCGGCCTCCATGGTGTGGCGTCAGCAGGAGGTCACAGTCGAGGAGTTCCGCAACCGGCTCGAGCTGGTGCGCCAGCAGCAGCGTGCGCAGCAAGGCGACGCGTTCGACCCGGTCGCGTTCGAGTCCGTCGACAACAAGCGCGAGATCCTCGAGACCCTGATCGACGAGAAGGCGCTGGCAATGTCGGCCGAAGCCTCCGGTATCGCCGTGGGCGATGCGATGGTGCGCGACGCGATCCAGGACATCGAGGCGTTCCAGGTCGAGGGCAAGTTCGACGCCAACCGGTACCAGCTGACGCTGGCATCGCAGGTGCCGCCGCAGACTCCGCGCCAGTTCGAGCAGACGCTGCGCGACAGCCTTCGGCAGTCCCTGGCAGTGCAGGCGGTCGGCAACAGCAGCTTCGTGACGGCTGGAGAGATGGACCGCCTGGTGCGCCTGCTGGGCGAGCAGCGCGACGTCGACCTGCTGATGATGCCTGCGCCGGAAGCCGATACCGCGCCGGTCAGCGACGAGGAAGCGCAGCGCTGGTATGCCGCCAACGAGGCCGACTTCCGCGCCCCCGAAGCGGTCACCATCGAATACGTGCAGGTCAACGCCGACACCGTGCCGGCGCCGGCGGCGCCCGACGAGGCCGCGTTGCGCCAGCGCTACGAGGAACAGCGCGAACGCTTCAGCCAGCAGGACGAGCGGCTGGCCTCCCACATCCTGGTGCGCGTGGAAGACGGCGCCGATGACGCCGCCGTAGCGGCCGCCCGCGAGAAGGCGGCCGGCATTGCCGCGCAAGCCAGGGCGCCGGGCGCGGATTTTGCCGCGCTCGCCCGCGAGAACAGTGACGACAGCGGCTCAAGCGCATCCGGCGGCGACCTGGGATGGATGGGCCGCGGTGCGATGACCGGAAGCTTCGAGGACGCCCTGTTCGCGATGGAGCCGGGCCAGGTCAGCGACCCGGTCCGCACCGACTTCGGTTGGCATGTCATCCAGTTGCGTGAGGCGCGCTCCGGCCAGACGCAGAGTTTCGAGGAGTCGCGTGAGGCGCTCGCCGCCGAGCTGGCCGAAACCAACCGCGACCGTGCGGTCAGCGAGTTCACCAGCGAGCTGGTCGACCGCATCTACCGCAACCCGTCGTCGCTCACGCCCGCCGCCAGCGAGATGGGGCTGCAGGTGCAGACGCTGGGTCCGTTCACCCGTGAGAGCGCAACGGGCATCGCGGCGATTCCGGCCGTCAAGCAGGCGGCGTTTTCCGAGATGCTGGTGCAGGACGGCACGGTGAGCGACCCGATCGAGGTGGCACCGGGGTCCACGGTGCTGATCCGCGTCGTCGAGCACACGCCCGAGCGCGCGATCCCGCTCGCCCAGGCCCGCGCGCGCGTCGACGCGGCGGTGCGTGCCGAGCGGACCCGCAAGGCGGCCGAGGCCCGCGCCGAAGCGCTGGTGGCGCGCGTCAGGAAGGGCGAGACGCTGCAGGCGCTGGCGCAGGCCGAAGGCCTGCCGGCGCCGGAGTCCGTCCCGGGCGTGCCGCGTGGTGCGCCGTTGCCGGAGCCGGCCGTGACCGAGGCCATCTTCGCCGCGCCCAAGCCCGCCGAAGGCAGCGTGACCGCCGGCAAGCAGGCGTTGTCCGACGGCCGCGTCGTGCTGTTCGCCGTGACCGGCGTGACCCCGGGCAGTGCCGCGACGCTGGACGATGCGCAGCGCGAAATGCTTCGAGAACAGTTCTCGCGTGTCTCCGGCCTGGACGACGTCGAGGCGCTGACGCGCTCGCTGCGACGCAACCTGGACATCGAAGTGTTCGAAGACAACTTCTGATGCCGACGGGCCGCCGATCGCGGCAGGCGCCACGAAAAAGCCCGGCATCGCGCCGGGCTTTTTCGTGGGCGGCGCGGCAGCGGGAACTCAGTCTTCGGCGTCGGCGTGGAGGCCCGTCATGCCGATGATGTTGTAGCCCGCGTCGACGTAGGTGATCTCGCCAGTCACGCCCGACGCCAGGTCGGAGCTGAGGAAGGTCGCGACGTTGCCGACATCCTCGATGGTGACGGTGCGGCGCATTGGCGCGTTCTCCTCGACATGGCCGAGGATCTTGCGGAACCCGGCAATGCCGGCCGCGGCGAGCGTCTTGATCGGGCCGGCCGAAATGGCGTTGACGCGCGTGCCTTCGGGGCCGAGGTTGCAGGCCAGGTAGCGCACGGTCGACTCCAGGCTGGCCTTGGCCACGCCCATCAGGTTGTAGCCCTCGAGTGCCCGCTCGGCGCCCAGGTACGTCAGTGTGAGGATCGAGCCGTTGCGCCCGGCCATCAGCGGTCGCGCCGCCTTGGCCAATGCAGCCAGCGAGTACGCGGAGATGTCGTGGGCGATGGCGAAGTTCTCGCGCGTCAGTCCGTCCAGGAACTGCCCGGAGATGGCTTCGCGCGGTGCGAAGGCGATGGCGTGCACGAGGATGTCGAAACCATCCCAGCGCTTGCCCAGCTGCTCCATGCACGCGTCGATCTGCGCATCGTCGGTCACGTCCAGCGGCAGCACGATGTCGCTGCCGCACTCGGCCGCGGCCTTCTCCACGCGCGACTTCAGCTTTTCGTTCTGGTAGGTAAAGGCCAGCTCCGCGCCTTCTCGGTGCATCGCCTCGGCGATGCCGCTGGCGATGGAGCGCTGGCTGGCGATGCCGGTGATCAGTGCGCGCTTGCCCTGCAGGAAACCCATGTTGCGACCCTCGAATGTGGTGACCGGTGCCGGCGAAGCGGCAGGGGCGCTAGTGTGCCCTGCGACGACGCGGGCGGCCACAGCGCCCGTACGCGTCAGTCGGACGTGGGCGGTGCATCGATGTGGAGCGCCATGCCCGGTTGCAGCACTGCGCCGGGGCGCAGGCCGTTCCGGCTGAGGAGGTCGGCCACGCGCAGTCCGTACCGCCGCGCGATCACCCAGGGATTCTCGCCACGGACGACGACATGCCTGCGCGGCTCGCTACCCGTGGCCTGAGCTGTTGCGGCGGCCGTGGCCGCGACGCTGGCGATCGTCGAGGCGGGAGCAGACGCCCGGGGCACGGAAGCCGCGGCCACGGAAGCCGCGGCAACGGACGCCGGCACCGTCGTCTCGCTGGCACCGACGGCCAACACCGGCGCGAGCAGCCGCTGCGGCCCGGTGCGTCCCTTGGCGATGCGGCCGTTGCGGAATGCCGGGTTCAAGGCGCGCAGGCGGTCGGCATCGTGTCCTCCATGTGCCGCCAGCGCGTCCAGCCGGTCGATGCCGTCGGGCACTTCGACCTCGACCAGCGTCTCGACGGGGGCTTCCAGGGCGGGGCGAAGCGCCGGATCGTCGGCCGTCGCGGCTACGACGCACGCCAGCGCATGCAATTTGCGCACGTAGGCCTGGGTGATGCCCGGGACGCCCTGCAGCGCCTCGGGCCGCGCATCGCGGGCGACCTGGCCGTTGCGCTTGAGCGCGCCAAGGATGCGGTACTCGCCGGCGTTATAGGCCATGGCCGCCAGCCGCCAGTCGCCGGCGAACATGCCGTGCAGCGTGCGCAGGTAACGCACGGCGGCGCGGGTGGAGTCGACCGGTGAGTACCGGCCGTCGTAGGCCGAGTCCACCGGGATCTTGTGGTTGCGGGCGGTCAGCGCGATGAACTGCCAGAGCCCCGCCGGGCCAGCCGGGCTGCGGGCGGCGGGCTTGTAGCCGCTCTCCACGAAGGGGATCAGTGCGTATTCGGTTGGGAGGTGCGAGGCGCGCAGGGCGTCCACCACGTAGGCGAACAGCGGCATCACGTCGCTGCCAGGCTGCGAGAGCTTGGACGGCGCGCTGGCGAAGTGGCGGCTCCAACGGTCGCTGACATCGCCTTCGCACGACGGGTCGGCCAGCCCGTCGCGGAACGACTGCAGCACGGACAGGCCGGTGCGCGGAGGGATGGCCGGATCGGCCAGGTTCGCTGTCGGCATCGGCGCTTCGGCTGCCGCGGCCACGCCGCCGAGCGTGAGCAGCGTCGCGAGCGCCAGCGCCCGCATGCATCGCGCGACGGGCCGGGCGGTCCGGGGGCGGGCCATCATGCGGCGAACCCGTCCTTCCAGCGGCGCAGTTCGGCGAACACCTCCGCATCCGACGTCGGCGACCGCCCCAGGCGACGCTGCACGGCCTCGACCACCGCGCGCGCGCGGGTGCGCAGGAACGGATTGGCCGCACACTCGTCGGACAACACGGCGGGCAGGGTGGGACGGTCGGCAGCGCGCATGGCTCGGGCCTCTTCCAGTCGGCGCACCAGCGCCTCATTGTCGGGATCCACCACGCGGGCGAAGGCCGCGTTGGACAGGGTGTATTCGTGGCCACAGCACACACGCGTGTGACCGGGCAGGGCCGCCAGGCGGTCCAGGGAGGCCAGCATCTGGGGGGCGTCACCTTCGAACATGCGCCCACAGCCAAGGCTGAACAGGGTGTCGCCGCAGAACAGCAGCGGCGGGTCGCCGTCTGCCAGATGGAATGCGACGTGGCTCAGGGTGTGTCCCGGCACGGCGATGACATCCAGCGCCCAGTCGCCGATCTCGAGCCGGTCGCCATCGGCCACCCGGTGCGTGGCGTGGGCGATGCGCGGGTCCTCGGGTGCGTAGACGGGGAGCCTGGGCCAACGTGCCAGCAGGTCGGACACCCCGCCGACGTGGTCGGGATGGTGGTGGGTGAGCAGGATGGCCTCAGGCCGCAGCCCGGCATCGGCCGCGCGCAGGACCGGCGCGGCCTCGCCGGGGTCCACGATCAGGGCGCCGCCGTCGGTCGACTGCAGTACCCAGATGTAGTTGTCGTTGAACGCGGGCAGGGCCAGCAGTGGCATGGTGACGCTCCCGGGGGGATCGCGCAGAATCCGTCGCAGATCCCCGTGCATCCATCCTGTTGTCAGATCAGCCGGGGGTCCGTTCAGGAAACGCCCCCGGCCGGAGGCCTCGCGACCATGCCCGCCCCCCGTCCCGCGCGTCAACCCGGATCGCCCGCGCCGTTCTTCGACGCCGCCGCGGGCCGCGGCCTGCTGGCCGCCGAGGCGGGCGCGATGGCACGCGCGCTGGCAGCCATGCCCGCCTTGCCCTGGTTGTGGGTGGGCGCGGGCGGTGCGCCGCTGCCGGCACTGGATCGGCCCCGTGGCGTGCTGCTGCACAGTGCCGGGTCCGCGACTGCAGGCGAGACGCGCTACGCGGGCGACCTCCATTGCGCGTTGCCCTGGCCCATCGCAAGCGACTCCATTGGCATGGTGCTGGTGCAACACGCTGCCGAGGAGTCCTTCGACGCCCAGCGGCTGCTGGACGAGTGCGCCCGCGTGCTGGTCCCGGGCGGCACCTTGTGGCTGTCGGTGCTCAACCCCTTCAGTCCCTACCGGGGCCGTTGGTGGCGGCGCGGGCTGCACGTGCGCGGACTGGGCGCGTGGCAGGCCCGGTTGCGGCGATCGGGCCTGGTGGCCGACAGCCTCAGCGTGCAGTGGCTGGGTCCGTACTGGCGGGTCGATCGCCACGACAGCGGCGTGGCCGCCATGGACCGGCTGCGTGCCGGCGTGGCGATCACGGTCACCAAGCGCGTGCATGCCGCGGTGCCCCGGCAACCGCTGCGGCGGCTGCGGCTGGCGACGCAGCGGGGCATCGTGGTCGACCCGACCCGGGACCAGGCCTGGTCGACGCGCCGGGAGATGTCGCGATAATGGCCGGATGAATCAAGCATCGAAGACGGTCGAGATCCACACCGACGGCGCCTGCCTCGGCAATCCGGGCCCGGGTGGCTGGGGTGCGTTGCTGCGCTGCAAGGGGCGCGAGCGCGAGTTGTCCGGCGGCGACCCCGCCACCACCAACAACCGCATGGAGCTGATGGGCGCGATCATGGCGCTGGAGACGCTCAGCGAGCCATGCACGGTGGTCCTGCACACCGACTCCCAGTACGTCAGGCAGGGCATCACCCTGTGGATGCCCAACTGGGTGCGGCGCGGTTGGAAGACCGCCGGCGGAGACCCGGTCAAGAACCGCGACCTGTGGGAGCGGCTGGAGCTGGCCACCCGCCGCCACGCCATCGACTGGCGCTGGGTGAAAGGCCATTCCGGCGACCCCGACAACGAGCGCGTGGACATGCTGGCCCGCAATGCCGCGTTGAAGTTGCGCGCGGGCGCGGCCTGACCCCTGCCGTAGACTGGACCCGATGCGTCAGATCATCCTGGATATCGAAACCACCGGCCTGAGCTGGGAGCGCGGCAACCGCGTGGTCGAAATCGGCTGCGTCGAGTTCGTCGAGCGCCGTCCCACCGGTCGCAATTTCCACCGCTACCTGCGGCCGGACTGCGAGTTCGAACCCGGCGCGCAGGAAGTCACCGGGCTGACGCTGGAATTCCTCGCCGACAAGCCGCGCTTCGCCGAGATCGTCGACGAGTTCCTCGAGTTCATCGACGGCGCCGAGCTGGTGATCCACAACGCGGCGTTCGACGTCGGCTTCCTCGACAACGAACTGCGGCTGGCCGGGGCGCACTACGGCCGGCTGGCCGACCGCTGCGCGATCGAGGATTCGCTGCTGCTGGCGCGCCAGCGCTTCCCGGGCCAGCGCAATTCACTGGACGCGCTGTGCAAGCGGCTGGGCGTGGACAACGCGCACCGCCAGCTGCACGGCGCACTGCTCGATGCCCAGTTGCTGGCCGAGGTGTACATCGGGCTGACGTCGGGGCAGGAAGAGATCGGGTTCGCTTCGGCCGATGCCGCGTCTGCCGCGATGATCCCGACCTTCCGTGCCGCTGCCGGTCCACGCCCGACCATCGCCATCCCCGATTCCGACCTGCAGGCGCACCAGGAGCGCCTGGCAGGCCTGCGCAAGAAGGCGGGGCATGCGTTGTGGGACAGGTTCGAATCCAGCGACGTCGAGGCCGAGGTGCCGGCGCTGGCGTGACGGAGCGCCATGGCGCCCGCCGGCGTCGCCAGCGGGCACGGGAATTGGTGCCAGCCTAGTGGCTGCGCACCAGGATCACGGTGACATTGTCCGAGCCCCCACCGTCCAGCGCCGCGGCCACCAGCGTGTCGACGCATTCCTGCGCGCTGCAGTCACGCTGTGACAGCACGTTGGCGATGCTGCGGTCGTCCACTTCCTCGGTCAGCCCGTCGCTGCACAGCAGCAGCTGCATGCCGGGGCGGAGTTCGCCGGTCATCGTCTCGACGTTGAGGTTCCGCGGATCGGTCACGCCCAGCGCCTGGGTCACCACGTTGCGATGCGGGTGGCTGCGCGCCTGCTCGTGGGTGATCGCGCCGTTGGCGATCAGCTCCTGCACGTAGCTGTGGTCCTGCGACAGCTGCGCCAGCTGCCCGTCGCGGTACAGGTAGACCCGGCTGTCGCCGACCCAGGCCACCTCGAAGCGCTGGCCGGTGACACGCGCGGCGACCACGGTGGTGCCCATCGGCAGCGCGTCGTTGCGGCGGCGCGAGGTCCGGATGATCTCCTCGTCGGCGATGCGGATGGCCTGGTCCAACGGGGTGCCGTCGCGGACCTCACGGACGATGGCCTCGCGCGCCAGCGCGCTCGCCACCTCGCCGTACTCGTGCCCGCCCATGCCGTCGGCCACCAGCCAGAGCCCCAGCTCGCTGTCGCCGTAGTAGGTGTCCTCGTTAAGGTCGCGCCGCAGCCCGACATGCGTGAGGTGTCCGAATTCGATCATGCCGCGATGATGCCCTGTTCACGGCGGCGCGTCATGACGCCGTCCCCCGGATGGGAGAACGCAGGAGTGGTAGCGCGGCGGCCTCGGCCGGCGCCTCCTGTAGGAGCGGCTTCAGCCGCGATTGCGATCCACGGGGTCCAAGCCAGCGCACTTGTGCAGGACGCAGCACGGAGCTGTCGCGGTGAACGGAGGGATGGACTCGGGCCATCCGTGGCCCTCGCCCTCGCCCTCGCTGCGCGAGGGCAGCCTGCGGCTGTCCAAATCGGCTTTCCTGCCGATTTGTCGAACCCCTGTTGGGGCTCTCTTCCAATCCCTCTCCGCCAGATACGCAAAACGCCCCTTTCGGGGCGCTGTGCGTATCTGGCGGAGAGGGGGGGATTCGAACCCCCGAGGCGCTATAAACGCCTGCCTGATTTCGAGTCAGGTACATTCAACCACTCTGCCACCTCTCCGGTGGTGTCCTCCTCCAGGCCGGTGACGGCCGGGCGGGGCGCGCCATGATACGGGCCGCGCCCCGGGTGGACAAGCGGCCGAAGCGTGATTCCCGGCAGCGGACGGGGCGGGCGTTAAACTGCGTGGCCCCCTTCCATGAGTGCGCTGCCCATGTCCGAGATCCTGGTGCCCGTGTCGTTCGGCGAGTTGCTGGACAAGATCGCCATCCTCCAGATCAAGTCCGAGCGGATGACGGATGCAGCCAAGCTGACCAACGTCCGCAACGAGCTGTCGGCGCTGGAGAAGACCTGGATGGCGCATCCGGCCGCCGGCAACGACATCGCCCGGTTGCGCGCCGACCTGAAGGCCGTCAACGAACGGCTGTGGGTGATCGAGGACGACATCCGGCTCAAGGAAAAGGCGCAGGCCTTCGACGACGGCTTCATCCAGCTGGCGCGCAGCGTCTACATCGAGAACGACCAGCGCGCCCGCATCAAGCGCGAGATCAACGTTGCCCTGGGGTCGGCGTACGTCGAGGAGAAGTCGTACGAGGACTACCGTTCCGGCGGTGCCCCCGCAGGCTGACCACGCACGTCAGCCATCGTGCGGAGCCGCATGTTTCCGCGTGGCGGCGGTGTCGGCATAGACCGGCTCGCGGACAGGCAGCAGCAATTTCTGCATGAAGGTCGGCTCGTGCGGGCCGATCCCGGTCTGCGTGACCGGGCCTTCCGAGAACGTGCCGAACAGGCGGTCCCAGATGATCGCGTTGCAGCTGTAGTTGCTGTTGCTGTCCTCGAAGACGCTGGAGTGGTGGCGACGGTGGTGCGCGCTGCAGGTCACCAGCCAGCGCAGGCCCGGCGTGTCGGTGTGGACGTTGGCATGGACGATGGAGGCGTTGACCACCAGCAGCGTGGTCGCGCCGGCCGCGGCTTCCGCGGTGCCGCCGAACAAAGCCGTGATCAGCAACGCGGGCAGTGCCAGGAACAGCACCTCCAGCGGGTGCGTGGCACCAGAGTTGAGCGCGTGCAGGTTCTGGTAGGCGTGGTGGAAACCGTGCCCGCTCAGCCGCCAGAACAGGCTTGAAGCATGGATCGCGCGGTGGATCCAGTAGTAGATGAGCTCACTGGCGAAGAACAGCAGCACCACCTGGGCCAACAGCGGCCAGCCCGTAGGCCACAGCGCCATGCCCCACGCGTCGCGCGCGTGCACCAGCGACGGTGCGAGCAGCCATTCGTACAGCGACAGCACCAGGCCGAACACGACCAGCGTCGCCACGTAGACCGCCGCCAGTCCCAGCTTCTGCTTCGGTGTCTGCCGCCAGTGCGGCACGGCGGGGGCCGTGGCTTCGAGGAAGGCCAGCACTGCCTGGGAGGCGACCAGGGCGGCCAGCGCCGCGATCTCGCTCTTGTCCAGCGCCCACCACAAGCCGAGGGCACCCAGCAAGAGCAACGGGTGCGTGAGCGTCTGGATGAAGGGGTGTGGTCGTGCGGTCATGGCGTCGGCGAGGCTGGAGACCTGATCGACTGGACCATGCCGTGCGTGCCGTGGCCGGTCATGGGCCATCCGTCGGGATGCCTCCTGCCGTCACCCGCAGCCTGCCATCGGCCTTGCCGCATCCGGGTGCCCGTAGCCAACCGCTCAAGTCGCCAGCGCGTACGCGGCCAGCGCGAACGCCAGCACGGCCATGGTCATGGCTACGGCGGTCAGGCGTCTTGAGCGGTCGAGTGCGGCCAGCGCGAGTTCATGCCTGGCCAGCGTACGCTCCAGCTCGGTCGCGCCCTGCTGCAGCGAGTGCAGGGTGTTCTGCATCTCGCCGGCCAGGGTGTGGATGGCGTCGGCGTTCTGCGCCGCGGCGTCCTGCAGCTCCTTGATCTGTTGGGGCACCAGCGCGGCGGCCTTCGTGTCGTCGCCGCGGCTGAGCGTGAACATCGGGCGCGCGGCCTTGATGATGTCGGGCAGGAACGGGGCGACGACGCTGAACCAGGTGGACATCGGTACTCCTCGTGAAGGCGGCGAGGGGCCGGCCAGACGGTGGCGCGGACTCAGCCGTGGTCGCGACGGTAGCGCTCGAACGCCGCCACCGCATCCTCGACGGTCACCAGGTCCATGACGCCTTCGTGCTCGATCTTGGTGCCCCACCTGAGCGCGTCGCCAGCTTTGCCCCGGAACCTGCGGGCGGCATCATCGTAGCGGTCCACGCAGTAGCGGCGGTCCGAGTAGGGACCACTGCGGGCCGGGTTGCTGGCGGCGTGCAGGCCCAGCACCTTGGTGCCCATCGCGTTGGCGATGTGCATCGGGCCGGAGTCGGGCGTCACCAGCAGGTCGCCGCGCGCCAGCAGGGCCGGGAGCTGCTTGAGCGTGTCCTTACCGACCAGGTCGAGCGCCGGGTGGTTCATCGCCGCGAGGATCGCGTCGGCCGTCTCACGCTCCAGTGCGCTACGCCCGCCGCAGAGCACCACCCGCCAGCCGGCATCGACGGCGTGGTCGGCCAGCGCGGCGTGGCGGTCGTGGCGCCAGTTGCGCAGCGCGTGGCTGGAGCAGGGCGAAACGAGCATTGTGCGGCGACCGTCATCGGGCCATTGCGCGCGCGCCCAGTCGAAGGCCTCGGCGGGGACGGGTAGGTCCCAGCGCACGCTGTCCTGCTTCAGGCCCAACGGCTCGCAGAAGCTGCCGATGGCATCCAGCACGTGGATGCCGGGGCGGTCGGGGATGCGTTCGTTGATGAACAGCCCGTGCCCGTCCTTGGACCGGCTGCGGTCATAGCCGATGCGCCGGCGCGCGGGGATGAACGCCGACAGCAGGTTCGCGCGCGCCGCCACCTGCATCTGCAGCAGGGCGTCGAATCGCTGGCCATCCAGGGCCCGCCGCACGCCACGCATCCCGGCAATGCCGGTGCGCTTGTCGTATTCGATGAAGTCGACGCCCGGCAGGCCGTCCAGCAGGCGGTGCTCGCCCTTGCCGATCACCCAGGCCAGGCGCACCCCGGGCCATGCCTCCTGCAGCGTGCGCACGAGGGGCACCACATGGGTGACGTCGCCCAGTGCCGACAGGCGCAGCAGGCAGATCGAGTCGGGACGCGCGGCGGGCCCGGATGAATGGCGGGTTTGAATTGCTAGACTCCGGGCGATGACGGGGTATGACGCGACAGAAGGCTTGACGCCGTTCCGCGATGACAGCGGGTACGGCGCGATTCTGTTCGACCTGACGCGGGTGCGGCAAGCCAGCGCCGACTGGTTCTCGCCCGCGTTCTGGGGCGACCGTGCCCGTCCGGTGGAAAGCGGCGGGCGCGGTGGCGCCTGGTTCGTCGAGACGCCGTTCGGCCCCGCCGTGCTGCGCCGCTACCTGCGGGGCGGGCTCGTGGCACAGGTGAATCGCGACCGCTACCTGTGGCGTGGCAGCAACCGCACGCGCTCGTTTGCCGAATTCCGCCTGCTGCGCGCGGTCGCGGAGAAGGGCGTGCCGGTGCCTCGCCCGATCGCTGCCTACTACCGGCGTGTCGGCCTGCGCTACCAGGCCGCGATCCTGCTGGAGCGCCTTGAGAACGTGCGCTCGCTGGCCGACCGCGCCGGCGTGGCAGGCGACGGGGCGCCGTGGGAGGAAGCTGGGCGCTTGATCGCGCGCAGCCACCGCGCCGGGCTGGACCATGCCGACCTCAACGCCCACAACCTGCTGTTCAACGCGGCAGGGCAGGGCTGGGTGATCGACCTGGACCGTGGCGAGCTGCGCATCCCTGCCACCGGTTGGCGCGAGCGCAACCTGGCACGCCTGAGGCGTTCGGTGCTGAAACTACGCGGCAACCGGCCGGTCGATGCGGTCGAGCGCGACTTCGCCCGTCTCCGCGGCGCCTACGACCGCATCTGGCAGCGGGGCTACTGATGGCCTGGCAGTTGCGCCTGCAGGGTGTCGGCAGTGCCTCGGCGGTCGAGCTGGGTTCGGCGATGGCGACGATCGAACGCGACGGCGCGCCGTGGCTGACCATCGATTGCGGCGGCGAGGGCCTCACCGGCTACCTGGCGCACTACGGCGAACCGCCGCGTGCGCTGTTCGTCACCCACACGCACATGGACCACGTCGCCGGTTTCGAGCGGCTGTTCGTGGAGAGCTATTTCGATACGGCCCGTCGCGGCCGCACGCGCATCTACGTGCCCGCGCCGCTGGTGCCGCTGCTTCACAAGCGCGTCGGCGACTACCCCAACGTGCTGGCCGAGGGCGGCGCCAACTTCTGGGACGCGTTCCAGGTGATCCCGGTGGGCGAGGCCTTCTGGCACGACGGGGTGCGGCTGGAAGTGTTCCCGACGCGCCACCACTGGCCGGAGACGGCGTTCGGCCTGCGCCTGCGCGGCAGCGTGGTGTGGACGGGCGACACCCGGCCGATTCCGGAGATGCTGGCGCGCTTCGCCGACGACGGCGAGCTCATCGCGCACGACTGCGGCCTGGTCGGCAATCCGTCGCACAGCGGCATCGACGACCTGGAGCGTGAGTACCCGCGCGAGCTGCTGGACCGGTGCGTGCTCTACCACTACGCCAGCGCCGCCGACGGTCGCGCCCTGGCCGAACGCGGGTACCGGGTGGCGGAGTCGGGCGAGACGCTCGCATTGAACGAGCCGACCGCGCGACGGTCCGATCCGGTATGAACGTGCCTCGCCCCATCGACGCTCCCGCCGCCACCGAAGGGCCGCGGGACCGCCTCGGCCGTCCGCTGCGCGACCTGCGGCTGTCGGTGATCGAGGCATGCAATTTCCGTTGCCCGTACTGCATGCCCGCCGACCAGGTCGGCGACGACCACGGACTGGACGCGGCCTCGCGCCTCTCGTTCGACGAAATCGAGACGCTGGTGCGCGGATTCGCCCGGCTGGGCATGAACAAACTGCGCATCACCGGCGGCGAGCCGTTGCTGCGGCGCCACCTGCCACGGCTGATCGAGCGGCTGGCAGCGGTACCCGGCCTGGACGACATCGCCCTCACGACCAACGGCAGCCTGCTCGCCGGGCAGGCGCGCGCGCTGCGCGACGCGGGGCTCCGGCGGATCACGGTCAGCCTGGATGCACTGGACCCGGCCCTGTTTGCGTCGCTGTCTGGTGGGCGCGGGCGGCTGGATGACGTGCTGCGCGGCATCGACGCCGCGGTCGACGCCGGCTTCGGCCCGATCAAGCTCAACTGCGTCGTGCAGCGGGGCGTCAACGAAAGCCAGGTGTTGCCGCTGGTGGCATTCGCACGCGAGCAGGGGCACGTCCCGCGCTTCATCGAGTACATGGACGTGGGCACCTGCAACGGCTGGCGGCGCGAGCGCGTGGTGCCGTCGGCCGAGCTGCGCGACTCGATTCACGCGCGCTGGCCGTTGCGTCCGCTGCAGCCGCATTACCGGGGCGAGGTAGCCGAGCGCTATGCCTTCGTCGACGGGGTGGGCGAGGTCGGCTTCGTCAGCTCCGTCACCGCGCCGTTCTGCGGCGACTGCCATCGCGCCCGGGTCTCGGCCGACGGCACGCTCTACACCTGCCTGTTTGCCGCCGGCGGCCAGCCGTTGCGGCCGTTGCTGGCGGCTGGCGATACCGCGGTGGCCGGGCACGTTGCCGACATCTGGCATCGCCGAGCGGACCGCTACAGCGAGGAACGCGGCTCGCCAGCGGCGTCGCGCCGGCACGTGGAGATGTTCCTGGTCGGTGGGTGAGGCGTCTGCTGCTCGTGTGGATGTCAAATGGCGCATCTGTGCCCTGGCTACTGGCTCTTGAACTCATCCCCTGCAGCCAGGCCGGCATCACGCGTGCACTAAAGATGGGCTGCGACTGAACACGAGCAACCCGGATCACCATGAACAACCTCCCCACGTCACCTATCGAACGCGAACAGGCATTGCTGACCGATGCCGTCCGTGCGTCCCGCGAAGCACTGGACGCATTGCTCGCCGATGACTTCATGGAAATCGCATCCACCGGCGTCTCCTTCGGCAAGGCCGCTGTCCTGGACCGGTTGCCCCAGGAGACAGGATCGGTGGCACTCGAAGGCACGGGGTTCACCGAACGACCGGTAGCCGATGGCGTCGTGGTGGTGACGTATCGCGCCACCGTTGTCCGGAACGGGCTCCGCACCGCCTCGATGCGGGCTTCGCTCTGGCGCCGGGAGCCGACGGGCTGGCGCATGGTGTTCCACCAGGGAACGCGTCTGCCCGATGGCGATACCATCTGACTCCGCTTCACGGTCGCCCGCATGCCAACCAGTCCATCCAGCTCCGGCCTGACCCACCTCGACGAGCACGGCCGTCCCGCCATGGTCGATGTCTCCGGCAAGGCCGTCACCGCGCGCGAGGCGCGGGCCGAATGCCGCGTTGCATTCCCGTCCGAGGTGGCCGCCCGGTTGCGCGAAAGCGGGCTGCGCAGCGCCAAGGGCGGCATCGTCGATACCGCGGTGATCGCCGGGACCATGGCGGTCAAGCGCACGCATGAGCTGATCCCGTTCTGCCATCCGCTTCCGATCGACGGCTGCCGCCTCGCGATCGACTGGGACGGCGAGGACGCGTTGCGGATCGAGTGCAGCGTCCGCACCACGCACCGCACCGGGGTCGAGATGGAGGCGCTGACTGGCGCGACCGTCGCGGCGTTGACGGTCTACGACATGTGCAAGGCGCTGTCGCACGACATCGTGCTGGGCCCCGCGCGGCTGCTGGCCAAGCGCGGTGGCCGGCATGACGTCGGGGAGGCGCCGTGAGCGTCCGCGTCGCCGTGCTGTATTTCGCGAGCCTGCGCGATGCCGCGGGGTGCGGCCGCGAGGAGGTCGACACCGACGCCACCGACCTCCTCGGGCTCTACCGGCAATTGCGCGAGCGTCATGGCTTCGCGCTGCCACGCGAGCGCCTGCGCGTCTCGATGGGTGATGCCTTCGTGGACTGGTCGACCCCGCTGAGCGAGGGCGCGGAGATCGCGTTCATCCCGCCGGTGTCGGGGGGCTGAGCGATGCCCGAATTCCGGTTATCCAAGACGCCATTCGACACCGCGACCTTGCGGTCCGACCTGCTGGACGAGCGCGTCGGCGGCTACGCCAGCTTCGAAGGGTGGGTGCGAAACCACAACGAAGGCCGCGACGTGGGCGGCTTGCGCTACGAGGCGCATGAGGCCCTCGCGCTGGCTGAGGGCCGCCGCGTGCTGGACGAGGCGATGGCGCGGTTCGACATCATCGATACCCACTGCGTGCACCGCGTCGGTGATCTCGCCATCGGCGAGTTGGCGGTCTGGGTCGGCGTCACCGCCGCGCATCGCGATGCTGCATTCGCGGCCTGTCGCTTCGTGATCGACGAGGTCAAGGCGCGCGTGCCGATCTGGAAGCACGAACGCTACTGCGACGGCGACGCCGGCTGGTTGCACCCTGCACCCGACCGCTGACCCGCGCCCATCGCTCCGCAAACGCCGCCAACACGAGGAGATCGCCATGCCCAGGTCCATTCCCGCGTTGATACTGCTGGTCGCGTCCGGATTTACGTGTCCAGCCCTCTCAGCCGACCTGCTGGTGGGCAACAAGGCCGCCGATACCGTGTGGCGGCTGTCGCTCGACAGCGGCGAGCGCGTGGGCGCCTTCCCCTCCGGGCCGGCACCGCACGAGATCGTGGTGTCGCCCGACGGCCGCCGCGCGCTGGTCACGCATTACGGCGGCACGGAGCCTGGCCGCAGCGTCGGGGTGCTGGACCTTGAAACCGGCAAGGTCGCAACGCGCATCCGGCTGGACGGCCACGCCCGCCCGCACGGCATCCGCTGGCTGCCCGACGGGCGCGCCGTGGTGACGGCAGAGGCCACCGGCAGCCTGCTGGTGCTGGACGTCGCCAGGGGCATGGTCGAATCGGCCATCGAGGTCGGCGACGGCAACGGCCACATGGTCGAGGTGTCGGCCGATGGCGGGGTGGCCTACGTCAGCAAGATCGCCGATGGCACCGTCAGTCGCGTGGACGTGGCCACGGGCGAGGTCACGCACGTGGTCGAAAGCGGCGCCGGCGCGGAGGGCCTGGCGGTGCATCCGGCGAGTGGCGACGTCTGGGTCGGCAACCGCGAGGCCGACACCGTCACCGTGCACGACGCCGACACGCTGGCGCTGCGCCATACGCTGGAGAGCGACGGCTTTCCGATCCGCGTGGTATTCACGCCAGACGGCCGCCACGCACTGGTGACGAACGCGCGCGCCGCGACCCTGGGGGTATTCGATGTGGAGACACGCGAGCGCGTGGCCGAAGTGCGATTGGCGCGCGAGGGCGTGGCCTACCGCGACACCCTGCTGGGCCGCGCCGCGCTGCCGATCGGCGTCGTGGCCGACCCGGCGAAGCCCCGCGTCTACGTGGCCATCAGTGGCGCGGACGAAATCGCGGTCATCGACACGGCGACGTGGACCGTCGTCGACCATTGGCCCACCGGCCGCGAACCCGATGCGCTGGCGATCGTGCCGTAGGCGGTGCCCGAAAAGGTGGCGACCCCGCCGGCTGGCCTCGGCACCCGCGTCGATCGATACCGTTGCTGCCTTCCGGCCCTGGCGGGGTTTTCGACCTAGCGTCGCGAGGGGCCGACGGGGCCACCATAGGACGGCGCGATGCTTGATCGCACTGCGACGGTGGCGTGTGGACCACGTCGCGGGAAACTGGCGGAGAGAGGGGGATTCGAACCCCCGAAGCGCGGTTTAGACGCTTACACACTTTCCAGGCGTGCTCCTTCAACCACTCGGACACCTCTCCGGACCGCGGGACGCGCCATGGGCACGCCTGCGGGGCGCAAAGTCTAGTCGTCGGCGCCCCCGGCCACAAGGCGGGCGGCTGAATCGCCGCGGGTGCCGTCCGGGAAGGGCCGTGGTCAGGCCGGATCGTCGCGGGTGACGTGGCACAATGCCGGTCTGCCGACGGGGCGTCCGCGCAAGCGCGCGAACCATGTCCGTCGGCGCGTCCCGCTCGACTGAAGGGTCCGATGTCCTACCTCGTCCTTGCACGGAAATGGCGCCCCCGGCGCTTCGCCGAATTGGTCGGCCAGGAGCACGTGGTGCGCGCGCTGACCAACGCGCTCGACAGCGGCCGGCTGCACCACGCCTTCCTGTTCACCGGCACCCGCGGGGTCGGCAAGACCACGATCGCGCGCATCTTCGCCAAGTCGCTCAATTGCGAGCAGGGCACGTCGGCCGAGCCGTGCGGCGAGTGCGGCGCCTGTCGCGACATCGACGCCGGTCGCTTCATGGACCTGCTTGAGATCGACGCGGCCAGCAACACCGGCGTCGACGACGTGCGCGAGGTGATCGAGAACGCGCAGTACATGCCCGGCCGCGGCCGCATGAAGGTGTACCTGATCGACGAGGTGCACATGCTGTCGAAGGCGGCGTTCAACGCGCTGCTCAAGACGCTGGAAGAGCCGCCGGGGCACGTGAAGTTCTTGCTGGCGACCACCGACCCGCAGAAGCTGCCGGTCACCGTGCTGTCGCGCTGCCTGCAGTTCAACCTCAAGCGGCTGGACGAGGAACAGATCTCCGGCCAGATCACGAAGATCCTGGAGGCCGAGGGCATCGCCGCCGAGCCGGGCGCGGTGCGCCAGCTCAGCCGCGCCGCCGACGGCAGCCTGCGCGACGGGCTTTCGCTGCTGGACCAGGCGATCGCGTATAGCGGTGCAAGCGCCGCCGGCAGCGCGCTGTCGGATGCGTCGGTGGCGACGATGCTGGGCACCGTCGACCGCACCCGCGTTGGCGCGCTGCTGCAGGCGCTGTGCGCCGGCGATGGCGCCGCACTGCTGGATGAGGTTGCCGCGCTGGCGGAGTTCTCGCCGGACTGGGCCAGCGTGCTGGACGCGCTGGGCGAGGCGTTGCATCGCGTGCAGGTGCGCCAGCTGGTGCCGGGCGCGGCGACGGAAGGCGAGGGCGTCGATGTCGAGTCGCTGGCCTCGCAGCTGCGGCCGGAAGTGGTGCAGCTCTGGTACCAGATGGCGCTGCACGGGCGCCGTGACCTGCCGCTGGCGCCGAGCGCGCGGGCCGGGTTCGAGATGTGCGTGCTTCGCATGCTGGCGTTCCGTCCTGCAGGCAGTGGTGACGTCGCCCGTGTGCCCGAGGCGGCGCAGGGCGCGGGTCAGGCGGCGCAGGCCGTTGCCGCTGCTGCACCGTCGGGAATGGACGCGGCACCCGCATCGGAGGAACCCGCCGCAGCACGTAATCGGCCCGACGTGGACCGCGCTGTCATGCCGGCAGCTATCGAAGTCGCGCCGCCGTCCCACGTCGCTGTCGAGGCGGATCGCCCGCGCACCGGGACCGGGTTGCCCCCGGTAGCCGTCCCGAGTGCACCGCCGTCACCGCCGAGTCCCGAATCAGGCGCCGCCGTGCGACCCGCCCCGGCGGACGTTGCCGCCGCCGCAGCAGGCCAGCTGTCCGGTATCGACGACTGGCACGCCCTGCTCGACAGCGGAGCGCTCAAGGGGCCGGCGAAGCTCCTGGCCGAACACGCCGGTTTCCTGGGCTTCGAGGACGGCGTCGTGCGCCTGAGCCTGCCGGCGTCCGACGAACACCTCCGCACCGGTCCGTCGGTGCGAATGCTGGGCGATGCACTGGCCAGCGCCCTGGGCGGCAGCCCCCAGATCCGTTTCGAGTCGGCGGCCGAGCCGGTCGAGTCCGTGCGCGAGCGTAAGGAGCGCGTGCGCGACGAACGCCAGAACGAGGCCGAAGCCGCCTTCATGGCCGACCCCGACGTGCAGCGACTGATCGCCCAGCACGGCGCCCGTATCGTCCCTGATTCGATCCGACCGTTCGACGGCACCTGAGCGCCGTCGCGCCCCAACACCCCACATCGAAGGAACCCACGCCATGCGCGGAAACATCGCCCAACTCATGCAGCAAGCGCAGAAGATGCAGGAAAACATGCAGCGCGCGCAGGAGCAGCTGGCCCAGCTCGAAGTCACCGGCAACGCCGGCGGCGGCATGGTCAACGTCACCCTGAGTGGCCGCATGGAGTGCCGCAAGGTGCGCATCGACCCCAGCGTCCTGTCGGACCCGGAGATGGCCGAGGACCTGGTGGCTGCGGCTTTCAACGACGCGGTCAACAAGGCCAACGCCGCCGCGCAGGAGCGCATGGGTTCGGCCACCGCCGGCATGCAGCTGCCGCCGGGGATGAAGCTGCCGTTCTGAGGCATGTCGCTTCTCGAACAACTGATCGATGCGTTCCGCATCCTGCCCGGCGTCGGGCAGAAGTCCGCGCAGCGCATGGCCTACCACGTGCTCGAGCGCGAGCGCGCGGGCGGGCGTCGCCTGTCGGAGGCGCTGGCCTCGGCCGTGGAGCGCATCGGGAATTGCGAGCGCTGCCGCGACTTCAGTGAAACCGGGGTCTGCGCAACATGCGCCAGCGCATCGCGCGACGTGCACCAGCTGTGCGCAGTGGAATCGCCCGCCGACCGCCTGGCGATCGAGCAGGCGACCGGCTACCGGGGGCTCTATTTCGTCCTGCAGGGCCGGTTGAGTCCACTCGACGGCATCGGTCCGCGCGAACTCGGGCTGGACCGCCTCGCCGAGCGCCTGGCCGAGGGCGAGGTGCAGGAGTTGATCATCGCCACCAACCCCACCGTGGAAGGCGAGGCGACGGCGCACTACCTGGCGCAACTGGCGCGCAAGCACGGCGTGCGGCCCAGCCGGCCCACGCACGGCGTGCCTCTGGGCGGCGAGCTGGAATACGTCGACCGCGGCACTCTGTCGCATGCCTTCGGTAGCCGGAGCGAAATGCCGGGTTGAGTGGTAGCGTCGGCCGCCCCATCCCCGCGCACGATGTGCTGCGCGACCCACGCAAGGAGCCCGCGATGAGCGACACCATCTTCGACCGGATCATCCGCCGCGAGATCCCGGCGGACATCGTCTTCGAGGACGAACACCTGATCGCCTTCCGCGACATCGCCCCGCAGGCGCCGGTGCATGTGCTGTTCGTGCCCAAGACCCCCATCGCGACCCTCAACGACCTGCAGCCGGACCAAGCCGCCATCGTCGGCCGGCTGGCGCATGCCGCGGCGGAGTACGCCAAGCGCGAAGGGTTCGCCGAGGACGGCTACCGGGTGGTGATGAACTGCAACGACCACGGCGGGCAGACCGTCTTCCAGATCCACCTGCATCTGTTGGCAGGTGCACCGCTCGGCCGGTTCGGCACGCGCGAGAAATAGCCGGTTCCTTTGTAGGAGCGACACCTGTCGCGACGCAGTTCCCGTGCCCGGGAAGGTCGCGACTGACGTCGCTCCTACATGGAGAAGTCCCTAAGGGCGCCTTACCACCAGCCCCACCACGGCCACGGCGGCGGATAGGTCACTACGTCCACGTACTCGCGCACCGGCCACAGGTAGACGACATCGGCGTCCACGCGCGGGAAGCGGTAGTCGTAGCCGCCGATCTTACGGGTCTCGTAACCGCCGATGCGGCCGGTAAACGTCACTTCCCGGTTCTTCTCGAACACCGCGGGGTCGTAGAACCCGGTGCGGCAGGCGATGAAGCGGCCGCCGGTGTCGTCGCTGGCCCAGTACGGACGACCGGTGACGGACAGGCCCGTGGCGATCATCTCGAAGCACGTGCTGTTGGGTTGCGGTTCGACCTGCACGATGCGGCCGCCCCAGCGCACCACGGCGCCGGTCCGGTCGGACTCGGCGGCCTCGTGCGGGGTGATCGGGAGGAATTCCCCCTGCAGCGGCTTCGGTTGCGAGGCGCAGGCAGCCAGCAACGCGGCGGCGGCGAGCGCGGTCAGCGGGAGTCTCATCGGCGTTCTCCAGGGTTGCGGGCGGGTCGAGGGCCTGTCGGCCGATGCGCGCGCAGCCGGCGCACCAGGTCGCGGACGGCATCGTGCCCCGGGGTAGGGGCAGCGTAGCGCCAATCGCTGAAATCTTCGCTGAGCGCGTTCAGCTCGGCGGCGAGATGCGGTTGCGCCCGACCAACCCGCGCGGCCCAGTCGCGGGCCGTCTCGTGCGGCATCGGCTCAAGTCCCAGCCGGACATAGCGTTGCCCGAGCGCGCGCCACGCGCGCAGGACGGGATCGGGTTCGCGCTCACCCTTGCGGCTCAGCCATGCCATCCACAACAGGGCCAACGCGGCGACCAGCGAAAACAGCGCGGCGAGCCGGGCACCGTCCATGTCGCCCAGGCCCAGCGGCCGGAACAACTGGCGCTGGCGGCTGGCGTCGAAACCCAGGACGAAGTCGTTCCAGCCGCGGCGCAGCCAGTCGGTCATGTCGAGCATGGGCGACAGGCCGCCGGCATCACCGAACAGGCCGCCACCGACACCTGCACGGTCTTCGATGGTGTCGTAGATGCGTTCGGGTGCGACCGCGGCGGTCGGGTCGGCGCGCACCCAGCCGCGGCCCTCCAGCCACACTTCGGCCCATGCGTGCGCGTCGAGCCGACGCACGATCCAGTAGTCGCCGAAGCGGTTGTAGTAGCCGCCGGTGTAACCGGTGACCACGCGCGCCGGGATGCCGGCAGCGCGCATCAGCACCACGAACGACGAGCTGAAGTGCTCGCAGAAGCCGGCCTGCTCGTCGAACAGGAACTCGTCGACCGAGTGCCGGCCCAACAGCGGCGTGCCGAGGGTGTAGGCGAAATCGCTGCGGATCCAATCCATCGCGCGCGTGACGATGGCCACGTCGTCGTTGCCCGCCTCGCGGCGCCATTGCCGGGCCAGCGCCACGGTGCGCGGATTGAAGCCGTCGGGCAGCGCCAGCGCCGCGCTGCGCAGGGTGCGGCGCAGTTCGGGTTCATAGCGGCGCGGCGGCGCGGACTGGATGCGCCAACGGCTCAGCGAGGTGAGCGGGCGGCGCACGTGCAGGCCGTGGTCCAGCGACAGGCGCGCGCCTTCCGGGGCGGCCAGCGGCAGGTCGAGCGCGACCAGTTGGCGCTGGTCGGTGGCCTCCAGTTCGATGCGGTAGTCCCAGCGCACGTCGCCCGGTTCCATCGGCGCGGCCGGCAGCGCGCGGAACCAGCCCGGCTGCGTCCACTCGCGGCCGTCGAAGTTCCACAGCACCGGCCCGCGCCAGTACATCTGCTGCGTGGGCGGGGTATCGCCAAAGAACTGCACCCGCAGCGCCGGCGAGTCGTCGCTCATCAGGTCGACCCATTCGCCCGGGCGCATCGTGTCCGACAGGCCCGGGCGCGACAACGCGCGTTCCGGCACGCCCCACAGTGGCGTCCCCAGCCGCGGGAACAGCCAGAATGCGGCCAGTGCCAGTGGCAGCCCGATCGCCATCAGCCGCCCGATCGCCACCAAGCGGTCGCGAATCCGGGGCCGGTACGCGATGTCGCCGGACTCGAGATCCGCCAGGCGCAGCAGCGCCAGCAGCACGGCGATCGCGGCCAGCAGTCCCAGGGCGAGTGCGACCGGCCCCTGGTCGAGCAGGAAGGTCGCGAACGGCGCGAACAGGGCGAACCCGAGCAGGCTCCGCGCATCGCGCAGGTTGAAGGTTTCCGACGGCTTGGCCGCGAGCATCGCCGCCAACAGCGCGCAGCCGCTGTCGCGCCCGACCGAGAAGCCCGTCAGGTTGAGGACGATGGCCAGCAATGCCAGCGTCAGCAGCAGGCGCAGCGGCGCCGGCAACGGTTTGCGCCACGACAGCGCGGTCACGACGACGGCCGCGGCGGCGATCGTCATGCCGATGGTCGGCGGCAGTTGCAGCAGCAGCGGCAGCAGGCCCGTGGCAGCCGCCGCGAGCACGCCGCGCCGCGTCGGCGCATCGAGCATCAAGGGTGAGCCCGCGTCAGCCATGCGGCATCAGCGCCAGTGCGCGCAGGCAGGCATGCCGGTGCGCCGGTCCGTGGTCCGGCCCCAGCACCGGTTGCGTCGGCAGCCACAACCGGAAGCGACGGCCATCGCGCTCGGCCTCGTCGACCCAACGCGCCAGCCGGGCGATGCGGTCTTCGTGCGCCAGCCCGCGCAATTCGCGCCAGTCCAACACGACATCCGCCCCTTGGGGCTGTTCGTACTCGCGCACCAGCAACGTGTCGCGCCTGGCCGAGGGCTTCCATGCGATTGCACGACGGCTGTCGCCCGGGCGGTAACTGCGCAGGTGGTGCAATTCATCGCCGCTGGGGTGCAGGCGCGCCTGCACCTGTTCGCCGCGACCGGCCGGCAGTGGCGGGCCGGAGGCTTCGGGCCGCGGATAGACCAGCACGGGCGACTCCGGCCAGACATAGCCCCACGCACGCGCCAGCCCCAGCGGGCGGGTGGTCCACACCTGCAGGCGCGGCAGGTCCAACCACCCGCGGCGCGTGGTGCGAAGGACGAGTTCGGTTTCGCCGTGCCCGGCCGACAGGTGCAGGCGGGCGGCGTCGGCATCGTTCGCGCCGTGGCCCCATGCGACGCCGAGTCCGCGGCGGCTGCGATCGCTCGCTGCACGCGCGTGTACGCGCAAGGTCATCGGATGACCGGCCGGCACCGGTTCTGCATCGACGGCGCTGATCTCCAGTCCACTCAACTGCAGCTGGGCGGCGATCAGGCTCGCTAGCCCGGCGCCGGCCAGCAGCAGGCCGAGCAGCAGGGCGGGATTGTTGTTGTAGTTCAGGGCGCCCAGCAGCATCGCTGCCAGCAACACGCCGTAGAACAGGCCGAACCGCGTGGGCAGGACATACACGCGGCGGCGGTCGAACCGCACGGGCAAGGGTTCGGGTTGGCGCGGCCGCGCCCACGCCAGCATCCGGCCGCGCAGTGCGGCCAACGGCGCCGCCAGCGCATCGCGCATCGACCGCATGGTGCTCAATCCACGGGCACCGCGTGCAGGATCGCCTTGGCCAGCGCCGCATCGCTGCCGGCATCGGCATCGGCCACCAGCCGGTGCGCGGCGACGGCGCCAAACAGCGTCTGGACGTCTTCGGGCACGACATGGCCGCGACCCAGCAACAACGCATGCGCACGTGCGGCACGCAGCAGCGCCAGCCCGGCCCGTGGCGAGAGGCCCACGCGCACGCCGGCGTGCTTGCGGCTGCGCGCCAGCAGCGCCTGCACGTAGGCGATCAGTGCGTCGCTGGCATGGATGGCCTGCACTGCACGCCGCGCTTCGCGTACCTGTTCGACGTCGAGCAGGGGCATGGTCGAGGCGATCATCGCGCGGCGGTCGCTGCCGGCCAGCAGGTCGCGCTCGGCCTGTTCGCCCGGATAGCCGAGCGCCAGGCGAAGCAGGAAGCGATCCAGCTGCGAATCCGGCAGCGGGTAGGTGCCCGAGAGGTCGACCGGGTTCTGCGTGGCGATGACGAAGAACGGGTCGGGCAGGGCGTGGGTGATGCCGTCGACGGTGACCTGGTGTTCGGCCATGGCTTCAAGCAGCGCGCTCTGCGTGCGCGGCGGCGCGCGGTTGATCTCGTCGGCCAGCAGCACCTGGGTGAACACCGGGCCTTCGTGGAAGTCGAAGCGTCGCGATTGCGGTTCGAACACCGACACGCCCAGCACGTCGGCGGGCAGCAGGTCGGACGTGAACTGCACGCGCTGGAAGTCCAGCCCGAGCGTGGCAGCCAGTGCGTGCGCGAGCGTGGTCTTGCCCAGGCCCGGCAGGTCTTCGATCAGCAGGTGGCCGTCCGACAGCAACGCGACGAACGCCAGGCGCACCTCCATTGGCTTGCCCAGCACCAGCGCATTGACCTGCGTCTGCGCCTCGTCAAGGGCGGCCCGCAGCGTGTCGGGTAGCATGCGCGCGGTCGAAGGGGATGCCGCCATCGGGTGGGTCTCCTTTTTGTTCACTTCGAGTGTAGCGAGGTCGCCCGTCCATGCGGGAAGAGTCGGTGGCACAGCGCACGTTCTGGGCGTTGTTCGTGGTTGTGTTGCTGGTGAAGCTGCTGGTCGCGGCGCGCTTGCCGTTGTTCGTGGACGAGGCGTTCTACTGGCTGGAGGGCCAGCGCCTGGCCGCGGCGTACTCCGACCTGCCGGGCCTCACGGCCTGGATGACGCGGCTCGGTGTCACGTTGGGTGGCGACAACCCGCTCGCGCTGCGCTTGCCGTTCCTCGTGCTGGCCGCGCTGGTACCGCTGATGGTGGTGCGCATTGCGTCGCGCGAGTTCGGCGAGTTGCGCGGTTGGCAGGCCGGCAGCTTCGCGCTGCTGCTGCCGCTGGCGGGCACGCTGGGCTTGATGGCACTGCCCGATGCCGCGATGGCGCTGGCCACGCTGTTATGCGTGGATGCAGGCGCGCGCCTGCTGCGACGGGTAACCGCGGGTGCGGCGCTGGAGCTGGCGCTGGGCCTGGCGATCGGCGCGCTCAGCCATTACCGCTTCATCGCGGTCATCGGGGTCGGTTTGGTGGCGCTGTTGCTGCTGCCGGATGGGCGCCGCGTGCTGCGCGACGTGCGCGTCTGGACCGCGATTGCCTTCGGCGCTGCCGCGTGGACGCCGCTGGTGGTGTGGAACCTCGACAACGCCGATGCAGGCCTGCGGTTCCAGCTGGTCGAACGGCACCCGTGGGCGTTCCACGTCGAAGGGCTGTGGTTCATCGCGATCCAGGCGCTGCTGGTCACGCCGCTCCTGTTTGCCGCCCTCGCGCTGGCGGCGTGGCGCGGGCAGCGCAGTACCCTGCCGGCGTCGCGCTACCTGGCGCTGTTGGGTGGACTGGTGGTGCTGGGGTTCTTTGCACTGGGCTTTTTCGCCGATACCGAGCGCGTCAGCTTCCACTGGCCCCTGCCGGGCTATCTCGCCTTGTTGCCCTTGTTGCCGCTGGTGCTGTCGCAGTGGCCACGATGGTTGCGCAGCCTGACGTGGGGCGCCACGGCGGTGGGACTGGTGCTGACGCTGGGCTACTACGTCGCCGTGTCGATTCCCGAGGTGCGCGCGAGGACGGCGGCCGAGAAGTGGTACCCGTCCAACTTCGCCGGCTGGGATTCGCTGGCCGATGCCGTGCGGGACGAACTGGGCGACATGCCGCCTGGTACCCAGGTGGTCGCCGACAACTTCAAGGTCGGCGCCGAGCTGGGCTTCGCGCTGGGCGATGCATCGATTCCGGTGCTCGATCATCCGCTCAACCACCGCCACGGTCGTGCGCCGCAGTTGCGTCTTTGGGGATTGCAGACCAAGGGCCGCGAGGAATGGGCGGACGCACCGGTGTTGCTGGTCGCAGGTGTCAGCGAGGTCCAGTACAAGAACCTGCTGGAGCATTACCACGCGCTCTGCGACGCAGTCGGTCCGCTGCCGCCGCCGCGCGT
Organism: Novilysobacter selenitireducens; assembly: GCF_020026895.1. Classification (GTDB taxonomy): domain Bacteria; phylum Pseudomonadota; class Gammaproteobacteria; order Xanthomonadales; family Xanthomonadaceae; genus Lysobacter_C; species Lysobacter_C selenitireducens. The sequence continues at coordinate 61,937 of NZ_JAINZW010000002.1, forward strand.
GCTCAACGTCGACCATGGCCGCCAGCGATTCCTGCTGTTCCGGTTGGACGGCCACGCGTCGGAGGGGCCGTGCGTGGCGCCGGCGATGGCCTGGCTCGACAGCCCGGCGAGCGGCGCGACGGTGGGGCGCGAGTTCACCTTGGAAGGCTGGGCCTTCAAGGATGGCGTCGGCCTGGCGCGCGTCGAGGCGCTACTGGACGGCAGGGTGGTCGGCGACCTGGAGTACGGCCTCGAAAGCCCCGGCGCCGCCGCGTTCTGGCGCATTTCCAACGACCCGCAGCACCCGCGGGTGGGGCTGCGCGGCACGATCGACCTGGGTGACGTCGAACCCGGCCGTCATTGGCTGGGGCTGCGCCTGCACGGCAACGACGGCAGTGTCGAGGACTGGCCGGAGGTACCGATCGACGTGGCGCCCGCGCGCTGAGCGTTGCCGCGGCGGGCGTCAGGGCACGGTGAACCCGGCCTCGCGCAGGAGCCGGGCGGTGGCGATGAGCGGCAGACCGACCAGCGCAGTGGGGTCGGCGGTCTCGATGGCGTCGAACAGGGCAATGCCCAGTCCCTCGCACTTGAAGCTGCCGGCGCAGTCCAGCGGCTGTTCGGCATCGACGTAGCGCTCGATCTCGGCGCCCGTCAGCGGGCGGAAACGGACCACCGTCAGGTCGACCGAGTGCAGGCTGTTGCGCAGGCCCTCGTGCGTCACGCGGGCCACGCACAGTGCGGTATGGAACCGTGCCTCGCGCCCCGACAGGGCCTGGAGCTGGACGATGGCGGCATCGCGCCGGTGCGGTTTGCCCAGGGCGCATCCGTCCAGTTCGGCGACCTGGTCGGAACCGATGACCCAGGTGCCGGGTTGCAGTGCCGCGACGGCTTCGGCCTTGGCGATGGCCAGGCGGGCGGCCAGCGAGGCGGGTGCCTCGCCGGGCAGCGCGGTTTCGTCGACCTCCGGTGCCTGCGTATCGAACGGCAGCCCGAGCCGCGCCAACAGCTCGCGCCGGTACGGGGAGGTCGAGCCGAGGATCAGGCGCGGCATCGGCGAGGGGGCGCTCATGGTTCGCTCATCGGGCGGCCTCGAAGGCACTCACGCTGCAGAAGCGCGCGCCTGCTCGATCCGGTTCAGCTGCTGGTCGATGCGCCGGCGGGCCGCGTCGATCTCGCTGCGGACCTCCGCAAGCTGGGCGATGCTGGCGTCCTCGCCATGGTCGCGCAGCCACAGGCGCTGCCGTAGCATCTCGCGCATGGCGTCCCGGACCGGGTCCTGGGCGTCCTCGCCGACGACGGCTTCGATTTCCTCGCGGGCCTGGCGTAGCCGGTGCTCCAGCGCGTCGGCGGCGTCGAGCACGTCCCGGACGGCCTGCTGCCGGCGCCCGCCGCGGCGGCGCAGGGCCAGCAACAGCAGGCCCGCGACCAGCGCGAGGGTCATGAAAAGAAGCGTTGCGGCCACGGCGTGTACGACTGGGAATGAACGGCCAGTCTGCCGCGCGTGCCGGACGCGGGCAAATCAGCCCGCAAATCGCCGTTCCGCAAGGGATTTTGGTTTGACAGGGCAGGGGTCGGTCCTTACCATTCCCCGGCTTATGCCTGCCGATGTGCCACGTAGCCCTGACGCAAGCCACGACGCACTGGATATCTGGCGCATGGTGGCGGCACGTCGGCGCGTCGAAGGACGGCTGCCGCTCGCGGCGCTGACCCGGCTGGCCGACAGTCTCGTGGACACCCGCGGTGAGGTCGTTTTCTCGCTGCAGTTCGATACCGACACCTTCAAGGTGCCCTACGTCGAGTTGCAGGCCGAAACCGCCCTGCCGCTGCTGTGCCAGCGCTCGTTGCAGCGGTTCGAGTTGCCGGTCCGGATCGAGCAGCGGCTCGGCCTTATCCGCGACGAGGCCGACGAAGCGGCATTGCCGCCGGACTACGAGCCGATGCTGGTGCCGGAGGACGGCATGGTGCGGGCGGTCGAGCTGGTCGAGGATGAGCTGATCCTGGCCGTGCCCGTGGTGCCGGTGTCCCCGGGCACCGAGGCGATGGAGCAGGACTGGCCGGCGCCTGAAGAAGAAGTTGAACGCGTCAACCCGTTCGCGGCGTTGGCGGCCCTGAAAGACAAATCGAAGTAGTGGCCCCGGGTCCCTGATCACCCGGTTTTTCCTTGGAGCAAGACCATGGCTGTCCAGAAATCCCGCGTCTCCCCGTCCAAGCGTGGCATGCGTCGTTCGCACGATGCGCTGTCGAGCAAGCAGCTGGCGACCGACCCGACCACCGGTGAGACCCACCTGCGCCACCACGTCACCGCCGACGGTTACTACCGCGGCAAGAAGGTGATCGACACCAAGTCGCAGGTTGCCGACGAGGAGTAATCTCCCGTCGTACGCGTGCGGCCGGCGATTCGGTCGCGCGCAGCCGAGGTGCCCATTCGCGGCACCGGCGGCGGTTGCATCCCTGCCGGCCTCCCGGCAGGTGCCAGCCCCACTGGGGATTGCCTGTCCGGGCCAGCGGTGGATCCCGCCGAGCATGCCGGCGGTTCCAGCCTTCCAATGGCCCAGGCCGCGAAACCGGCCCCGGACACCTGACGCGGGAACCGTAGATGACCGATCGCGCTGCATCCGCTCTCTCTGTTCCGGCTGGCGGCGTCTACGCCCGCATCGCCGGCACGGGCAGCTACCTGCCTGAAAAGGTCCTGACCAACGAGGACCTGTCCAAGCTGGTCGATACCAGTGACGAGTGGATCGCCGCCCGCACCGGCATCCGCGAGCGCCACGTGGCCGCCGAAGGCGAGACCACCGGCGACCTTGCGTACCACGCGTCGATCCGTGCGCTGGAAGCCGCGGGCGTCGACGCGTCCGAGCTCGACCTGATCGTGCTGGGCACCACCACGCCCGACCTGATCTTCCCGTCCACCGCGTGCCTGCTGCAGCACCGGCTGGGCGCCAACGGCTGTCCGGCATTCGACGTCAACGCGGCGTGCTCGGGCTTCGTCTATGCGCTGACGATCGCCGACAAGTTCATCCGCTCCGGTGCCGCGCGCACGGCGCTGGTGGTCGGGTCGGAAACGCTCACGCGCATGCTCGACTGGTCCGACCGCGGCACCTGCGTGCTGTTCGGCGACGGCGCCGGCGCGGTGGTGCTCAAGGCCGATACCGAGACCGGCATCCTCAGCACCCACATGCACGCCGACGGCGGCAAGAAGGAGCTGCTGTGGAACCCGGTGGGCGTGTCGGTCGGGTTCAAGCCCGAGGAGCACAACGCCGGCGTGCGCGTGCTGATGACCGGCAATGAAGTCTTCAAGCATGCGGTCAAGGCGCTGGACTCGGTCGTCGAGGAAACGCTCGAGGCCAACGGCCTGGACCGGCACGACATCGACTGGCTGATCCCACACCAGGCCAACCTTCGCATCATCGAGGCCACCGCCAAGCGGCTGGACATGCCGATGGACCGCGTCGTGGTGACGGTCGACAGGCACGGCAACACGTCGTCGGGTTCGGTGCCGCTGGCGCTGGACGAGGCGGTGCGCTCCGGCCGCGTGCGGCGCGGCCAGTTGCTGCTGCTTGAAGCCTTCGGCGGCGGGTTTACCTGGGGGTCCGCGCTGCTGCGCTACTGAGCGGCCATCGTTCGATCCTGTCGAGGGATCTGCTTCATCGCCATCGGCGGTGTTGCAGGTCCCTCTCTGCTTTCAGGGCTGCAGGGTTTCCGGACGGACGTCAACTGTACGCGCGGGTACAGACGCCCTCGCGCATTCGCTCGTATCATGGCGCGTTCTCAACGCAGGGAACCGCGCGTGACTGAACCCACCCCCGCATCGACCGACCCGCAACTGGCCTTCGTGTTCCCCGGCCAGGGCTCGCAGTCGCTGGGCATGCTGTCCGAACTGGCCCAGTCGACCCCGGTCATCGAGCAGGCGTTTGCCGAGGCCAGCGAGGGCGCCGGCGTCGACCTGTGGTCGATCGCCCAGGCCGGTCCCGAAGAGCAGCTCAACCAGACCGAGTTCACCCAGCCGGCGCTGCTGGCCGCGGGTGTCGCCGTGTGGCGTCTCTGGAACGAGCGCGGCGGTGCAAGGCCGGCGCAGCTCGCCGGGCACAGCCTGGGCGAGTACGCGGCGCTGGTCGCAGCCGGTGCGTTGTCGCTGGCCGATGCCGCGCGCCTCGTGCGCCTGCGCGGCCAACTCATGCAGGACGCCGCACCTCCCGGAACCGGTGCCATGGCCGCGGTGCTCGGCGCGGAGGACGCGCTGGTGCAGGAGGTCTGCGATTCGGTGTCGGGCAAGGAAGTCGTGGTGCCGGCCAACTTCAATTCGCCCGGACAGATCGTCATTGGCGGGCACGCCGAAGCGGTGGAGCGCGCGCTGGCGCTGCTGGCCGAGCGTGGCGTGCGCAAGGCGGTGAAGCTGGCCGTGTCGGTGCCGTCGCATACGCCGCTCATGCGCGAGGCCGCCAACCGCCTGGCCGAGGCCATGAAGGACATCGACTGGCAGGCGCCTTCGCTGCCCGTCGTGCAGAACGTCGATGCCGAAGTGCACGATGGCATCGAATCGATCCGCGATGCGCTGGTGCGCCAGCTGTACCTGCCCGTGCAGTGGACCGGCTGCGTGCAGGCCCTGGCCGCGCGCGGCGCGACACGCGTCTACGAGTGCGGCCCGGGTAAGGTGCTGGCCGGCCTCGTCAAGCGCATCGACAAGTCGCTCGAGGCACGGGCCCTGGGCGTGCCGGCCGAGTTCGACACCGCCTTGCACGGCACCGGCAACGCGTAGCTCTGTAGCAGCGGCTTCAGTCGCGACGCGGTCTGTCCGGGTGTCACGGTCGGGATGGCGGCTGAATCCCCAATCGAATGAAAGGATCTTCCATGAGCGAACAACTCCTGAAGGGTGAAATCGCCCTCGTCACCGGCGCCAGCCGCGGCATCGGTGCCGCGATCGCCGACGAACTGGCCGCGCAGGGCGCGACGGTGATCGGCACGGCGACGTCAGAGGCCGGCGCGAAGGCGATCGGCGATCGGCTGGCGGGGCAGGGTGGCCATGGCCGAGTGCTGGACGTGGCCGACCCGGCTTCGGTCGACGCGCTGATCGATGGCATCGCCAGCGACATCGGCCCGGTGTCCATCCTCGTCAACAACGCCGGCATCACCCGCGACAACCTGCTGATGCGGATGAAGGACGAGGACTGGCAGGCGATCCTCGACACCAACCTCACCAGCGTCTACCGCACCAGCAAGGCGGTGATGCGCGCAATGATGAAGGCGCGCCGTGGCCGCATCATCAACATCGCCTCGGTGATCGGCGTGACCGGCAATGCCGGCCAGGCCAACTACGCCGCCGCCAAGGCCGGCATCATCGGTTTCAGCAAGTCGATGGCGCGGGAGATCGGCAGCCGCGGCATCACGGTGAATGTTGTGGCCCCGGGCTTCATCGATACCGACATGACGCGGTCGCTGCCCGAGGACGCCAAGAAGGGGATGCTCGACCAGATCGCCCTGGGGCGCCTGGGGGAGCCGGCCGACATCGCACGCGCCGTGGCGTTCCTGGCCGGCCCGTCGGCCGCCTACATCACCGGCGAGACCCTGCACGTCAACGGCGGCATGTACATGCCGTGACCGCACTTGCGCCACCGAGCGCAAGGGCCCAGGAAGGGCCGGCAACCCATTGATCGAAAAGGCGTTTCCCGCACGTTCGCGATCGCCACCGATTCAATTAGACTATTCCATCGAAAAATCCCGCCCTTGGGAGGAGTGAGCACAGATGAGCAGCATCGAAGAGCGCGTCAAGAAAATCGTCGTCGAACAGCTGGGCGTCAAGGAAGAGGAAGTCACCAACAACGCTTCGTTCGTCGACGACCTCGGCGCGGACTCGCTCGACACCGTCGAGCTGGTGATGGCCCTCGAGGAAGAGTTCGAGTGCGAGATCCCGGACGAGGAAGCCGAGAAGATCACCTCGGTGCAGCAGGCGATCGACTACGTCAAGGCGCACGTCAAGTCGTAAGGCGCCCTGCGGGCGGCGATGCCGTCCGTGCAGCAGTACACCGGGGCCGCGTTGCGGCCCCGCGTTTTTCAATGGTCCGGGTCGAGTTGGGCCCGTTGGGCCCGGGTCGTGCATCCAGGGCGATCGCAGCCGGTGGGCCGCGCCTCACCCGGCACGTGCACCACCGCCAACCTGTTTTCTTCCGGTCGATGCGCCCCCGTCGGCGCCGACCGCAGTCGGAGTTCTCCATGTCGAAGCGTCGCGTCGTCGTCACCGGTCTGGGCATCGTGTCACCGCTGGGCAATGACCTGGCCACCAGTTGGGACGGCATCGTCAATGGCCGGTCCGGCATCGGCCCGATCACCCATTTCGACCCCTCGGCGTTCACCACGCGCATCGCCGGTGAAGTGCGCGACTTCGACATCGGCAAGTGGGTGTCGCCCAAGGACGCGCGCAAGATGGAGGAGTTCATCCATTACGGCGTGGCCGCCTCGCTGATGGCGATGGAGGATGCCGGCCTGACGGTGGACGATTCCAACGCCGAGCGCATCGGCGCGCTGATTGGCTCGGGGATCGGCGGCCTGCTGGGCATCGAGGAGCAGACGATCAAGTTCCACGAAGGCGGCCCGCGCAAGATCTCGCCGTTCTACGTGCCCAGCACGATCATCAACATGCTGCCCGGCCAGGTCTCGCTGCTGACCGGCATCAAGGGCCCCAATTTCTCGGCCGTGTCGGCGTGCGCCACGTCCAACCATTCCATCGGCATGGCGATGCGGATGATCCAGTACGGCGATGCCGACGTGATGATAGCCGGCGGTGCCGAGCGCGGTTCGTCGCCGACGTCGGTGGGCGGCTTCTGCGCCATGAAGGCGATGTCCACCCGCAACGACGACCCGATCCGCGCCAGCCGGCCCTGGGACAAGGACCGCGACGGCTTCGTGCTGGGCGACGGTGCCGGCATCCTGGTGCTGGAGGAGTACGAGTACGCCAAGGCGCGCGGCGCGCGCATCTACTGCGAGTTGGCCGGCTTCGGCGCCAGTTCCGATGCGTTCCACATGACCGCGCCCAGCGAGGACGGCGAAGGCCCGGCCCGCTGCATGGTCGCCGCGCTCAAGGATGCCGGCGTGGGCGTCGACGCCGTCGGCTACCTCAACGCGCACGGCACCTCCACGCCGTTGGGCGACGTGGCCGAGACGCGGGCGATCAAGCGTGCGCTGGGTGACCACGCCTACAAGACGATGGTCAGCTCGACCAAGTCGATGACCGGCCACCTGCTGGGCGCGGCCGGCGGCGCCGAGGCGATCTTCTCGGTGATGGCGCTGCACGAGGGCATCATCCCGCCCACGATCAACCTGGAAACGCCGGGCGAAGGCTGCGACCTGGACTACGTGCCCAACGAGGCCCGCCAGGCCAAGGTCGATGTCGCGGTGTCCAATGGCTTTGGCTTCGGCGGCACCAACGGCACGCTGGTGTTCAAGCGGATCTGATCGACCGCCAGCGGCATTCGCGTGCACGCGGGTTCGCATCCGGGCCGAACCTGCCGGCATGCTCGAAGGCGCCGCAATCGAACCTGCCGTTGACCGCACACGGGTGCGGGCGGCTGTCGGCGCGATGATGAGAACACCATGCTCCTGACCCGCGCGCTTCCGTCGTCCATCGACCTGCTCGACCTGCACCGCCAGGCACCGCAGCGCTACCCACTGTTGCTGGAGTCCAGCGCACACGGCACGGCGCAGGGCCGGTGGGACCTGCTGCTGATGGCCGGCCACGAGAGCCTCCGGCTCGATCGCGACGGCATGACGCGCAACCAGGACGGCGACGTAGTTGAAGGCGACTTCCTGCACGCCCTGGACACCGCATGGCAGCGCGAGCGAACCGACCGCGACGAGCCGCGCTGGCCGTTCCGGGGCGGCTGGGCATTACTGCTGGGCTATGAGCTGGCCGGGCAGGTCGAGCCAGTCCTGAACCTGCCGGATGCGCGCGGCGCGCTGCCCGTGGCCCTGGCCGTTCGCTGCCATGCCGCCGTGCTGCGCGACCATGCGACAGGCGAATGCATCGCCGTCGCCGAGCCGGGGCACGCACCGCTGCTCGACAGCATCGAGTACGACTGCGCGAAGCGTCCACCCGCCATGCCCGAATGGCAGGCACCGTCGCGGATCAGCGAGGACGACCCCGGCCGCTACCTGTCGGGCGTGCGCCGCGTGCTGGACTATTTGGCGGCGGGTGACGTGTTCCAGGCCAACCTGTCGCGCGCCTGGCACGCGACGTTCGAGCGGGAGCTGGAACCGGCCGCACTCTTCGCGCGACTGCGGCACAACAACCCGGCGCCGTTCGCCGGCATCTTCGAAACGGCCGAGGGCGCTGTGGTCAGCGCATCCCCCGAGCGGCTGGTGTCGGTACGGGGTGACCTCGTCGAAACCCGTCCCATTGCAGGCACTCGCTCGCGAACGGCGGGCGACGACGATGTCGCGCGGGTGCAGGAGCTGGTCGGCCACCCCAAGGAGCGCGCCGAGCACGTCATGCTGATCGACCTGGAGCGCAACGACCTGGGACGCGTGTGCGTGCCGGGCAGCGTCGAGGTCGACGAGCTGATGACGGTGGAGAGCTATGCCCACGTCCACCACATCGTCAGCAACGTGCGCGGTCGGCTGAATCCCGGGACCACACCGGGCGACGTGATACGCGCGACGTTCCCGGGGGGCACCATCACCGGTTGTCCCAAGGTGCGCTGCATGCAGATCATCGCCGAGCTGGAAGGCACCGGCCGCGGCGCCTACACCGGCGCGATGGGCTGGCTGAACCGCGATGGCGACCTCGACCTCAACATCCTGATCCGAAGCGCGGAACTGGAGCCGGCCGGTAAGGGCAGCGTGCTGCGCTTCCGGACGGGGGCGGGGATCGTGGCCGACTCCGACCCGGCGCGCGAGCTCGACGAGACACGCGCCAAGGCGCGCGGCATGTTGCGCGCACTGGGCGTGGAGGGGTGAACGTGCGGGTGCTGGTAGACGGCATGGAAGGTGGCACGGTCGCGGCCGGCGACCGTGGTCTGGCCTACGGCGACGGCCTGTTCGAGACGATGCGCGCGCACGCAGGCACGGTGCCGTGGTGGCCCGCGCATTGGCGCCGCCTGCTGCACGGCGCCCAGCGGCTGCGTATTCCGGTGCCCGCCGAGGCGGACGTGGTTCAACACGTCACCGCCTTGCTGCAGGGCGGCGATGGCGTCGTCAAATTGCTGCTCACACGGGGCGCCGGCGGCCGTGGCTACACACCGCCGCCCGAGCCCGCGCCGACCTGCATCGTGTCGCGCCACCCCGTGCCGGTGGCTACGCCGGGTGGACTCAAGCTGCGCTGGTGCGATACCCGCCTGGCCGAGCAGCCCATGCTGGCCGGCATCAAGCACTGCAACCGGTTGGAGCAGGTGCTGGCCCGCCTGGAATGGACGGCGCCCGGTTGCCCGATGCCGGACGCGGACGACGGCCTGATGCGCGCGACCTCCGGCGACGTGGTGTGCGCCACGTCAGCCAACGTCTTTGCCTTGATCGATGGCCAGTGGCGCACACCGCCCGTCGACGTCTGCGGCGTTGCGGGCGTCTGCCGCGAATGGGCACTGGCGCGGCTCGACGCCCGCACCGAGACCTTGTCGCCACAGCACGTTGAAAGTGCCGAGGCGGTTTTCCTGTGCAACGCGGTGCGGGGTATCCTGCCGGTCGCCCGGCTCGGCGATCGCACGTGGTCGCCACATCCACGCGTGGCGGCCGCACGCCGCGCCCTGGCCCTCGACCATCCCGCCTTTGCCGCTCCCCCGGAGACGCCGTGACCCGACCCCGCAAGCGCCGTTTCGGCTTCGTGTTCCTGCTGTTGCTGGTGGCCGCCGTGGCGGCCGCCTTCGTGTTGTGGCAGCGGTATGCCGGCTTCACCGACGCGCCGATGGCGGGTTTTGAAGAGGGCGCCAGCGTGGTGGTGGAGTCGGGCGACTCGCTGCCGGTAGTCGTGCGCAAGCTGCGCGAAGCCGGCGTCACGAAGGGTGAGGAGATCGAATGGCGCGTGCTGGCGCGCGAACTCGGCGCCGATGGCCGCCTGCACGTGGGCGAATACGCGCTGGCACCAGGCACCACGCCGCGCGAACTGCTGACGGCCATGCGCGAGGGGCGGGTGATCAACCACCGGTTCACCATCGTCGAAGGCTGGAACATCCGCGAACTGCGCGCCGCGCTCGCCAAGGCCAAGCCGCTGGAGCAGGAGGGCGCCGAGCTCGATGACGCCGCGCTGATGGCCCGGCTCGGCCATGCGGGCCAGCATCCGGAAGGCCGCTTCCTGCCCGAGACCTACCTGTACACGCGTGGCGACAGCGACCTGGACGTCCTGGCCCGGGCCCACGCGGCCATGGCCAAGGCACTGGCTGCAGCGTGGGAGTCCCGTGAGGCCGACAGCGTCCTCAAGACCCCCGACGAAATGCTGACCCTGGCGTCGATCGTCGAGAAGGAAACCGGCATCGCCGAGGAACGTCCGCAGATCGCCGGCGTGTTCGAGCGCCGCCTGCGCATCGGCATGCGCCTGCAGACCGACCCCACCGTCATCTACGGCATCGGGCCCGGCTACGACGGCAACATCCGCCGCCGCGACCTCGAGACGGACACGCCCTACAACACGTACACCCGCGACGGCCTGCCGCCCACGCCCATTGCCATGCCCGGGGTGGATGCGTTGGCCGCGGTTGCCGACCCGGCCGATGGCGATGCGCTGTACTTCGTGGCCGTGGGCGATGGCAGCGGACGACACGTGTTCTCCAGTTCGCTGGCCGAACACAACGCCGCCGTGTCCCGCTACGTGCAGCGTTACCGCGAGGCGCAGCGTGCGCCGCAGTCGGCCCGGGAAACGCAGTGACGCTGGTTCGCCAGCCGCGCCTGGTCACGCTCGAGGGCGGCGAGGGCGCCGGCAAGTCCACCGTGCTGGCGGCGCTGCGCGACACGCTGGCCTCCGCCGGGCACGAGGTGGTGTGCACGCGCGAACCCGGTGGTACGCCGCTGGCCGAACAGATCCGCGACCTGTTGCTCGACCCGCGCCATGAACCGCCCGCGCAGGAAACCGAACTGCTGCTGATGTTCGCCGCCCGCGCGCAGCACGTGCGCGAGACCGTGCTGCCTGCGCTCGCACGCGGCGCCTGGGTGCTCAGCGACCGGTTTACCGATGCCAGCTACGCCTACCAGGGCGGCGCGCGGGGCGGCGACGTGCAGTTCATTGCCGAACTCGAGCGGCGCGTCGTGGGCATCGAGCCCGGCCTGACGCTGCTGCTGGACGTCCCGGTGCAGGTCGGGCTGTCGCGCATGCGCGGGCGCGGCGACGCCGACCGGATCGAGTCCGAACGCGAGGACTTCTTCGAGCGCGTGCGCACGGCCTACCTCGGCCGGGCGCAGGCCCATCCGGAGCGCTTTCGTTTGATCGACGCCTCGCAGGCGCTGGAGGTGGTGGCTGCAACCGCGGTCGGGCACCTTCAGGAACACCTGGAGAGTGCGCGGTGATGCCCACCACGCTCGCGCCGTGGCAGCAGCGGATCCACGACCAGGCCGCCGCCGCGCTGGACGCCGGCCGCCTCGGACATGGCCTGCTGTTCTGCGGCCCTGCGCAACTGGGCAAGCGCGCGGTGGCCGAGCGCCTGGCCGCGCGTCTGCTGTGCGACGCCACCGACACGCCTCGACCCTGCGGCGCCTGCCGCGGATGCCGGCTGCTGGCGTCGGGCGCGCATCCGGACTACCGAGTCGTCTCGTTCATCCCGACAAAGGACGGCGCGCGGCTTCGCACGGAAATCGTGATCGAGCAGATCCGCCAACTATCGGAGCAACTCTCGCTCACGCCGCAGTACGGCGGCGCACAGGTGGTGATCATCGACCCGGCCGACGCGGTCAACCATGCCGCCTGCAACGCGCTTCTGAAGACGCTGGAGGAGCCCGTGCCCGGCCGGTTCCTCTGGCTGGTCAGCGCCAATCCGGCCCGGCTGCCTGCGACGATCCGGAGCCGCTGCCAGCGGCTGGAGTTCCGCCTGCCGCCGCGCGATGAGGCCCTGCAATGGCTGCAGGCGCAGGGACATCCCGCCGGTGCGGCCGAAGAGGCGCTGGACGCCGCGCGAGGCCATCCGGGCCAGGCCGACGACTGGCTCCGCGGCGAAGGCATGGCGTTGCGGCGCGAGGTGGGGAGCGATCTCGATGCGATAGCGCAGGGCAAGCGAACGCCCCTGGAAACCGCGCAGCGCTGGACCGCCGACGAGCACGCCGCGCTGCGGCTGCGCCATGCGGCCGACCTGGCCGTGGCGCGGGCGGGCGAGCGCTTGACCGACCCGGCGCGGACGCGCAGTCTGGCGGCCTGGTTCGATCAGGCGAACCGGACCTGCGACCTGCTGCGCACCACGGTGCGCGCGGACCTGGCGGTGGTGGAATTGCTGATGGCCTGGCGCGCCGGCGCCGCGCGGCCGGACGCGAAGGCGCGCCACGACGGCGCACGTTGAAGGCTACGGGGGCGGGATGATGGCGGCAGCAGGCGGTGCAAGGCAGGGCATCCTGACCTTGGCGATCAAGGACAAGGCGGCGCTGTACAGCGCCTACATGCCGTACCTGAAGCACGGCGGCATCTTCGTCGCCACGCCCAAGCGCTACTTCCTCGGCGACGAAGTCTTCCTGCTGCTGACCCTGCCCGAATCCAGCGAGCGCATGCCGGTCGCGGCCAAGGTCGTGTGGGTCACCCCGGTCGGCGCCCAGGGCAACCGCCCGGCCGGCATCGGCGTGCAGTTCAACGAGAGCGCCGAAGGCGAGGCGGTGAAAGGCAAGATCGAGGCCCTGCTCGCCGGTACGCTCAACTCGGACCGTGCCACGCACACGATGTAGCGGCACGCGTCGCGCAGAAAAAAGCCCCGCATAGAGCGGGGCTTTTTCATGACTGCGGATCGGAATGTCAGGCCGGGGCGTCGGCACCTTGGGCGGTGCGCAGGGCCGGATTGTCCCAACCCGGCCGCGGCGCAAAGCGATCGCCATGATGCGCCTGCAGCTGCGTTAGCTTCTGCAGCAGGGCATCGACACCGGTTTCGCGGATGTACTGGATCGGGCCACCGCGGAACGGCGCGAAGCCGGTGCCGAAGATCACGCCGGCATCCAGCAGGTCCGCGTCCTCGACCACGCCGTCGTGCAGGCAGGCCACCGCCTCGTTGAGCAGCGGCAGGACCAGTCGATCCTCGAGGTCGGACGGCGGCTGGTAGTCCTTGGGCAGTTCGGGCTTGACCGCCTTGCCGTTCTCCCATTTGTACAGGCCCTGGCCGTCCTTCTTGCCGCGCTTGCCGGCCTCGGCGCCGCCGGCCAGCGCCTGCGGCAGCGGCAGGCCCAGGAACGGCGCCAGCTCCTCGCCAACACCCGCCGCCACGTCCAGGCCCACCGTGTCGATCAGTTCGATCGGCCCCATCGGCATGCCGAAGCGCACCGCGGCCGTGTCGATCGCCGCACCCGGGATACCTTCCGAATAGGCGGTGGCGGCTTCCAGCATGTAGGGGAACAGCACGCGGTTGACGAGGAAGCCGGGCGTTCCGGCCACCGGGACCGGCAGCTTGTCGATCGCCTTGCAGAACGCCGCCAGGCGCTGCTCGGTGGCAGGGGCCATCGCATCGTGGCGGATGATCTCCACCAGCGGCATCAGCGCGACCGGGTTGAAGTAGTGCAGGCCAGCGAACTGGGCCGGGCGGCGGATGTGTTCGCGCAGCTCGGTCAACGGGATCGACGAGGTGTTGGTCGACAGTAGCGCATCGTCCTTCATCGCCGGCTCGACCTGCGCGTACAGGTCGCGCTTGGCCTGGGCCTGCTCGATGATGGCTTCGATCACCAGGTCCGCCCGGGCCACGCCGTCGCCGGCGAGGTCATCCTTCAGGCGCGCGGCCACCTGTGGCCGCTTGGTTTCGTCCTTCACCTTTTTGGTGAACAGCTCGCCCGCGCGTTCCAGCGCCTTGTCGATGTAGCGCTGCTCGCGGTCGGCGAGCGTGACCTCGAAGCCCTTGTAGGCCGACCACGCCGCGATGTCGCCCCCCATCACACCGGCGCCGATGACATGCACGTGTGTGATGCCGTGGTCGCCGCTGCCCTGGGCCTTGAGGCGCTCCTGCAGGAAGAACACGCGGATCAGGTTGCGCGCGGTCGGCGTGGAGGCCAGTCGCACCACGGCCTTGCGCTCGGCGGCCAGGCGCGACTGCACGCCACCACCGGCACGCGACCAGCTGTTGATTAGGGCATACGGGGCCGGGTAGTGCTCCTTGCGCGCCTTGCGGGCGACCTGCTTGGCCAGCATCGGCGCCAGCAGCCGGCGGGCGGGCAGGGTATTGGTCAGCCAACCCAGCAAGCGCTGCCTGAAGGGCCGTTGCGTGCCATTGAGGGCTAGGGCGGCCGCGGCATCAATCAGCTGATCGACCGGTACCACCTTGTCGACAAGCCCGTTGGAGCGGGCGGCCTTCGCGCTCAGGCTGCGCCCGGTCAGCATCATGTCGAACGCCGCCGGCGCGCCGATCAGGCGCGGCAGGCGCACGCTGCCACCCCAGCCGGGGAATATGCCCAGCTTTACTTCCGGCAGCCCGATCCGGGTGGACGGGTCATCGCTGGCGACGCGGTAACGGCAGGCCAGCGCCATCTCGGTGCCACCGCCCATGCAGAAGCCGTGGATCGCCGCGACGGTGGGGAAGGGCAATTCCGCCAGCCGCTGGAACACCTGTTGGCCGCGATGGATGGCGTCGCCGACGGTGCCCTTCTGGTCGAGGGCCTGGAATTCCTTGATGTCGGCGCCGGCCACGAAACCCTTGTCCTTGCCCGAGCGCACGACCAGTGCCTTGGGCGGGTCCAGGGCCAGCCGCTCCAGGAGGGCGTCCAGCTCGATCAGCACGTCCTGCGAGAACGTGTTGACCGAGGCGCCTTCGCGGTCGAAGGACAGGACCAGCACGCCGTCGGCGCGCGTCTGGGTGTGCCAGTGGCGGGCACGGAGCCCGTCGAAGGCGGGTAGCGCGTCGCGCCCTGCGGTCATCGCGGCACCATCCGTTCACGTATGGGGAGGGCCGCTATCATCCGGGCGTTGTTTCGACGGCGTCAAATCGGGTGCAGGTGCCGCAACGTGTTGCGGACCGGCCCGCGCGACCCCACGTGTTCAGGCAGAGCCCGCGGGTCGGAACTTTTCCCCGGCGGGGGGGTCACATCGTTCGGCCAACGCCGAGCAGACAGGAGTGCCGGCACGGCATGGCCGAAAAAGACGTTGCACAGGCATCCGCCGACGAGTTCGACCAGGAGTTGGTGCGGCGCGTCCAGCGCGGCGACAGCTCGGCCTTCGATGCGCTGGTTCGCCGTTACCAGCATCGGATCGTCGGGTTGATCGGGCGCTACGTGTCCGATTGGAGCGAATGCCAGGACGTGGCCCAGGAAACGTTCATCCGCGCCTACCGCGCGATGGGCAATTTCCGGGGCGATTCCCAGTTCTATACATGGTTGCACCGCATCGCAGTGAACACCGCCAAGAACTACCTCGTTGCCCAGAACCGGCGCCCGCCCGCGGCGGACATCGATGCGGGCGATGCCGAGCAGTACGACGCTGGCATGCGGCTGCGCGACACCGATACCCCGGAGCGCGAGCTGCTGCGCCAGGAGATCGAGCGCACGGTGATGGAAACCGTGGAAGGCCTGCCGGAAGACCTGCGCACGGCCATCACGCTGCGCGAAGTCGACGGCATGAGTTACGACGAAATTGCCGAGCGCATGGGCTGCCCGATCGGCACGGTGCGCTCGCGCATCTTCCGCGCCCGCGATGCGATCGATGCACGCCTGCGTCCGTTGCTGGACAACGAGGACGCGACCCGATGAAACCCGACGCTGCAAGCCGCCGTCACGTTCCAACCCTCCACGAGCCGCTGATCCAGGAGTTCCCGTGCCGATGACACCGCACCAGCCCAACGACGACCGCGAGACCCTCTCGGCCCTGTTCGATGGCGAGTTGCGTGGCGACGCCGCGCGCTTCGCGCTCAAGCGGCTGGACCACGACAGTGCATGGGGCCAAGCCGTGGGCCGCTGGCAGCTGGCAGGCGACGTCCTGCGCGGCCGGGCGGAGGCGATGGCGCCGGCGGATTTCGCGCAGCGGGTCGGTGATGCCCTGGCCGCCGAGGCCCGGATGGATGCCGCGCCTGCTGTGGCTTCGGGCACGGGCAGCTCGCGCCGCGGCCTGGGTGGATGGATGCCCGGTGCGGCATTGGCGGCGTCCGTGGCGGTCGCCGCTTTCCTCGTCGCGCGGCCCTTGGACGATCCCGCGCGCCCGCTCGAGACGGCCGCGCCCACCGTCGTTTCCGCGCCGGCACCGGCGGACCTCCGCGCACCGCAAGTGGCCAATACCGGCACGGACGCAGGCGCGGCACCGGCTGCGGCGCTTGCTGGCGCGGCCGTCATCGCTGCGGCCGAGCGTCCCCGCCGGGCGGCGCAGCGGCAACTTGCAGCGGCGCCCGCGCGTGATACGAGCGCGCCCGAAGCGGCCGGCCTCGACGACGCCGCGCCCTTGGCGGGGACCCGCGATGCGCCCCAGGTTGCCGCGGCACCGGTGGACGATGCGCCGCGGGCCGACCCGTTCCAGCCTCGCGCCGCCGAGTTCGGTGCCCGGCCATGGCCGCGCGCGGTGCTGACGGACTACCGTGCGGGCGGCGCGATGACGGCCAGTTACGGCGCGTCGACGTCCGCATCGGCGCCGTCGTTCTATCCATTCGTGCCTCGTACGGATGACGGCGCGGGCCCTCAGTCGCCGGCACCTGCCAATGCCGGCGTAGCAGCCGACACCGCGCCGCCCACGCCGCCGTCCCCCTGACGCGCTTGCCACATCCGTTGCAGCAGGATGCAACCGTCCCGGCCCGCCCGGGCCACGGTCCCGCGCAGCACCCATTCTCGATCGACACCTTCCGGAGGCCGATTCCATGAACCGACCGCTTCGTACCCTTGCCCTGACCGGGCTGCTGGTGGCTGCGATACCCGTGGCCTGCACTGCCCAGGCGCCCGATGAAACCCGCCGGGCGCAGGGCAGCGAAAAGCCGATCGCGCCGCCGCCGTCGTCCCAGCCCTCGCGTCCGCTGGTCACCGGCTTGCCGGACTTCACGTCGCTGGTGGAGCGCGTCGGCCCGGCGGTGGTGAACGTCAGCGCCGAAATCGCGCCGCGCACCGCGCGCGGTGGTGCGCCCGGGCAGGAGCAGATCCCCGAGATCTTCCGCCGGTTCTTCGGGCCGGGCGTTCCGTTCCCCGAAGCGCCAGAGGGACGCGGCGGCGTGTCGCAGGGCACTGGCTTCCTCATTTCCGACGATGGCTACCTGCTGACCAACCACCATGTGGTGGACGGCGCCGACACCGTCCAGGTCCGCCTCTCGGACCGTCGCGAATTCACCGCCGAGGTAGTCGGCAGCGACGAGGAGTCCGATGTCGCCCTGCTCAAGATCGATGCCGACGGGTTGCCGTTCCTGCGCCTTGCCGATGCACGCCGGACCCAGGCCGGCCAGTGGGTGATCGCGATCGGCTCGCCCTTCGGGCTCGAGCATTCGGTGACCGCCGGCATCGTCAGTGCGGTGGGACGCAGCAATCCGTACGCCGGCCAGCAGTACGTGCCGTTCATCCAGACCGACGTGGCGATCAACCGGGGCAACTCGGGCGGCCCGCTGCTCAATACCAGCGGCGAAGTGGTCGGCATCAATTCGCAGATCTTCTCCAACTCCGGCGGCTACATGGGCGTGAGCTTCGCGATCCCGATCGACGTCGCCATGAACGCCGCCGAGCAGTTGCGCGACAGCGGACGCGTCAGCCGCGGCCTGCTGGGCGTCAACGTGCAGCAGGTGACCGCCGAGCATGCGCGTGCGCTGGGCCTGCCGGTTGCCGAAGGTGCGCTCGTGGCGGGCATCGAACCCGGCAGCGCGGCCGACAAGGCCGGCATCGAGCGGATGGACGTGATTACCGCGGTCGATGGACGGGAGGTCAGCGTGTCCAGCGACCTGCCGCCGCTGATCGGCCTGAAGGCGCCGGGCGACCGCGTCGAGGTGACGCTGCTGCGCAACGGGCGCGAGATGGCGATCGACGTGGTGCTGGGCGAACTGCCCGGAGCGGTGGCGGCGTCCAACGACGGAAGCACTCCCAGGCGCCAAGCCGATACCGAGCCGGCCAATGCCATCGGCGTCATCCCGCAGGACCTGAGCGCCCAGCAGCGGCGCCAGCTGGGTCTGGACGCCGGCGAGGGCGTCCGCATCGTGTCGGTGCAGCCCGGCCCGGCGCGTGAGGCGGGCCTTCAGGCAGGCGATGTCGTGCTGTCGGTGGGCCGGACGTCCGTCGCCAGCGCCGCCGACCTCAACCGGCAACTGGCAGGCCTGGACGCAGGTGAAACCGTGATGCTGCTGGTGCGCCGGGGCGCGGGCACGCAGTACGTGGCGGTGACGGCCGGCAGCTGAGGCTGGCTTGACACACGGCACGCGTCTCCCCGCTACAGGGGCGGGCGCGTGCCGTGTGCGATAATCGCCCGTTGATTTTCCTGGCCCATCCCTTTCTGGCCTAACGGGCCCCGGTCGCGTCCCCGCATGCAGCAGATCCGCAACTTTTCCATCATCGCCCACGTCGACCACGGCAAGTCGACCCTGGCCGACCGCATCATCCACCTGTGCGGCGGCCTGACGACGCGCGAAATGGAAGCGCAGGTCCTGGACTCCAATCCGATCGAGCGCGAGCGCGGCATCACCATCAAGTCCCAGTCCGTGTCGCTGCCGTACACCGCGCGCGACGGGCAGACGTACTTCCTCAACTTCATCGACACCCCCGGGCACGTCGACTTCAGCTACGAGGTCAGCCGCTCGCTGGCCGCGTGCGAGGGCGCGCTGCTGGTGGTCGACGCCGCGCAGGGCGTGGAAGCGCAGTCGGTCGCCAACTGCTACACCGCGGTGGAGCAGGGCCTGGAAGTGGTGCCGGTGCTCAACAAGATCGACCTGCCCACGGCCGACATCGATCGGGCCAAGGCCGAGATCGAGGCCGTCATCGGCATCGATGCATCCGATGCGGTCGCCGTCAGTGCCAAGACCGGGCTGAACGTCGAGGACGTGCTGGAGGCGATCGTCACCCGCATCCCGCCGCCCAAGCCGCGCGATACCGACAAGCTGCAGGCGTTGATCATCGACTCGTGGTTCGACAACTACCTGGGCGTGGTGATGCTCGTGCGCATCATGCAGGGCGAGATCAAGCCGGGCGACAAGCTGAAGGTGATGTCCACCGGCCGCAGCCACCAGGTCGACAACGTCGGCGTGTTCACCCCAAAGCGCAAGGAACTGCAGCGCTTGGGGCCGGGCGAGGTGGGCTGGGTCAACGCCAGCATCAAGGATGTCCACGGTGCCCCCGTCGGCGACACGCTGACGCTCGCCGCGGACCCGGCCGAGAAGCCGCTTCCCGGCTTCCAGGAGATGCAGCCGCGCGTCTTCGCCGGCCTGTTCCCGGTCGATGCCGACGACTACCCGGACCTGCGCGAAGCGCTGGAGAAGCTGCGCCTCAACGATGCCGCGCTGCGCTTCGAGCCCGAATCGTCCGAGGCCATGGGCTTCGGTTTCCGCTGCGGGTTCCTTGGCATGCTGCACATGGAAATCGTGCAGGAACGCCTTGAGCGTGAGTACGACCTCAACCTGATCACCACCGCGCCGACGGTGGTGTACGAAGTGCTCAAGACCGACGACACCATCGTGTCGATGGACAACCCGGCCAAGCTGCCGCCGGTGAACCAGGTCGAGGAGATCCGTGAGCCGATCATCCGCGCCAACATCCTCACGCCGCCGGATTACGTCGGCAACGTGATCACCCTGTGCGAGGAAAAGCGAGGCAGCCAGATCGGCATCACCTACATGGGCAGCCAGGTGCAGATCAGCTACGAGCTGCCGATGGCCGAAGTGGTGCTGGACTTCTTCGACCGGCTCAAGTCGGTGAGCCGTGGCTACGCCTCGCTGGACTACCACTTCCTGCGTTTCCAGGCTGGACCGTTCGTGCGCGTGGACACGCTGATCAACGGAGACAAGGTCGATGCGCTGAGCATCATCACGCACCGCAGCCACGCCGACCGGCGCGGTCGCGACCTGACCGAGAAGATGAAGGAGTTGATCCCGCGGCAGATGTTCGACGTGGCCATCCAGGCCGCAATCGGCTCGCAGGTCATCGCCCGCAGCACGGTCAAGGCGATGCGCAAGAACGTGCTGGCCAAGTGCTACGGTGGCGACATCACCCGCAAGAAGAAGCTCCTCGAGAAGCAGAAAGAGGGCAAGAAGCGGATGAAGCAGGTCGGCCGCGTGGAGATCCCGCAGGAAGCGTTCCTGGCCGTGCTGACCGTGGACAACAAGTAACGCAATGGGGAGCAGACGTTCGTGACCTGCCGGTGCCGTGAAATCGGCGCCTCATGCCGAAGGGCGGCCGACGCGCCGCGCCGGCCATGACCTGCAGCACGTCCGATACCCCGTCACCATCGAAATACTGCGTCTGCGTCTGCGTCTCCCGCCTGTTCGCCCCCCGCAACCCGCTGCCCCATTCCCGGATCCAAAGGACCCCCGATGCGCTGGTTTGAAATCGCCCTGGTGGTGCTCACTTTCGCCACCGGCATCATCTGGTTGCTGGACACCCTTTTCTTCGCCAAGCGCCGCGCCGCCGCCGCCACCTTGCTGGACGACGGCAAGGAACCGGTGCTGGTCGACTACTCCAAGGCCTTTTTCCCGGTGCTGCTGGTGGTGTTGCTGCTGCGCAGCTTCATCGCCGAACCCTTCCGCATCCCGTCCAACTCGATGATGCCCACGCTGCTGACGGGCGATTTCATCCTCGTCAACAAATTCACCTACGGGCTGCGCCTGCCGATCAACAACCACAAGGTCGTCGCGCTGGGCGAGCCTGAGCGCGGCGACGTGGTGGTGTTCCGGCCGCCGCACCACCCCGACCAGGACTGGATCAAGCGCGTGATGGGCCTGCCGGGCGACCGCATCGCCTACCGCGACAACACCGTCTACGTAAACGGCGAGCCGCTGGCGTACGAAAGCGTCGGGGTGTATTCGGGCACCGGCAACGGCACCGAGATGACCGGGGCGGAAGAGCTGCGCGAGCAGCTGCAGGGTCGCTCCCATACCGTGCTGGAGCGGACCAACCTGCCGTTCATGGACCAGGGCGAAGGCGAGTGGGTCGTGCCGCCGGGCCACTATTTCGTGATGGGCGACAATCGTGATAATAGCGAGGACAGCCGATACTGGGGCTTCCTCCCGGAGTCCAACCTCAGGGGCAAGGCGTTCCTGATCTGGATGCATTTCGACGGGGGCTTCGACTTCTCGCGGATCGGCAGCAGCATTCCGTGAGGCCGGTCGCCAGGTAACACCCATGCCGCGGGGCAGGCGGCGCATCGCTAGGGGGATTTCCATGAAAGGCACGATGAAACGCACGCAACGCGGCATGACCCTGATCAGCTTCATCATCGTGCTGGCGGTGGTCGGCGTGTTCGTCTACATGGGCATGAAGCTGATTCCGATGTACTCGGAGTACTACGCGGTAAAGCGTGCGCTGGCGGCACTGAAGGCCGATCCCGGTGCGGCCAACTCCGACCCGGCGCGAATTCGTGACCTGTTTTTCCGCAAGCTCTACGTCAGCTATGCCGACAACGTGAAGCGCGACCACCTGAAGATCGAGCGTCGCGATTCGGGCTACCTGATGACGGTCGACTACGAAATCCGCAAGCCGCTGATCTACAACCTGGACATCGTCGGCAAGTTCCACGCCGAGGAGCAGTTGCGCCGCGGCGGCGGGCTGGACTGAGGCCGGTTTGACCGAAATCGGCCACCCGTTCCGTGACCCGGGCCTGCTCGCGCAGGCCCTGACCCACCGCAGCGCGGGTGCTCCCCACAACGAGCGCCTGGAGTTCCTGGGCGACTCGCTCGTCAACCTGATTATTGCTGAAGCCCTCTACCAGCGCTGGCCGCAGGTGGACGAGGGCGCGTTGACGCGTGCCCGTGCCGAGCTGGTGCGCGAATCCGGGCTGGCGCCGATCGCACGCGACCTCGACCTGGGCTCCAGGCTCACGCTGGGGCCGGGCGAGATGAAGTCCGGCGGCCATCGCCGGGATTCGATCCTGGCCGACGCGCTGGAGGCGCTGGTCGCCGCGATCTACCTCGATGCGGGATTCGAAGCCTGCCGCGCCGCGGTGCTGCCGTGGTTCGAGCCGGCTATGGCCGCGCTGCCGCCGCCGCACAAGGTCGGCAAGGATGCCAAGACCCGGCTGCAGGAATGGCTGCAGGGTCGGCAGAAGCCGTTGCCGGTGTACGCGCTGCTGTCCGAGAGCGGCGAGGAGCACGCCAAGACGTTCCAGGTCAGCTGCACGTTGACCGAGCCCCATGTCGTGACCGAGGGGCAGGGCGGGTCGCGCAGGGCGGCCGAGCAGACCGCGGCGGAAGCGGCGTTGGCCGCGCTGGAAGCCCTTCGCGAGGCGCGCGCGGGCTGACCACCCCGGTCGGCGGTCCCGCGACCTACAATTACCGGATGCAAAACGCCTACCGCGCCGGCCACGTCGCCGTCATCGGCCGACCCAACGTCGGCAAGTCCACCCTGACCAATGCGCTGGTGGGGGCGAAGATCAGCATCGTCTCGCCCCGGCCGCAGACCACGCGCCACCGCCTGTTGGGCATCGCCACCTTCCCGGAAGGCCAGCTGGTGCTGGTCGATACTCCGGGCCTGCACCGCGACCAGGGCAAGTCAACCGCGACCGCCATGCACCGCTGGATGAACCGCGCGGCCCGCGGCGCGCTGGAAGGCGTGGACGTGGCCCTGCTGGTGGTGCGTGCCGGGCAATGGGACGAGGCCGACAGCTTCGCGTACGAGGCGCTCAGTGGCGCGGGCCTGCCCGTGGTGCTGGTCGTCAACCAGGTCGACCGGCTCAAGGACAAGACCGCGCTGCTGCCGTACCTGGCGCAGGTCAGCGAAGGTCGCGACTTCGCCGGCGTCCATCCGGTGTCGGCGCTCAAGCGCAACGGGCTCGAGGCGCTGGTCAAGACGGTGCTGCAGCACCTGCCCGAGCAGGACGCGCTGTACGGCGAAGACGAGATCACCGACAAGAGCCAGCGCTTCCTCGCCGGCGAGATGGTGCGCGAGCAGTTGATGCGCCAGCTGGGCGAGGAACTGCCGTACGCCACGACCGTTGAGATCGAGCGTTTCGAGGTCGACGGCCGCCTGTTGCGCATCGGCGCGGTGATCTGGGTGGAGCGCGACGGCCAGAAGGCGATCGTCATCGGCAAGGGCGGCGAGCGACTGCGTGAGATCGGTGCCAAGGCGCGCCAGCAGATGGAGCGCCTGTTCGACTCCAAGGTGTTCCTGGAAACCTGGGTGCGCGTGCGCGAGGGCTGGTCGGACGACGAGGCCGCGTTGCGCGCGTTCGGTTACCACGACTGAGGCGGAGCAGGGCCGATAGCGCTGCGCGGGCGACGGCATGACTGCGATCAAGGTCCAGAGCCACGCCCCAGTCCCCAGCCTCTAGCCCCTGGCGTCCAAGCCCCATGCGAATCACCGCCGAACCCGCCTTCGTGCTGCATGCGCGCCCGTGGCGCGAAACCAGCCTGCTGGTGGAGGTGCTGACGGCCACGCACGGCCGCCTTGGCGTACTGGCGCGCGGTGCCCAGGGGCCGAAGCGCCACGTCCTGCGCGCCGCATTGCAGCCCCTGCAATGGATCCGCCTGGACGCCGTGCAACGCGGCGAGCTGGCGCGGCTGGTCGCGGCCGAGGCGGTCGATGCGGCCCCGCGGCTGCTGGGCGAGGCGTTGCTCGCCGGCTTCTACCTCAACGAGCTGACCCTGCGCCTGGCGCCGCGGCAGGACCCCCAGCCCGACCTGTTCCACGCCTACGCGGTCGCACGCGAACGCCTGCGCGCCGACGAACCACTGGGCTGGACGCTGCGACGTTACGAGCGCGACCTGCTGGAGGCGTTGGGCGTCGGGTTCGACTGGCAAGTGGATGGCGACGGGATTGCGATCGATCCGGCGGCCCGCTATCGCCTGGACCCGGAACATGGCGCGCGCCGGTTGCTCAGCGACCGCGGCCAGGCCGATCGCGCCGGTGCTGCCACGGGTCGAGCGTTGCTGGCGATGGCCGCCGACACGCCTCCCGAGGCCGAGGACCAGGCCGGCCTGCGCCGCGCGCTGCGCTCGGTGCTGGAACACCACCTGGGTCCGCGCGGCCTGAAGTCGTGGGAGATGCTGGGCGACCTCGCGCGGGTCGGTCCACGGTCGAACGCCCCCGGATGAACCGCGGCGGGTCGGGCCGTGCCCTCACGGCTGCGCCGGCGTCTTTACCGTCCCGGTGAGGGCGGACTCGAACATCGTCCACGCCGCGGAACTGTCGGGACGCGACTCGAGGGCCTGCACCGCACACGCCAGCCGCCGCGCACCGACGAACCCGCAGCTGGCCCGCAGCTTGTGCAGGCTCCGCTGCATGTGGTCGTGGTCGCCCCGATGGAACGCGGCGCCGACATCGTCGTGGATGTGCGACAGCTCCTGCAGGAACAGGCCGCGCAATGTCTGCACGTGCGCCAGGTTGCCGTTGAGCGCCCGCGCCGCCGCCTCGTCGTCCCACACCGGCTCGCTACCGGGCTGTGCCCGTGCCGGCGGCGCGGCTTCCGGCGTGGCGGGCAGTCCAAGCAGCGCGCGCACCCGCCCGCGCATCGCGGGTGCGGGCAGCGGCTTGACCACGACCTCGGCAAACCCGGCGCGGCGCAGCGAGTCATGCAAGGACTCGTCACGGCTGGCGGTATGCGCCAGCACCGGCGTGTCCGGATGGAGTTTGCGCAGGCGCTGCAGCAGATCGATGCCCGAGCCGTCGGGCAGGTGCGCGTCCAGCAACCAGGCGTCGTAGCGCTGGCTGCGTGCCAGCGCCAGCGCGGCGGCCACGCCGTCGGCGCTGTCGACCTCGCACGGCACCGCATCCAGTGCCGCCGACAGGAATGCACGGCTGATGGGATCGTCCTCGACCAGCAGCACGCGTGGCAGTGCTTCAGCTGTCATCGGCCCGCCTTTCATCGTGAACAGGCAGCGCGACTGGGTATGCTCCCGCGGATGTCTCCGCCCGCGCCCGCGCCTTTCGTGCCGTGGATCCTACGCCTGCTGGCATGGGCCGTGGGAGTTTCGCTGCTGGCCGCCTGGTCGGGGCCGGCATCGGCGCGGGCCGCGACGGCGCGCATCGAGCGCGTCGAGACACCCGTGGCGACCCTGCAAGGCGTGCGCGTCCGGCTTGAGTGGCCGGCGGGCGCCGACCGGGGCCGGCTGCGGCTGCAGGCCGCGAGGCTGGACGCCCCCGACCTGGGCTACCGCTTCGCCAACATCGACTGGCAATGCCCGTTGCAGCGCACCGGCGAGGGCGGTTGGCAGTGCGATGGGCCGGCGCGAGGGGGCGGGGCACCGTTCCGGCTGGCCGTCAGCCTCGGGCCGGAGATGACGCGCGCCGCGCTCACGCGAGGGGGAGGCGGCGTCACCGTGACGCGCGACGCCGCCACGCCCGACCTCACGCGCGTGGATCTCACCCGGGTGCCGCTGGCGTGGACACAGGCGTTGCTCGACCAGGCTTGGCCCGAGGCGCGGCTGCAGGGCGGCCACGGCGACGCCCGGCTGGAGGTGCTGACCCCGCCCGGGCAACGGCTGCGCGTGCGTGGGCCCCTGGAACTGCACGACGCCGCGCTCGATACGCCCGATGGCCGCATCGCCGCCGAGGGCCTGGATGCCCGGCTGCAGCTGGACACCCGCTTCGGCGCCACCGACGAGGTCGAGCTGGACGGCCGGTTGCTGGCGGGTGAGCTGCTCTACGGCACGACCTACATCGCGCTGGATCGCCCGGTCGACCTGTCGCTGCAGGCGCGCAACGTCGATTCCAGTGGCTGGGCGATCCCGCGGCTGCGCTGGGATGACCCGGGGCGGCTGCGCGTGGAGGGCTCGCTTGCGTTCACCCCCGCGCTGGCGCTGCAGCAGGCAGACCTCAGCGTCGACGCGCCCGACCTGGCGGCCGCGGCCGCGGGCTACCTCACCGGTTGGCTCGGTCTGGCCGGCCTGTCCGACCTGCAATTGAGCGGACGCGCCCAAGCCGACGTAGTGGTGCACGAGGGCGCGCTGCGGCAGGCGCACCTGGCGCTGGCAGGCGTGCGCGTGGACGATCCGCGCGGGCGCTTCGCCTTCCAGGACCTTCGCGGCGACGTGCGCTTCTCCGCGACCACGCCCGTGTCGAGCGAACTGGCCTGGTCGGATGGCACGCTGTACGGCCTGGAATTCGGGGCGGCGCGGCTGCCGTTCACCAGCCGGGATGGCGTGTTGGCGCTGGAACAGGACGTACGCGTGGAAACGCTGGGCGGCGAGGCCCGCATCGAACAGCTGCGCCTGCGGCCGCCTGGCCCCGACGGGGGATTGGACATCACGTTCGGGCTCGCCCTGGATTCGCTCGATGTCGGCCAGCTCGCGCAGGCGCTGGGGTGGCCGGCCTTCACCGGCAGGCTGACCGGCCGCATCCCGCAGGCGCGCTACGCCAACGACCGGCTCGAATTCGATGGCGGGCTGGCGATGTCGTTGTTCGACGGCACCGTGCAGGTGTCGTCACTGGCGATGGAACGCCCGTTCGGCGTGGCACCGACGCTGTCGGCCGACATCGCCATCAACGACCTGGACCTGCAGTCGCTGACCGGCGTGTTCGGGTTCGGCGAGATCACCGGTGCACTGGACGGGCGCATCGATGGTCTGCGCCTGGTCGACTGGCAGCCGGTCGCGTTCGACGCCTCGCTGTACACCGACCGCAAGCGCGGCGTGCGCCAGCGCATTTCCCAGCGCGCGGTGCAGGACCTGTCGAGCGTCGGCGATCCCAGCTTCGCCAGCACGCTGCAGGCGCAACTGATCGGGCTGTTCGACGACTTCGGTTATGCGCGCATCGGCATCGCCTGCCGCCTGGCCGACGAGGTGTGCGAGATGGATGGGCTCGGTTCAGCCGGCGCAGGCGCCATGCAGAATCGAGGCTTTATCATCGTGCAGGGTTCGGGCCTGCCGCGGTTGACGGTGGTGGGTTACAACCGATGGGTCGACTGGCCCACGCTGGTGGAGCGGTTGGCCGCCGTGGGGTCGGGCGAAATCAAGCCGGTTGTCGAGTGACCGGCACAACTGGAGAAAGACATGCGACGTTGGATGGGATTGCCGGTGGCCGCCGTGGTGTTGAGTGCGTGCGTGACGATCAACGTCTACTTCCCGGCCGCCGAGGCGCGTGAAGCGGCGCGCGAGTTCGTGGAGAAGGTGATCGACGACGAGCGCGAAGCTGCCCCGGTCGAAGGCGAGGGTGGCGGTGCGCAGGGCGGGCTGGCGGCCGTATCGCTGCCGCGCATCGACCTGTGGGCGCTGGCCGGCATCGGCACCGCGCACGCGCAGAGCCCGGACATCACCATCAAGACGCCTGCCATCCAGGCGATCCAGGCGCGCATGAAGCAACGCTTCGACGCCCAACTGCGCGCCGGCTTCGACGCAGGTGCGCTGGGCTTCGCCGCCGACGGCACCATCGTCGTGCGCGATGCGGGCCAGCTGCCGCTTAAGGACCGCGTCGCCATCAACCAGGCCGTCGCCGACGACAACCGCGACCGCAAGGCGGTGTATCGCGAGGTCGCCGTGGCCAACGGGCATCCCGAGTGGGAAGGCCGTATCCGCGAGGTGTTCGCCAGGCAGTGGGTCGACAGCGCGCGTTCGGGCTGGTGGTACCAGTCCGGCGGGAGCTGGAAGCAGAAGTAACGCGCCCGACCCGGTCGCATTGACGAAGGCCCGCACTGCGGGCCTTCGCTTTTTCAGGGCGCAGCGCCTGTCGTCGGCTTCGGGCGCGCATGCCGCGCCATCCCGCTGCCACGTCCGGGAAGCCCGCTCCACCTTCTGCGACAATGCGCGCCCCCTGTTGTCCGGATGTACTCGCACGTGGCACGCCGTTCCCGCATCGACCCAACCCCGTTTGAAGCTCGCATCACCGACCTGACCCACGACGGCCGAGGCGTCGCCCGACGCGAGGACGGCAAGGCGGTGTTCGTGTCGGGCGCGCTGCCGGACGAGCGGGTGATGGCCGTGCAGTCGGCGAAGAACCGTCACTTCGACGAGGCACGCACGGTCGAGGTACTGGAGGCGTCCGAGCACCGCGTGCAGCCGCGCTGCCCGCATTTCGGCACCTGCGGCGGCTGCGCGCTGCAGCACCTGGCCGAGGACCGCCAGATCATCGCCAAGCAGCGCGTGCTGATGGAGAACCTGGAGCGCATCGGCCACGTTACGCCCGAGCGCGTGCTGCCGCCGCTGACCGACGTGGCCTGGGGCTATCGACGCAAGGGCCGGTTCTCGGTGCGCCGGGTGGAAAAGAAGGGCCGCACGCTGGTCGGCTTCCGCGAGCAGGACCCGCGCTTTGTCGCCGAACTGCACGAATGCCACACGGTGATTCCCGCCATCGGCAGCCGCATCGAAGCACTGGCCGCGCTGGTCGACAGCCTGCAGGCACGCAGTGCGATTCCGCAGATCGAATTCATCGCCGGCGACGCCAACGAGGTGTTCGACGGCGTGGCGCTGACCGTCCGGCATCTGGAGCCGTTGTCGGACGCCGACCGCGATGCGCTGGTTGCCTTCGGGCAGGCGCACCGGGTCGCGATCTTCCTGCAGTCCGGTGGTGTCGACAGCGTGCAGCCGCTGTGGCCGGCGGCGCCAGAGCTGTCGTTCTCGCTGCCCGAGTGGGGCCTGGTCTACGGCTTCAAGCCGCTGGACTTCATCCAGGTCAACGCCGGGCTCAACGGAAAAATGATCCGAAGCGCGCTGGACTTGCTGGATGCGCAGCCGGACGAGCGCGTGCTCGACCTGTTCTGCGGCCTGGGCAACTTCACCCTGCCGCTCGCGCGCAGCGTGCGCTCGGTGGTGGGCGTGGAGGGCGAGGCAGGGCTGGTGGTGCGCGCCCGCGAGAATGCCGCGCGCAACGAGCTGGACAACGCGCAGTTCCACGCCGCCGACCTGGCGCAGGACCTGTCGGGCCACGCGTGGATGCGCGAGGGCTTCGACAAGCTGCTGCTGGATCCGCCGCGCTCGGGCGCCGACTTCGCGCTCACGCAATTGCCGCTCAAGCAGTTCAAGCGGATCGTCTACGTGAGCTGCCACCCGGCCTCTCTCGCGCGTGACGCCGGCTACCTGGTGCGCGAGAAGGGCTGGACGCTGAAGGCCGCCGGCGTGATGGACATGTTCCCGCACACTGCGCACGTGGAGTCGATCGCGATGTTCGAGCCGCGCTGACCGCACAGGGTCCCTGGCCCTTGTAGGAGCGGCTTCAGCCGCGACCGCGTGGCATGCGACGGGACCGGACTTTCGATCGCGCCTGAAGGCGCTCCTACATCACGCGGGTGCAACGTGGCTATCGAAATCGAACGCAAATTCCTCGTTGCCGGTGACGGCTGGCACGCCGCTGCCCACAAGGCCGTGCCCATGGCGCAGGGCTACCTCAATGATCTCGCGGCGATGGATGCCGCGCCCGGGCGCGTGGCGATGAAGGCGTCTGTGCGCGTGCGCATCGCCGGGGACGCGGCGTACCTCAACCTCAAGTCGCGCGAGTTGGGGCACACCCGGCAGGAGTTCGATTACCCGATCCCCGTCGCCGACGCACGCGACCTGCTCGCGCTGTGCATCGGCGGGCTGGTCGACAAGGTCCGCCACTACGTCGACGTTGGCGGACGCGAGTGGGAGGTCGACGAGTTCCTTGGCGACAACGCCGGCCTGGTGGTGGCCGAGCTGGAGTTGGAGTCGGCGGGCGCGGCCTTCGAGCGGCCCGACTGGCTGGGCCGCGAAGTCACGGACAGTGCCCGCTACTACAACCTCGCGTTGGCCACCCGGCCGTATTCGCAGTGGTCGCAGGCCGAGCGCGACGGCAGCGCGCAGTAGGCTCGGCTTCGGCCGAGAGGCCTTCACGTCCCGGCGGGTCAGCTGAACGCGCGCGCCGCCCGCCGGGCTTCTGACACAATGGCCGGCCGTCCCGACCGGACGGATTTCCACGCTTCCGCAAGGATCCAAGCATGCTCGTCATTGGCGTCGCCGGACACGAACTCACCGCGCAGGAGCGCGACTGGCTGCAGCACGATGCCTGCGCCGGCGTGATCCTGTTCACCCGCAACTTCGCCTCGCGCCAGCAGGTGGCCGAGCTGTCGCAGGCCATCCGCGAGGCCGCGCCGCGCCCGCAGCTGGTGTGCGTGGACCAGGAAGGCGGCCGCGTGCAGCGCTTTCGCGAGGGCTACAGCGCATTGCCGCCGCTGGAAGGCTTCGGCCGCCAGTACGCGCAGGACCGCGAGGCCGCGCTCAAGCTGGCCGAGGAACATGCCTGGGTGATGGCCAGCGAAATCAAGGCCACCGGCGTGGACCTGAGTTTCGCCCCGGTCGTCGATTTGGGCCGCGGCAACCGCGCCATCGGCGACCGCGCGTTCTCCGAAGACCCGCAGGTGGTCGCCGACTTCACCCGTGCCTACGTGCGTGGCATGCACGGCGCCGGCATGGCCGCGACGCTCAAGCACTTCCCGGGCCACGGCTCGGTGCTGGAAGACACGCACTTCGATGACGCCGTGGACCCGCGTCCGCTGGATGAGATCCGCGCGCTGGACCTGGTGCCCTTCGAGGCCGGCATCGCCGCCGGCGCCGATGCGGTGATGATGGCGCACGTGGTGTATCCGGAAGTCGCACCCGAACCCGCCGGCTATTCGAAGGTCTGGATCGAGGACATCCTGCGCAAGGAGATGGGTTTCCGCGGCGTGGTGTTCTCCGACGACATCGGCATGGCGGCGGCGTTCTCCGCCGGCGGCATCAAGCAGCGCGTCGACCTTCACCTGGACGCCGGTTGCGACGTGGTGCTGGTGTGCCATCCGGAGCTGGTCGAGGAGTCGCTCAAGGCCGTCGAAGGCCGGGCATTGAACACGATGGCGCTGGTCAACCTGATCGGCCGCGGCCCGACGGGCTGGGACGGCCTGCTGGCCGACGCGCGCTACACCGCCTCGCGCGGTCGCCTGGAGGGCATGGCATGACCCGCGCGCCGGGCAGCCCGCCGTCTCTGGCCGATGCGGTGGCCAATGCCGACGTCATCCACGACCGCGGCACGCTCGAGCAGGCCATCGACCGCATGGCCGTGGGCATCGCCGACGACTACGCCGGCAGCGTGCCCGTGTACCTGACGATCATGCACGGCGGCATGCCGTTCGCCGCGCAGCTGGCGTTCGCGTTGGGCGAGCGCGGCCTGGACCTGGAATTCGACTACCTGCACGCCACCCGCTACCGCGGCGAAACTTCCGGAGGCGAGCTGGTGTGGAAGCACCGTCCGGCCACGCCGCTACAGGGCCGCCGCGTGCTGCTGGTCGACGACATCCTGGACGAGGGCCACACCATGGCCGGCATCGTCGCCTGGTGCCGCGAGCAGGGCGCCAGCGATGTGCGCATTGCCGCGCTGGCGGTGAAGGTACACGGCCGCTGCGTACCGGGCGTATGCGCCGACTACGCGGGCGTGGAAGTGCCGGACCGCTACGTCTTCGGCTACGGCATGGATTTCCATGAGCAGGGCCGCAACCTGCCGGCAATCTACGCGCTGCGGTAGTCGTTTGCTGTAGGAGCGGCTTCAGCCGCGATCGCATGCGCGACGTCCCACATGATTACCACGTTCGCGGCTGAAGCCGCCCCTACAACGGCCAGGTGACGCATGACCACCAGCACCGACACCATCGACCTCGCCGTCATCGGCGGCACCGGCCTGTATGCGCTGGCCGACTTGGAAAACCCCGAGGCGCACCAGCCTCCGACTCCGTATGGCGCGCTTTCGGGTCCGGTGCGGGTCGGCACGTTCGCGGGGCGTCGCGTCGCATTCCTCGCGCGGCACGGCGAGGGCCATTCGGTACCGCCTCACAAGATCAACTACCGCGCCAACCTCGCCGCGTTCAAGGCATTGGGTGCGACGCGCGTGCTGGCGCTCAACACCGTCGGCGGCATCACCGAGCGTTTCGGGCCGCGGGTGCTGGCGTGCCCGGACCAGCTCATCGACTACACCTGGGGCCGCATCTCCACGCTGTGCGAGGAGCCGGGCACCGAGGTGCTGCATGTCGATTTCGGCGAGCCCTACACCCGCAGCCTGCGCGCCGCGGTGGTCGCCGCCGCGGCGCGTGGCGGTGTCCCGCTGGTGGACGGCGGCTGCTATGGCGCGACCCAGGGGCCGCGGCTGGAAACGCGCGCGGAGATTGCCCGCATGCGCCGCGACGGCTGCGACCTGGTCGGCATGACCGGCATGCCCGAGGCCGGGCTGGCGCGCGAACTGGGGCTGGACTACGCGTGCCTGGCCATCGTCGCCAACTGGGCGGCGGGCGCGGGCCCGGACCCGGACGAGGTGATCACGCTGCAGGACGTTCTCGACAACGTGGCGGCCGCATCCGCGGGCCTGCCGGCGCTGCTGCGGGCGCTGCTCGACGGCTGAGGCGGCACGTTCGTCGGAACGGCGATTGTCAAGCCGCCATTCAGTTTGCATACTCGGCTGGCGTCCTGGTCGCCCCACGCGCCGGCGCAGTCATCGCACCCAGCATGAGGTCATCAAGGATATGCAGTACGGCACCGTGAAGTGGTTCAACGACGCGAAGGGATTCGGATTCATCTCGCCGGAAGACGGCAGCGCCGATGTCTTCGCCCATTTCTCCGCGATCAACGCCAAGGGCTTCCGCAGCCTGCAGGAAGGCCAGCGCGTCAGCTACGAGGTCACCCAGGGCCCCAAGGGCGCCCAGGCCTCCAACATCACGCCGGCGGAATAAGTTCGACACGCCTGCGATCGATGTGACTTGAGGCCCCGCTCCGGCGGGGCCTTTTTGTTGGGCGTTTCCCGGCGCATGGAGCAGGGGCGGCTGCGTTAGATTCACGCCATCCGACACGGAGCGACGCGATGTCACCGCACCTTGATGCCGGCGCCACCCACGCGGTCGAAAACCAGCCGCCCGAGTTCGCCCCGCGCGACCTGTGGCGCGATGACCTGGCCCTGCGCGAGGCGTCCGACCGCGAGGGCGCGCGCCCCTTCGTCGAAGCGCTGGCGCGCTACGGCGCGCTCGCCGGCGACGGGCTGTACGCGCTGGCGCACGACGCCCACCGCGACCGTCCGCGCCTGCGCACGCACGACCGGCTCGGCCACCGCATCGACCGCGTCGAGTTCCACCCCGCCTACCACGGCCTGATGGAGGCCGCGGTCGGCCACGGCGTGGCGGGACTGTCCTGGCACCAGCCGGGCCCGGGTGCGCACGTGGCGCGCGCCGCCCTCAGCTACCTGCACCACCAGGCCGATCCCGGCACCAGTTGCCCGCTGACCATGACCCACGCCGCGGTTCCCGTGCTGCGCCGCGAGCCATCCTTGGCCGAGTGGGCCGACAAGGCCGCCGAGCCACATTACGACCCGCGGGACGTGCCGATCTCCGACAAGCCCGGCATCACCCTGGGCATGGGCATGACCGAGAAGCAGGGCGGCAGCGACGTGCGGACCAACACGACCACCGCGACGCCTGACAGTGATGGCAATAGTGATGGCTACCGCCTGGTCGGCCACAAGTGGTTCTTCTCCGCGCCGATGAGCGACGGCTTCCTCGTGCTCGCGCAGGCGCCGGGCGGCTTGACCTGCCTGCTGATGCCGCGCCGGTTGCCGGACGGGTCGAAGAACGCCTTCGAGCTGATGCGCCTGAAGGACAAGCTGGGGGACTGGTCGAACGCGTCGTCCGAGGTGGAGTTCCGCGGCGCCCGCGCGTGGCGCGTGGGCGAGGAGGGGCGCGGCATCGCCACCATCCTGGAGATGGTGATGCTGACGCGGCTGGACTGCATGCTCGGGTCGGCCGCGCAGATGCGCATGGCGTTGGCGCATGCCGTGCACCACGCCCGGCACCGGCGTGCGTTCGGGGCGCGCCTCATCGACCAGCCGCTGATGCGGACCGTGCTGGCCGACCTGGCGTTGGAGGCCGAAGCCGCGCTGGCGCTTTCGATGCGCGTGGCCGGCGCGGTCGACCGCGCGCCGACCGACACCTCGGAGGCGGCCTTCGCGCGCATCGCCACGGCGATCGGCAAGTTCTGGATCTGCAAGCGCACACCCGCCTTCGTCAACGAGGCGCAGGAGTGCCTGGGCGGCGCCGGTTACGTGGAAGAGTCCATCCTGCCGCGGCTGTACCGGCAGGCGCCGCTCAACTCGATCTGGGAGGGCAGCGGCAACGTCCAGTGCCTGGACGTGTTGCGCGCGCTGGCCCGGGAGCCGGACACCGGGTCGGCCGTGTGGGACGAACTGCAGGTCGATGCCGGTGCGGAACACGCCGCGCTGGTCGAGAAGCTGAAGCCGGCGCTGCTGGAAGGGCAGGCGATTGCCCCCGAGGCGGCGCGCGGCCTCGTGTCATCACTGGCGCTGGCGCTGCAGTGCGCGGTGCTGGCGCGGGTGGGCAGTCCATCGGTCGACGCCTTCAGCCGGTCGCGGATCGGGCCCGGGCGGGGTGGTGTGTTCGGTGCATCGCCACCACTGGACACCGCCGCGGCTCTGGTCGAGCGGGTCCTGCCGACATAGGGCCACGGCCTTACCGCAGCGTTGCGCCGATGGAGAGGCGGTGGCGACCCGCTGCGCGTTACGGTGGATGCCCCCCGTTGCACCGGAGCACCTTCGTGATCGAGTTGCACTACTGGCCCACGCCCAACGGCTACAAGATCCGCCTGTTCCTCGAAGAAGCGGGACTCGAGCACCGGATCGTGCCGGTCGACATCGGCCAGGGCGACCAGTTCAAGCCGGATTTCCTGGCGATCTCGCCCAACAACAAGATGCCCGCCATCGTCGACCACGCGCCGGCCGACGGCGGTGACCCGCTGTCGCTGTTCGAGTCCGGCGAGATCCTGTTGTACCTGGCCGAGAAGACCGGCCGATTCCTCCCGACGGGCACGCGCGAACGCCACCGCGCCCTGCAGTGGCTGTTCTGGCAGGTCGCGGGCCTCGGGCCGATGGCGGGGCAGGCCGGGCACTTCCGCGTCTATGCGACGGAGAAGATCGAGTACGGCATCGACCGCTACACCCGCGAGGTGTCGCGCCTGTACGGCGTGCTGGATCGGCAGTTGCAGGGCCGGGCATTCGTAGCCGGGGACGCCTATTCCATCGTCGACATGGCCATCTACCCGTGGATCGTGCCTTTCGAAGCGCACGGACAGGCGCTGTCCGATTTCCCCCACTTGGCACGCTGGTTCAAGTCGGTGCGCGAACGACCGGCGACGGTGAAGGTCTACGAGGACCCGTCGACCGCGTATTCGTCGAACGAGCCGCTCACTGACGAGGCGCGGCGCATCCTGTTCGGGCAGGGCGCGAAACGCGGCTGAGGCCGCGCCCGCCGCTCAGTCCAGGAACTGCAGCCGCGCCAGTTCCGCGTACAGGCCGCCTTCGGCGACCAGCGCGTCGTGCGTGCCCTCGGCGACGATGCGGCCGTGGTCCATCACCACGATGCGGTCGGCCTTGAGCACGGTCGCCAGGCGGTGGGCCACGACGATCGTGGTGCGGCCTTCCATCAGCGTTTCCAGCGCCTGCTGCACGGCGCGCTCGCTCTGCGCGTCGAGCGCACTGGTCGCCTCGTCCAGCAGCAGGATCGGTGCGTCCTTGAGCAGCGCGCGGGCGATGGCAATGCGTTGCTGCTGGCCGCCCGACAGACGCGCACCGCGCTCGCCCAGCTCGGTGTCCAGGCCCTGGGGCAGGGCGGCAATGAAATCGTCGGCATGGGCGGCGCGCACCGCGGCGTCGATCTCGGCATCGGTGGCGTCCAACCGGCCGTAGCGGATGTTCTCGCGCGCGCTGGCGGCGAAGATTGTCGGCTGTTGCGGCACCAGCGCGATGGCTTCGCGCAGGTCGGCCGGGTCCAGCGTGCGCACGTCGAGCCCGTCCACGCGCACGGCGCCCGCGCCGGGGTCCGGGTCGTGGAATCGCAGCAGCAATGAGAAGACCGTGCTCTTGCCGGCGCCGGAGGGGCCGACCAGCGCGACGGTCTCGCCGGGGCGTACGTGCAGGGTGAAGTGCTCCAGCGCGGCGCGGTCGGGGCGCTGCGGGTAGTGGAACGCCACGTCCTCCAGCACCACCTCGCCGCGGACCGGTTGCGGCAGCGCGGCGGGGTGCTCGGGGGGGCGCACGCCCGGCTCTTCCTGCAGCAACTCGCTGATGCGGCCCATGCCGCCGGCCGCGCGTTGCAACTCGTTGAAGACCTCGGCCAGGGCGCCAACCGAGCCGCCGCCAATCAGCGCGTACAGCACGAACTGGCCGAGCGTGCCCGCACTCATGCGCCCGGCGATCACGTCGTGCGCGCCCGACCACAGCACCAGCGTGATCGCGCCGAAGATCAAAGTGATGGCAATGGCCGTGACCCACGCCTGCGCCTGGATGCGGCGCCGCGCGGTGCCCACGGCGATCGCCAGCGCCTCGCCGAAGCGGCCGCGCTCGTAGGGTTCGCGCGCATGGGCCTGCACGGTACGCACCGCGCCAAGGGTCTCGTTGGCCAGCGCGTTGGCGTCGGCGACGCGGTCCTGCGCGGCGCGCGAGATCTTCTGCAGGCGGCGGCCGCCCAGCACAATCGGCAGCACAGCCAGCGGGATGCCGACCAGCGCGTAAGCCGCCAGTCGCGGACTGGTGACGAACAGCATCGCGATGCTGCCGGTGAAGGTCACGATGCTGCGCAGCGCCACCGACATGCTGGAGCCGACCACGCTGCGCAGCAGCTCGGCGTCGGCGGTCAGGCGCGAGACCAGTTCGCCGCTGCGGTTGCGGTCGTGGAAGCCGGCGTCCAGTGCGATCAGGTGGGCGTACAGGCGCTCGCGCAGGTCGGCGACCACGCGCTCGCCCAGCAGCGACACAAAGAAGAAGCGCGCCGCCGTCGCAAAAGCCAGCACCAGCGCGACGGCGAACAGCAGCAGGAACGCGCGATCAATCGCGCTGCCGCCGCCCTGGGCGAAGCCCTGGTCGATCATCACCCGGAACGCGTACGGCAGGCTGAGCGTGGCGCTGCTGGAGGCGGCAAGCGCCAGCAGCCACGCCACGAACAGGGCGCGGTGGCGTTGCACGAAGGGCCAGAGGGTGCGCAGCCGGCCGATCGGGGCCTTGGCCGGCGCGCTGGAAGCGGTGGCATCGTTCATCCGGCCATTGTCCTTCATCCGGCGGGCGCAGCGTCACCATCCCCTGCAGGAGCGGCTTCGGCCGCGAAGCGACACGCCCGGACCCGCAATGCGAGCGTAGGGGCGACGTGAGTCGCGATCGGCGGTGCGCGGGGTCGCGACTTACGTCGCTCCTACAAAGGATGGGAGAGTCCCACCGCGGCTTCGCGGCTGAAGCCGCTCCTACAGGGGCTGTGTGGATGCGTCGCCTTCGATGCGGACGCGCGCGCGGTCACGGGTGGCATCACGCAACTGGTCGACCAGCGCATCGACGCGATCGACGGGCAGCCGCAGGTGCACATGGCCGCCGCCCGCGTCGAATCGTTCGTCGAGCTTCTCGGCGTCATGTGCCGCCAGCGCGGCGTGCACGGCACCGGTGTCCTCGAACGGGTAGGCGACATGGACCTCGCACACCGCGACCAGCGGTTGGCGTGCAGCGGTCCGCAGGCATTCGGCCGCCGCACCGCCGTAGGCCCGCACCAGTCCACCGGCACCGAGCTTGATCCCGCCGTACCAGCGGGTGACGACCACCGCCACCCGGTCCAGTCCCTGGCCCTCGATGGCGGCGAGGATCGGACGTCCCGCGGTGCCGCCGGGCTCGCCGTCGTCGTTGAAACGGTACTCGGACCCGATGCGGTAGGCCCAGCAGTTGTGCGTGGCCGCCGGATCGCCGACTTCGGCGAAAAACGCCAGGGCGGCGTCGGGCGAGTCCACCGGTGCGGCCTGCGCCAGGAAACGGCTGTGCTTGACGTCGATGGAATGCGACGCGCGGGTGGCCAGGGTGTCCTGGCTCACGGGGCGGGCGGTGACGCGGTCTGCAGCGGTCGCAGGTCGTCGGGCAGCGCATGCGACGGATGCGCCTCGACGAAGCGTTCCAGCAACGCGCGGGCGGCGTCGGTTTCGCCCGCGTCGCGCAGTCGCCGGATCTCGGCGAACCATTCCGATGGCGGATGGTCGGGCGTCAGCCCGTCTACTGACGGCGCCGCCGCCGCCGCCGCCGCCGCAGCCGGCGCCACGGCCGCAGACTCGCGACCCGCCTCACGCGCCGCCGCCTGGCGCAGTGCCCGCGACTCGGCCATCGCGGCCGATGCCGCGCGGGCGCTGGTCGTGTAGCTGTGGCGGCGCTCGGGTGCCTGCGTCTGCGCTTCCTGCACGCCTTCCTGCGACGTAGCAGCAGACTCGGCCGCGGCCGTGGGTGCCACGGCGACAGCGGCGACGGGCGGCGGCGGTGCGGGAGGCGCGGCACTGTCCGCGACGGCCGCGGGCGTGTCGGATACGGCGTCAGTCGAGCGATCGGCGCCGGCATCTGCCACATCGCGCTGCGGGGCCGGTGCCGTAGCCATGGCCGTGCGCTTGCGGACTTGCGGCTCGGCGATGCGCTCGGCTGCGGGCGCCACCTCGGTGGATTCCGCCGGCGGGGCGGCAGGTGCAAGGACGCGTGGCCGACCCGAGGCCACGGGTTGCGCGGGCACGAAGCCGCCATCGGCGACCGGCGCCTCGCCGCGCTCGGCCACGACGGTGCCAGGGGGCTGCAGTTGCCAGACCACGCCCAGCACCAGGGCCATGGAGGCGGCCAGGCCCGCGCCCGTGAGCCAGCCGGCCGGCAGTGCGAGCACGCGTCGCATGCTGCGGCGACGGGGCGCCGCGCCAGGCCCGGTCGCCGCGTGGGCGGCGGCGAGGATGCGCGCGTCCAGTGCCGCGGACGGCCCCTCGTGCGGGCCCAGGCGGGCCAGGCGAGCGGCCATCTCACGCTCGTCCGGCGTCAGGGGCTCGCGCGGCGGTGGTCGGGGTGTGGATGTCATTCGTTGAGCCTCGCGCGCAGCTTGTCCATGGCATAGCGCAGCCTGGATTTCACGGTCTCGCGTCCGACCCCGGTGACCTGCCCGATCTCCTCCAGGCTGAGCTCCTGTTCGAGTCGCAGCAGCACGGTCTCGCGCTGCTCGTCGGGCAGGTCCTCGATTGCCCGCTGCAGGCGCCGGCGCTGTTCGAATTCCGAGAGCTCGCGTTCGGGCGTGGTCGGGTCGGGGACGCGCGCGGCGCGCAGATCGGCGTCGACGGGGGCCGCGGGGCGGTGTTTCAGGGCGCGCCAGTGGTCGCCCAGCCGATTGTGGGCGATGCGGAACAGCCAGGCACTGAACGCGGCCTCCGGCGTCCAGCCTTCGCGCGCGCCGATCACGCGCTGCCAGGTGTCCTGGAAGATCTCGTCGGCCAGCGCGCCGTCGCGGGTGTGCCGCAGCAGGAAGCGATAGAGCGGGCCGCGGTGGCGGGCATAGAGCTGCTCGAACGCCTGTACGTCGCCGCCCACCCAGGCGTGCATCAGCACCTCGTCGGCCGGCTCCGGGGCGGGGACGGCGGCAGGGTCGGGGGCGGAGTCCATCGGCCCAAGGGTACGGATGGACGTTGCCGCCGGGAAGCGGGTGGTGCATGGTGCCGGGTGCAGAGCGGGCGCAGGCGTCGCTGGGGTGGGAGGCGGGGGCATCCCGTGTCCAACGCGCGACCCGCCGGGACGGGGTTGGAAGGGATGAACAGGGGAGGGCGCGGTATGCTCGCGCCGGCGAGGGAGGAGCAGCGCTTGGCGCAGACCATGGATTCGCGGATGCAGGATTCCATCCGGGAACGGGTGCCGTTCATGGACCCGCTGGCCAGCGTCCTGCAACGCGCCCTGCCCACCGGTTCGAGCGTCTCGGTGCGCTGGAAAGAGGCCAACGGCGGGATGGTCGCCTCCGATTGCGGCGACGTGCAGGTGTCCCTGCGCGACACCGCCGATGCGCTGATCGGTGGCGCCGCCGGGGGGCAGCCGGATCCGCATCGTTTCGGCTTGGCGTGGACCACGCGGGATGGCACGCCTGTCGTCATCGCAGCCCTGCTGTCCGAACCGCTGGCCGAGCAGTCCTTGACGGCGTGGTCGAGCATGGCCCAGCGCGTGGTCGAGTCGTACATCGCCACCGCCCGGGCGCACGCGCGTGCCGAGCAGCTGGAGAAGTCCGAGCGCCTGCAGCAGGCGCTGTACGAGATCGCCGACCTGTCGGGGTCGGACCTGGAGATGGCCGAGATGCTGCGCCGCATCCATGCGGTGGTCGGCGGCCTGATGTACGCGGAAAACTTCTACATCGTGCTGTACGACGACGCCAGCGACGCGTTCCGCTTCCTGTACTTCGCCGACCGCATCGACACCTTCGTCGCCGATCCCACGCAGGAGATCAGTGCCTCGGAGTCACCCAACAGCCTGACGATGGCGCTGCTGCACCATGGCGAACCGGTGCAGGGCTCCTCGGACGAGGTCCGTAAGCAGCTCGGGCTGGAATTCGACGAGCGCCATGGCCCCGACAGCCGCGACTGGCTGGGCGTGCCGATGCGCCGCGACGACCGCGTCTGCGGCGCGATCGTCGTGCAGAGCTACGACCGCGAGGAAACCTACGGCGAGGAAGAACGCGCGCTGCTGTCGTTCGTCGCCCAGCACATCCTGACCGCGCTGGACCGCCACCAGGCACGCGAGGAACTCGAGCGCCGGGTCGAGGAACGGACCCAGGCGCTGCAGCAGAGCAACCGCCACCTGCAGGCCGAGATCATCGAGCGGCACCGTGCCGAGCAGTTGCAGCGCGCGCTGTTCCGCATCGCCGAGCTGTCGATGACATCCGAGACGCTCGAGCAGTTCTACGCCAAGGTGCACGAGGTGGTGGGCGAACTGCTGTACGCCCGCAACTTCTACATCGCGCTGGTTTCCGAGGACGGCGAGTGGCTGGAGTTCCCGTACTCCATCGACGAGCGCGACCCGCGCCGCGAAACCCGCCGACTGTCGGCCGGCCTCACCGAATACGTGCTGCGCAACGGCCTGCCGCTGCTCGCCGACCGCACCCAGGTCGACCTGCTGCAGGCGCGCGGCGCCGCGCGCAGCCACGGCACGCTGGCGCACTTCTGGCTGGGTGTACCGCTGATGCGCGACGACGACGTGGTCGGCGTTATCGCGGTGCAGAGCTATTCCCCGGACGTGGTGTTCACGCCGCGCGACCAGGAGTTGCTCACCTTCGTTGCCCACCACATCAGCAGCGGCCTCGCGCGCAAGCAGGCGCAGGACCGGCTGGTGGCCGCGCATGCCGAACTCGAGCAGCGCGTGCAGGCACGGACCCACGAGCTCGCGCGCGCCAACAGCGAGCTGATGGAACAGATCGGAGAGCGCACGCGCGCCGAAGAGCAATTGACCCACCAGGCGCGCCACGACGCTCTGACCGGGCTGCCCAATCGCGCACAACTGCTGGATCGCCTTGCCGATGCCATTGCGCGCGCGCGGCGCGAGCCCTCGCGCCACTTCGCCGTGCTGTTCCTCGACCTGGACCGCTTCAAGTTGGTCAACGACAGCGTCGGGCATTCGGCGGGCGACGAACTGCTGGTGGAGGCGGGCCGGCGCATCGTGTCGGCCGTTCGCGGCGGGGACTCGGTTGCGCGCCTGGGCGGCGACGAGTTCGCGGTGCTGGTGCAGGAGATCGATGGGCTGGATGCGGCGGAGGAGCTCGCGCAGCGCATCCTCACCGCGCTCGGGCAGCCGTGCTGGATCGGCGGTCGCGAAGTGTTTCCGTCGGCCAGCCTCGGCATTGCGCTGTGGCACCCGCGCTATGAAACCGGCGCCGAGTTGCTGCGCGACTCCGATGCGGCGATGTACCGAGCCAAGGCATCCGGCCGGGACCGCTGGGCCGTGTTCGACGAGGACATGCGCGAGCAGGCGGGGCAGATCCTGGACCTGGAGGCGGACCTGCGGCGCGCGATCAACGGCGAAGGCTTCGTCGCGTTCTACCAGCCCATCGTGCGCCTGGCCGACCGCCAGGTGATCGGCCACGAGGCGTTGCTGCGTTGGCGCCACGAGCGCCGCGGCCTGCTGCTGCCCAGCGAGTTCATCGGCGTGGGCGAGCACAGCGGGTTGATCGAGGAAGTCGACTGGATCATGTACCGCCAGGTTGCCGAGCAACTGGCCAAGGGCGGTCCCGGTTACATCTCGATGAACGTGTCGCCGCGCCATTTCCGCGCCAGCGACTTCGCGGACCGGCTGCTGCGGCTGGTGGAGGACAGTGGGGCGGATCCGCAGCGGCTGCGCATCGAGATCACCGAGGTGGCGCTGCTGGACGACGTGCCGCGCGCCCTGCGCACGCTCCAGCAGTTGCGCGGGCACGGGATCATGGCGCAGCTGGATGATTTCGGTACGGGCTATTCCGCGCTGTCGTACCTGCACCGGTTCCCGATCGAGTGCCTGAAAATCGACCAGAGCTTCGTCGCGGGGCTGACGGGCGACAGCCGACCCGAGTCGGTCGCGGTGGTGCGCGCGATCCAGGCGCTGGCCGGCACGCTGGGCATCCACACCATCGGCGAGGGTGTCGAAACCGAGGAGCAGCGCACCGCATTGCGCGAGCTCGGTTGCGCGCACGGGCAGGGCTACCTGTTCGGCCGGCCCGCGGAAGCCATGGCGGCGGTAGCGGGCACCGCAGGCGTCGCGCACTAGGCCGGGTTGCCATACGGCGCTCTGGATCGAGGTCCGGACGCGCTCGAACGGGCTATGCCTTCGAGGCATCCCGGATCACCAGAAGGCGGGGCTCGGTCATGTCCTCGATCGCGCAGCGCACGCCTTCGCGGCCCAGGCCGGACTGCTTGATGCCGCCGTAGGGCATGTTGTCGACGCGGAAACTGGGCACGTCGCCGACGACCACGCCGCCCACTTCCAGACGGTCCCACGCGCGCATCGCATGGTCGAGCCGCCCCGTGAACACGCCTGCCTGCAGGCCGAACTCGCTGTCGTTGACTGCGTCGATGGCCGCGTCGAAGTCGTCGAACGGCTCGATCAGCGCGACCGGGCCGAAGGCCTCCTTGCGGTAGAGGTCGGCATCGCGCGGCACCTTCTCGAGCAACGCTGCCGGAAGCATGTTGCCGTCGCGTGGCGCGCCCGCCAGCACCTTCGCGCCGGCCTTGCGCGCGTCGGCGATCCAGCGCTCCACGCGCTTGGCGGCGTCCTCGTCGATCATCGGACCGATGAAGGTCGACTCCTCGCGCGGGTCGCCCATGCGCAGCTTCGCCACGGCGGCCTTGAGCTTGCGGCGCAGCTTGTCGTGGATGTCGGCGTGGGCGTAGATGCGCTGCACGCTGATGCAGCTCTGGCCGCTCTGGTAGTAACCGCCGAACACCAGCCGCTCGACGACGTGGTCCAGTGGCGCGCCGGGGTCGGCATCGACAATGCAGGCGGCGTTGCCGCCCAGCTCCAGCGTCACCTTCTTGCGGCCGGCCCGGGCTTTCAGGTCCCAGCCGACCAGTCCACCGGTGAAACTCAAAAGCGCGATGCGCTCGTCCTCGATCAGCTGCGCGGCGTCCTCGTTGGAACACGGCATCACCGAGAACGCACCCTTGGGCAGGTTCGTCTCCGCCAGCACCTCGGCGATGATCAGCGCGCCGACCGGTGTCTTGGCCGCCGGCTTGAGCACGAACGGGCAACCGGCCGCGATCGCCGGCGCGACCTTGTGCGCCACCAGGTTGAGCGGGAAGTTGAACGGGGTGATGAAGCTGCACACGCCGATCGGGACGTGCCGCGTCATGCCGCGGTAGCCGTCGGTGCGCGCACTGATCGCCAGCTCCAGCACTTCGCCACCGATGCGCGTGGCCTCGCCGGCGGCGATGCGGAAGGTGTCGATCAGCCGGGTGACTTCACCTCGCGCATCGTTGATCGGCTTGCCGGCCTCGATGCACAGCGCCAGCGCCAGCTCCTCCTGCCGCGCCTCGAAGCGCTTGACGCAATGTTCCAGGACGTCGCGCCTCGCATGCGGCGGAAAGGCGGCCATCGCGCCGCGCGCCTTGTGCGCGGCGACGATCGCCTTGCGCACCGCCACGCCATCGGCCATCGCCACGCGGGTTACGCGCTTGCCGCTGTACTTGTCGCGCACGTCCAGGTCGGTGTTGGCGGCGACCGGGCGGTTGGCGAGGTAGT
Source organism: Novilysobacter selenitireducens (assembly GCF_020026895.1). GTDB lineage: Bacteria > Pseudomonadota > Gammaproteobacteria > Xanthomonadales > Xanthomonadaceae > Lysobacter_C > Lysobacter_C selenitireducens. Next base: position 106,058 of record NZ_JAINZW010000002.1, read on the forward strand.
AGGGGTAGGTCTTCTTGAGCGTGGGCATGGGCGTCCTCCGGTGTGCAGGCTGGCGCAGTGCGGGTTAACACGGGGTCACGTGCGTACCGTCGGCGCTCTTGTAGGAGTGGCTTCAGCCGCGATCGCCTCCCGGCGCCGTCGTAGGAGCGACGTGAGTCGCGACCGGTGGCCGCGCATTCGATAGGCGTGACCGCGACTTACGTCGCTCCTGCACGGAATCGGCGCTGCGGATCGCGGCTGAAGCCGCTCCTACGAGAGGCTAGGCGGGTCGAGAACCCTCGACACGCACCTGCAGCCAGCCGTCCGTCACCCGTGCCTCGAGGGCATCACCCGGCGCGGTGTCGAGCACGCTGCGCACCACCTGGCCCGACTCGTGCCGGACGATCGAATAGCCGCGCGCGACGGTCGCCAGTGGACTCACCGCCTCCAGCGAGCGTGCCACCGCGCGCAGCCGCAACGCCTCGTGGCCCAGGCGCCGCGCGATGCAGGCCTGTGGCCGGGGCGCGAGCGAAGCGAGGCGCTCACGCAATTGCGCCAGGCGCCGCCGCGGGTGGGCCGCGCGCAGAACGGCATCGGCATGGCGCAGCCGGGCCCGTTCGTGCTCCGCGCGATTTCGCCACGCCGCATGCAGGCGGCGCAGGGCTTCCTCCTGGCGACGCGCCAGCAGCTGCAGCCGCGCCTGCGGCCGTAATGCGTTGAGCCGCAACGCGGCCCGGTCGGCGGCCTGGATTGCACGCTGCAGCCGGTGCGCCTGCAGCGTTCGCGTGCGGCCGTGCAGGACCCGCAGCCGCGCGAGCAGGTCATCGCGGCTGGGCACCAGCAATTCAGCCGCGACCGAGGGTGTCGGTGCGCGCAGGTCGGCGGCGAAATCCGTCAACGAAAAATCCGTCTCGTGGCCGACGGCCGAGACGACCGGCACGCCGCAGCCGGCCACGGCACGCGCGAGCGCCTCGTCGTTGAATGCCCACAGGTCCTCCAGCGAGCCGCCGCCGCGCGCCAGCACGATGACGTCGTAGCGGGCGCAGGCGTCGGCCCGCAGCAGCATGTCGCGGATCTGCGCGGCCGCGGAATCGCCCTGCACGGGTACGGGCAGCACGTCCACTTCGACCAGCGGGAAGCGGCGCGCCAGCACGCTCAGCACGTCCCGCACCGCCGCGCCGGTGGGCGAGGTGATCAGCGCAATCCGTCGTGCGTGCAGGGGCAGGGGGCGCTTGCGGTCGTCGTCGAACAGGCCCTCCGCGGCCAGCCGGGCCTTCATCTCCTCGAACGCGCGGCGCAGCGCGCCTTCGCCGGCCTCCTCCATGTGGTCGAGCACCATCTGGTACTCGCCGCGTGCCTCGTACAGCGTGAGCCGTCCGCGCACGAGCACGCGCATGCCCTCGCGTGGCTGGAACTTCAGCCACGTGCTCTTGGGCTTGAACATCGCCGCGCGGACCTGCGCGCGCGCGTCCTTCAGCGTCAGGTACAGGTGGCCCGAGGCGGGCCGCGCCACGTTGCCGAGTTCGGCCTCCACCCACACCGCCGGGAAGCTGCCTTCCAGAAGGTCGCGTGCCAGCGTGTTGAGCTGGCTGGGGGTCAGGACGGCGTTGGGGTTGTCGCGGGTCATCGGGAAGGGGCGCCGGTGGCTGGATACCGTACCCCACCGCACCGGGCGGGTCACGCCGTTGGATAGTGTCGAAGTGGTCGATACAGCTCCCTCCCCTGTTTGCAGGGGGTGAGGAGGTCCGCTCGCGAGCCATGGCTCGCGGTCCGACGAACGACCGCCGGCTGTGCCGGCGGGCCGGGCAGGCTGGGGAGGGGTGCTCTTCATACGACTCATTACGACGCCGCCCAACAGCACCCCCTCCCAACCTCCCCCTGCAAGCAGGGGGAGGGGCCACGGCACTCGCGATCGGGTGGCCGCGGCGGAAGCCGCTCCTACAGGAGGCGCGGGGCGCGGCGGTACAATGCGCGGATGAATTTCGACGCCTTGCCGCCCTGTTCGACCCCGCCCTACGGCCCCCAGCCACGCCGCATCACGCGGGGCGTGGAGATCGGCGGCGTGCGGGTGGGCGGCGGCGCGCCGGTGGTCGTGCAGTCGATGACCAACACCGACACCGCCGATGTCGCCGGCACGGCCCAGCAGGTGGCCGACCTGTGGCGCGCGGGCTCGGAGATGGTGCGCATCACCGTCAATACCGCCGAGGCGGCGGCCGCGGTGCCGCGCATTGCCGACCGGCTGGCGATGATGGGCGTGTCGGTGCCGCTGATCGGCGATTTCCACTACAACGGCCACCAGCTCCTGACCGCGGAACCGGCGTGCGCCGAGGCGTTGGCCAAGTACCGCATCAACCCGGGCAACGTCGGCTTCGGCAAGAAGAAGGACAGCCAGTTCGCCACGCTGATCGAACTCGCGATCCGCCACGGCAAGCCGGTGCGGATCGGCGCCAACTGGGGTTCGCTCGACCAGGCGCTGGCCGCACAGCTGATGGACGAGAACCATGCGCGGACCGAGCCCTGGGACGCCGGCCGTGTGCTGCGCGAGGCGCTCATCCGGTCTGCGCTCGACTCGGCCGACCGCGCCGTCGAACTGGGCCTTCCGGCCGACCGCATCGTGCTCAGCGCCAAGGTCAGCGGCGTGCAGGAGCTGATCGCGGTGTACCGCGAGCTCGCCACCCGCGGCGACTACGCATTGCACCTGGGCCTGACCGAAGCCGGCATCGGCAGCAAGGGCATCGTCGCCTCCAGCGCCGCGCTGGGCGTGCTTCTGCAGGAAGGCATCGGCGACACGATCCGCATTTCGCTGACGCCCGAACCCGGCCAGTCGCGCACGCACGAGGTCATCGTCGCGCAGGAGCTGCTGCAGACCATGGGCTTGCGTGCGTTCACGCCGATGGTGACGGCCTGCCCGGGCTGTGGCCGCACCACCAGCACGTTCTTCCAGGAGCTGGCGCAGCGGGTGCAATCGCACGTGCGCGCGAAGATGCCGGTGTGGAAGGTCAGCCACCCCGGCGCGGAGAACCTGACACTCGCGGTGATGGGGTGCGTGGTCAACGGGCCGGGTGAATCGCGCCACGCCAACATCGGCATCTCGTTGCCCGGCACGGGCGAGGCGCCCTCGGCACCGGTGTTCGAGGACGGTGAAAAGACCGTCACCCTGAGGGGTGAGAACATCGCCAGCGAATTCGTTGCGCTGATCGATGACTATGTCGAACGAAAGTACGCCGCCCGGGGCACCGGCTGACCGCAGCTCCGAGGGCCCGGTCCGCAGGGCCTTCCACCTCAAGCTCTGGACGTTCCTGGTCGAAGGCCGGTTCGGCCTGAACTTCCTGCGCCGGTACTGGCGCAGGCTGCTGCTGGTATTCGTCGCGCTGCTGCTGCCGCTGTGGGGCTTTGCCGAACTGGCGGACGAGGTGGCCGATGGCGAGCCGTTCGGCTTCGACGAACCCCTGCTGCGCGCGGCGCATGCGCTGGCCGCGCCCGACGCCAACCGCTTCTTTTCGGTCGTCACGCACCTGGGCTACGAGTGGTTCGTGGTGCCGTTCGACGTGGTGCTCGTGCTGGTGCTGGCGTGGAAAGGGCGGATGCGCGAAGGGTTGTTCGCGGGGCTCGCGCTCGGCGGCTCGGCGTTGCTGAACATGGCGACCAAGCAGCTTTACGCACGCGCGCGGCCGGACCTGTGGACTTCGCTGTTGCCGGAAGACACCTACAGCTTCCCGTCGGGCCATGCCATGGGCTCGATGACGATGGCGGCGGTGGTCATCCTGCTGGCGTGGCGGACGCGCTGGCGCTGGCCGGTGCTCGTGGTCGCCGGCGCCTTCGCGGTGCTGGTGGGCGCTTCGCGCGTGTACCTCGGCGTCCATTTCCCGTCCGACATCCTGGCCGGCTGGACCGCGGCGTGGGCGTGGACGGTGGCGGCGTTCCTCATGGTGTTCCACCACCACCGGCACCCGTGGGAGCGGCCCGATGCGTCGGCGGATGATCCGGAGGATGTGTAGGGGCGGGCTCGAGCCTGAACGCGTAGGACTGAAGAAGCCGGCAATCCAGGCCGTCCGCATGCTTCCCGAAAAGCCGTCATTCCCGCGAAGGCGGGAATCCAGGGACGTTGTTTTCAGCGGTATACGATCGACGGGGTCAAGGCGATACGTCCATGGATCACCGCCTACGCGGGACGACGCCATAGGCTTTCCCTAGCAGTCCCGCCTCGCGGGGATCACGCCGGAAACAACGGTCCCCTGCCTTGCGCAGAAGCGGACGATCCGCCTATTCGCCCGGCTTGGCCGCCTCGACTGGCGCCTGCGTGGCCGCCCGCCGTGCCAGCTGTGCCTCGCGATGCGCGATGTAGGCGTTGGCGGCGAAGATGATGCCGGCGCCGGTCACGGTCCAGCGGTCGACGGCCTCGCCGAACAGGAAGAAGCCGAGGGTCGCCACGATCGGCAACTGCATGAAGCTGATCGGCGTCAGTGCCGAGACGTCGCCGAGCTTCAGCGCACGCGTCCACAGCATGTGCCCACCGGTGCCCAGCACGCCGGCGGCGACCACCCACAGCCAGGTGATGCCCTGCGGCCACTCCCAGACGGCGACCGCCGGCAGCAGCGACAGGGGCACCCAGAACAGCGTGGTCAGGATGACGATGCGGTCGGCCGGCTCGGTGCGCGAGAGCTGCTTGATCTGGATGGCGACGATGCCGCTGAGCACCGCGGCCGAGACCGCGACCAGGCTGCCCATCGTGAAACCCGCCGTGCCGGGCCGCACGATCACCAGCACGCCGATGAAGCCGACGATGACCGCCGCCCAGCGCCGCATGCGGACCTGCTCGCCCAGCCAGATGACGGCGGCAATCGTCACGAACAGTGGCGTCGAGTACGACAGCGAAACGGCCTGCGCCAGAGGCAGGTGTCCGATGGCCCAGAAGCCGCAGAACATCGACACCACGCCGATCAGGCAGCGGATGAAGTAGCGCGGCAGTTGCTGCGTGCGCAGCAGGCCCGGGCCGTGGTGCAGAAGCAGCGGCAGCGCGGCGACAAGGCCGAAGAAGTTGCGGAAGAACGCGATCTCGAACGTGTGCAGCGTCTCCGACGCCAACCGGATCGCGATCACCATGAAGGCGAAGAACGCGGTGCTGCCCAGCATCAGCAGCGCGGCGCGGGTGTGGACGGTCATGGGCACGGGCGCGGCGATATCAGACTCACCAGCGTGCGCCGACGACCCGCGGCTCCGGTTCCAGCGCCACGCCGAACCGCTCCTGCACCGAGGCGGCGATGTCGCGTGCCAGGCCCAGCAGTTCAGCGCCGGTGGCAGCGCCATGGTTCACCAGAACGAGCGCGTGCGCGTCGGCCACGCCCGCGTCGCCGCGGCGGTGCCCCTTCCAGCCGCAGGCATCGATCAGCCAGGCCGCCGACAGCTTGCTGCGCGGGCCGTGCGGCGCTTCGCCGTGAGCGAGCGCGTCGGCGGGGAAGGGCGCCACCGGGAACACAGGCAGCCGCGGGTACTTCTCGCACAACGCGTCGGCCTGCGCGGCCGGCACGATCGGGTTCTTGAAGAAGCTGCCGGCGTTGCCAAGCACGGCGGGGTCGGGCAGCTTGCTGCGGCGGATCGCGATGACGGCGTCGGCCACCTGCCGCGGGGTCGGCGCGGCGAGGCCCGCGGCGGCGAGGGCCTCACCCAGTCCTGCGTAGTCGACCCGCACCTGCGCCTGCCGCGACAGGAGGAACTCCACCGCCGTGACGATGAAGCGGTCGGGTTGGCGCTTGAACAGGCTGTCGCGGTAGCCGAAGCCGCAATCCTCCGCGGGCAGGCGGTGCCACGCGCCCGTTGCCGGTTCGAACGCTTCGACGGCGTGGATGCGCTCACACACTTCCACGCCATACGCGCCGATGTTCTGGATCGGCGCGGCACCGACCGTGCCGGGGATCAGCGACAGGTTCTCAAGGCCACCCAGCCCGCGCGCCAATGTGTCCATCACGAAGCCGTGCCAGTTCGCACCGGCTTCGGCCCGCAGCACGACGTCGGTGCCATCTTCGGAGACCACCGAAACCGCATCGCCGGTCAGCACGAGGACCGGCACGTCCGGGTCGCCGCCGAACAGCAGGTTGCTGCCGCCGCCGACCAGCAGCGGCGTGGTGCCGGCGAAGCCGTCCCGCGCCAGCACGTCCGGCAGCATGCGCGCGTCGGCCACTTCGGCCAGCAGCGACGCGCGCGCAGGCACGCCGAAGGTGTTGCGGTGGGTCAGCGCGGCATCGCGGACGATGCGGACGGCGTCGCTCATGCGGCGTGGGTCCGGTGGAATCGGGTCACGCGAGGCTGCTCAGACCGTCGGCGGCATGTTGCCGCGGCTGGGGGCGAACTTGCGGCGGCGGATGGCTTCCACGCACTCGTGCACCAGCTCCGGCCCCCGATAGACCAGGCCGGTGTACAGCTGTACCAGGTTCGCGCCCGCGGCCATCTTGGTGACCGCGTCGGCACCCGACAGGATGCCGCCCACGCCCACCAGCGGAATGGCCTCGGGCAGGCGCGTGCGCATCATCCGCAGCACGGTGGTGGACTGGCCCATCAGCGGGCGGCCCGAAAGGCCACCCGGCTCCTCGGCGTGGCGCGCGCCTTCGACGGGCAGGCGCGACACGGTGGTGTTGGTGGCGATGACGCCATCGACCTCCAGCTCGGCCAGGACGCGGGCGCAGGCCTGGATGTCGTCGTCCGACAGGTCCGGCGCGATCTTGACCAGCATCGGCACCCGCTTGCCGTGCTTGGCGCCGAGCCGCTCCTGCTCCTCGCGCAGCGTGCCGATCAGGCGGCGCAGCAGTTGCTCTTCCTGCAGTTCGCGCAGGCCGGCGGTGTTGGGCGAGGAGATGTTGACGGTGATGTAGTCGGCCAGCGGGTATACGCGCGCCAGGCAGTACATGTAGTCGCCGTCGGCAATCTCGTTGGGCGTGTCCTTGTTCTTGCCGATGTTGATGCCCAGCAGGCCACCACCGGGGCGGCGGGCGCGCTCGACGTTGCGCACCAGTGCGTCGACGCCGGCGTTGTTGAAGCCCAGTCGGTTGATGACGGCCTGGTGCTCGGGCAGCCGGAACATGCGCGGCTTCGGGTTGCCCGGCTGCGCCTTGGGCGTGACCGTGCCGACTTCGACGAATCCGAAGCCCAGCGACAGCAGGGCGTCGATGTGTTCGCCGTTCTTGTCCAGCCCGGCGGCCAGGCCGACCGGGTTGGGGAAGTCCAGCCCGAACGCGCTGGTGGGCAGCGGCTCGGGGGGGCGGCCGACCAGCGGGTTGATGCCGGTGCGGTACGCGAGCTCCAGCGCACGCAGGCCCAGCCCGTGGGCGCGCTCGGCATCGAAGTTGAACAGGAACGGGCGCGCCAGCTTGTACATGCGGTCAGTGTGTCATCCAGCTGAGCCAGGCGAGCCCGCCGAAGAACATCAGGAATACCATCACGGCCAGTACCGCGACCAGCAGGTTGGTCCAGCCCAGCACCAGCCCGGCGACGGCGAGCGCATCGCCGTCGACCGTGCCGGCACCGCGCCGGATCTCCCCGCGCGCCACGTGCCCGGTGACCACAGCAACCACGCCGCCCACGAGGGGCAGCGCGAACCACGACAGGATGCCGAACACGAGGCTGATGACCGCGGCCGTGCTGGTGCGTGGGGCGGGGGTGTTCATGTCACCGGGCTCCGCGGCGGGTTACAGGTCGAACTTGATGCCCTGGGCCAGCGGCAGGTCGTTGGAGTAGTTGATGGTGTTGGTCTGGCGGCGCATGTACGCCTTCCAGGCGTCCGAGCCGGACTCGCGGCCGCCACCGGTCTCCTTCTCGCCGCCGAACGCACCGCCGATCTCCGCACCGGACGTGCCGATGTTGACGTTGGCGATGCCGCAGTCGCTGCCGGCGGCCGACAGGAAGGCTTCGGCGTGGCGCAGGTCGGTGGTGAAGCACGCCGAGGACAGGCCCTGCGGCACCGCGTTCTGCATGTCGATGGCTTCTTCCAGCGTGCTGTACTTCATCACGTACAGGATCGGCGCGAAGGTCTCGGTCTGCACGACCTCGGCATCGTTGGACAGGCCGGTGACGATCGTCGGCAGCACGAAGTTGCCCTTGCGGTCGACGCGCGCGCCGCCGGTCTCGACCTTGCCGCCCGCGGCCTTGGCCTTCTCGACCGCGTCCAGGTAGGCCTGCACGCCATCGGCGCTGTTGAGCGGGCCCATCAGGTTCTTCGGGTCGGTCGGGTCGCCGATCTTGCCTTCGACCTGCTTGTAGGCCGCCACCAGCTTGGCCAGCACGTCGTCATAAATCGCTTCGTGGATGAAGACGCGGCGCGTGGTGGTGCAGCGCTGGCCGGCGGTGCCGACGGCGCCGAAGACGATCGCCGGGATCGCCAGCTTCAGGTCGGCGGTCTTGTCGACGATCATCGCGTTGTTGCCGCCCAGTTCCAGCAGCGAACGGCCCATGCGGCGCGCGACGCGCTCGCCGACGTGGCGGCCGACCTTGGTGGAGCCGGTGAAGCTGACCAGCGCGACGCGCTTGTCGTCGACGAACTCCTGCGCCAGGTCGGTGCCGGCATCGTTGAACAGGAAGAAGATGTCCGGGAAGCCGGCCTTCTGCAGCGCCTCGTTGCAGATCTTCATCGAGGCGATCGCCGACAGCGGGGTCTTGGGCGACGGCTTCCAGATGCAGATGTCACCGCAGACGCCGGCGACGAACGCGTTCCACGCCCAAACGGCGACCGGGAAGTTGAACGCCGAGATGATCCCGACGATGCCCAGCGGGTGCCACTGCTCGTACATGCGGTGGCCGGGGCGCTCGGAGTGCATCGTCAAGCCGTACAGCTGGCGCGAGAGACCGACGGCGAACTCGCCGATGTCGATCATTTCCTGCACTTCGCCGTCGCCCTCGGGCTTGGACTTGCCCATTTCCAGCGCGACCAGCGAACCCAGCGCGTCCTTGTGGGTGCGCAGCGCGTCGGCGCACAGGCGGATCGCCTCGCCGCGGCGCGGCGCCGGGGTGGTGCGCCAGACCTTGAAGGCGGCCTGCGCGCGCTCCAGGATGGTTTCGTAGTCGTCCTTCGAGGACGCCTGCACCCGCGCCAGCACTTCGCCGTCGGTCGGGTTGATCGGCTCGAGGATGCCGGCATCGGCGGTCCTGGCCCATTCGCCATTGCCGAGGTAGGTGCCGGATTCGGTGCCGGTCAGGCCGAGGGCGGTGAGGACGGGATGGGTCATCGGGGGGCTACTCCTTGGGATTGCGCCGCGCGTGGAGGCTGCGCGGACGAGGGCGGGGCGGAAACGGATAAAGAGAAGCAGGCTGGCGAAACCGGGCCCTGGGGCCACTGCACGTCTCCCAGCCACTCATCTACCCACTCCTGCTCTGTGGCGACCCCGACACGATTCGAACGTGTGACCTTCCCCTTAGGAGGGGGACGCTCTATCCAGCTGAGCTACGGGGCCGTGGCCGGGACGGGCCCGGTCAGCCCCGGGATTTTCGCATGGGGGCGGTGTCGGGGGCCAATCGGCCGCGCAATCCCGGGCGCAAAGGTAGGTGGAGCGAAGGGATACCCAGCGCTTCCAGCTGTCGGCCTGGCGTCGCGGCCGGGGCGCCGGACCCAGGCCGGTCCGAAGCTGCCAAGCGTCCCGGTTGATGCGTATCGCGCTGCTCAACCCATCCTACGGAGCTGCGGGGTCGACCAGAGGCGGCCGCCGGAACGCGTACACCACTGCGCCCAACGCGAGCGCCGCCGCGCCCATCAGCAGGTTGCCCGCGCTGGCGCTGGCCAGCAGCGCCAGCGACAGCACGATCGCAGCGACCGGGATCAGCGGCCCGCCGGGCAGGCGCAGCGCGCCGGGACGGTCCGGGTGCCGGCGCTGCAGCGCGATGGCGGCGCACGCCGTGGCCACGTAGGCGAACAGGCGGGCGATGACCGAGAGCAGCGCCAGTTGCACGAACGACCCCGTGAGCGCCAGCAGTACCGCCAGCGCCGCCTGCAGCACGATCGCCACCACCGGCGTGCGCCAGCGCGGGTGCAGGCGAGCAAGGCCACGCGGGAGGTAGCCGTCCATCGCCAGCGCGTACATGTAGCGCGGCCCGAACAGCATGGTGTTGAAGTTGGTGCCCAGGATCGAGATGGCCGCACCGACCGTCAGCAGCAGGGCCGCCCCGTTGCCGGCAAACCCGGCGGCGGCCTCCGCCAGCGGCGTCTCCGACTGCGCCAGCGTCGGCAGCGTGCCCTGTGCCACCAACTGCACCAGCACGTACAGCGCGGTGACCAGCGCGATCATCGCGACCAGGGCGAACGGCACGTCGCGGCGCGGGTCGCGGTACTCGCCGGCGGCGGCGGGCGTGTTCTCGAATCCGGCGTACGCGAACAGCAGCAGCAGCGCGGCCTCGCCCAGGCGCGCCGGCTCGTCCAGGGGCAGGCCTTCCAGCCGCACGGCGGACCAGTCCATGTAGGCCAGGCCGACCACCACGAAGAACAGCAGCGGCAGCAGCTTGGCGATGGTCAGGGCGACGCCCGCGCGCGCCGCGGTGCGTACGCCCACCAGGTTGAGCCACGTCAGCAGGCCGAGCGAGCCGATGACGATCGCCGCGTGGCCAATTCCGCTGGCTGCCCACGGCCAGAATAGCGACACCGCCAATGCCAACCCGTTGCTGAGCGCCGCCGCCACGGTGACGCGGGTGATCAGCGTCATCCAGCCGGTGAGGAACCCCGCGAAGGGCCCGAACGCCTCGCGTGCGTACAGGTAGGCACCGCCCGGCTGGTCGAAATGGCTGGAGGCCTGCGCGTAGCACAGCACCAGCAGCGTCACCGCCAGGCCGGCTGCCAGGATCGCCCACAGGCTGGCACCGCCCAGCAGCAGCGCTGCAGCGGCCGGCAGCAGGTAGATGCCGCTGCCGACAACGTCGTTGATCGACAGGCCGACGATCTGCCAGCGTCCGACGGCGCGCACCAGGCCGGTGGACGGGTCGACGCCGGCGGGCGCACGGTGCGGGGGCGACGCGTGTGGCTGGGACATGCAGATTCCTGCGGGTCGGTGGCGGATGTGTTCAGTCGACGGTGGGGGCGGGGAGGCCCCACGAGGCGTGGAGGCGAGTGTGCTCGGCCTCCGGCAGCAGCACGAACAGCGGTTGCGCCGCCGGGTCCAGCCATGCCAGTAGCGCCTGCATGTGCGCGGCGTCCATCGCGGTACAACCGGCGGTCGGGGTGTCGGGCGACTTCCAGACGTGGGCGAAGATGCAACTGCCGGCCTGCGGCACGGCGGCGGTGTTGTGCTCGATCACGAAGCCCTGCACGTAGCGCGTGTCGCCGTCCTTGTGCAGGTCGCGGCGCATCGGCTCGGTCGAGCCCTCGATGGCGGCTTCACCCACGTCGTCGACATGCACGATGCGGTTGTAGAGCGTCGAGCCCGGTACGTCGATGCACCAGTCGCCGGCGGTCATCGCCCGGTACGGCAGCGCGGTGTCGGCGGTGGCGCCATAGCCGAAGGCCTCGCCGATCGCGAACACACCGGCCGGCGCGCGGCCGTCGCCCTCGCGCTTGACCGGGGCGCCCGGCACTTCGGGATGCAGTCCCATGCCCCGGGCGCTGCCCGCCCGGCCGACGATGGCGGGCCATGGCTCGCCGACCGGCTGCCAGCGGTCGCCCGCGCGTTCGTAACGCCGCAGCGTGGCCCCGGTGGCGTCCCAGTCGGCGGTGGTCACCAGCACCAGTTGGTTCGACCCGGCTGTCGGCGGCGACGACGCAGGCCGGCTTGCGCACGCGGCCAGCGCGAAAGCGGCCGACGTTGCGATCAGGAGCCGAAGCACACCGCAGGCACTGGGAAGGCGTCGTTGCATGGAATGGACCCGGGTGGAGTGGGTGGTCAGGATGTCGGGGCGGGGCGGACTACGGCGGTCGCGCGCTCGACGTACGGCGTGCCGTCATCGAACACCAGCCCACGCAGGCTTGTCACCACCACGCCATTGAGGCCAAGGCGGACGACTTCGCCATCGGCGCCGCGCTGGCCGCCGCCGTGGATGTCGTGGATCACGAACGGTTCCCCGTCGGCGTGGCCGATCACCATCATGACGTGGCCCGGGACGTAGACGAGGTCGCCGACCTGCAGCGCCTCGAGCACGGCCGCACGCGACGCAACGTCGTCGAGCCGGGTGGTCGCGAGCACCGGGCTGCCGGCCTGGTCGCCGGTGTTGCGCGGTAGCACCAGGCCCAGGCTGGCGTACACCTCTGATACGAACCCGCTGCAGTCGCGCGCGTTGTAGTCGTGGCCCCAGCCGTAACGCTCACCGAGGAACTTGAAGGCCTGTCCGATGAGGTGCCGGCGTGTCAGTGGCAGCGGCGCGTCGGCCGTGTCGGCGCTGCGCGGCAGCAGTGCGGGACGCAGAAGCAGGCGCCCGTCGTCCTGGCGCACGGGCAGCTCGACCGCGTGGCCACTGGCCGGGTGCTGGCCGTTGACTCGGCCTGTCGAGGACGCCGATGGCAGGCGCGTGCCCATGTCGAGCTGCACGTCGGACACCGCCGGCGCCTCGGGCGTGTGCACGGTGTGGGCCGCCGCTCCGGTCACCAGCCGATAGGGCGTGCGTTCCGCGTACCCCAGCACGGTGGCGGCGTCGCCCTCGGCCACGTGGCGCGCCTCGATCCATGCGGCGTAGCGCTGGCTGACGACAAACAACCACTCGCCGTCGCGACTTGCGTGCGCGATCGCCACCGGGGTGCCGGGGAACAGCGCGCTCTCCTGGAAGCGGTCGATGTCGGTGTCCCCCGGCGTGCTGAACACGCGCCGGTCGGTCGGGAAGGTGCGCAGCGGAGCGCGGCGGACCACCAGCCCGTAGCGCGTGGCCTGGCGTGCCGGGACGGCGTCCAACGCGAGGGCGTCCTCCAGTTCGTCCAATGCCGCTGCCGGCAGCCGGGCTCCCTTTGCGTCATGGCGCGGAGCGCTGGGCCTACGCGAGAGACCCTGGATCCAGCCGAGCACCTGGTCGCGCTCCACTACCGGCCCCAGCGCAGCGAGGTCATACATGGACGGGTCGTCGCGCACGAGCCGGGCGTTCTGGGCCTGGATCGCGCTGGCCGGGGCCAGCGGCCGGTCCGGTGCTTCCGCGCGCTCTATCCAGTAGGCCGGCGTCCATCGCGCCGGGTCGTCCATGCCGACGATGTCCGGTGCCACGGACTCGGGCGTCCGGGCCGTTGCGCCCAGGCAGGCCAACAGGGCAAGCAGGATGAAGGCGGAGGTGCGGCCGGCAATGCTGGGCGGGCGGCGTCGGACGATCACGGCATCAGGCATGCGGCCGAGCATAGCGCGCATGCGAAAAGCCCCGGCGTCTGTGCGACGCCGGGGCCTTCGGTATTCGATTGGTGGAGCGGAGGAGGATCGAACTCCCGACCTTCGCATTGCGAACGCGACGCTCTCCCAGCTGAGCTACCGCCCCACGTGGGCTGGGATTCTAGCGGCCCGTCCGCAGCGATGCCAGCCCGTCGGCCGGCCAGGCCGTGGCGCGGCTAGCGCTCCAGCAGCGGGCGCAGCTGCGGCTCCAGCGTTTCCCGCCGCCAACCGGCCAGCGCGTCGGGCCACTCGCCATGGTCCAGCAGCGACTCCAGCCAGCGGCGGGAGGCGAGCACGCCGTCGGGCAGGCCCAGTTCGGCGCTGCGGGCGGCAACGGCGTCCTGCAGTTGCCGAAGCGCCTGCTTGTCGCGGCGTTCCGACACGCTCGCATCCGGTGCGTCGACCTCGTCGGCCAGCGGTGTCTGCAGTGCCGTCCAGATCGCGTCGGCCAGCTTGCGCGGGGCCTTGGGATGCGCGTCCAGTTGCGCTTGCAGCGCTTCGATGTCGGCCGGGGGCGTACGTGCGATGGCCGTCGCCAGCTCGTTGTCGAGGATCCACGTGCGCGGACGGTCGTTGTCGCGCGCGTACCGGTCGCGCCAGCGCAGCAGGCGGACCAGCCGGCGCTGCGCGCCCAGGTCGAGGAACTGGGCGCTGCGCAGCGACAGGTGCGGCCAGCGTTCGACATCGTCGCTGTCGGCGTTGGCCAGGGTGCGTTCGGCATCCTCGGCCAGCCACGCACGGCGGCCGAGACGGGTCAGGTCGGCGTCCAGTGCGTCATGCAGCTCGAACAGGTGGCGCACGTCGTCGGCGGCGTACTCCAGCTGCGATGGCGACAGCGGCCGCCGCATCCAGTCCGAGCGCGTCTCGCCCTTTGCCAGTGTCACGCCGGTCAGGCTTTCGACCAACCGCTGGTAGCCCATGCCGCCGGCAATGCCGGCCAGCGCGGCCGCCAGCTGGGTGTCGAACAGGGGCCGCGGCACCGTGTTGCAGGCGTGCTTGAAGGCGACGAGGTCCTCGCTGGGACTGTGCATCACCTTGAGGATACGGGTGTCGGCCAGCAGCGTGGCGAGGGCCGCGGTCATGCCCGGTACGAGCGGGTCGACCAGCACGATGTCGAGGCCGTCGTCGGTTTCGATCGCGATCTGCACCAGCGCCAGTTGCGGCCAGTAGGTGCGTTCGCGGATGAACTCGGTGTCCAGCCCGATGCGGGCGGGCGGCGTCGCGAAACGCGCAAGGAGTTCGGCGGAGTCTTGGATCCAGCGTGGCACGGGGCGGGGCACCAGGGTTCACGGGCAGGTTGCCGGGGCGGGCGACAATAGCCTACTTTCGCCGGGCCGGCCGACCGTCGCCGCGGTCACGGAACGGTCTACCCGATCCGGGCCAGGCACGCCGCGCGACGCATCGGGCCGAGCCTTCTGGAGGACGTTTGCGCCCACCCCTGACCGCCATTGTCTGGACGAGCCTGGCGCTGGCCGTGCTGCTGCCCGGCTGCGGGCGCGACGATGCCGGCGAAGGCGACACCGTGCAGGCACCCGACGCGGCGCCATCCCGGGTCCGCGCGCCGATCGTCACCGTCAGCGCCGACCAGGCCGTCTCCCCGGTCGCTCCGTGGCAGTTGCCGGCGGTGCCGGTCGAGGACGAGGGCGTCGAAGCGCTCCAGACGCAGGCTGCCGAGGCGCTGGAGGCCGGGCGGCTGTTCGACGGCCCGCAATCGGCGCTGCCGCTGTATGTCGCTTTGGCGCGCCACGCGCCCGACGACCCGGACATCGCGGCCGGTCTCGACCAGGCGGTCGCGGCGCTTCTGGAGCGCGGCGACGCGGCACTGGCCGCGATCGACCGCAACCCGGCCGCACTGCGCACCGCGCACGAGATCGGCGCGGTCGCGCGGACCGTCGCGCCGGAGCGCGAGTCCGTCGTCCGCTTCCTGTCCCGGCTGGACACCGTCGACCAGGCACAGCGCGCCAACCGGCTGGGCGAGGAAGCGCTCAATGCCGGACGGGTCGGGGAAAACGGGCAGGGCGGGGCGCTGGCCCGATTCAAGGAAGCGCTGGAGCTTCGGCCGGGGGACGTGCGCGCGATGCAGGGCATCGCCGCGTCGGAAAGCGCCTTGATCCGCCGCGCGGAAGTCGCGGCCGCGGACGACGATTTCGCCGGCGCCGAGCGCTGGCTGCAGGCGGCGGCCAAGGTGCGACCCGACTTCGAGACCGTCCCGCATGCGCGCGATCGCATCGAGCGGTTGCGTGCCACCCGCATCGGCGACCTGCGCGACAAGGGGCTGGCGGCACTGGGGCGCGAGGATGGGCTCAGCGATGCACGCGCGGCGCTCGCCGAGCTCCTGCGCATCGCGCCGCCGGGCGATCCGGCCGCGGTCCTGTTGCGCACACGCATCGACCTTGCGACCCATTACGGCCTGTTCCGTCCCGGCCAGGCCTTTACCGACGCGCTACGCAACGGCGGCCGCGGGCCCGAGCTGGTGGTGATCCCGCATGGCGCCTTCAGGATGGGCGCGGGCGATGCGGAGGCCGATGCGACCGATGCCGAACGGCCTGCGCGCAACATCCGCTTCCCGCGCGGCCTGGCGGTGGCCCGGCACGAAGTCACGGTGGGCGAGTTCGGCCGGTTCATCGCCGCCAGTGGCTATGAGCCGCGCGCCACGCGCCGCGGCTACTCCATCGCCTACGATGAGCGCAGCGGCAACCTCGTCCGCCGCAGCAACGTCGATTGGCGCAGCGATTACACCGGCAACCGCGCCGACCCGTCGATGCCCGTCATCCACGTCAGCGCGCAGGACGCGATGGCGTACGCGGACTGGCTGTCGGAGCAGACCGGTGAGCGCTACCGGCTGCCCAGCGAAGCCGAGTTCGAGTACGCGTTGCGCGCCGGCAGTACATCGCGCTTCCCGTGGGGCGAGGGCACGCCACCCGAGCGCACGGGCAACTTCACCGGCGCACTGGACCGCTCGCCGAGCGGGCGGGAATGGCGCAACGCCTTCGACGGCTACGGCGACGGTGCGTGGGGGCCTGCGGAAGTGGAGTCCTACCGCCCGGGTGCATTCGGCCTTCACGACATGGCGGGCAATGTCAGCGAGTGGGTCGCGGATTGCTGGCACGACTCCTATCGCCGCGCGCCGGATGACGGCCAGGCGTGGGTCAACCCGGGCTGTCGCACCCGCGTGGTACGCGGCGGGTCCTGGGCGAGTTCGCCGGCGCAGACGCGTTCGGCGTGGCGCGTCGCCAGCCCGTCCGATACCACCAATGCCCGCATCGGATTCCGGGTCGTGCGCGATATCTGATCGCGGCGACGCCCGGCCCGCGTGAGGGCCGGCACACGGTTATCAATACGACGAGGGCGGTGCGATGAGGATCGGGTCGGTGGGGAGGCAGGCGCCTGAAGGTGGGCGCCGCCGGGGTTTCGGTGGCATGCGCTGGTGGATCCTCCTGCTGTTTGCGGGCTATGCGGCGTGGTCGTGGTTCGGCAATGCCAAGGTCGACCCCTACACCGGCGAGAAGGCGCGCTACGGCGCGACCGCTGAAGAGGAAGTGCAGCTGGGCGCGCAGGCTTTCGACCAGGTGCTGGGCGATGCGCAGGCGCAGGGCGCGCTGATGCCCGCCGACGCACAGGTCAGCCAGCAGGTGCGCGAGATCGCGCAGCGGCTGGTGGAGCGCGTACCCGAAGTCACGGCGGAACTGGCCGCGCTGCACCAGCAGCCGGCGCCCACCGACTACCAGTCGTTCCAGTGGGACGTGGCGGTCATCCAGTCCGACCAGGCCAATGCGTTCTGCCTGCCGGGCGGAAAGATGGCGGTCTACACCGGCCTGCTGCCGGTGGTGGAGAACGAGAACGGCATGGCGGTGGTCATGGGCCACGAGATCGCCCACGCGCTTCTGCGCCATGGCAGCCAGCGCATGGCGCAGCAGAAGCTGGTGCAGATGGGCCAGGTCGCGGCCGGCATGGCGGTGGGCGGGATGGATCCGCAACAGCAACAGGCGGTGATGGCGGCGCTGGGCGCGGGCGCGCAATACGGGTTCGTGCTGCCGTACGGGCGCAGCCACGAGACGCAGGCGGACGAAGTCGGGCTCATGCTGGCTGCTGCCGCCTGCTACGACCCGAACGAGGCCGTGCCGCTGTGGCAGCGCATGTCGCAGATCGGCGGTGGCGAGCGGCCGCCGGAGTTCGCATCCACCCACCCCGACCCGGCCAACCGCATGCAGACGCTGCAGTCGCTGATGCCGCAGGCGGAGCAGTTCCGGGAGAAGTACTGTCGGTAAGGGGCTGGGAGCTGGAGGTTAGGTACTGGAGGCTGGAGGCGATAGCAGAGTCTGCGCCCTGCCTCCGTCCCGGCCAATCAGAAGCTCATGAACAAGCCGCCGTTGACGGGCAGGTTGGCGCCGGTGATGAAGCCGGCGTCCTCCGCCGTCAGGAAGGTCACTGCGCGTGCGATCTCGTGCGGGCGTCCCAGCCGGCCCACGGGCACGGACTCGACGATGCGCTCGCGCACCGCGTCGGGCACGGCCATCACCATGGCGGTTTCGCAGTAGCCGGGGGAGACGGAGTTCACCGTCACGCCCTTGCGGGCGACCTCGCGCGCCAGCGCCATGGTGAAACCGTGCATGCCGGCCTTGGCGGCGGCGTAGTTGGTCTGGCCGAACTGCCCGGTCTGGCCGTTGACCGAACTGATGTTGACGATGCGTCCGAAGCCGCGCGCCACCATGCCCGCGACTGCGTGCCGGCAGAGGTTGAACACGCCGTCCAGGTTCACCCGCAGCACGTCGTCCCACTGCGCGGGGTCCATGTTCGCCAACCGGGTATCGCGCGTGATCCCCGCCGCGTTGACGAGGATATCGACGGATCCGCAGGCGCCTTCGATGCGTTGGACGAGCGAGCCGCAGGCAGCGAAGTCGCCGACGTCGACCGACTCCAGCTGCACGTCCAGCCCGGCCGTCTGGTCCCGGAAACGCGCAAGGCGGTCGCCTTCAACAGGAAGGTCCACCGCCACGACGCGATGGCCCTGGCGAGCGAGTGCCCTGCAGATCTCGGTGCCCAACCCGCCGACGCCACCGCTGACCATGGCGACGCGTCGCGCGTGCCGCGGCGCGCTGTCCGCGGCCACATCAACCGCCGCCATCAGCGCTCGCGCTTGTCGGTCTTGGGCTTGGTGGAGTTCGGGCTCTGCCCGACGCTGCCCGACAGGTTCTGCTGGAATTCCTTCCACATCGCCATGTTGCGCTCGGTCAGCTGGTTCATCATCGCCCACGGCGTCTGCCCGAGCATGCCGCCGACCTGCTTGCGGAACTGCTGCTGCTGGTCGAGGAACGCCTGCATCGAACGCTCCAGATAGCTGCCCATGAAGCCCTGCAGCGAATCGCCGTAGAAGCGGATGATCTGGCTGAGCAGTTGCGTGGACAGCATCGGCTCGCCGTCCTGTTCGTGCTCGGCGATGATCTGCAGCAGCACCTGGCGGGTCAGGTCTTCGCCCGACCGCGCGTCGCGCACCTCGAAGTCCTCGCCGTCGACGATGAGCTGTCGCACGTCCTCGATCGTGATGTAGCTGGAGATCTCCGTGTCGTAAAGACGCCGGTTGGGGTACTTCTTGATGACGCGCATCGAGGGCATGGAGCCAAGGCTCTAAATCGTGATGCTCCGCAGCATGGCGCAGGGGGGCGGACCTTGCAACTTCTGGCGGAATCGCGCCAGAAGGCCTGCAGGACCGGCGTTGCCACGATGGACGTCCGCGTGAACCGGCCGGGCGTCGCCACGGCCGGTTCCACTGCAGGCGTGACGCCTACCAACCCATGTACTGGCCGCCATTGGCCGACAGGTTGGCGCCGGTGATCCAGCCCGCCTCGTCGGGGATAAAGAAGCCGACGGCGTAGGCAATCTCATCGGGCGTGCCGAGCCGGCCCGTGGGGATCTGCGCGACGATCTTCTCGCGGATTTCCTCCGGCACCGCCATCACCATGTCGGTGCCGATGTAGCCGGGCGACACCGTGTTGACGGTGATGCCGAACTTCGCGTTCTCCTGCGCCAGCGAGATGGTGAAGCCGTGCATGCCGGCCTTGGCCGCGGCGTAGTTGGCTTGGCCGTACTGGCCCTTCTGGCCGTTGATCGAGCTGATCTGGATGATCCGGCCCCACTTGCGCGCGCGCATGCCCTCGATCACGGGACGTGTGACGTTGAAGCAGGAGTTAAGGTTGGTGCAGATCACCTCGTTCCACTGCTCGGCCGACATCTTGTGGAAGGTGGTGTCGCGGGTGATACCGGCGTTGTTGACCAGGATTTCGACCGGCCCGATCTGCCGCTCGACCTCGTCGACCAGGCCCCGCGCGCCTTCCGGGGAGGCGACATCGCCCTGGGCGATCGTCACGTCGATGCCCTCGGCCTTCATTTTTTCCTGCCAGGCACGGCCGCGCGCTTCGTCGCGGTAGTTGGTCGCCACCTTGTGCCCGGACTGCGCCAGGCGGCGGATGATCGACGTGCCGATGCCACCGGTGCCGCCGGTGACCAGTGCAACTCGTGACTGCATGCGTGCTCTCCCTGGCCGCCCGGTGCGGCCTGCCGCGCCTACTCTAGTGTGCCGTCGTGAAATGACTGTTGTGCATCGCGGCGGAGCGCCGGCGCGGATTGCGGTATGCGGCCAGCGTCGAAATGCCGCCAGGCGGCCTGCAGGAGCGCTTCGGTCGTGGTGCAGTTCGCGACCGCGCCGGGCGACTGCCCCAACCGCTGCCACGCCGCCCGAAGGGCGGGCAGTGGGTCGGCGGGATCGACGATCACCGCCTGGAGCGATTTGGAAAGCTTGCGGCCGTTGGCGTCCACGACCAGCGGCAGGTGCGCATGGCGCGGGGTGGGCAGCCCGAGCGCGCGCTGAAGCAGGATCTGGCGCGGCGTGGAATCGAGCAGGTCGGCGCCGCGCACGACGTCCGTTATCCCCTGCGCGGCATCGTCGACCACAACGGCCAGCTGGTACGCCCACGGCCCGTCGGCACGACGCAGGACGAAGTCGCCCACCTCGCGGTCCACGGCCTGCTGTTGCCGCCCCAGCAGCAGGTCATGGAAGGTGACGGAGGTGCCGTCCGGAACCCGCAGGCGCACCGCCGGCTGGTCGCGCCGCCTGTCGGTGACGCAGGCGCGGTGGATGCCGCCAGTGGCGGCAAGGTCCGCGCGGCTGCAGTGGCATTCGAATGCGTGGCCCGAGGCCAGCAGCCGGTCGAGGGCTGCCTGGTACAGAGCGCCGCGGTCGCTCTGCCGCACGACGGGGCCGTCCGCGACCAGGCTAAACGCAACCAGTGTCGCCAGCTGCCGTTCGCTGGCGCCTGCCACCTCGCGCGGCGGGTCCAGGTCCTCGATGCGCACCCACCATTCGCCACCCGCGGCGCGGGCCATCAGCCAGCTGCCGAGCGCTGCGACCAGGGAGCCCAGGTGCAGGTCACCGGTGGGCGAGGGTGCGAAGCGGCCGCGGTAGGGTGGGGAGGGTTCGGAACGTGTCACGCGCAGGCGTCTTCGGGAGGCGGGCCGGGTGGTGCGGTGGCAGGCCAGTTCACTTGAAATTCCGTCGAGGCTGCCACATTTTTCCGTTCAACCGCGCATGGTGCGCGCAGGATGGTCCCCGATGCTCAAGCGTATTGCCCTGTTCCTGGCCACCAACCTGGCCGTGCTGGCCCTGGTCAGCATCGTCATGTCGGTATTCGGGTTGAACCCCGCCACCAACGCCGGGCTGCTGGTCATGGCCGCGCTGTTCGGCTTCGGCGGCTCCTTCCTGTCGTTGGCGATCTCCAAGTGGATGGCCAAGCGCACGACCGGCGCCCATGTCATCGAACAGCCGCGCAACGAGTCCGAGCAGTGGCTGGTGTCGACGGTCCGCCGCCAGGCCGAGGCCGCCGGCATCAAGATGCCGGAAGTGGCGGTCTACGACGCGCCCGAGATCAACGCCTTCGCCACAGGCCCGAGCCGCAACAACTCGCTGGTGGCGGTATCCACGGGCCTGCTGCGGGCAATGAACCGGGACGAAGCCGAGGCCGTGCTGGCCCATGAGGTCAGCCACGTTGCCAACGGCGACATGGTCACCATGGCGCTGATCCAGGGCGTGCTCAACACGTTCGTGATCGTGCTGGCGCGCGTGGTCGGCCGCGTGATCGACGGGTACATCAGCGGCGGCCGCGATGGCGCGCCCGGGCTGGGCTACTACGCCATCGTGTTCGTGCTGGACATGGTCTTCGGCCTGTTCGCCAGCATGATCGCGATGTGGTTCTCGCGGTACCGCGAGTTCCGCGCCGACGCCGGCGGCGCCAGCCTGGCCGGTCGCGACAAGATGATCGCCGCGCTGGAGCGCCTGTCGCAGACCTACGGCGAGAGCACGCTGCCCAAGCAGGTGGCCGCGTTCGGCATCAGCGGGGGCGTCGGCCACGGCCTGAAGAAGCTGCTGATGAGCCACCCGCCGCTGGCCGAGCGCATCCAGGCGTTGCGCGATGCACCCGTCGAGGCGGTGCGCGGCCGAGTGGTGACCTGATCACCGATGCTTGGAATACGAGAAAGGCCCGCCATCGGCGGGCCTTTTTCTTTGGGTGCGGCATCCAGCGACTGGGGCACGCCCGCGGGAGGCAGGCGCGAACGCAGTACGCGCGGCAACAGCACAGCCCCTAACCCCTAGCCTCTAGCCCCTCACGACTCACTGGAAGTCGTAATCCATCTCCGGCCCGGCAGCGGCCAGGAAGTGGCCCTGCGCGTAGTCGATGCCGGCACCGAACAGCACGGTCATGCTGCCCGCGTCCTGCACGTACTCGGCGATGGTCTGCTTGCCGGCTTCGTGCGCCTTGCCTGCGATCTCGCGGATGCGCGCCTGGTGCTCGGCGTTGCCGGCCAGGTCGTCCATGAAGGACCGGTCCAGCTTCAGGAACGCCGCGTCGAAGTGGCTCAGCAACTGGAACGAGTTCAGGCCGCTGCCGAACTGCTCCAGCCCGACCCGTACGCCCATTTTTGCCACCGCCTGCTGGAAGGTCTGCGCGGCCTTGAGGTGGGTGAAGACCTTGGACTCGGGGACCTGCAGCACCAGCAGGCTGCCTTCGGCGCCGTGCTGGGCCAGTTGCTCGATGATGTGGTGGACCAGGCTGTCGTCCTGCAGCGAGACCTCGGAGATCTTCACCAGCAGCGTAGTGCGCTTGCCTGCGCGCAGGCGCTCGCCGATGACGGCGATTGCGCGGCCCACCACCCAGCGGTCGATCTCCCACAGCAGGCCGTGCTCCTCGGCGATCTGCAGGAACGTCAGCGGCTGCACCAGCTCGCCCGGTTCGCCCTGCATGCGCAGGTAGCCGTCGTACATCTCGTTGGCGTCGCCGTGCAGGCTGATCAACGGCTGGTAGTGCAGTACGAAGCGGTCGCTGTCGAGCGCCTGGCGGATGCGCGTGACCCACGCCTGCACGCGCTCCTCCTCGGCGCGGTCGACGGCACCGGGGTCGAAGATGTCCGCGCGGTTGCCACCTACGCCGATGGTCGACTGCAGGCCCTGGCTGGCTTTGCCCAGCACCGACGAGACGCTCGCGATCTTCTGCCCGATCTGTACGCCGCCGATGCTGACGGTGGCGTTGAGCGAGCGGTTGCCGGCCTCCAGCACGCTGTCGGCAAATGCCTTGCGCACGGCCTCGGCCAGCGCCAGGGTGCCGCGGTGGTCACTGCCACGGCGCAGGACGGCGAACTGGTGCTCGGCGAAGCGCGCGACGGTGTCGTCCTCGCGCAGCGCGGTGCGCAGGCGCTCGGCGAATGCGGCGACCAGCTCGTCCGCGGCATCCAGCCCGATGTCCTGGAGCAGGCGCGCGTAGTGGTCGGGTTCCACCAGCAGGAAGGCGTGGTGGCTCGCGTTCTGCGCAGCGTCGGCAACCGCGTCTTCCAATGTGCGCAGGAAGGTCGCGCGGTTGAACAGGCCAGTGGCCTGGTCGCGCTGGCGCAGCTCCTCGACCTCGCGTGCCAGCTCCGGGTCGAACTCCTGGCGGCGCAGCACCACCTGCTGGCAGGCCTCGCCTTCGTAGCTGGCGTTGGTGAATTCCATGACCGCCGGGAAGCTGTTGCCGTCCAGCGTGCGCGCCTCGATCTCGTGGCGGGGAGCGACCGGCTCGCCCTTGGACATCTGCTTGAGCAGCTTCTTGAAGCCGTCCACGTGCGATGGCGCGATCATGTCCAGAAGGGACATGCCCTCGATCTCGTCGAACGACTCGAACCCGAACATCTCCAGGTACGCCGAGTTGGCGCGGATGTGCATGCCTTCGTGCACGTAGGCGATCGGGTCGCGGGAGGACTCGATCAGCGCGTCGCAGCGGCGTTCGGTCTCGCGCACCTGGCTTTCCAGGCGGCGCAGGGCGCGGCGGGCTTCCAGGTCCGCCCACTCGGCGCGGATGGAGTCGTGCAGGTGGCTGGCGTGGCCCCGCAGCAGGACGCCGCGGGCGCCGATCTCGCGCGCCTCGAGCAGGCGGGCGTCATCGATCGTGGTGTGCAGGATGAGGACCGGCAGGTCCTTGCCGCTGGCGTCGACGTGCTGCATCAGCTTGTCCAGCGGCACGGTGGTGGCGTCGGGCGATGCCAGCACGAGGTCGGGCGGCTGGCTGGCGAGCTGGGCGGTCAGTGCCTCCTCGCTTTCCGGGCGCGTCGGGCGCACCGCGATGCCGTTGTTGCGCAGGCCGCTGACGATCCCCTCCGCTGCCTCGACGCTGTCGTCGACGATCAGCAGGCGCAGCACCTGGTCTTTGCCGAATTGCATGGGGCCTCCTGGAGCCGACGTGCTGAAGCCGGTTACAACCGGTCAGGGCCGCGGTTATGACATGAAGCGCACGCCCCCGTCCATGCGGCGTTTGGCTCTTTCATCGGCCACCGGCGATGGAACTAGAGCGGGCGCTTGCCCGGATCGCCGGCCACTTCGCGCACCAGCCGCGGCACCAGATAGCCTGAAAGCCGCGCCGCCAACGCCGCGTGCAGGTGGCGGGCGTGGTCGTCGTCGACCTCGAAATGTGCCGCGCCCTGCACCCGGTCCAGCTGGTGCAGGTAGTAGGGCAGCACGCCGGCGGCGTGGCCGCGCTCGCTCAGGTCGGCAAGGGCATCGACATCGTCGTTGACCCCGCGCAACAGCACCGCCTGGTTCAATAGCGTGGCGCCCGCGACCCGCAGCTTCCCCAGCGCCGCGTCGACGCCGGTGTCGAACTCGTTGGCGTGGTTGGCGTGGATCACGACGGTGACCGGCCACGGCAGCGCCGCCAGCCACGCCAGCAGGCCCGCGTCGATGCGTTCGGGCAGCACCACCGGCAGCCGCGTGTGCACCCGCAGCCGGCGCAGGTGCGGCACCGACGACAACGCATCGGTGAGCTCGGCCAGCTTGGCGGTCGACAGCGACCACGGGTCGCCACCCGACAGGATTACCTCGTCGATGCTGGCGTCGGCCCGGATCACGTCGACGGCGCCGCGCCACCCGGCAGCGGCGGCCGTCTCCTCGGCGTAGGGGAAGTGCCGGCGGAAGCAGTAGCGGCAATGGATCGCGCAGCTACCGGTGCTCACCAGCAGCGCCCGGCCCTTGTATTTGCGGATGACGCCTTCGGCGGCCTTGGCGGCACCGTCGCCGACGGCGTCCAGGGTGAAGCCGGGCATAGGGCGCATCTCGTCGTCCAGCGGCAGCACCTGCCGGAGCAGCGGGTCGGCCGGGTCGCCATGGCGCATGCGCGCGACGAAGGCGCGCGGCACCCGCAAGGGGAATTGCGCGGCCGCGGCATCGGAAATGGACGCCGCGGCTTCGCCGAGGCCGAGCACGGACAGCAGTTCGCGCGGGTCGCGGATGCTGTCGCGCCATGCCTGCTGCCACCGCGGGGTGGCATGCGACGGCTGCAGGGGGAGGGGGGCTGCGGGTATCATGCCGGTCCGGTTTCGCTGGCGCGCGCCTGGCGCTGCGCAGCCCGACATTGTAGCCGCAGCGGCTCCACGGCCGCCGGCGCCCCACCGCTTCCACCTATCCGCAGGAGCTGTACAGATGGCCAGCTATGGCATGAACGACGTCAAGAACGGGATGAAGATCCTCGTCAACAACGAGCCGTGCATCATCACCGACACCGAGTACGTCAAGCCGGGCAAGGGCCAGGCCTTCACCCGCGTGAAGTACCGCTTCATCAAGTCCGGCCGCGTGGTCGAACTGACCATGAAGGCGACCGACAACCTGGAAGCCGCCGACGTGGTCGACACCGACATGCGCTTCCTCTATGCCGATGGCGAGTACTGGCACTTCATGGACCCGGAGAGCTTCGAGCAGGTGCAGGCCGACAAGGCCGGTGTCGGCGACGCCCACAAGTTCCTCAAGGGCGAGGAAGACTGCGTGGTGACGCTGTGGAACGGCGTGCCGATCCAGGTCACCCCGCCGAACTTCGTCGAGCTCAAGATCACCGAGACCGACCCGGGCGTGCGCGGCGACACCTCCGGCGGCGGCGGCAAGCCGGCCACCCTGGAGACGGGGGCGGTGGTGCGCGTGCCCCTGTTCGTCAACCAAGACGAAATCATCAAGGTCGACACCCGTTCGGGCGAGTACGTCAGCCGCGTGAAGTGACGATCCGGCCCGTAGCCGCATGGCGGCCACGGCGTTGTCGAATCGTCATCCCGGCGAAAGCCGGGATCCATCTGCCGTTTCCCTTCTCCCTTGGAGAAGGGAGGCGACGCGCCGAGGCACCCCCTGAATTTCGAATGAGATCGGCATGACCGAAGACCACACCCCCCAGACCTGCGACCTGTTGATCGAAGCCGGCTGGGTGGTGCCCGTCGAACCGCATGCCGTGGTGCTGGAAGACCACGCCGTGGCCGTCACCGGCGGCGTCATCCAGGCGGTGTTGCCGACCGACGAGGCGCGGGCCCGGTTCGCCCCGCGCGAGACCGTAAGCCGGCCCGAGTCGGCCGTCATCCCGGGCCTGGTCAACGCCCATACGCACAACCCGATGACCCTGCTGCGCGGCGTCGCCGACGACCTGCCGCTGATGGAGTGGCTGCAGGGCCACATCTGGCCGGTCGAGGCGGCGGTGATCGGGCCGGAGTTTGTCGCCGACGGCGTCACGCTCGCCATCGCCGAGATGCTGCGCGGCGGCACGACCTGTGCCAACGAGAACTACTTTTTCCCCGACGTGCAGGCAGCCACCTACAAGCGCCACGGCTTCCGCGCGATGGTGGGCCTGCCGGTGATCGACTTCCCGACCGCGTGGGCGAAGACGTCCGACGAATATTTCGACCGCGCCGGCGAAGTCCACGACCAGTGGCGCGATGATGCGCTGGTGTCCACCGCCTTTGCCCCGCACGCGCCGTACACCGTGTCGGACGCCAACTTCGAGCGCATCCGCATGCTGGCCGACCAGCTCGACCTGCCGGTGCACCTGCACACGCACGAGACCGCGCAGGAGATCGAGGATTCCCTGCGCGACCACGGGCAGCGTCCGCTGGCGCGGCTGGACCGACTCGGCCTGGTCAACGACCGCCTGATCGCCGTCCACATGACGCAACTGACCGACTCGGAGATCCACCTGTGCGCCGAGCGCGGCGTCAGCGTGGTGCACTGCCCGGAGTCCAACCTCAAGCTGGCCTCGGGCTTCTGCCCGGCCTGCGCGATCGAGCGCGCGGGCATCAACCTGGCCATCGGCACCGACGGCTGCGCCAGCAACAACGACCTGGACATGATCGGCGAGACCCGCACCGCCGCGCAGCTGGCCAAGGCCGTCGCCCGCGACGCCACCGCGCTGGACAGTGCCACGGCGTTGCGCGCCGCCACCCTGGGCGGCGCGCGCGCGATGGGGCTGGACGCGAAGATCGGTTCGATCGAGCCCGGCAAGCAGGCCGACCTCGCATGCATCGATCTGTCGACGCTGGAAACCCAGCCGCTGCACCACGTGGTGTCGCAACTGGTCTATGCCAGCGGCCGCCATCTCGTGACCGATGTGTGGATCGGAGGTCACGCCAAGCTGTGCGGGCGCGTGCTGGTCGACATGGACGTGGACGCCATCATCGCCAACGCGCGGCAGTGGCGCAGCCGGATCGCGGGCCTCCATCCGTCGTGACCTCGACTTCGAGGGCGTCGTAATTCCGAATCAAGCGAGGGGATTCGCTGTTCCCGTCCATCCGATCGAACGCAGATCCCTCACTGCATTCGGGATGACAGAGAGAGGTGCAACGTGACCGCATCGCAGCAGACGCCATCCGACAACTTCAGCCAGGCCGAGCTGGACAAGTTCGGCGCGCTCGCCAACCGCTGGTGGGACCCGGACGGCCCGCAGAAGGCGCTGCATGCGCTGAATCCACCGCGCCTGGAATACGTGGCCGAGCGCGTCCCCCTGGCCGGCGCCAGCGTGCTGGACGTCGGCTGTGGTGGTGGCCTGCTGAGCGAGGCGCTGGCCCGCCGCGGCGCGCAGGTGACCGCGATCGACCTGGCGCCCGAGCTGGTCAAGGTGGCGCGCCTGCATGGGCTGGAAAGCGGCGCGCAGGTCGACTACCGGCTGCAGTCGGTCGAGGCGCTGGCCGCGGAGCGGCCCGGGACGTTCGATGCCATCACCTGCATGGAGATGCTCGAGCACGTCCCCGATCCGGCGGCGATCGTCTCGGCGTGCGCCACGTTGCTGAAGCCGGGTGGGCACCTGTTCCTGTCCACCCTCAACCGCACGCCGGCGGCGTTCGCGCTGGCCATTGTCGGCGCCGAATACATCGCCCGCCTGCTGCCCAAGGGCACCCACCAGTACCGCGACTTCATCAAGCCGTCCGAACTGGCGGCCTGGCTGCGTGCCGCCGGGCTGGAATTGGAGGACGTCAGCGGCTTGATGTACGAGCCGTGGCGCAACGCAGCGCGGCGGATTTCGCGCACGGACGTGAATTACCTGGCGTGCGCGGTTAAGGGGTAGGGCGGCCTTTCCTGACGCGCTTTGCGCGGCGACATCCGCTAATCACTCGGATGCATCGCGGCTGAAGCCGCTCCTACAGTTGGGCGTTTTTTATAGGAGCGGCTTCAGCCGCGAAGACACCTGGTCAGCGCGGACAAATGAAGGCCGCCGCCAACCCTCCGCACGTTCCGCGCAGCTGTTGGCTTCCCTCCGCAACTCTCCGCTCCCCTTTCCCACTTCCCCATTCCCCGATCCCATGCCCTTTCCCCCCGTAGCCCTGTTCGACCTCGACGGCACCCTGCTCGATAGCGCGCCCGACATGCTGGCCGCGATCAATGCCATGCGCGCGGGCCGTGATGTCGGGCCGATGCTGCTGGACGACCTGCGACCGCAGGTCTCCAAGGGCGCGCGCGCCATGCTTTCGGTCGCGTTTCCCGAGTGGGACGCGGAAGAGCGCGAACGGCACGTTCCCGCTTTCCTCGACGCCTACCAGCAGGAGCTGGGCCGGCATGGAGGTGCGTTCGACGGTATCGAGGCGATGCTCGCCGAGCTGGAGGCCGCCGGCAGCCGTTGGGGCATTGTCACCAACAAGCCCGAGTACCTGGCCAGGCAGCTGATGCCCGTGCTGGGGTGGGAATCGCGCTGCGCGGTCCTCATCGGTGGCGACACGCTCGCGGTACGCAAACCCGACCCGCTGCCGCTGGTGGTGGCGGCCGAGCGCCTCGGCGTTGCACCCCGGGCATGCGCCTACGTCGGTGACGATGAGCGCGACATCGTGGCCGCGCGCGCGGCAGGGATGCCGTCGGTGGTGGCGCTGTGGGGCTATCGCCTGTCGGAGGACGACCCGATCGCCTGGCGCGGCGACGTGCTGGTCGAACGGCCCGCCGACCTGTGCAGCCCGGCGGCGTGGCCGGTGGCGCGGTGAGCGCGGACCGGCCCGGGACGGCGTACGGCGTGGACCACGAGGCGCTGGAGAGCTTCATCGGCAAATGGCGCGCGCGCTGGCCCGAGTGGTCGGTCGCCGAGGTGTTCGTCCCGCCCGCGCAGCACCCGATTGCCCTGGCGTGGGCCGCGCTGCAGCAGGAGCTGACCGACGCGGCCTGGGGCGGCAGCGATGCGCGCCCCGGCGAGGCCAAGTTGGCGTGGTGGGCGGAGGAGCTGATCGGATGGAGCCGCGGCATGCGCAGGCACCCGCTGGGCGTGGTCCTGCAGACGCGGGCGACGTCGTGGCCCGCCCTGGCGGCGGCGCTCCCGGCCTTGCCCGCCAGCCGCGAGCGTCCGCGCGATCCGGAGGAGTCCGGTTCCATGCTGCAGCCGCTCGCCGAGGCGATGGCCGCGATCGATGCCGAGCTGTTCGGCAGCGAAGGGCGGGCGGGGGTCGATCACCGCGCTGCACAACTCGTCGCCGCGTGTTTGCAGCAGGCGCGCTTCCAGCAGCCCGGCGATGCCCACGTGCCGTTGTCGCTCCTTGCCGGGCAGGCCGACGGCGGCGGTCGCGACCGCTGGGCGCGCCATCTGCTGGCCCACTGGCCGACCGCGGGTGGCGCCCGGCCACGCAGGCTGTGGGCGGCCCTCGCGCGTGGGCGGCTGGAGCGCGGCGACGCGACCCGGCCGGTGCCGACGTGGCGCGTGCTCTGGCGGTCGTGGCGCGCGGCCCGGAACTGACCGTTGCAGCGCCCGGACCGGGGCCTGGGGGGGCGCTCGTTAGAATGGCCGGCGTTGCGAACCCCCGGTCCAGTCCCCACGTGTCCTGTCAATGAGCATTCCCAGCGCCCCCCGCCGCCTGCCCGACGTCGCCCACGAAGCCGCCGCGGCGGCGCGCCCGCTCGACTGGGTCGGCATGGCCAACATCGCGCTGCCGCTGCGCGTGGGTGGGCACGGCGGCGAGCCGATCCAGGTAGCCGGCTCGGTGGATGTGTCGGTCGACCTGACCCGTGCCGAGGCCCGTGGCATCCACATGTCGCGCCTGTACCTGATGCTGCAGGACGCGTTCGCATCGGAGGCGGTGACGCCGGCTGGCCTGCGGCGCGTGCTGCAGTCGCTTGTGGATTCGCAGCAGGGCCTGTCGTCGGCCGCGCGGCTGGTGCTGCGCTACGACCAGATGCTGCTGCGCCCGGCCCTGGCCAGCGGCAATGCCGGGTGGAAGCGCTATCCCGTCGAAATCGATGCGGCCCTCGTCGACGGCCACCTGCAGCTGGCGCTGCGGTTTTCCGTCGAATACTCGAGCACCTGCCCGGCCTCCGCCGCACTGTCACGGCAGATCAATGCCGAGCGGTTCGTCGAGGATTTCGCTGAGGCCCGGCCGATGTCGCCCGCCGTGGTCGGTGACTGGCTGGCGTCCGAGCGCGGGCTGGCCGCCACGCCGCACGCGCAGCGTAGCCGCGCCGACATCCGCGTCACGCTGCGCCCGCAGTTCGAGGAACTGCCATTGGCGGCACTTATCGACGCCATCGAGCACGCCGTGGCGACCCCCGTGCAGACCGCGGTCAAGCGCGAGGACGAGCAGGCCTTCGCCCGGCTCAACGCCGAAAACCTGATGTTCTGCGAAGACGCCGCACGTCGGGTGGCCGCCGCGCTGGCCGAAGACCCGCATGTCGAGCGGTTCGAGGCGGACGTGGCTCATTTCGAGAGCCTGCACGCCCATGACGCGGTGGCCCGCGTGACCGGTCGCGGCAACCGCGCCTGACGCCCGCGCGAGGCGCCTGCGCGCGGCCTTAATCAGGTCGGGTTGGACGAACGGCGCGTAGCGGCAGACGGGCGTCGCAATGTGAACGTGCGGCCTGTCACACCGGCTGGCGCCCTGGGCTATTCTCGCGTTCAAGGCACGGTGCAGGACGGGTGATGGGGAAGCCCTCGGGTCACTGGTTACAGGCCATCGCGGTCACTATCGCGATGGCCTTCGGCGTGTGCGGCCCGTCGGTTGCGGCCGGGGCCGACGCGCCGGCGTTCCAGTTGGCGCGGCTTGATGCCGATCCCGTTCCGGCGCGCGTGCTTTCCGGGGAATTCGAAGACCGGTTCAAACCCGGCGCCCGCAAAGCGGTCATCCGCGAAGAGGCCGACCAGCCGCGCTGGTGGCGCTTGACGGCTACTTCGGCGGTCAGCCGCGCCGGCCAGCCGCAGCTGGTGGTGTCCTCGCCATACCTCACCGTGATCGAAACCTGGCGCCCGGGTGAAGCCTTGCCCGTGCGCAGGGCGTTGATCGGGCAGGGCATGGATGGCCTGCACGCGCCGCGTGCGCTGGTGGTGCCGCTGCCGGACGGCCTGCGGGCTGGACAGTCGCTGTACCTGCGCGTCGACGGCCGTGGCGCCAGCGTGCCCATGCGCGTGGCGATCCAGCCGGAGGCCGAGGTGCATCGCGCCGACCTGGTGCACGTGGCGTGGCGTTCGGCCGTACTGGTGTCATTGCTGGTGCTCGCGGTGCTGTCGCTGGGCTTCTGGATCGGCATCCGGGAGCGCAGCTATGCGTACCTGATGGCCACGCTGCTGGCGCAGGTCGGGTACCTGGCCACCATGGGCGGCGAGCTGCGGGTCTGGCCCGCGGCGGCCGAAGTGTTCGGCACGGACCCGCGGACGGTGCGCCTGTTCGCGCTGCTGGCGATCATCGCCGGCAACTTCTTCATCGGCAGCTACCTCGAACTGCGCACCCGCCAGCCGCGCGTGCAGCGGATCCTGGACGGCTGCAGCCTCGCGGCCGCAGTGCTGCTGGCCGTTACCTTCGCCCTGGGCGCGCGCTGGGTGTCGCTGGTGGGCAACGTCGTGGTGCTGGTGATCGCGGGCACGGTGGTCGTGGCGACGGTCAGGGCCATCCGTCAGGGGTTCAGCACGGCGCGGCTGCTGCTGCTGTCGTGGCTGCCGCTGGCGGTGATGGTGACGCTGCGGGTGGGGGAGCTGCTGGGCGGGTGGGTCAATCCGCCCTGGATGGCGCATGCCCTTCCTGCGGCGATGGCGTTCTCCGGCCTGGTGGTGACCATTGGTCTGGCCGAGCAGTTGCAGCAGCTGCGCCGCGACCGCGACCACGCCAGCCGTATGGCCTCCTACGACGCGCTGACCGGTGCGTCATCGCGGCCGGCGATCGAGGAGCAACTGAAGACCGCCGTGCGCGACGCGCATCGCCTGGACCGGCCGCTGTCGGTGGTGTTCTTCGACATCGACCGCTTCAAGCAGATCAACGACGTGCACGGCCACCGGATCGGCGACCAGTGCCTCAGGATCATCGCGCTGCGCACGCGCAACCGCTTGCGCACCTACGACCAGATGGGCCGCTACGGCGGGGACGAGCTGGTCGTCGTGCTGCCCGACACCGAGCAGCATGAAGCCCTGGGCGTGGCCGAGAACCTGCGCTCGGCGGTCAACTGCCGGCCGCTGTCGATGGACGGCGTGGTCCTGGAGGCCTCGCTCAGCATCGGTGTCGCCCAGCTGCAGCAAGGCGAGACAGCCGAGCAACTGCTGGAGCGCGCCGACGCCGCGCTCTACGCCAGCAAGGCCGCCGGCCGCGACCGCGTCAGCGGCAGCACGCGCATCACCGGCACCCACAAGGCATTGCCGACGAAGGAAGTGGTGTCCTGACGGCGACGCCTCGGGGCGTCATTGCGCGCCGGCGCGCTCCAGCATCAGCAGCGGGTCGATCCTCACGTCCAGCCAGTTCATGCCCCAGTGCAGGTGCGGGCCGGTCGCGCGGCCCGTCGCGCCAACGGCGCCGATGACCTGGCCCTGCTCGACGGTGTCGCCGACCTCCACGTCCAGGCGCGACAGGTGCAGGAAGTTGGAACTGACGCCGTGGCCATGGTCCAACAGGACGGTGCCGCCGGTCAGGTAGAGATCGGGACTGGCGAACGTCACCACGCCCCCAGCCGGGGCCTTGACCGGCGTGCCGCTGCCCACGGCGATGTCCATGCCCGAATGCGCCGAGCCCGGGCTGCCGTTGTAGACACGCTGGTTGCCGAAGCGACCGCTGATGCGGCCCTCGACCGGCCACTGGAAGGCCTGCGCGAACCCCGTCCGGGCGTCATAGCGCGTGCGCGCGGCGGTGACTTCGGCCTGTTCGCGGCGGATGCGCTCGGCAATCGCCGGCGGCGGGTCGACCGTGCGCGGCGGCACGCCGTTGACCCGTTCGACCGGCCAGTCGCGCGGGTCGACGGTGACCTGGTAGTTGAGCCGGCGGCCGTCAGGGTGCGTGATCGAGACGGCCAGGGGACCCGTCGCATCGCGCCCGACGCCGAACACGAACGTCCCGTACGGCGTAACGTGGAGCTGGCGGCCGTCGTACTCCACCCGGGCATCTGCCGGTGCGCGGCCGACCACCAGGCCGCCCTGCTGCACGCGATCGGGCACGACGGTCACGCGCTCGGCGCGTGCGATCGGGCGGCCGTCCGGTGGCAGGACCGGTGGTCGACCCGGCGCCGTCGTCTGTGCGGTGGCCGCGCAGGCCGCCAATGCGAGGGGCAACACGCAGCCAGCACCCAGCCGGGTGATCGAGGTGCGCCTCATCGAGCGAATGCCAGCCGCTGGCCATTGGGCGAGCCGACCAGCTGTTGCCCGTCCCACGCCAGCACGCCGTTGACCCAGGTGGAGGCGATGCGCGAATGGAACGTACGGCCTTCGAACGGGGACCAGCCGCACTTGGACAACACGTCCTCGCGGCGCACGGTAAACGGCGTGTCCTCCACCAGCACCAGGTCGGCGGCGTAGCCTTCGCGCAGGAACCCGCGGCCTTCGACGTCGAACAGTTGCGCCGGCGCATGCGCGAACTTCTGCACCACCTGCGCGGTGGTCAGCCGGCCCTCGTGCACCAGCTCCAGCGCGGCGTTCAGGGCGTACTGCACCAGCGGCAGGCCACTGGGCGCAGAGGTGTACGGGCGCTGCTTCTCCTCCAGCAGGTGCGGGGCGTGGTCAGTGGCGAGCACGTCGATGGTGTCGTCGGCGACGGCGCGGATCAGCGCCTCGCGGTCCTCGGGGTCCTTGATCGCGGGATTGCACTTGATCAGGTGGCCGAGCGCCGCGTAGTCGCTGCGGTCGAAGCGCAGGAAATGGATGCAGGTCTCGGCGGTGATCTGCTTGCGGCTGCCATCGCTCCGGATCATCGGGCCGGTCTCGAACAGCGCCAGCTCGTCGGCGGTGGAGATGTGCAGCACGTGCAGGCGGGTGCCGTGGCGGCGCGCGAGCGAGAGCGCCAGCACCGTCGACTTCTTGCAGGCCTCGCGTGAACGGATGTCCGGATGGCAGGCGGCGGGAATGTCGTCGCCGTACTTTTCCTTGTAGCGGGCGGTTTCAGCCTCGATCATCGGCGTGTCCTCGCAGTGCGTGATGATCGGCACCGGGGTGTCGCGGAAGATCGCGTCGAGCGTCTCGGGGTTGTCCACCAGCATGTTGCCGGTGGACGCGCCCATGAACACCTTCAGGCCCGGGGTGGCCTTCGGGTCGATGGCGCGCACGGCCTCCAGGTTGTCGTTGCTGGCGCCCATGTAGAAGCCGTGGTTGCCCCAGACGCGCCCGGCGGCACGGCGGTACTTGTCCTCCAGCGCCGCCGCATCGAGCGTCGGCGGGTTGGTGTTGGGCATGTCCATGAAGCTGGTGAGGCCGCCCGCGACGGCCGCGCCGGACTCCACCGCCATGTCGGCCTTGTGTTCCATGCCGGGTTCGCGGAAATGCACCTGGTCGTCGATCATGCCCGGCAGCAGGCGGCGGCCGGCGGCGTCGACTACGACCTCGCCACTGCGCGCCGACAGGCCCTTGCCGATTTCGGCGATGCGGCCGTCCTCGATTCGCAGGTCGCCGTCGAATTCGCGGCCCTCGTTCACCAGTCGGGCATTGACGATCAGGGTATTGGGCATGTCGGGCCTCTGGATTGGACGGATGGGGAGTACGTGTTCAGCGCGGCGGCACGGGGTCGTGGCCACCGGGGTGCAACGGGTGGCAGCGCGCTACGCGCCGCATGGCCAGCCAGCTGCCGCGCAAGGCCCCGAACCGCGCGA
This sequence comes from Novilysobacter selenitireducens, assembly GCF_020026895.1. Taxonomy (GTDB): domain Bacteria; phylum Pseudomonadota; class Gammaproteobacteria; order Xanthomonadales; family Xanthomonadaceae; genus Lysobacter_C; species Lysobacter_C selenitireducens. The sequence continues at coordinate 141,176 of NZ_JAINZW010000002.1, forward strand.
TGGCCTGCATCGCATATTCCGAGCAACTGGGATGGAAGCGGCAACGTGGTCCGAGCAGCGGGCTGATCCAGCGCTTGTAGCCTCGCAACACGGCGATGAACAGACGGTCGATCACGGTGCCTTCAATGCCGTGCGTGGAGGATGCCCGATGGGGAACGCGAGGCACCCTGCATCGGGTGGTCGAACGACGGGTTGGCCGGATTGCGTCCGGTGCGCGCCCGTCGGTCGGAATCGCCCCGGAAATCCTTGGCGACCCGCGCTCCGGCGCGGTTGCCGCAGGTGCCGGGGCAGGGTATAACAGCGCGCTTTCCCGTCACAAGGGAACAAAAGGATCAGCCGCTCGTGGCAGTGAAGAAACTACTCAAGAAGGCCGCCAAGGCCGTCAAGAAGGCGATCAAGCCCGCCGCAAAGAAGGCACCGGCCAAGAAGGCGGCTGCCAAGAAGGCGCCCGCGAAGCCTGTTGCGAAGAAGCCTGCGCCGAAAAAGGCGGTGGCGAAGAAGGCCCCGGCAAGGAAGGCGGTCGCGAAGAAAGCTGTCGCCAAGAAGCCCGTCGCCGCGAAGAAGGCGGCTGCGAAGAAGCCTGCTGCAAAGAAGGTCGTCGCCAAGAAGGCCGTCGCGAAGAAGCCCGTTGCCAGCAAGGAGGCACCGGTGAAGAAGGCCGCGGCCAACAAGGCGGCGCCCGTCAAGCCCGCTACCAAGCCCGCTACCAAGCCGGCTGCGAAGAAGGCCGCACCTGCAAAGGTCGCGGCGAAGACGGCACCGCCCGTCGCGAAGGCCGCCAAGCCGGGCATCGTCAAGAAGCCCGCCGCGCGTCCGGCCACCAAGACCGCACCGGTCGAGAAATCCCCCGCCCGCGCAGCCTCACCGCTGCCGGCCAAGCAGTCCGCATCGGCGACGTCCGCTGCCAAGCCCGTCCAGGCCAAGCGCCCGGTCGGCAAGGTGGCGGTGGCCGTTGCCGCAAAACCGCAGGCACCTGCGCCGAAAGGCAAGGTGAAAGTCGTGCAGTACAAGACCGACGACGCCACAGGGCGTCCGATCCTCCCGGCCGGCTACAAGCCCGCTGCCGACGAGGAATACATGAGCCCGTTGCAGCTCGAATACTTCCGCCAGCGCCTGCTCAAGTGGCGCGCCGACCTCGTCGAGGAATCCAAGCAGACCATCGAGAACCTCAAGGACGAAGTCCGCGATGTCGGCGACGAAGCCGAGCGCGCGACCCGCGAGACCGAGAACTCGCTGGAACTGCGCACCCGCGACCGCTATCGCAAGCTGATCAGCAAGATCGACAGCACGCTCAAGCGCGTCGACAGCGGCGACTATGGTTTCTGCGCCGACACCGGCGAGGAGATCGGCCTGGACCGCCTCGAGGCGCGCCTCACCGCCGAGCGCACCATCGATGCGCAGGAGCGTTGGGAGCACCTGCAGAAGCAGATGGGCGACTGAGGTCGTCTACTGCCCGTTGTTTCGACAGACCCCGCCGTGCGCGGGGTTTGTTGTTTCAGGGGCTGGAGGCTAGGGGCTGGGGCTCGGGAGCACCGATGAAAAGCATCGTCATCCGAGCTCGAGGAGCCTGCTTCACTCGCACCAGTGGACAGCGGTTCCCCGTTGCTCCCTGGATGCCGTCACCTGTCTCACGGCTTCGGCCAATCTCTAGCCCCTAGCCCCATCATCAATGCAGATCGCGCAAATCGAGCCGCCGCAACCTGGGCGCAAGCCGCGAGGTGGCGCCGACCACGGCCATCGTCATGAAGCCGCCGAACACGACCGCCGGCACCAGCCCCAACAGCCGCGCCATCGACCCGGCGTAGAACGCGCCCAGTTCGTTCGACGAGCCGATGAACAGCCCGTTGATCGATGACACCCGCCCACGCATCGCGTCGGGCGTGGCCAGTTGCAGGATGGTGGACCGCAGCACCACCGACACGCCGTCGCACAGGCCCGAACACAGCAGGAAGAATGCCGACAGCCAGAAGTGCGTCGACAGGCCGAAGCCGATGATGCACAGCCCGAACCCGGCTACCGCGAACAGCAAGAGCCGGCCGGCGTTGCGGGTCGGCGGGCGGCGCGCCAGCCACAAGCCGACCGTGACCGCGCCCAGCGCAGGCATCGCGCGCAGGATGCCGAGGCCCTGCGGGCCGTAGTCCAGGATTTCGGTGATGAAGGCCGGCAACAGCGATACCGCGCCACCCAGCAGCACCGCGAACATGTCCAGCGCGAGTGCCCCCAGCAGGATCTGATGGCCGAACACGAACTGCAGGCCCTCGCGAATGCTCGCGAACACCGGCGCGCGCTGCAGCAGCACCGGCGGCTCGGTTACCCGCAACACACCTACGGCCAGTGCGGCGCCCACGGCCAGCACCATCGCCATGGCGTACGCAACATCCTTGCCGGCCCAGCCGATCAGCACGCCACCGATGGCGGGTCCGAGCACCAGACCCAGCTGGAACACGACGCTGCCCACGCCCGCGCCACGCGCGAACTGGTCGCGCGGCAGCACGCGCGCAAACAGCGCGTTGTAGACCGGCCCGAGGAAGGCGCGCACCACGCCGGTCAGTGCGATCGCCATGTAGATTGGCCAGGTGCGCGGCGCATCCGCGGACCCCGTGGAGATCCACCCCGAGGCCACGGCCACCAGGATCGACGCCGTCACCGCCAGTCCCAGGCAAGCCACCAGCCCGAGCTTGCGACGCGGCAGGTGGTCGACGAGGTAGCCCGCGAACGGCGCGGTGCAAAAGTAGGGCAGCACCTCGGCCAGGCCGATCAGGCCCAGCGAGAACGGATCTCGCGTCAGTTCGTAGACGTGCCAACCGACGGTGACCGCGACGATCTGGTACGACAGGATCGTCAGGATCCGGTAGCTCAGCAGGCCCAGGAAACCACGGTTGCCCAGTGGGCTGCCAGGTGACGATTGCGACGCGTTCGAAGGCGGCAGCGCGGCTTCGGGCGGCCCCGCCGGGCCGACCGGCGGGTCGGGCGGCACGCCCTGTGGCGGGCTCACGCTTCGGCCTTCGCCCGCTCGCGGATGAAGGACAGCAGCGCCGCCAGCCCGTTGCTGCGCGTGGGAGAGAGGTGCTTGGCCAGGCCGATGTCGGCGATGTAGTCGGCGTCGGTGGCGGCGATTTCCGCGGCGCTGCGTCCCGAATACACGCGCAGCGCCAGATAGATCAGCCCGGAGACGATCGCCGAGTCGCTGATGGCGTGGAAATCCAGGCGCGCGGCATCGCCCTCGGCGACGATCCAGACCATCGACTGGCAGCCGTGCAGGCGGTGCTGCTCGGTCTTCCAATCCGCCGGCAGGTCCGGCAGCTTGCGACCCAGGTCGATCAGGTACTGGTAGCGCTCTGCCCAGTCACTGAAAAAGGCGAACTCGTCGCGGATCGCGGCCTGGGCCTCGGTCGCGGTGGGTTCGATGGGGAACGGACTGGTGGGGGCGGCGATGGTGTTCATTGCGAAGCGATTTTACGCGTCGCGCCGGCGCCACGCGCGTGGGCAGCTTCTACTCCTCCCCCTGCTTGCAGGGGGAGGTTGGGAGGGGGTGCTTTGAACTGCGTCGTTAGGAAACCACCCCTCCCCAACCCCTCCGGCCCGCCGGCATAGCCGGCGGTCGTTCGTGGGGCTGCGAGCCAATGGCTCGCAGTCAGCCCTCCTCACCCCCTGCAAGCAGGGGAGGGGGATAACCAGCGAATCGGGAGATCAGCCCCGCTTCCACCGCACGCCCTGCGGCGTGTCTTCCAGCAGGACGCCCTCGGCGGCGAGCTGGTCGCGGATCGCGTCGGCGCGGGCGAAGTCGCGCGCCTGCTTGGCGGCGATGCGTTCATCGATCAACGCCTGGATGCGGGCATCGTCATCGCTCCCCGCACCGCGCGAGAACCACGCAGCCGGGTCCTGCTGCAGCAGCCCCAACGCAAGGCCCGCGCCGAGCAGTTCCGATTTCAACCGCGTGCGCTCGTCCATCGACGTCGCCTTGCGCGCCTCGCCGGCGATCCGCGCGACCTCGGCCAGTGCCTGCGGCGTGTTGAGGTCGTCGTCCAGCGCGGTATCGATGGCGGACGGAATCGCTGGCGCGGCGTCCACATCCGCGAGGTCGCGCAGGGTGCCGTAAAGCCGGTCCAGGGTGCGCACGCTCTGCTCGATCAGGCCGTCCGACCAGTCCAGTGGCTGGCGGTAGTGCGCCGACAGCAGCGCGTAGCGCAGGGCTTCGGGCGGGTGCGCGCGTACCAGGTCGTGGACCTTCTCGATGTTTCCCAGTGACTTGCTCATCTTGGCGCCGCCGAAGTTGAGCATGCCGTTGTGCAGCCAGAAGCGCGCGAACGGCTTGCCGCCGTGCGCGCACTCGCTCTGCGCGATCTCGTTCTCGTGGTGCGGGAACTGCAGGTCCACGCCGCCGGCGTGGATGTCGATGGTCTCGCCCAGGTGCGCGGCGGCCATGGCCGAGCACTCGATGTGCCAACCCGGCCGGCCGCGGCCCCACGGCGAGTCCCAGCCGGGCAGGTCGTCGGTGGACGGCTTCCACAGCACGAAGTCGCCGGGGTCGCGCTTGTACGGCGCCACGTCCACGCGCGCGCCGGCCAGCATTTCGTCGGTGTCGCGGCGCGACAGCTTGCCGTAGCCGTCGAAGCTGCCGACCGAGAACAGCACGTGCCCCTCGGCGGCGTAGGCGTGGCCCGAGTCGATCAGCCGCTCGATCATCGTGGTGATCGGCCCGATGTGCGCGGTGGCTTCGGGCTCCAGGTCCGGCGGCGCCACGCCCAGCGCGGCCATGTCCTCGCGGTAGGCCTGCGCGAAGCGGCCGGTGATATCGCCGATCGGCACGCCGGCCTCGCGCGCAGCGGCGTTGATCTTGTCGTCGACGTCGGTGATGTTGCGCGCGTAGGCCAGCGCGCCGAAACGTCGGCGCAGCAGGTCGGCCAGCACGCCGAACACGACCGGGCCGCGCGCGTTGCCGATGTGCACGTAGTTGTAGACCGTCGGCCCGCAGACATACATCGTCGTGCGCGCGGGGTCGGCCGGCTGGAACGGTTCGACCCGGCGGGTCAGGCTGTTGAACAGGTGCAGGCTCATGGGCACGGCGGCGGCGGGACGGCCGGCCATTCTAGCCGCCGATGGCCCCGTGCCAGCTGCCATGACAGGCACGATTCAGTCCGCAAGCCCCTGTTGCACCTACAATTCCCGGACTTGCCCGAGCCAAGAGCCCGATGCGCCGCCTTCTCCTGACGACCACCCTGCTGATGTCCCTTGCCGCCGCGCCGTCGGTGGCCCAGCAGAACACCGTCATCCAGACCGAGAACGTGCGCTACGACTACGCGCACGTGCTGCGCGTGACCCCCGTGTACCAGACCCTCACCGCCACGCGGATGGAAGAGCAGTGCGACCAGTCGCCGCGTGCCGATGGTGGCGGCGATTCGCGCCTGTCGCGGGTGGTCGATGCGGTGCGCGATGCGCTGGGGCGCGAGCAGTCCAGTCCCGGCTCCGATCCGGCGTGCCGGTCCGTGCCCGTCGAACGCGAGTTCCGCCGGCCGATCGCCTACGACGTGGACTACGCCTACAAGGGCGCCAAGTACCGCTCGCGCCTGCCCGACGACCCGGGCAACCGCCTGCGTATCCGGGTGTCGGTGACCCCGGCGATCGCGGGAACCCCCGTCCAGTGACCGCCCGTGTGCGCCGCTTGCGCGCCCTGCGGTCGCGTGCGAGCATTCGCCCCCTCATGACCCAGACCCGCGCCGACGCCGACGTCATCACCTCCGCCTGGATGGCGGCGGGCATGACCTCGCGCGCGCGCCGACCGTTGCCCCCCAACCAGGCTGGGTAACGGCGCTCCACGCGTCCGCGTCTTACGACGAACCCGGCCTCCGCGCCGGGTTTCTTCGTTCTAGGGAAAGCCCGGCCATCGCCCCCACCGATGGACTCCCCATGACTTCCACCCCTCGGCTTGCAACACCCCGGCACTTCCTCAACACCCAGGACTGGTCGCGCACCAACCTCGACGCGCTGCTGGCCGACGCTGCGCGCTTCAAGCGCGAGAAGCTCGGCGACGCGCTGAAAGGCAAGTCGATTGCGCTGGTGTTCTTCAACCCGTCCATGCGCACGCGCACCAGCTTCGAGCTCGGTGCGTTCCAGCTGGGCGGGCATGCGGTGGTGCTGCAGCCCGGCAAGGACGCGTGGCCGATCGAGTTCGACCTGGGCACGGTGATGGACGGCGACACCGAGGAGCACATCGCCGAAGTGGCGCGCGTGCTGGGCCGGTACGTCGACCTGATCGGCGTGCGCGCGTTCCCGAAGTTCGTCGACTGGTCGATCGACCGCCAGGACCGCGTGCTTGAGAGCTTCGCGCGGTACTCGCCGGTGCCGGTGATCAACATGGAGACCATCACCCACCCCTGCCAGGAGCTGGCGCATGCGCTGGCGCTGCAGGAGCACTTCGGCACCACCGACCTGCGCGGCAAGAAGTACGTCCTGACCTGGACCTACCACCCCAAGCCACTCAACACGGCGGTGGCCAACTCCGCACTGACGATCGCCACGCGCCTGGGCATGGACGTGACCCTGCTGTGCCCGACGCCGGAGTACGTGCTCGACGAGCGCTACATGGGCTGGGCCGAGGCCAACGTCGCCGAGAGCGGCGGATCGCTTGCGGTCAGCCATGACATCCAAAGCGCCTATGCCGGCGCCGACGTGGTGTACGCCAAGAGCTGGGGCGCGCTGCCGTACTTCGGCAACTGGGCGCCGGAAAAGCCCATCCGCGACCGCTACACGCACTTCATCGTGGACGAGGCGAAGATGGCGTTGACCAACAACGCCGTCTTCAGCCATTGCCTGCCGCTGCGCCGCAACGTCAAGGCGACCGACGCGGTGATGGACTCGCCCAGCTGCATCGCCATCGACGAGGCTGAGAACCGGCTACACGTGCAGAAGGCGGTGATGGCGGCGCTCATCGGCCGATAGACCTACCCATTCCATGCCGCCCCATGCCGGGCGGTTGCCAACGAATCGAACCGGAAGTCCCATGACCACGAACCGCGACATCGTTCTCGCCTTCTCCGGCGGCCTCGACACCAGCTTCTGCGTGCCTTACCTGCAGGAGCGCGGCTGGAGCGTCCATACAGTGTTCGCCGACACGGGCGGCGTCGACGCCGAGGAGCGTGACTTCATCGAGGGCCGCGCCGCCGAACTGGGCGTGGCCTCGCACGTCACCGTCGACGGAGGACCGGCCATCTGGGAAGGCTTCGTCAAACCGTTCGTGTGGGCGGGCGAGGGTTACCAGGGCCAGTACCCGCTGCTGGTGTCGGACCGCTACCTGATCGTCGAAGCCGCGCTCAAGCGCTGCGCCGAGCTGGGCACGCGTGCCATCGCCCACGGCTGCACCGGCATGGGCAACGACCAGGTGCGCTTCGACCTGGCGGTGAAGGCGTTGGGCGATTACGAGATCGTGGCGCCGATCCGCGAGATCCAGAAGGAGCACACCGAAGTCCGCGCGTACGAGCAGAAGTACCTAGAGGACCGCGGCTTTGGCGTGCGGGCCAAGCAGCAGGCCTACACCATCAACGAGAACCTGCTGGGCCTGACGATGTCCGGCGGTGAGATCGACCGCTGGCAGGCGCCCGGCGAGGGCGCGGTGGGCTGGTGCAAGCCGCGCGCCGAGTGGCCCGCCGAGCCGCTGCGCGTGCGCATCGCCTTCGAGAAGGGCGAGGCGGTGTCGCTGGATGGCGAGCGCATGGCCGGGCACGACCTGCTGGCCAGGCTCAACGGGTTGTTCGCGCGGTACGGCGTCGGTCGCGGCCTGTACACCGGCGACACCACCATCGGCCTGAAGGGACGGATCATCTTCGAGGCACCGGGCCTGGCCGCGCTGCTGACTGCGCACCGCGCGCTGGAGGAGGCGGTGCTGAGCAAGCTGCAGAACCGCTTCAAGCCGGACGTCGCGCGCAAGTGGGTCGAGCTGGTCTACGAAGGCTTCTTCCACGATCCGCTCAAGACCGACCTCGAGGCGTTCCTGGCGTCCAGCCAGGGCGCCGTCAACGGCGAGGTCGTGCTGGAAACGCACGGCGGCAGCGTCGGCGCGGTGGCAATCGAGTCGCCCCACATCCTCAACGCCAAGGGCGCGACCTACGCGCAGGCGGCGGACTGGGGCGTGGCCGAGGCCGAGGGTTTCATCAAGCTGTTCGGGATGAGCAGCACGCTGTGGGCCGAGGTCAACCGCACCTGACCCTGTCCTGTAGGAGCGGCTTCAGCCGCGATGCGCACGCCGCGTCATGGTGTGAATCACGTCTGCGTCGTCCTTCGGACATTGCTCGGGTGTAGGAGCGATGTGAGTCGCGATGACACGGTCGCACCGACCATCCGGTCGCGACTGACGTCGCTCCTACAAGGAACTGAATTCAAGAACCGCTCGCGGCTGAAGCCGCTCCTACAGGATCCCGGTCATCGACATGCTGTCTGAAACCCTCCGCCACCTCGAAGCACTCGTGTCGTTCGATACGCGCAACCCGCCGCGCGCGATCGGCACGGGCGGCATGTTCGACTACCTGCGCGCACAACTGCCGGGCTTCCGCGTCGAGGTCACCGACCACGGCGACGGCGCGGTGTCGATGCTGGCCGTGCGTGGCGCGCCGCGGCGCGTGTTCAACGTGCACCTGGATACCGTGCCGGACTCGCCGGCGTGGACCGCCAGCCCGCATCGCCTGCGCGTCACCGGGGACCGGGTCATCGGCCTGGGCGCCTGCGACATCAAGGGCGCTGCGGCGGGTCTGCTGGCCGCCGCAGCGGAAACCACGGGCGATGCCGCCTTCCTGTTCTCCACCGACGAGGAGGCCAACGACGCGCGCTGCATCGGGGCGTTCCTCGCCAGCGACCACGGCTTCACCGAAGCGGTCGTGGCCGAGCCGACCAACTGCGAGGCCGTGCTGGCACACCGCGGCATCAGCTCGGTGCTGATGCACTTCCGGGGTGTCGCCGGCCACGCGTCCGGCGCCAACGCGATGCAGGCCAGCGCGTTGCACCAGGCCATGCGCTGGGGCAACCGCGCGCTGGACCTGGTCGAGGCCGAGTCGCACCAGCGCTTCGGCGGGCTCACCGGCCTGCGCTTCAACATCGGCAAGGTCGAAGGCGGCATCAAGGCCAACATGATCGCGCCCAGCGCGCAGGTCCGCTTCGGGTTCCGCCCGCTGCCATCCATGTCGATCGACACGCTGCACGAGCGTTTCGGCACCCTGGTCGAGGCGGGCGCGGTGGAGCGTTACGAGGAAACCTTCCGGGGCCCGTCGCTGCCGTCGGGCGACATCGCCACCGCCGAGGACCGTCGCCTGGAGGCGCGCGACCTGGCCGAGGCACTGGACCTGCCGATCGGAAACGCGGTGGACTTCTGGACCGAGGCCTCGCTGTTCTCGGCCGCGGGCATGACGGCCATTGTCTACGGCCCCGGTGAAATCGCCCAGGCGCACACCGCCGACGAATGGGTGGCGCTGGAGCAGCTCGAACGCTACGCCCACTCGGTCAAGCGCATCCTCGCCACCTGACCTGCAGGAGCGGCTTCGGCCGCGAATGCACTCCGGCACCTTTCATCGCGGCTGAAGCCGCTCCCAGCGGAAAGCAACGCCACGAATGAACGCCACGCCCGCCCCGCACGACCCGCAGACGCGCCAGACCATCGTCCGGCTGCTGTCATCGATGGCCAGTGCCAAGGAGATCAGCCAGTACCTCAAGCGTTTCTCGCAGCTGGACGCCGCGCGCTTCGCGGTGGTCAAGGTCGGTGGCGCGGTGTTGCGCGACGACCTCGAAGCGCTGACGTCGTCGCTGGCATTCCTGCAGGACGTCGGCCTGACGCCCATCGTGATCCACGGCGCCGGCCCGCAGCTGGACGCGGCGATGGCGGACGCCGGGATCGAGAAGCGGACCGTCGACGGCCTGCGCGTGACCTCGCCCGAAGCGCTGGCGGTGGTGCGCCGCGTGGCCCACGCCGAGAACCTGCGGCTGGTGGAAGCGCTGCAGGCGGCGGACGCGCGCGCCACGTCGATTGTGTCCGGCGTGTTCGAGGCGGACTACGTCGATCGCGACCGGCTTGGCCTGGTCGGGCAGGTCGCCCGCGTGGAGCTGGCGCCGATCCAGGCGAGCCTGCAGGCCGGGTCGATCCCGGTGATCGCCAGCCTCGGCGAGACCGCCGGTGGCCAGATCCTCAACATCAACGCCGACTTCGCCGCCAACGAGCTCGTACAGGTGCTGCAGCCGTACAAGATCGTATTCCTCACCGGCACCGGCGGGTTGCTGGACGGGGAGGGCCGGGTCATCGACTCGATCAACCTGTCCACCGAGTACGACCACCTGATGGCGCAGCCGTGGATCAACGGCGGCATGCGCGTGAAGATCGAACAGGTGAAGCAGTTGCTGGACCGGCTGCCGCTGTCGTCCTCGGTGTCGATCACGCGGCCGTCGGAGCTGGCCAAGGAACTGTTCACCCACAAGGGCTCGGGCACGCTGGTGCGGCGCGGCGAGCGCGTGTTGCAGGCCGGCGACTGGGCGTCGCTGGACCTGCCGCGACTCAAGTCGCTGATCGGGTCGGCCTTCGGCAAGACGCTGGCGCCGGACTACTTCGAGCGCACCGCGCTGCACCGCGCCTATGTCAGCGAGAACTACCGCGCCGCGGTGATCCTCACGCGCGAGGACGCGGGCATCTACCTGGACAAGTTCGCGGTGCTGGACGACGCGCAGGGCGAAGGCCTGGGCCGCGCGGTGTGGCAGATGATGCGCGAGGAGAACGACCGCCTGTTCTGGCGCTCCCGCCATGGCAACCCGGTCAACGCGTTCTATTACGCCGAGGCCGACGGCCACGTGCGGCAGGCGCGCTGGAATGCGTTCTGGATCGGGTTGGAGGACTTCGCCGCGATCGAACGCTGCGTGGCGCACTGCCGCGACCGCGTGCCGACGTTGCTGGAGGCCGTGCCGTGAGCAGCGACCCTGCCATCACTGTCGGCCTGGTCGGTGCCCGCGGCTACGTGGGCGCCGAACTGATTGCATTGATCGATGCCCATCCGCGGTTCGAGCTGGCGTACGTGTCCTCGCGCGAACTGGAGGGCCAGGCCGTCGCCGACCACCATCCGGGGCACCGCGGCGGTTTGCGTTACAGCGCGCCCGCGCTGGAGGCACTGCCGACCCTGCAGGCCGACGCCGTCGTGCTGGCGCTGCCCAACGGGCATGCAGGCAGGGCGGTGGCGGCGTTCGACGCCAGCGAGGCGAACCCCGTCATCGTCGACCTGTCGGCCGACTACCGGTTCGATGACACCTGGCACTACGGCCTACCCGAGCTCACCCGCGCAGCGGGGCAGGGTGCGCGGCGCATCAGCAACCCCGGCTGCTACGCCACGGCGATGCAGCTGGCCATCGCGCCCATGCTCGACGAGCTGGACGGCCCGGTGCAGTGCTTCGGCGTGTCCGGATGGTCCGGCGCTGGCACGTCGCCGTCCGACAAGAGCAATCCCGAGCTGCTGCGCGACAACCTGATGCCGTACGCGTTGGCGGGCCATGTGCACGAGCGCGAAGTCACGCGCCACCTGGAGCACCCGGTCGAGTTCATGCCGCACGTGGCGCCACACTTCCGCGGGCTGACGATTACCGCCAACCTGCACCTGGCGCGAGCATTCCGGATCGACGAAGTGCTCGAGCGCTACCGGGACCGATACGGCCGGGAGCCCCTGGTACGCGTGCTCGAAGACGCGCCCTGGGTCAGCCGTATCGCCGGTCGGCACCATGCCGAGATTGGAGGTTTCACGCTCTCGGATGACGGTCGTCGGCTGGTCGCGGTATCCACGCTCGACAACCTGCTCAAGGGAGCGGCCACGCAGGCGCTGCAGAACCTCAACCTCGCCTTTGGACTCGACGAGTTCGAAGGCATTCCCCTATCAACGCTGTAGGAGCGGTTTCAGCCGCGAGCGCTCCTTCGGCGACCGGTGATCGCGGCTGAAGCCGCTCCTACAGAGTCAACCAGGCGCAACTCATGACCGACCTCCTCTGGCAGAAGCCCGGCGTTCGCATCGACGAACGCATCCAGCAGTTCTGCGCCGGTGACGACGTGGTGCTGGACCGCGAATTCTTCGCCTTCGACATCCAGGCCAGCCGGGCGCACGCGCAAGGCCTGCAGCGCATCGGCATCCTTTCCCCAGACGAGCTGGCCGGCATCGAACGCGAACTCGATGCGCTCGCCGACGACTTCGCCGCCGGCCGCTTCGTACTCGATGCGCGCTTCGAGGATGGCCACTCGGCCATCGAAGCGCGGCTGGTCGAGCGTTTGGGCGATGCCGGACGCCGGATCCACACCGGCCGCAGCCGCAACGACCAGGTGCTGGTCGCCACGCGGCTGTGGCTGAAGGACCGGTTGGCACGGGTCCAGGCGCTGTGCCGGGAGGTCGCGGAGGTCGCCCTTGCGCGGGCCGACGCCGAGGCGATGCTGCCGCTGCCGGGCTATACCCACCTGCAGCGCGCCGTGGTGTCGTCCTGCGGCATGTGGTGGGCGGCGTGGGCCGAGGGGTTCATCGACAACGCCGTGCGCGCCCGCGACACGCTGGCCTGGGTCGATGCCAACCCGCTGGGCAGCGCCGCCGGTTACGGCGTCAACCTGCCGCTGGACCGTGACCACACCACGCAGGCGCTCGGCTTCGGCCGGATGCAGGTGGCCGCGACCTACGCGCAGCTTTCGCGCGGCAAGTTCGAGCTGGCGGCCATCGAGGCGCTCGGCTCGGCGGTGCTCGACCTGCGCCGGCTGGCGTGGGACCTGAGCCTGTTCACCAGCGCCGAGTTCGGCTTCGTCGCGCTGCCGGCGCAGTACACCACCGGCAGTTCGATCATGCCCAACAAGCGCAATCCGGACGTCATCGAGCTGATGCGCGCGAGCTACGCGGCCGTGGCCGCGGCGCGCACCGAGATCGAGCAGCTGCTGTCGCTGCCGTCGGGCTACCACCGCGACCTGCAATTCTCCAAGGGCGCGATCTTCCATGCCTTCGGTCGCGGACTCGGCGCGCTGGAGCTGCTGCCGGACCTGCTGCGCAACCTGGAGTGGAAGCCCGACGCGATGCGCGCCGCGCTGGACGCGTCGATGTATGCCACCGACCTTGCAGTGGACATGGCGCGGCAGGGCGTGCCGTTCCGCGATGCCTACGTGCAGGCCGCCGACCCTGCCCGATGGGAGCAGGGCGACCCCGAAGCCAGCCTGGGCGCGCGCGTGTCACCGGGCGCGGCGGGCGATCTGCAGCTGGACGTGCTCGGCGCACGCCTCGCGTCGCTTTCGAAATAGCGCGCGCGCCGGTCCGTCAGGTCAACGCAGGCGCACGCGAGGGCCTCGGTGCCGGCCCTTGCGTCGCGAGTTCGGAGGCCACCGTGATGCCGCTCAATCCGGCCTGTTCGTCCAGTGTCAGCGTCGCCACGCGCGCGCCACGCAGGCGGTCGGCAAACAGGTGCGAGGCGCCGAGGGCGTCGGCGATCTCGTCCGGGGTCGTGTCACCCACGTGCGAGCGGCGCTCGCGGTTCTGGAAGCGGAGCCGGTTGATCTCCGCCCAGCCGATCAGCAGCAGCGCGCATGCCACCGCCAGCAGGGGCAGCGTTAGCGCCAGCGTGCGGTCGAAGCCCGCCTCGGGCAGCCAGAGCTGCACGTAGCTGCCACGAAGCCCGAGCCACCACAGCAGCAGGGTAACCAAGGGCAGGATCAGGTAGAAGTAAACCGCCCACGCCAACAAAGTGATAGTGCCGTACAGGCCACGCTGCACGTTGGACTGGTTCTGCGGGGAGTAGATCAGGACTTGGCTGTTCATCGCAGGCCTCGGTCGGGGCTGGTCCAGACGGCACGCCGGTTGCGCCGTTGCAGCAGGGTCATCGGCAGGGCGGCCACGGTAGTGAAGAGCGCCAGCAGCCAGTAGGCGGCCGGGTACCAGACCATCCAGTAGTAGTTGCGTCCTATGCGGGGCTCGTAACGGCGGTCGATCAGCAGGCTGATGGCGAACTGCAGCAGGCATACGACGCCCAGCACCATGCCGTGCCAGCGCGGCAGCAGGGTGTCCACGGTCAGGTGCTCCGGCAGCGCGACGAACTTGCCGAGCAGCCACAACACCATGATGGACAGCATCACGTAGGCCCAGACGACGCTGAGGCTGTACTCGGCCAGCACGCCCCACATTCGGCGGCGGCGCCAGTTGAACAGGTCCGTCCCGTGCCGCAGCGCCACCTCCACGCCACCCTTGGCCCAGCGCAGCCGTTGGTTCCACAGGCCACGCAGGGTTTCTGGCATGAGGATGAAGCACATCGCGTTGGGCTCGTAGCGGATGTCCCAGTGCGCGATCTGCAGGCGCCAGCTGATGTCGATGTCCTCGGTGACCATGTCGTCGGACCAGTAGCCGACGCTGTGCAGCGCCGTGCGGCGGAAGGCGCAGATCACGCCGGACACGGTGAACAGCCGGCCGTAGACGCGCTGCGCGCGCTTGATCATGCCGATGATCGAGCTGAACTCGCCGACCTGCAGCCGGCCCAGCAGCGTGGAGCGGTTGCGTACCCGCGGGTTGCCGGTCACGGCACCGACGCGCGGCCCGCTGGTCAGGTGCCACATCATCCAGTGCGTGGCGTACTCGTCCAGCAGGGCGTCGCCGTCCACGCACACCAGGTACTCGCTGCGTGCCGCCAGCGTGCCCATCCGCAAGGCGTTGGCCTTGCCCTGGTTGCTTGCCAGGTGCAGCACGCGCAGGCGCGGGTATTGGCGGGCGAGGGCATCGAGTGCGGCACCGGTGCCGTCGCTGCTGCCATCGTTGATGGCGATGATCTCGAAGTCCGGGTACACCTGGGCGTCCAGTGCGGCGATGGTCTCGGCGACGTTGTCCTCCTCGTTGTGGCAGGGGACCAACAGGCTCGCCATCGGATAGGCCTTCATCCGCGGCGGGTCGTCGCGCAGCGGCGTTCCGCGCTCGCGGCGGAAGAAGTAGTACAGGCCGCCGATCATCCACAGGAACGACATGGTGATCGGGTAGTAGAAGGCGAACTGGAAGAGGACGTCCAACAGTCCCACTGGCGTAGTCATGTCACGGCCTCTCAGCGGGGTGGGTAGGGGAAGCTGCGCGAGCTGATCGCCGCGCGGGTCGGTTCGAAGGCGGGCAGGTCGCGCACGAAGTCGTCCGGGTAGTAGCCCAGGTGCCTCACGCCGGCTGCCTGCATGGCGCGCATCTGGGACTGCAGCCGCTCACCCGGGATCGGGGTTTGCGTGCGCCAGTCCACCGTCTGCAGTTCGAACACCGTGCGCGCCAGTCCGTCGGGGTGGCGATCGACCGCGGCGACCAGGTCCAGCAGCCAGCGATCGGGATCGGCCGCGCCTTCCATCCACGGCATCGCCATCAATGCGGTGTAGTCGTAGGCGTCGAGGAATGCGTCCAGCCGCTGGCCGAACCAGGCTTCGCTACCGGGCTGCAGCACCGGGCGCGCGTACAGGTTGCGCACGGTGACCAGCTTGGGCCGCCAGCGCTCGGCACGGGCCGCCAGCGCAAGACTGAAGTCGACCAGAAGCTGCGTGCGTTCGGTCGGCTCGTCGGCGCTGCCGGCCCCGAGGTCGCCATCGCGCAGGTAGGCATCGTCGTGGAACAGCAGGCCTTCGATATAGCTGGCCACTGCGAGGTCTTCGTAGATGTCGCCCACGTAGGCCAGCACGCGCGGGTCCGACGGGTCCAGGCGGTAGACCTCGCCTTCGGCACCGGGTTCGTCGCGAATGCGCATCTGCTCGGCGAAGGCGGCGTCGGTCGGCTCGTAGCCCAGCACCGGCAACCACGCCAGCACCTTGGTGCCGGCGCGCGTGCGCAGCTGCCAGGCGACGCGGTTGTAGAGGTCGGCACGCACCGGCAGGTGGCGGTTCGGGAAATACAGCGCGTCGGCCGAACCATTGCCATCCGGGTCGGCAAAGGCCTGCAGGAACACATGCGTCGGGCCCAGGCCGCGGATGCGCTCGATGAGCGTGTCCAGGTTGCGTTCCAGCTGCGCCGGGTCGGGGTCGTAGACGTAGTCCAGGTCAACCTGGATCGCGCGCATGGCGAGGCGTTCCTCGTCGCGCCGCAGCTCGCGTGCGAACTCCACCACGTCGGGGTTGTCCACCAGCAGCAGGCGCGACAGCCCGTGCAGGTCGACGAGCGGGCGGGCCAGGCCTTCGAGGTCGAACGAGACTTCCAGCCCCAGGTCGTCGGCGACACGGTTGGCTTCGTCGCTGTAGGCGGCGTACGGCCAGACGATGGCGCGGGGTCGTGCCGCGGTATTGCCGGCAATGGCCTCGATGCTGCGCAAGAGGTCGGCCCGCAGGCGCTCGCGGTACACCGCTTCAGATTCGTAACGCGCACTGGTTGGATCGAAGATCCGGGTGATGGCCGCGGGCGTCAGGTTGCCCTGCGGGTTGGCCAGCACGCCCCGGTGCAGGTCATGGCTGTGGGATGCGACTTCCACCAGGCCCGAGGCCTGCATCTCGCGCAGCTGCGCCCAGGTCATGAAGTCGTCCCGGTCGAACGCGCGCGGGCCGTAATCCACGGTGCGCTGCGGGGCGAGGTCGACCCAGTCGGTAACGACCGCCATCAGCGCCGGGTAGCCGTATGCCTGCAGCAGCGGATAGGCATGCGTGTAATGGCTGCGCAGGCCATCGTCGAACGTCAGCAGCACGGCCTTGGGCGGGAGCGGCGGTCCGCCGCGCTGGGCGGCGACGATCCGGTCCAGATCGACGGGCGTGTAGCCGTGGCCGGACAGCCAGTCCAGATGGGCGGCGAAGTTGTGCGTACTGGTGGCATACGCGTCGGGGTCGCCGCTGGCGTCCACGTCGTCGCGGATGTCGTGGTAGCTGATGACCAGAAGCTCCGACGGCGGCGCGGCCATTGATGCCGGGGTCCACAGCAGCAGGCCCAGCAATGCCAGCGCGACGGCACGGGCGCGGATTCGTGTCGTGATGCGGCTCATGTCATTCCCCCCATGCCACGCGCAGGTCGAAGCTGACCCGGTCCTCGCGCACGCCGTCGTACACCGGGCGCGCGTAGCCGACGCCGTAGCCGATCTGCCGGCCGGCAGCCAGTTGCCATTCGTGTTCGTAGCGCACCTGCGGGTACCACTCGGCGCCGAAGCCTTCCTGCCAGTAGTTGACCGCCGACACGGCAAGCCGGTGGCGGAAGTGGCGGTCGTAGCGGCGCCAAGCGATGTGGTCGGCCCGCAGGCCCAATTCCAGTGATGCGTCGCGCGTCGGATTGAAGTACGGCGCGTCCTCGCGCGAGCCGCGCCCGGCCTGCACGCCGCCGAATCCATTGAGCAGGAAGTGCGGGCGGCTCGTCAGACGCTGGTCGAACAGCACGGATGCGGAGTCGCGGCGATTGCCGTCCTCGTAGCGCAGGTGCTCCAGGCCCGCCTGCACGGTGGTGAACTCGGTGGGCGTGTAGTCGAGCCGCACGCGGGCCGCGTCGGCCGAAATTCCCGCGCGCCGCGCCTGCAGCGATGCCAGCGGTTCGTTGAGATAGACCGACGCCCGGCCGGCGAGTACGTCGCTGAAGCGCCATTGCCCCCAGGTGCCCACCGTGGTGCCGTCGTCGTAGTCGTCGGTGGGCACGGCGGCTTCCAGGCCCCACTGCAGGCGGTCATGCACGTACGACAGGCCGGCGCCGAACAGCCGGTGGTGGACGCGCTCGCCCTCGAAGTCCGCGTTGGCTTCAAGCACATGCGCGGTCAGCCGCCAACGGTCGTTGAAGAGCGGCGACGCGACGCGCAGTTCGTGGCGTGAATCGCGCGAGCCGAGGGGAGACGCCACGGCGGTGTCCGCGGTCCCGTCGTCGGTGTTGCGGCCCCACGCGGATTCGTAATTGACCTGCCAGCCCTGGCGGCGCTCCCAACGCTGCTGTGCGCGCTGTGCATGGAGGTTTTCGGGGTGCAGCGCGATGAGCTCCGCCAGCAGGCGACGAGCTTCGGCTGTCCGGTCCAGGTCCAGTAATGCCTGTACCTCGCCGACGCGGGGCGCGGCATCGTCCGGATCGAGGGTCTTCGCCACGCGGTGACGCTCCAGCCCGCGCTCGCCCCAGCCACGCTGGAGATACACCGACCCCAGGGTCTGGTGCAGGTGCGCGTTCATCGCGCCGACCGACACCAGCGATTCCGCCCGGCGCTGCGCGTCGGCGAGGGCGTGCGCGAAGGAATCGACCAGCACCCGCGTCACGTCGACGTCGTAACGGCGCCAGTTGGGATATTCCTGCCGGGCGCCGGCGCGGGTCAGCCACGGCGCTTCGCTGGCCTGCAGCGATTCCATCAGCGCGTAGGCATCGTCGAAGCGTTCGCTTTCGACATAGGCGTAGACCAGCAGGATCCGGGCCTCGTGGGCTTCGGGATCGTCCCGCAACGTGGCTTCCAGCGCGTCCACGGCCAGCTCGGGGTGGCGCGCCGACAGCAGCGAGTCGCCGACCGCCGCGCCCACGTATGCAGGCAGCTCGCCACCGTCGGCGACGACCTGCCGATACCGCTCGCTGACCGCCTCGTGCTGCCCCAGCGTGTTCAGAGCGATGAGTTCGTCGTTGGCCATGCGCTGGCGCGAGACGGCGGCATCGTCGGTGGCGGCGAGCTTGGCGGTCAGTCCGGCCAGCGCGGCCTGTGCGGCCTGCATTTCGACCAGGCGCGATTCCGGGGAAACCGGATGCAGGCCGCCCCAGACGATCATCCGTGCCACGCGGTCCGCCTGCAGGCGGCGGGCGATCACGGGTTCAAACAGGTGCGGCCGGGCCTGGTACAGCTCCCATGCGCGGTGCGAGGCGCCCAGGTCAGCCAGGGCCAGCACCCTGAGGCGGTAGGCGTCGTCGTCGGCGGGGTCGCGCTGCAGCAACGCCTCGCAGATCGCCAGGGTTTCCAGCCAGCGGCCTTCGTCGCGGAGCCGCCAAGCCTCCACCATCGCCTCGCCACGCGACATCGTGGACAGGGCGGAGGCCGAAAGACGGGGGGTGTCAGGCGAGGGCGGGGTGGCGGGTTCGTTCCCGCGGGCCAGCCCGATCACGCAGGCTTGGGCCAATGCCAAGCCTGCGCATAAGCGCAGTGCAGTGTGTCCCACGAACTCCCCCTGTAGACAACGACAACGGTCTGGCAACAAGTGCAGGCACCCCATGGGTGCGCCGGCACGTCTGCACAGACTTTATTAGTGTGAAGCGTGTCACGTTTCGTGCGCTAGTAATAACGTCGGAAGCGTGACGGGAGGGACACGAGGAGCAGGGCGGACCTGACCCGGTTCAGGCGGATAGACTGCGCCTCCGGTCTCCACCTCTCTCCACCTCACCATCCCATGCCCATTTCCGCGCAGCCGCACCCCGACCTTGAAGACACCCGCATCGGCGTGGTCGGCCTGGGCTATGTGGTGCTGGCGGTGCCGCACGCCGGGTTCGCCTCCGAGGCGGGGCGGGGCGACCTGCGCCGGTGGACCAAGCCGCACTCGGTCATCTACGACGCCAAGTCGGCGCTGGAGGGCGTGGAGGTCGACGGGCGGCTCTAGCCGTCCGCGCCGACAAAGCCCGCGGGCACAAAAAAACCGGCGCAAGGCCGGTTTTTTTTTCCACTGCCAGTTGGGCGGGCCAACTTATTGGTCGGGGAGACAGGATTTGAACCTGCGACTTCTACGTCCCGAACGTAGCGCTCTACCAGGCTGAGCTACACCCCGACGGCAGAGCCGCGAATTCTAACGAGTCGGTCGGGGGCGACGCAATAGCCCCGTATGCCTGCAGTGAGCAAGGCGGCGGGCAGGGCGGCCGGCTGCGGCTAAACTGTGCGGCTCATCGAACCCCGCCTGCGGCCCGTGCCGCAGGCCCGCCACACCTGGAGTTCCGCTTGATCAAGCCGCGTACCCCGCCCGGGGTCATGGAGCTGCTGCCCCGTGACCAGATCGCCTTCCAGCGCATGCTCGACACGATCCGGCGCCACTTCGAGCGCTTCGGCTTCCTGCCGGTAGAAACCCCGGTCATGGAGCTGTCGGAGGTCCTGCTGACCAAATCCGGCGGCGAGACCGAGCGGCAGGTGTACTTCGTGCAGTCCACCGGCGCGCTGGCCAAGTCCGGCAGCGAGGGTGGCGAGGGCGGCATGCCGGAACTGGCGTTGCGCTTCGACCTCACCGTGCCGCTGGCGCGGTATGTGGCCGAGCACGAGCACGACCTCGCGTTCCCGTTCCGGCGCTACCAGATGCAGCGCGTCTACCGCGGCGAACGCGCCCAGCGCGGTCGCTTCCGCGAGTTCTACCAGTGCGACATCGACGTGGTCGGCAAGGACAGCCTGAGCGTCCGCCACGACGCCGAGTTCCCGGCGGTGATCTTCGCGGTGTTCTCCGAACTGGACATCGGCAAGTTCACCATCCAGCTCAACAACCGCAAGCTGATGCGCGGCTTCTTCGAGGCGCAGGGCGTGGGCGACGCGGAGCTGCAGGCGCGGGTGCTGCGCGAGGTCGACAAGCTGGACAAGCGCGGCGCCGACTACGTGCGCGAGACGCTGGTGGGCGAGGGCTTCGGGCTGTCGGCCAAGGCCGTCGAGCGGATCCTGGCGTTCGTGGAGGTGCGTTCGACGTCGCATGCCGATGCGCTGGCGCAGTTGGACGCGCTGGGGACGCCCAACGACGCGGTCCGTGCCGGCGTCGAGGAACTGCGCGAGGTGCTGGAGCTGGTGCGCGCACTCGGCGTGCCCGAATCCCACTATGCGCTCAACTTCTCCATCGCCCGCGGGCTGGACTACTACACCGGCACCGTCTACGAGACGACGCTGGACGACTACCCCCAGATCGGGTCGGTGTGCTCGGGTGGTCGCTACGACGACCTGGCCAGCCACTACACAAAGTCGAAGCTGCCGGGCGTCGGCATCTCGATCGGACTGACGCGCCTGTTCTGGCAGCTGCGCGATGCCGGCCTGGTCGACACCGCGGCCAGCTCGGTGCAGGTGCTGGTGACGCAGATGGACGCGGCGCACCTGCCGCAGTGCCTGGCCCTGGCCGCCGAGCTGCGCCAGGGTGGCCTCAATACCGAGGTGGTGATGGAGGCGTCCAAGCTGGGCAAGCAGTTCAAGTACGCTGACCGCGCCGGCATCCGTTTCGTCGCCGTACTGGGCGAGGACGAGATCGCGCAGGGCACGGTGACGGTCAAGGACCTGCGGCGCGAGGACCAGTTCACCGTGCCGCGCGACGAGCTGGCCAAGGCGCTGCGCGTCGAATTGGCGCAGGCGGAAGTGGAGGCGCGGGCATGAGGCCGGTTCGCCTCGATGGCCGCTCACTGACGCGGGCGCAGCTGGTCGCGGTGGCGCGTGGCGCCCTGATCGAGCTAGACGAAGCGCAACTGCCGGCGGTCGCGCGCGCCGCCGAGTTCCTTGCCGAGCAGGTGCGGCGCGAGGAGCCGATCTACGGCGTGTCCACCGGCTTCGGAAGCAACGCCGACCGGCTGCTGGGCGCCCGCCGCCAGCGCGAGGCGCTGCCCGGCGAAGCCCACCGCGGCGAAACGCTGCACGCCGAATTGCAGCGCAACCTGATCGAGACCCACGCGGTGTGCGTCGGCGAGCCGTTCGCCGCCGACGTGGTGCGGGCGATGCTGTGCATCCGCATCAACACGCTGATGCGCGGCCATTCCGGCATCCGCGTGGAAACGCTGCAGGCGCTGGCCGAGATGCTCAACGCCGGCATCGTGCCGGTGGTGCCGCAGCTGGGCTCGGTGGGCGCCTCGGGCGACCTCGCGCCGCTGTCGCACCTGGCCATCGTACTGTTGGGCGGCGGTGAGGCGTTCTACCAGGGCGAGCGCATGCCCGGTGGCGAAGCACTCTCGCGTGCGGGGCTGTCGCCGGTGACGCTGTCGTACAAGGAAGGGCTGGCGCTCAACAACGGCACCGCGCAGATGCTGGCCTGTGGCGTACTGGCGCTGCATGAGCTTGAGGAACTGCTGGACACCGCCGACCTCGCCGCGGCCATGACCATCGACGCCTTTGCCGGCCGGTTGGGCGCGTTCGCGCCGGAGGTGCACGCGCTGCGCCCGCACCCGGGCCAGGTCGAGGTGGCCGCGCACCTGCGGCAACTGCTGGAGGGCTCGACTCTCGCCGACATCCCCTACCACCTGGTGCCGCGTTTCCGCCCGTGGGCGCCGCGCAGCTGGGACACGCCGGAGGCGCAGGCGCTGCGTTTCGACATCGGATGGGACTGGGTGCCGCTGGACCAGCGCCACGGTCGCGAGAAGTTCTACACGCGCTTCCGCCCGTTCCGTGGCGGCAAGAAGCACCAGCCGCAGGACAGCTACTCGCTGCGCTGCATCCCGCAGGTGCACGGCGCAGTGCGCGACGCCGCCGCGCAGGCCGCGCGCGTGCTGGAGGTCGAGCTCAATTCGCTCACCGACAACCCGATCGTGTTCCCGGACGCCGACGCCGAGCACGTCGAGCAGCAGGTGATCTCCGCCGGCCATTTCCACGGCATGCCGCTGGCGCTGGCGATGAGCTACGTCAAGGCGGCGATCCCGGTGCTGGCCAGCATTTCCGAGCGCCGCCTCAACAAGCTGGTGGACCCGGCGACCAACGACGGCCTGCCAGGCTTCCTGATCGGTAACGAGGACGCCACCGAGTCAGGTTTCATGATCGTGCAATACACCGCCGCGGCCATCGTCAACGACCTGGCCAGCCGCGCGCACCCGGCCTCGGTGTACTCGATCCCGACCAGCGCCAATGCCGAAGACCACGTCTCGATGGGCGCCAACGAGGCGCGCCACGTGCTGTCGATGGTCGATGACCTGGGCAAGGTGCTGGCGCTGGAGCTGTACACGGCCGCGCAGGCGCTGGACCTGCGGCGCGACATGATCAACGCCGCCCGCGACCTGTCGCGGCGCAGCGACGCCGTCGTCTTGGCACGCAAGGTGGCGGGCGGGCCCGAGCCGGACCTGGACGCGGACGGCCGAAAGGCGTTCGTGGAGGAGGTCGAGGGCCTGCGCGCCGAGTTGGCGCAGGCACCGGAGTTCCAGCCGGGCCGCGCCGTGGCCGCCGCGCATGCGCGCATCCGCGAGGCGATCCCGTTCCTCGGCCGGGACCGGGCGCTGGATGCGGAGGTTGCCACGGCCGTGGCACTGGTGAAGGGCGGCGAGATCATCGCCGCCGCGCGATCGGTGTAAGGCGTAGCCCGGGTAAGCGAAGCGCACCCGGGGCGCGAGTGGAATGGGAAATCCCGGGTGCGCTTTGCTTACCCGGGCTACGTGATCAAGCCAACGCGCCCGCCATCCGCACGCAATCGCGTCCGCCCGCCTTGGCGGCATAGAGCGCTTCGTCCGCCCGCTGCAGGGCCTGGTCGATGGCGTCGTCTCCGTCGTCGCCGTGTCCAGTTGGTAACTGGTGGACCCCGATGCTGGCCGATATGCGGACCGTGTGGGGGCCGCTGGTGCACGGTTGCGCGTGCAGCGCCTGCCGCAACGATTCGCCCACGCGTGCCGCGTCGTGCACGCCCATGCCGGGCAGCGCGGCGACGAACTCCTCGCCACCAAACCTCGCCAGCAGCGCCTCGTGCGGACGCAGCGTCTGCCCGATGGTGCGGGCCGCCCAACGCAGGCAGTCGTCGCCCACCAGGTGGCCGTGGCGGTCGTTGATCGACTTGAAGTGGTCCAGGTCGATCATCAGCAACGACACCGGGCGGTCGCCGCGCTCGAGGATCTCGAGCAGGCGTTCGCGGAAGTGCGTGCGGTTGTGCAGCCCGGTCAGGCCGTCGCGCTGGCTGGACTCGCGCAGTCGCGCGTGGGCGTTCTCCAGCTGGCCGAGCGCACTGCGCAGCTCCCCGGTGCGCTGCATCACCTTCTGCTCCAGGTGCAGCTTGGCCTCGCGCACGATGCGTTCGTTTTCGTTGCGCAGCGCGGCGTAGCGGTAGCCCAGGGCGACCGAGAGCAGCAGCATCTCCAGCGCCGAACCGATCTGCACGCCGTACTCGGTGTAGAACGTCTTGGGCAGCACGCCGAACGCGACCAGCGTGAACATCGTGGTGCCCAGCAGGAACATCGCCCAAGCCAGCAGGAACAGCCGCGCCGGGCGGTAGCCGCGACGCAGTACCACGATGCTGGCCACGGCGATCCACAGCACGCCGACCAGCACCGCACGCGACGCGATCGGGGTGGAGACGCGGTAGGGCAGTTCGAGCGAGGCCAGCCCCAGCAGCGCGAAGAACGTGATCAGTCCCAGGCTCACCCAGTTGCCGCGGGGCCAGCGCTGGGGCAACTCCAGGAACGTGCGCGCGAACTGCTGCATGCCGATCAGCGCGAGGCAGATCGACAGCGGCACCGCCTTGTCGGCCAGCCATGCAGAGGACGGCCACAGGTATTCGAATCCCAGCCCGTTGAGGGTGAACAACACCAGCCCGAACGCGGTGATGTGGAACAGGTACCAGAAGTAGCTTGGGTCGCGCAGCGTCAGCCACAGCACCAGGTTGTAGAAGAACAGCGCCAGCAGGATGCCGTAGTACAGGCCGATCGCCAGCTGCGCGTCGCGCGACATTTCGGTGAATGCAGTGGGCGTGTACAGGCTGAGCGGCACCTGCATCGAACTCTGGCTCTGCACCCGCACATAGAGGTCCACGGCGTCGCCCGGGGGCAGGTCGAGTGCGAAGTTGGGGTGGCGGTAGCGGATGCTGCGCACCTTGAACGGTGCGTGGTCGCCGCCGCGCTGGTGCTGCACGGTGCCGTCTTCGCGACGCATGTAGACATCGACGCGATCGCTGAGTGCGTACTCCTGCACCAGCAGCCAGCGCGGCTCGCCCGGGTGCAGGTTGACCAGCCGGGCATGGAACCAGAACGCGCCGGGCTGGAAGCCGAATGCCGCGCTGGCCGAGGGCAGCGGTTGGAACCGCCCCTCCTGCTGCCAGACGCGCGCGGCATCAAGGTCGGCGTCGCCGTCGACGTCGTGCAGGTAATCGACGTACGGGGACAGCGCCAGCTGCGACTGCCCGGCGTCGATCACCAGCGGGCCCCGTGTCTGCGCGGCCTGCGCATTCGCCGCTCCCGCCGTCGCCAGCAGCAGCCACAGTCCAATCCGAAACGCCCAGTCCGGCATCCACGCTCCTCGGCTTGGAACCGCTCCCCGGTTCCCGCATCCGGCCAGTGGGCCGGGGCGTCGGAAGTCTAACGCCGTGAACGTGGTATCCGCGGGACCGGGGCCAAGTGGGCGTTACCGCGCGCAAGGAGGAGCGCCGGGCATTGGGCAGGGGTTTCCTTCGGGTTGACCGCAAAGGCGCAACGCATTAATGTGCCAGCGCGTTAATACATTGGATCATCATGAAGCGCCGCGCACTTGCCCCTGTTCCCGACGATGCCACCCCGGTCGACAGCCTCGACGAGCTCGCCGCCGCGATTGCGCGCCTGCGCGATCCGGCGCAGATACGGGCCTTCTTCGAAGACCTGTGCACGCCCGCCGAGCTGGAGGCAATGACCGACCGTTGGCGGGTGGTGCCCCTGATCGCCCAAGGCGTGCCGTACCGCGAGATCCACGACCGCACCGCGGTCAGCGTCACCACCATCGGCCGGGTCGCGCGCACGCTCGACCGTGGTGCCGGCGGTTATGCGGCGGCGTTGCCGCGTCGCGCCCCCCGTTCCCGTTGAGTCCCTGCCCATGAGCCCCATCGCCACCCCGGCGGCGCGCGACCGCCTGCGCATCGCCATCCAGAAATCTGGCCGCTTGGCCGATCCCGCCCGCGCGCTGCTGTCGTCCTGCGGCCTGAGCTGGCGCGAGAGCCGCGACCGCCTGTTCTGCTACGGCGAAAGCCTGCCCGTGGACCTGCTGCTGGTGCGCGACGACGACATCCCGGGCCTGATCGCGGACGGCGTCTGCGACCTTGGCGTTGTCGGCCGCAACGTGCTGCAGGAGCAGGACACGGACCGCCGTGCGGGTGGACGCGCATCCGCGTTCCGCGAATGGCGGGCGCTCGGGTTCGGCGGTTGCCGCCTTGCGCTCGCGGTGCCTGAAGCGTGGGCATGGGAGGGGCCGGCGCAGTTGCAAGGCACCCGTATCGCGACCAGCTACCCGGCGCTGCTGGCGCAATGGTTGGCGGGCGAGGGCATCGATGCGCAGGTCGTGCAGCTGTCGGGCTCGGTGGAAATTGCCCCAAAGCTTGGCCAGGCAGACGCTGTGTGCGACCTGGTGTCCAGCGGAGCCACGTTGGCGGCCAACCAGCTCAAGCCGGTGATGACGTTGCTGGAAAGCGAGGCGGTGCTGGCCGGCCCGGTGACGGCGTTCGATGACGCACGCCGCGAGTTGGCGGACATGCTGCTGCGCCGGCTCGACGGCGCGCTGCGCATCCGCAACAGCAAGCTGCTGATGTTCCAGGCCTCGCGCGAGGCGGTTCCGGGGCTGCTGCCGCTGCTGCCCGACGCCGAGGCACCGACGGTGATGCAGGTGGACGGCTGCGATTCGCTGGCGCTGCAGGCGCTGTGCCACGGCGCGGTCACCTGGCAGCGGCTGGAGGACCTCAAGCGTGCCGGTGCCCGCGGGCTGCTGGTGCTGCCGGTGGAAGGGATGCTGGCATGAGCGTGCCCACCATTGATTTCGGGGCCAGCGGCACCCGGGAAGCGGGTGGCGGACTGGATCCGGCCATCCCCCGACGGATCGAATGGGGCGTGCTGGACGCGACGGCACGCGCAGTCGCACTTCGCCGGCCGACACAGGCCACCGGCGCGGAGACCGCAAAAGGCGTGGCGCGGATCATCGAGGAGGTGCGCAACCGCGGCGATGCCGCGCTGCGCGACCTGACACGCGACCTGGACGGCGTGTCGCTCGAGGCACTGGAGGTCGGCGCGGCGGAATTCGACGCGGCCGAATCGCTGCTGGACGACGGCGTGCGCACGGCGATCGACGAAGCCGCCGGGCGCATTGAAGCCTTCCACCGCGCCGGCCAGCTGCAACCGTATGCGGTCGACACGGCGCCGGGCGTCACCTGCGAGCGCATCCTGCGGCCGATCCGCCGCGTGGGCCTCTACGTGCCCGCCGGCTCGGCCCCATTGCCATCGACGGCGTTGATGCTGGGCATCCCCGCAAGCCTGGCGGGCTGCCGCGAGATCGTGATGTGCACGCCACCGCGGCGCGATGGCCGCGCGGACCCCGCGGTGCTGTACGCGGCGCGGCGTTGCGGTGTCACCCGTGTGTTCAAGGTGGGCGGTGCGCAGGCGATCGCCGCCATGGCATTCGGGACCGGCAGCGTGCCTGCGTGCGACAAGCTCTTCGGGCCCGGCAATGCGTGGGTCACCGAAGCGAAGGCGCAGGTCGCGGCGGTCGAGGCCGGCCCGGGCATAGACATGCCTGCCGGCCCGTCGGAGGTGCTCGTGATCGCCGATGCCGGCGCCAACCCGGCCTTCGTCGCCGCCGACCTCCTGTCGCAGGCCGAGCACGGCCCCGACTCGCAGGTCGTGCTGGTCAGCGACGACGCCGGGCTGGTCGA
Organism: Novilysobacter selenitireducens; assembly: GCF_020026895.1. Lineage (GTDB taxonomy): Bacteria > Pseudomonadota > Gammaproteobacteria > Xanthomonadales > Xanthomonadaceae > Lysobacter_C > Lysobacter_C selenitireducens. Next base: position 168,582 of record NZ_JAINZW010000002.1, read on the forward strand.
CGCCGTGCGCGTGCAGCTGGACGCGCAACTGGCGCAGCTGCCCCGCGCGGACATCGCCCGCCGTGCGCTGACGGCCTCGCGGCTGGTGCGCGTGGCAACGCTGGACGAGGCGTTCGAACTCAGCAACGGATACGCGCCCGAGCACCTGATCCTTGCGCTGCGCGACCCGCGTCGCTGGCTGCCCAAGGTGCAGGTGGCGGGTTCGGTGTTCCTCGGCGACTGGTCGCCGGAGGCACTGGGCGACTACTGCAGTGGCACCAACCATGTGTTGCCGACGGCGGGCGCGGCTCGCTTCTGTAGCGGTGTCAGCGTGGCGAGCTTCCAGGTGGCGATCACGGTGCAGGAAGCCAGCCGCAGTGGCGTCGCCACGATCGGCCCATGCGCGATGACCCTGGCCGAGGCGGAAGGACTGGGTGCCCACCGCCAGGCGGTGGCGCTGCGGGTGCAGGCGGCGGGGGCGGGTGCATGAGCGCCACGGACGTGACGGCACTGGTGAGGCCGGACCTGCGCGCATTCGCCGGGTATCGTTCGGCGCGCAGCGAGTCGCTGCGAGGCGACGTCTGGCTCAATGCCAACGAGTCGCCCTGGGCGAACCCCGCGGATGATCCGTCGGCCACGGCTGGCGGCGTGAGGCGCTATCCCGACCCGCAGCCGGCGGCCTTGCGGCAGGCACTCGCCGGACTCTACGGCGTCGCGCCCGGGCAGGTGCTGGCCGGGCGCGGCAGCGACGAGGCGATCGACCTGCTGGTGCGTGCCCTGTGCGCGCCCGGCGATGGCGCCATCGTGATCACGACGCCGACGTTCGGGATGTACGCGGTGTCGGCGCGCCTGCACGGTGTGCGGGTGGTCGATGTCCCGCTGCTCGAGGCGGGGTGCAATGGCGCCTACTCATGCGACTTCGATGCCGTGGCCGAACAGGCTGAGGCCGCCGGCGCGCGGCTGGTGTTCCTGTGCTCGCCCGGCAACCCGACGGGAAGCGCGCTGCCGCTGGAGGCGGTGGACGCACTGGCCACACGGCTCGAACGCCAGGCGGTGGTGGTCGTGGACGAGGCATACGGCGAGTTCGCGCAGGCGCCGTCGGCGGCAACGCTGCTGGCGCGGCGCGCCAATCTTGCCGTCCTGAGGACGTTGTCCAAGGCGCATGCGCTGGCCGCCGCCCGCATCGGTGCCGTTCTCGCTGCGCCTGCGTTGATCGACGTGCTCCGCCGGTGCCAGGCGCCGTATCCGCTGCCCACGCCGTGCGTCGAACTCGCACTGCATGCGCTTGCGCCGGAAGCACTGGACGTCACCCGCGCGCGTGTCGCCACCGTTCGCGTGGAACGCGAGCGCCTGCGCGAAGCACTGCAGGCCAACCCGGGTGTGCGGCGTGTGTATCCGTCCGACGCCAACTTCCTGCTGTGCCGCTTCGCCGATGCCCAGTCGGCGTTCGATGCGCTGCTCGCTGCCGGCATCGTCGTCCGCGACATGCGTGCAATGGCGGGTCTGGGGGATGCCTTGCGCATCAGCATCGGTACGCCAGAACAGAACCGGTGGGTCGTCGAGGCGCTTTCCAACATGGCGGTGGCGGCATGAGCGCTCTGCGGCCGGTGCTGTTCGTCGACCGCGACGGCACCCTGATCGAGGAGCCCGGCGATTTCCAGATCGACGCCTACGAAAAGCTGCGCTTCGTGCCCGGCGTGATTCCCGCGCTGCTGCGGTTGCGCGACGCCGGCTATCGCTTCGTCATGGTCACCAACCAGGATGGCCTGGGTACCGATGCATTCCCGCGCGAGCGCTTCGAAGGCCCGCATGGCCTGATGATGCAGGTGCTGGAAAGCCAGGGCGTGGCGTTCGACGACGTGCTGATCGACAGCAGCCTGCCGGCCGACAACGCCCCCACGCGCAAGCCCGGCATCGGCCTGGCATTGCCGTACCTCAAGGACCGCAGCATCGACTGGGCGCGCTCGGCCATGGTCGGCGACCGTGAGACCGACAACGCTTTCGCCCACAACCTTGGCATCCGGCCGTTCCAGCTGCGCACTGCGCAGTTCGGCGGCGAGTGGGACTGGGCCGGCATTGCGCATGCACTGGCGGATGCGCCGCGCGTGGCGCGCGTGGTCCGGCGCACCCGGGAAACACAGATCGAGGTGGCCATCGACCTGGACCGCGCCGCCGAACCCCGGATCGAGACCGGCCTGGGCTTCTTCGACCACATGCTCGAGCAGCTGGGCAAGCACGGCGGGTTCGCGCTGGAGCTGACCTGCAAGGGCGACCTGCACATCGACGAGCACCACACGGTCGAGGACAGCGCGCTGGCGCTGGGGCAGGCGCTGCGGGAGGCGCTGGGCGACAAGCGTGGCATCGGCCGCTACGGCTTCACCCTGCCGATGGACGAGGCACTGGCGTCAGCGGCGCTGGATTTTTCCGGCCGCCCATACTTCGTGTTCGAGGGTCGCTTCGCGCGCGAGTCGGTGGGACAGCTTGCGACCGAGCTGGTGCCGCACTTCTTCCGGTCGCTGTGCGAGACCGCCGGCCTCAACCTCAACCTGAAGGTGCAGGGCGAGAACGACCACCACCAGGTCGAGGCGTGCTTCAAGGTGGTGGCGCGCGCGCTGCGCCAGGCCATCCGGCGTGAGGGGTTCGACCTGCCAAGCACGAAGGGCACGCTGTGAGGAGGCTGGCATGAGCGTCGTGCTGGTCGACTCCGGCGGTGCCAACATCGGTTCGGTGCGCTACGCGCTCGAGCGCCTGGGTGTCGATGCGCCCCTCACTGCGGACATCGACACCATCAGGACCGCCGACCGCGTGATCCTGCCCGGCGTCGGCGCGGCAGGCACGGCGATGGCCCACCTGCACGCGCTGGGCCTGGTCGACGTACTGCGCACGCTGCCGCAACCGCTGCTGGGCATCTGCCTGGGCATGCAACTGCTGTTCGAATCCTCGGCCGAAGGCGAGGTGGCGTGCCTGGGACGCATTCCGGCGCGGGTGGAGCCGCTGGCTCCGTCGCCCGGCGTGCGCGTCCCGCACATGGGCTGGAACCGGCTTCGGCATGGGGCGGACGATCCACTCCTCGCAGGCGTGGCCGACGGCGCACAGGCGTACTTCGTGCACGGCTACGCGGCACCGGTAGGTGACTGGACCGTGGCCGCCAGCACGCATGGCGCGCCGTTCTCGGCCGTGGTCCGCAGCGGCCGCTGCTGGGGCGCGCAGTTCCACCCGGAGCGCTCGGGCGAGGTGGGTGCGCGACTGCTTCGAAATTTCCTGGAGATGCCTGCATGACTGCGCCGACGTTCGGCTTCACCGTCTACCCCGCGATCGACGTGCGCGAGGGCCGCGTGGTGCGCCTGCGCCAAGGCGACTACGCGCAGGAGACGCGCTACCCCGACGCGCCGCTGGAGGTCGCCGCGCGGTATGCCCGGGCCGGCGCACGCTGGCTGCATCTGGTGGACCTGGACGCCGCGCGGGAGGGCGGCTACACGCTGGCACCGCTGCTGCGCGACATCGCCGCCGACACCGGCCTGCAGGTTCAGACCGGTGGCGGCGTGCGGGACGAAGCTGCGGTCGAGGCGATGCTGGACGCGGGTGCATCACGCGTGGTGGTGGGATCGCTGGCGGTGCGCGAACCGCCGCGGGTCATCGAGTGGCTGTCGAGGTTCGGAGCCGAGCGCATCACGGTGGCGCTGGACGCGCGCCGTGGGGTGGATGGCCGCTGGCGGCTGCCCGTTGCCGGCTGGACGCAGGGCAGCGGGCTGGAGCTGGACGTGCTGTTGAAGGCGTATGCCGATGCCGGCCTCAGGCACCTTTTGTGTACCGACATCGACCGGGACGGGATGCTCGGCGGGCCGAACCTCGAGCTGTACCAGGGGTTGGTCGAAGCGGCGCCGGGCGTTGCGATACAGGCCAGTGGAGGCGTGCGCGGCGTGGCCGACGTCCGTGCGGCGCGCGAGGCAGGCTGCGGCGGTGCCGTGCTGGGCAAGGCGCTGCTCGACGGCCGGTTCGAACTGTCGGATGCGCTCGCGCTGGAAGGCGTCAGCGAGGCGGCGGACGTGTCGCCATGTTGAGCCGCCGCATCATCCCCTGCCTGGACGTGAAGGGCGGGCGCGTGGTCAAGGGCGTGCGCTTCCGCGACCACGTCGACATGGGCGATATCGTCGAGTTGGCGCTGCGCTACCGCGACGAAGGCGCCGACGAGCTGGTGTTCTACGACATCGGTGCCAGCCCCGAGGGCCGCCGCGTCGACCGTGACTGGGTCGAACGCGTCGCGCGCGTGCTCGACATTCCGTTCTGCGTCGCGGGCGGCATCCGCAGCGTCGATGACGCCCGCGAGGTGCTGCACGCCGGCGCGGACAAGGTGTCGGTCAACAGCCCGGCGCTGGAGCGGCCGGAGCTGATCGACGAACTGGCGGCGGCATTCGGCGTGCAGTGCATCGTTGCCGGCATCGACAGCCTGCGCGACGACGACGGGCAGTGGCGGGTGCGCCAGTACACCGGCGACCCATCCCGCACGCAGGCCTTGCCGCGGCGCACGCTCGACTGGGTGGTGGAGGTGCAGAAACGCGGGGCAGGCGAGGTGGTGTTGAACTGCATGGGCAGCGACGGCGTGCGCGAGGGCTTCGACCTGGAGCAGCTGGCGGCGGTGCGCGCAGTGTGCGAGGTCCCGCTGGTGGCGTCCGGGGGCGCCGGCGCGCCGGCGCACTTCGTCGACGTGTTCTGCCAGTCCGATTGCGATGCGGCGCTGGCCGCGAGCGTGTTCCATTCCGGGGCGATCCGGATCCCCGCGCTCAAGCGTGAGCTGCAGGCGGCCGGCGTGGAGGTGCGCGATGTCGCCTGATTCAATCCGGGACGAAGTAACGACGCTGGAGGCGGACACGCTTGCCTGGGACAAGCAGGGCGGCCTGTTGCCGGCCGTGGTCCAGGACGCGCGGACCCTGCAGGTGCTGATGCTGGGCTACATGGACCGCGCCGCGCTGGCCGCGACCCTGTTCGACGGACGGGTCACCTTCTTCAGCCGCAGCAAAGGCCGGCTGTGGACCAAGGGCGAGTCGTCTGGCCACGTGCTGGAGCTGGTCGGCATCGAAACCGACTGCGACCGCGACACCCTGCTGGTACGGGCGATTCCGCACGGGCCCACGTGCCACCTGCAGCGTGCGAGCTGTTTTCCCGAGGCGCCTTCGGACTTCCTGGGGGAACTGGACGCGCTGGTGGCTCGCCGCGAACGCGAGCGCCCGGTGGGCAGCTACACGACCTCGCTGTTCGAGGGTGGCGTGCGCCGCTGCGCGCAGAAGGTGGGCGAAGAGGGCGTGGAGACCGCACTGGCGGCGGTGGCGCAGGACGATGCCGCGCTCGTGGGCGAAGCGGCGGACCTGGTGTTCCATCTCATGGTCACGCTGCGCGCGCGCGGCTTGTCGCTTGAGGACGTGCGTAGCGAGTTGAAGCGGCGGCACAGCCGTTAGGCGGTTGGCTCAGGAGCACGTGCTCTTGCCGTCATTCCCGCGAAGGCGGGAATCCAAGGACGTTGCTCCTACACGCCACGGACGGTCGCCGTCCCGCCGCACGATCAAGCAACCTGCGTTCGCGGGCAGGATGACGGAGCGAGACCGCCGAGGCATCTGGTGGCCGAAGCCGCAGGCAGCGGCGACGACGTCATGGGCCAGCCGCATCCGGGCGGCATAATCCTCCGGCATTCCGGAGGCCGCATGCGCTCGCTGATCCTGTTTTTCGCCGTCCTTTGTTTCGTCGTGCCCGTACGGGCCGCCACGTCGCCTGTGGCCGGATGCGCGGGCGGCTCGGTGTTCGAGGATCGCAACGGCAATGGCCGTACGGACGCAGGTGAGCCCGGCCTGGCAGGCATCGCCATCTCCGATGGCAGGACGGTCGAACGTACGGATGGCGACGGCCGTTACCGGATGTCGGCGTCGGCGGATCGTCCGTTGTTCCTGCTGAAACCCGCCACGCATGTGCTGCGCGAGCGCGGGAATGGACTGCCGGATTACTGGCGGGGTGCCGGGGATGGAGTGGCGAGCGCGTCGGACAGGAACAGCGTGCCGCGATGCCGGCCGTTCGCCCTGGCCCCGTTCGCGGCGTCGCCCGAGCGGCGCGAGGCGCTGGATGTCCTCCTCTTCGGCGATCCCCAGGTCAAGTCGACGGCCGATGTCGGTCATTTCGAGCGCGACATCATCGAACCCCTGATGCAGGGAGCCGCTATCGACATGGGGCACCGCTTCAACCGCTTCCACTTCAAGGGCGTCGCCGCCGACCTCGGCCTGAGCCTGGGCGACATCGTCGATGACGAGCTGTCGCTGTATCCCGATGTCATCGCCGCCACGACCCGGTTGGGCGTGCCCTGGCTGCACGTGCCGGGCAACCACGACCTCGACCTGGCGGCAGGCACTGATGCGGCGTCGCTGGCCACGTTCCGCCATCACTTCGGACCGGACACGTTCGCGTGGGAGGAGCCCGAGGCGACCTTCGTGGTGCTGGACGACGTGATCCACCTGCCGGGTGCGCAACCCGGCTACATCGGCGGGCTGCGCGATGACCAGTTCGACTTCCTCGATGCCTACCTGGCCACCGTCCCGCGCAATCGGTTGCTGGTGCTGGCGTTGCACATCCCGCTGTTCGATACCGGCGGGCGCGAGACGTTCCGTGCGGCCGACCGTGGGCGCCTGTTCGACCTCCTCGCCGAGTTCCCGAAGGTGCTGGTGCTGAGCGCACACAGCCACGTGCAGCAGCACGTCTGGCACGGCGCAGGTGCCGGTTGGCCCGGCGCCTCGCCGCTGCACGAGTACAACGTCGGCGCCACCTGCGGCGCGTTCTGGTCCGGCGCCCCGGACGAGGTGGGTGTGCCCGACGCGACCATGGCCGATGGCACGCCGAACGGGTATGCACGCCTGCGCGTCACGGCCGGTGGCGACTACTCCCTGGCCTGGCATCCGGCGCGACTCGAGGCGGGCGATCCCTCGCGCACGCAGGCCATGCACCTGCATGCCCCGCGCGTGCTGCGGCGGGGCGCGTATCCGGCCTGGGGCGTGTACGCCAATGTCTTCATGGGCGACGCGGGCACCCGCGTCGAGTACCGCGTCGACGGTGGTCCATGGCAGCCGATGCGCCGCGTCGAGCAGCCCGACCCGCTGCTGCTCGCCGAGAACGCGCGCGATGACGCCAGCGACGTGCTACGCGGCTTCGACCGCTCACCGGAAGCCAAGCCGTCCACTCACCTGTGGCGCGGGGCGCTGCCGACGGACCTCGGCGCTGGCTCACACCACGTGGAGGTCAGGGCGTTCGACCGTTGGCAGGGTGAGCAGCGGGCGGAAACGTCGTATCGGCTGGAGGAGTTCGGCGGGTAGAAAGCGTGCGTGGTTGCGTACGTCAGTACCCGATAGCGCGTCTGCCCGTTCTCGTCATCCCTCACTCTGTCCGGGCTGGCAGAGGGTCACATGGATTCACGGGAGGGAGAGCTTCATCCCTTCGTGCGACGCGACGAACCCCAGCGCCTCGTAGAACTTCAACGCGTCGGGCCTCGCCTTGTCCGTCGTCAACTGGACCATGTTGCAGTCGCGACGCCGCGCACGTTCGAGGGCATGCTCGAGCAACTGCCGCCCGACGCCTCCCGACCTCGCTTCGCGCGCGACACGCACGCCCTCGACCATGGCCCGCCAGCGCCCCTGGTAGGTCAGGGAGGGCAGGTAGGTCAGTTGCAGCATGCCGACGACGAGGCCGTCGCTTTCAGCCACCAGCAGCTCGTTGTTTGGATCACGCGTGATGGTCTCGAACGCGTCGTGGTACCCATGGGGCAACGGCGTTTCGTAACGTTCGCGCGTTGCTCCCAATGCGTCATCCGCCAGCATTTCGACGAGGCGGGGCAGGTCGGGGGCATTCGCAAGCCGAAATACCATGCGTTCGCCAGCCGCCTCGTTCACACCTTCGGCGCGCCGTCGATTTCCGCGAACGACTCAACACGCCAGTGGCCGTGAGTCGCGTCGCCGAGGCGCGGCTGGGGATAGTCCTCGCGCCGGTCGACCAGCACGGTGGCCAGGCCGGCCTCCCGCGCGGCGTCGAGCTCCTCGACCACGTCCGACAGGAACATAACGTCGCGGGCGGGCATGCCGATCGACTCGACGATGCGGTGGTAGCTGTCGGCCTCGCGCTTGCCGCCGACCTCGGTGTCGAACCAGCCCGAGAACAGGCCGGTCAGGTCGCCGGCGTCGCTGTGGCCGAAAAACAGCCGCTGCGCCGGCACGCTGCCCGACGAGTACACGTACAGCGGCAGGCCGGCTGCGTGCCAGGCTGGCAGGGCCTCGGCGGCGTCGGGATACAGGTGCGCGGTGAAGTCCGCGCCCTTGTAGCCGTCCGCCCACACCATGCCCTGCAGGGCCTTGAGCGCGGTGTGCTTGCGGTCCTCGTCGATCCAGCCCTGCAGCACCTCGACGACCATCGCGTCGTCGCACATGCCGCCGTTCTCGCTGGCCACCATGTCCAGCCACTTGCGTACCGCTGGCTCGCGGCCGCGGCGGGCGACGAAGCCGGGCAGGGCGCGGCGTGCGTACGGGAACAGCACGTCCTTGACGAACGAGATGCTGCTGGTGGTGCCTTCGATGTCGGTCAGGATGGCCTTGGGCATGGAACCGTTCTTGTAGGAGCGGCTTCAGCCGCGATGGATCTGGAGTGCGTCGTCTGGCACGGGAGCCCGGGCGGGCACGATCGCGGCTGAAGCCGTGCCTGCAGCCAGCGAGTCACATTCAGTGCGTCAGCGCGCCTGGCCCTTCTCGTAGCGCGGGAAGCGCTGGGCGATGTCGGTGCCGGTGAAGTGGCCGACCCACCCATCGGGCTCGGTGAAGAAGCGGATGGCCACGAAGCTGGGTTCCGGCCCCATGTCGAACCAGTGCGTGGTGCCGTCCGGTACGGCGATCAGGTCGCCCTGCTCGCAGGTAATCTCAAAGACCTTCTCGCCCACGTGCAGGGTGAACAGACCCGAGCCCGCGACGAAGAACCGGACCTCGTCTTCCTTGTGGAAGTGCTCGTCGAGGAACTTGCGCCGCATTTCCTCCCGGTTGGGGTTGTCCGGCGCGATGCTGACCACGTCGACCGTCCTGAAACCGCGCTCGGCCACCAGGCGGTCGATGTCGGAGCGGTAGGCCTCCATGATCGCCTCGGGCGTGTCGCCGGGCTGGACGGGTTTGCTGGCCTCCCACTGCTCGAACCCGACGCCGATGCGCGCCAGCTCGCGCGCCATTTCGGCGTGGTCGGCGGTGGTCAGCTCCGGGGCGTCGTGGCGGTTCTCGTGGAAGATGCGCAGGCGGCTCATCGGTGACTCCGGGGTTGCAGGCTCAGCAGTTGCAGCTCGCAGCCGAGCAGGAATTCGAAGGCTTCGAGGTGGCGGCGTGCCTCGGCCATGTCGCGGCCCCAGGCGTACAGGCCGTGGCCGTCGATCAAGTAACCCCACATGCACTGGCGGTCGAGCAGGGCGTCCACCTGCGCGGCCAGCGTGTGCATGTCCTGGCTATTGGGCAGCACCGGCAATTCGACTTCGGTTTCATGGGTGGTGTTGCCCGCGAAGGCTTTCAACAGCTCGTAGCCCTCCAGGTGCACGTGGCCGGCCCCGGCGTACAGGCGCGAGGCCACGGTCTGCGTCTGCGAGTGGGTGTGCAGCACGCAGCCGATTTCCGGGAAGCGCTTGTAAAGCTGCGTGTGCAGCAGCGTCTCGGCCGAGGACTTCTGGTCGGTGGCGACCGGCTGGCCGTCCATGTCGACGACCATGATGTCGCCTTCGGTCAGGCGACCCTTGTCGCGGCCCGACACGGTGATGGCGAGGTGCGCGTCGTCCATGCGACGCGAGAAGTTACTGCTGGTGGCCGGCGTCCAACCGCGCTCGGCCAACTCGCGCACGTTGACGATGATTTCGCCGGCGCAGTGGACCAGTCGCTGCGGATCGTAGGGGAGGGGGGCGTTCATGCCACGAGTTTAGAACACCCGTGCCAGTCCGCGGCCCCGGAACGTCTGAAGGCGGCGCGGCCGCGGCAACGAAAAACGGCGCGGATGTCCGCGCCGTTTCCGGGGTTGCTTCAATGCGCGGTCTCAGGCCGCGCTGGGCACCTGGCGTCGGCCGAACATGCGGAACAGGCCCCAGGCTATGGCCATGGCCACGCCCGCCCCCAGCAGCATCGTCAGGGTGGTGGAGGCCAGCAGCAGCCCGCAGGCGACCAGGGCGCCGATGCCCAGCAGGCGGTCCCGCATCCCGGGCCGGCGCTGCTTGGTGCCGACGACCAGGCTGAGGCCGGCCGCGGCATAGGCCAGCACCACCAGGTTCACCACCACGCCGATGATCAGCCCGAATTGCTCGGACACGTTCGGCGACAGCGTCAGGAACGCGATTACGCTCATGGCCGAGGCGATGATCAGCAGGCCCCAGGCGGCCGCGCCACGCGCATTGAGGCGACCGAACACGCCAGGCAGGTAGCCGTGCTGCGCGGCCCGGGCGCCGGTTTCGCCGGTCACCAGCATCCAGCCGCCCAGCGTGCCGGTGGCTTTGAGCGCGGCGGCCGCGGCGATCGCCAGCGCGGCCCACGGCCCGAAGATCTCGGCAGCGACGAGGGCGAACGGTGCACTCGACTCGGCCAGCTGCTGCGCCGGGACAATACCCATTACCAGCACGGACGACAGGATGTAGACGACACCGGCGATGAGGATGCCGCCCACCGTGGCGATCGGGACGTCGCGGTCCGGATCGCGCACCAGGCCGGCGATCATCGCGCCGGTTTCCAGGCCGACGAACGCCCAGAAGATCGCGCCCAACGAACCGAACACCACGCCCGCGTCGGACTGGCCGGACACGTTCCAGGCCGCATCGTAGATTCCGCGGTCGAAATGTCCCCAGCCGAACAGCAGGACAACGGCCACCGGTGCCAGGCCGAACACCACGCACAGCGACTGGAACTTGGCCACCGGCTTGGGGCCCATCAGGTTGACCGCGAACATCAGCCAGATCAGCGCGATCTGGCCGCCGACCTGCACCATGGGGTTGCTGCCGTCCAGCGGCAGCAGCATGACGAGGTAGCCGAACGCCGCCACTGCGATCGCGTTGTTGCCGATCCACGACGACGCCCAGTACAGCGATGTCGCCAGGAAGCTGGCATCACGCCCCAGGGAAGGTCGCACATAATCGTCGGCGGACTGCAGGTCGGGGTATTCGCGGGCCAGTCGCGCGAACGCGCCGCCCAGTACCAGCGCCAGTGCAGTGCCGACGATCCAACTGAATACCGTCACCGCGCCAGCAGTCGCCAGCGTGGCGGGCAGCAGGAAGAACCCGGAGCCGATCATGTTGTTGGCCACCACGAAGGTGGCCAACACCGGCCCGATCTTGCGGACGGTCATCGCCAAGGCCTCAGCGACGCTGGCGCAGCTTGCTGTGGCGGTAGCCGTAGCCGAAGTAGATCAGCATGCCGATCGCCGTCCAGCCGAGGAACAGGAACCAGTACTCCATGAACGGCTGCGCGAACAGGTACAGGCACGACAGCACGCCCAGCGGACAGACGATGATCGCCAGCGGCACCCGGAACGGGCGGTGCAGGCCCGGCTTGGTGTAGCGCAGGATCAGCACGCCGGCGCAGACGGTGGCGAATGCAAGCAGCGTGCCCATCGACACCATCTCGCCCAGCAGGCCGATCGGCAGGAAGCCGGCGAGCGTCGCGGCGATCACGCCCACGATGATCGTGCCGATGTAGGGGGTGTGGTACTTCGGGTGGACCTTGCCGAAGAGCTTCGGCAGCAAGCCGTCGCGCGACATCGAGTAGAAGATGCGCGGCTGCGCCATCAGCATCACCAGGATCACCGACGACAGGCCGGCGATGGCGGCGATCTCGACCAGCGTCTTCAGCCACAGCAGGCTCGGGTACGCCTCCAGCGCGGTGGCCACCGGCTTGGGCGTGCCCAGCTGGCTGTAGGGCAGCATGCCGGTCAGCACGGCGCACATGGCGATGTAGATGATGGTGCAGATCACCAGCGAGCCGAGGATGCCGATGGGCATGTCGCGCTGCGGGTTCTTGGCTTCGCCGGCGGCGGTCGACACGGCGTCGAAGCCGATGTAGGCGAAGAACACGATCGCGGCAGCGCGCATCACGCCATCCATGCCGAAGCGGCCCGGGCCTTCGTTCTCCGGGATGAAGGGCACCCAGTTGGCCGGGTCGATGTAGGCGATGCCGAAACCGATGAACAGCAGGATCACGGTGATCTTGATCGCCACGACGATCGCATTGGCCATCGCCGACTGGGTGATGCCCACGTAGCCGATGCCGGTGACCAGGGCGACGATGAACACCGCCGGCAGGTTGAGGATGGCCCCGGTACGGGTGAACTCGCCTTCGGAGAAGGTCAGCGGCGCCGTCGCGAAGAGGTCGGGGATGGGCATCCCGAGCGTGCCCAGAAAACTGTTGAGGTACCCCGACCAGCCCACCGCGACGGTGGAGGCGGCGAACAGGTACTCCAGCACCAGGCACCAGCCGATGAACCAGGCGACGAATTCGCCCAGCGTCGCGTAGGAGTACGAGTACGCGCTGCCCGACACCGGCATCATCGCCGAGAACTCGGCGTAGCACAGGCCGGCGAACGCACACGCGATGCCCGCCAGGATGAAGCTCAGCATGATCGCGGGGCCGGCGTGCTCGGCCGCGGCCTGTCCGGTCAGTACGAAGATGCCTGCGCCGATCACCGCGCCCACGCCCAGCATCATCAGCTGGGTGCCGGTCAAGGTGCGCTTGAGCGTGGCCTCGCCCTCCAGGCTGCCCTCGAAGGGTTCGCCCGCGTCGACGTGGCCCGCCGGCTCGACCGGCTTGGTGATGAACAGGTTCTTGAACATCCGGATCCCCAAAAAATAGATGTGTCGGCGAAGGTGCGACGCAGACGCGTAGGCGGTGGCGCGATGGCGCGGGCCCACGAGCGGCGGGCCACCTTACCCCAGCGGTGAAACCAGCGGCAAGACGCGCTGTGGGACGCGCGGACAGGGCACAATCGCGTCCCGCTTCCGTTCGCACCCGCATTGCTGCACATGCACATTTCCAACGCCGCCGACCTGGATTCCCTGCACGCGGAGCTGCACCGATACGCCGGGCGCTGGCCCAACGAGGCGACGACTGCCATGCAGTTCGCCGCGCTGCTCGACGATGCCGCCGACCCGTTCGTGCGGGGCCGGCTGGCCGGGCACTTCACCGCCTCGGCCTGGCTGGTGTCGCGCTGCGGGCAACGGGTGCTGATGACCCATCACCGCAAGTTGCAGCGCTGGCTGCAGCTGGGTGGCCATGCGGATGGTGATCGCGACCTGGCGCAGGTCGCGTTGCGCGAAGCGCAGGAGGAGTCGGGGTTGCCGGGGCTGACCGTCGAGCCCGGGTTTTTCGACCTGGACCGCCACTGGATTCCCGAGCGGGGCGACGTGCCGGGCCACTGGCATTACGACGCGCGCTATGTCGTCCGCGCCGGTGACGACGAGCGCTACACCGTCAGCGACGAGTCGCTTGCATTGGCGTGGGTCGACATCGATACGTTGCTTGATGATCCCGCCAGCGACGAGTCGCTCCGGCGCATGGCGCTCAAGTGGCGGGCGGGGTGTCCGCGCTGACGCGGCCACGGCGTCGCTTGCGCCACGCATCCATGTGGCGCATCACGCGCGACGCACTCAGGCCGTGGAGCAGGATCGACATCAGCACCACCAACGTGACGATCGCCCACAGCCGTTCGCGCTCGGCGAACTCGGCGTGGTTGAAGGCGAACATCAGGTAGTAGAACGAGCCGATGCCGCGGATGCCGAACACCGCGACCACCCAGCGCTCGCGTCCGCTCAGGCGGCTGCGTGACAACGACAGCCAGCCCGAGAGCGGCCGGACCAGCAGCACGAACCCGACGGCGAACAGCCAGTCGATCGGTCGCAGTGGGTCCAGGATGCCGATGGTCAGCGTGCCGCCCAGCACGATCAGCAGCAGCGCCGTCAACAAGCGCTCGACCTGGTCGGCGAACTGGTTGAGGACGCCGTGGTACTCGTGGGTGCGCTCGTAGTGCCGGATCACCAGCGCGGCGACGAACACGGCGAGGAAGCCGTAGCCGTGCAGCAACTCGGTCACGCCGTAGACGAACAGCGTGATCGCCAGCGCGGCCAGGCCATCGCTGCTGCGCGACATTTCGGCACCCTGCGCGCTGCGGAAGATCAGGTGCATCAGGCCGTACCCGAGCCCCCAGCCGACCACCGCACCGGCGCCGACGCGCCACAGCACGTCCATCCATACCCAGCGGGCGAACCAGCCAGGCTCGGCATCGCCGCCGACCGCAAGGGCAATGGCGACCGCCAGCCACACGAAGGGGAAGGCCAGGCCGTCGTTGAGGCCGGCCTCGGATGTCAGGGTGAAGCGGATGGGATCCTCTTCGCCCTCGCCGGGACCCGCAACCTGCACGTCGGACGCCAGCACCGGGTCGGTGGGCGCCAGCACCGCACCGAGCAGCACCGCCGAGGCCAGGCCCAAGCCCAGCAGGTGCTGGCCCAGCCAGGCGGCGGTCACGATGCACAACGGCATGGTCAGCAGCAGCAGCCGCCAGGTCGGAGACCAGGTGCGCCAGTTGAAGGGCGTGTCCAACCGGAGCCCGGCGCCGGCCAGCGCGACGATGACGACGAGTTCGGTCAGCTGCTCGGTGAGTTCCGAATAGCGGAACGGGTCCGGACGCGGCACCTGCACCGGCAGCGAGTACAGCACCAGCCCGAGCAGCACGTAGGCGATCGGGAAGGTGACCGGCTGGCGCTTGAGCAGGTGCGGCAGCCAGGTGGCGCCGATCAGGGCCAGCCCGACGAGGGCCAGCAACAGCTTGTAGGCATCCATCCGGCGGGAGGGGGCACAGGTAAGAGCGGGCCCGCAGTGTGTCCGCCGCGACGTGAATGCGTCGCTACGGCCGCCGGGCTGGCGGCCGTAGGGTCGGGGCGTGGATCAGTCCGCGCGGCCGGCGAACTCGCCCGTGGTGGTGTTCACCAGCACGCGCTCGCCGTTGCCGATGTATTCCGGGACCATGATCTCCAGCCCGGTCGACAGGCGCG
The DNA here is from genome assembly GCF_020026895.1 of Novilysobacter selenitireducens. Classification (GTDB taxonomy): domain Bacteria; phylum Pseudomonadota; class Gammaproteobacteria; order Xanthomonadales; family Xanthomonadaceae; genus Lysobacter_C; species Lysobacter_C selenitireducens. The sequence continues at coordinate 183,625 of NZ_JAINZW010000002.1, forward strand.
CCGGCTTCGGTCGCTTGGTCGCGGTGCCGCCCTTGAGTTCCGGCGGGGTTTCGACCACCTCGATCGCCACGCTCTGCGGCAACTGCAGCGCGACCGGCTGGTCGTCGATGATCTGCACGTAGCAGCCCGTCAGGTCGGGAATGATGTAGCCGGCGTCGTCGCCGATGGCGTCGGCATCCAGGGTGTAGGGCGTGTAGTCCTCGTCGTCGAGGAACACGAATGCCTCGCCATCCTTGTACGAGAACGTCGCCTGGCGGCGGCTGAGTTCGACTTCCTTGAGCTCGTCGTCGCCGCCGACGCTGAGGTCGTACTTCTGCCCGCCCGGCACCGAGTACATGGTGAAGCGGTACTTGACGTTGCCGCCACGGCCCTGCGGCGAGCTGCGCTCGATGTCGCGCACCTGGTACACGGTGCCGTTGTGCTCGACCACGTTTCCTTTCTTAACGTCGTAGGCTTTCATGCGTTGTCCGGTGGGCCTGTCTTTTGTAGGAGCGGCTTCAGCCGCAAATGTGAATCGGCGCGGGCAACCCGTCTGGAGATCGCGGCTGAAGCCACACCTGCAGGGGCTTTTGAGCGTTACTTGGGTGCCAGCCGCGTGGCGCCGTCCAGGCGGATCGTCTCGCCGTTGAGATAGCGGTTGCCGAGGATGTAGGCGACCAGGTCGGCGAACTCCTCCGGCCGGCCCAGGCGCGACGGGAACGGGATGGAGGCCGACAGGGACTTCTGCACGTCGTCGGGCATGCCATCGACCATCGGCGTCCAGAAGATGCCCGGTGCGACGGTCATGACGCGGATGCCGAAGCGCGACAGTTCGCGCGCCATCGGCAGCGTCATGCCGACCACGCCGCCCTTGCTCGCCGAGTACGCGGCCTGGCCGATCTGGCCTTCGAAGGCGGCGACCGACGCGGTGTTGACGATGACGCCGCGCTCGCCGTCCTCGCCCGCGTCGTTGTGCTGCATCACCTCGGCCGCGGCCTTGGCGACGTTGAAGCTGCCGACCAGGTTGACCATGACGGTCGTCTGGAACTGTCCGAGCTTCATCGAGCCATCGCGACCGAGCACGCGGCCGGCGCCCAGGATGCCGGCGCAGTTGATCGCGGCATTCAGGCCGCCGAGGAAGTCCTTCGCGGCAGCGACGTTGGCGGCCACGCCGGCTTCGTCGGTGACGTCGGTCTTGAAGTAGCGGGCGTTGGCATCGCCCAGCGCGGCCACGGCGGCAGCGCCCTTCTCGTCGTTGACGTCGAACAGGGCGACCTTGCCGCCCTGGGCGACCAGATGCTGGGCGACGGCCAGGCCCAGGCCGGACACGCCACCGGTGACGATCGCGCGGGTATCGGAAAGCTGCATGGGGGAATCCTGCGGACGGAAAGGCGCGATTTTAGCGTGGCAACCCGGGTGGCGTGGCGGGCGCTTTTGTAGGAGCGGCTTCAGCCGCGATCACCAGACGGGTCACTCGCGCTGACTCACGATCGCGGCTGAAGCCGCTCCTACAAAGTCGCGATGTCGCGTCTTGTGTCCTCGGTCGCGACTCACGTCGCTCCTACAAGGGGGCGTCACCCGTGCGCGGCGGCGGCGCGTAGCTTGAGGAACCGCTTCTGCAATTCGCCCGGCATGAGCCCCGGCGCAAACAGGAAGCCCTGGCCGATATCCACGCCCAGCTTCAACAGGAAGGCGCGCTGCGCTTCCGTCTCCACGCCCTCGGCGACGACGCCCAGGCCCAGGCTGTCGGCGATGCCGGTCACCGCCTGGCACACCGCGACATCCGACTGGTTGCCCGGTACGCCCTGCACGAACAGCTGGCTCAACTTGAGCCCGTGGATCGGCAGGCGGCGCAGGTAGTTGAGCGCGCTGTAGCCCTCGCCGAAATCGTCGATGGTCAGCATCACGCCCAGCTCGCGCAGCTCGGCAAAGGTACGCAGCGTGTCGGGCTCGTCCTCGATCAGCACGCGCTCGGTGAACTCCAGCTCCAGCGCGGTGCCGGGCAGGCCGGATTCGGCCAGTGCCCGGCGGACGTTGCGCGCCAGGTCCTCGCCGAGGAACTGCCGGTACGACACGTTGACGGCGACGCGCTCGATGGGCACGCCGTGTTCCTGCCATCGGCGCAGCTGCATGCACGCCTGCTCCATGACCCATGTGCCGATGCCGACGATGTCGCCGGTGGATTCGGCGTGGTCGATGAAGTGGTCCGGGCGCATCTCGCCCAGGGACGCATTGCGCCAGCGGATCAGGGCCTCGGCCGCGACCAGCCTGCCCGAGGCCAGCTCTACCTGTGGCTGGTAGACGAGGTGGAATTCCTCGTTCTGCACCGCGCGCCGCATGTGGGTTTCAAGTTGCAGCCGATGCAGCTGCTGCTCGGCCAGTTCGCTGGTGAAGCCCTGGAACGCATTGCGGCCGCGACGCTTGCTGCTGTACATCGCCACGTCCGCCGACTGGATCAGGTGCTGCGAACTCACCCCGTCCGCCGGCGCGCGCGCGATACCGATACTGGCGGTGATGCTGAACTCCTCGCCGTCCAGCCGGAAGCTCGCGCCGAACTCGCGCAGGATAGCCTCGGCCAGCCGCTCGGGGCGGTCGGGATCGTCGCCGGTGGTGCAGATGACGAGGAACTCGTCGCCACCAAAGCGCGCGATCAGCGCCTCGGTGCCAACCGCGGTCTGGATGCGCCGCGCGGCCGACGCCAGCAGGCGGTCGCCGGCGGCATGGCCGAGTACGTCGTTGACGATCTTGAAGCGGTCCAGGTCGATGTAGAGCACCGCCAGATCGAGCTGCTGCACGTCGGACAGCCGGGCGTCGAGCTCGTACAGCGCGGCGTCGCGGTTGAGCAGGCCGGTCAGCGGGTCGGTGCGCGCCTGCACCCGCAGGGTTTCCTCGGACTGCTTGCGCTCGGTGATGTCCTGCAGCGTGCCGGTCAGGCGCGAGGTCAGCAGGTCGCCGGCTTCGATCTCGCCGATCAGCCTCACCCAGAACGGCTGGCCGCTGCCGCGCATGCCCTGGATGTCGAGGTTGAGCGCGCGGCCGGTGGCCATGGTGCGGTCGAGCGCATCGCGCACCGCCTGGCGGTCGCCGGGACGGAAGCAGCCCAGCAGGCCTTCGATGGAATCGGGCGCGGGGTAGCAGCCGAGGATGCGCTGCGCTTCATCGGTGAGGTAGAGGTGGTCGCGCGCGGTTTCCCACTCCCAGCCGCCGATGTGCGCCAGCGACTGCGCGCGGTCGAACAGCGCGCTCTCGCGCTTGAGCGCGGTGACATCCGAGAACAGCGTCAGTACCTGCTGCGGCCGGTTGGCGCCGGCCGGGAACTGCGGCACCGCGGTCACCGACAGCCATGACAATTGCTGGCGCTGCCGATCGAAGTAGCCCAGCGTGGCCTCGACGTTGCGGCCCCAGCGCAGGGCGCGCTGCTGCGGCAGCTGCTCGTTCGGGAGTTCACGGCCGTGCTCGTCGATGACGCGCCACCGCCCCGAACGCAGCTCGTCGTTGATGCGCTGGCCCTCGCCGATGCCGAACAGCCGCATCGCCGCGATGTTGGCGTGCATGACGCGGCCACTGGTGTCCTGGACGAGGATGGCGCGGTCGATGGTTTCCATCAGCTCGCGGTAGCGCCATTCGGCATCGCGCCGGCCACTCAGGTCGCGGGCGACGGCGACGATGCAGTTGCGGCCGTCGTGCACGAAGCCGGCCGAGTGCACCTCCACCGGGAAGCGGCTGCCGTCGCCGCGCATGTTGGTGACTTCGATGACGTAGGTCTGGCCGCGGTTGATCCGCTCCCACACCGGGTTGAGGTGGTCGTGCGGCAGCTCCGGGTTGAGCACGTGGATCGGCTGGCCGACGATCTCCTCGCGCGGGCGCCGGTACGCCGCCAGGCCGGCCTTGTTGAGGTCGAGCACGGTGCCGGTCTCGTCGAGGATGCTGACCGGGTCCGGCACCGCGTCGAACAGTGCGTGGTAGCGCAGTCGCGCGGTCTGGGCATCCTGCGCGGAGGCGCGCAGTGCGTCGCAGGCCTGCTTCAACAGCACGCGTGCTGCGTCCGGCAGGTCGGTGGCCTCGCATGCCGCCTCGAGCGCCGCCAGCGTTACGGCCGCGTCCGCCGCTTCGGGCGGGCGGGGCAGGCCGGGCGCGGGCGGCTTGGCGGTCATGACACCGCGAGCGCCCGTCCGACCTTGCTGCCGGTCTCGCGGCCCAGGCGCGTCGCCAGCCAGCGGCCGGTCTCAGCCAGGGCCGTCAGGTCGATGCCGGTCTCGATGCCCAGGCCATGCAGCATGTAGACGACGTCCTCGCTGGCCACGTTGCCGCTGGCGCCCTTGGCGTACGGGCATCCGCCCGCGCCCGACACGGCAGAATCGACCACCGACACGCCCTCCTCCAGGCACGCCAGGATGTTGGCCAACGCCTGGCCGTAGGTGTCGTGGAAGTGGATGGCCAGCGCCGGCATGGGCACGGCCTCGGCCACGGCCCGCAGCATCGCGCGCGCCTTGGCCGGGGTGCCCACGCCGATGGTGTCCCCCAATGAGATTTCGTAGCAGCCCATCAAGTGCAGTTCACGTGCAACGCGGACCACGTCGGCCACCGGCACCTCGCCCTGGTAGGGGCAGCCCAGCACCGTGGACACGTAGCCGCGTACCGCCACGCCGTCGGCGCGGGCCCGCTCGATAACGGGTGCGAAGCGCGCCAGCGACTCGTCGATGCCGGCATTGATGTTCTTGCGGTTGAAGGCTTCCGACGCCGCGGTGAACACCGCGACCTCGTCCACGCCCACCGCGCGGGCGCGCTCGTAGCCCTGCAGGTTGGGCACCAGCACCGGGTAGTGCGCGCCGGGGCGGCGCATGATGCCGCCGAAGACCTCGGCGGCGTCGGCCAACTGCGGCACCCACTTGGGGCTGACGAAGCTGGTCGCCTCGATGGACTGCAGGCCGGTCGCCGACAGTCGGTCGATCAGTTCGATCTTGTCGGCGGTGGCGACCTGCGCCTTCTCGTTCTGCAGGCCGTCGCGGGGGCCGACCTCGACGATGCGCACGCGGGCGGGCAGGGCGCTCATGCGTCCTCCAGCACCAGCAGCACGGCGTCGGCCTCGACGAAGTCCCCGGCCTGGGCGCGCACCTCGGCGACGGTGCCGTCGCGCGGCGCCTTGAGGCTCAGTTCCATTTTCATGGCTTCGATCACCATGACCTCCTGGCCGGCCTGCACGGTGTCGCCACTGGCGGCGCGGGACACCACGACCCGGCCCGGCATCGGCGCGGTGACGCGGTCGGCGCCGGCGGCGGCCGCACCGCCTTCGTGACGATACATCGCCTGCGGCACCAGCCGCAGCCGGCGCTCGCCATCATGCAGGCTGAATACGCGGCCGCGCTCCAGCACGCGGAAGCGCCGGCCGGTGCCGTTGATCCGAAGGCTCAGGGTGTCGCCATCCAGGCGCGCGCCTTCCACGACATGCGTGGTGTCGTCCGATTCGATCCGGTATTCGCCGCCGCTGCCGTGCGCGTCCAGTTTGATCCGGGCGTCGCGATGCCCGAAGGCCAGGCTGCGATGCCCCGCATGGCCCAGCCGCCAGCCATCGGCGATGGCCCACGGCGAACCGGGGTCGCTCGAGTGCGAGGCGTGCTCGCGGCTCTCGCTTTCCTGCACCAGCAGCCGGGCGACCGCGGTGGCGGCGACCAGCACCGGATCGGGCTCGGCGTCGTGCAGGAATTCGTCCAGGTGGCGGTCGAGATAGCCGGTGTCGATCGTGCCCTCGACCACGGTCGGGTGCCGGGCGAGCGCTTCCAGGAAGCCGATGTTCGATTTCGGCCCGTCGACCTCGCACTGCGCCAGCGCGTCGCGCAGGCGGGCGAGCGCGCCGGGCCGGTCGGCGGCGTACACGATCAGCTTGGCGATCATCGGGTCGTAGAAGATCGTGACGGTGTCGCCCTCGACCACGCCGGAATCCACGCGGATGCCGTCGCCGTTGGCGGGCAGGCGCAGCCGCTCCAGCCGGCCCGAGCCGGGCAGGAAGCCGGCCTCCGGGTCCTCGGCGTACAGCCGCACCTCGATCGCGTGGCCCTGCTGGCGCACGTCGTCCTGCGCCAGCGGCAGCGGCTCGCCCGCGGCGACGCGCAACTGCACTTCGACCAGGTCCAGGCCGGTCACGCATTCGGTTACCGGGTGCTCGACCTGCAGGCGGGTGTTGATCTCCATGAAGTAGAAGCGGCCGTCCTGGCCGACGATGAACTCGACGGTGCCGGCGTTGACGTAGTCGATCGCGCGCGCGGCCAGCACGGCGGCCTCGCCCATTGCGCTGCGCAGCTCGGCCGTCAAGAACGGCGAGGGCGCCTCTTCCAGCACCTTCTGGTAGCGGCGCTGCGCGGAGCACTCGCGCTCATTGAGGTGGATGACGTGGTCGTGGCTGTCGCCGAAGACCTGGATCTCGATGTGGCGCGGACGCTCGACGTAGCGCTCCAGCAGCACCCGGTCGCGGCCGAAAGCGTTCTTCGCCTCGCGCTGGCAGCTTTCCAACGCGGCGGCGAAGTCGCCGGACTCGCGCACGATGCGCATGCCCTTGCCACCGCCGCCGTGGGCGGCCTTGATCATCAGCGGGTAGCCGATCGCGTCGGCCTCGGCCTGCAGGTGGGCGGGGTCCTGGTCCTCGCCCGTGTACCCCGGCACGACCGGCACGCCGGCCGCCTGCATCAGTTCCTTGGCGCCGGCCTTGCTGCCCATCTTCCGCATCGAGGCGGCCTTCGGGCCGATGAACACCAGGCCTGCCGCCTCCACGGCATCGGCGAAATCGGCGTTCTCGCTGAGGAAGCCGTAGCCCGGGTGGATGGCCTGCGCACCGCTGCGCAGCGCGACCTCGATGATCGCCTCGCCGCGCAGGTAGCTGTCGGCCGGCTGCGGCCCACCGATCGGGTAGGCCTCGTCGGCCTGGCGCACGTGCTGCGCGCCCGCGTCGGCTTCGGAATACACCGCAACGGTGCGGATGCCGAGCCGACGGCAGGTGCGGATCACCCGGCAGGCGATTTCGCCGCGGTTGGCAATGAGGATCTTGTTGAACATTCGGGTTCCGGCTGTCTGCGTCCTCCCTTCCGGAGAGGACTCTGGGTTGCGGGAGGCTTCAGTCGATCCACTCGGGCTTGCGCTTCTCCAGGAAGGCCGACAACCCCTCCTGGCCTTCCGCGGACACGCGAAGGCGGGCGATGAGCGCGGCGTTGTCGCGGTCGTGGCGGTCGCGATCGCCGTGGGCAGCGACGTCGCGCACCAGCGACTTGGCATGGGCGGCGGCGACCGGACCGGCCTTGAGCAGCAGGTCGACCTGGCGCTGGATGGCAGCGTCCAACGCATCCGCGTCCACCGCCTGGTGAAGGAGGCCGACGCGGGCGGCCTCGTCGGCATCGAACATCTCGGCCGTCGCGAACCAGCGCCGCGCCTGGCGCGCGCCGATGGCGTCGATGACGTAGGGCGAGATCACGGCCGGCAGCAGGCCCAGCTTGCTCTCGGTCAGGCCGAACTTCGCCCCGCGTGCGCCGATGGCGATATCGCAACAGGCCACCAGTCCGACGCCGCCACCGAAGGCGGCACCATGCACACGGGCGATGGTCGGCTTGGGCAACTCGTCCAAGGTGCGCATGAGGCGCGCCAGTGCCAGTGCATCGTCTCGGTTCTCCTGCTCGCTGGCGGCGGCCATGCCGCGCATCCAGTTGAGGTCGGCGCCGGCGGAGAACGATGCGCCTTCTCCCTCCAGCACCACGACGCGCACCTCGTCGTCATCGGCCAGGCCTGACAGCGCGCCGGTGAGCGCGGCGATCAGCGTGGCGTCGAAGGCGTTGTGCAGCTCCGGGCGGTTGAGGCGAAGGCGGGCGACGGGGCCCTCGCGCAAGTGCAGCAGCGGGTGGGTCATGGAGGCGGCCGTGAAGGGCAGGGGAGGCATGATAGCCGGTGGCTTCCGGCACACCGGTCGCGCGCGTGCGCGATGCTAGAATGAGAACAATTCCTATTTGACCGGGTGCGTGCCTTGAAGCTCACCGAACTGCCGCGACGGGCCGCCGCCCTGGTGGAGGCCGTCGACGACCTCATGCCCAACGACGCCATTGCCCGCCGGCTGCGCGAGCTGGGCTTCGTCAACGGCGAGCGCGTGGAGGTCATGGCGGCGGGTCCGTTCTCGGCCGAACCCCTCCTGGTGCAGATCGGCTATACCCGTTTCGCGTTGCGCCGCGCCGAAGCCGCGCGCGTGCGCGTCGTGCCGGAGGCCGCATGAGCGCCGCGACCGCCACGACCGCCACGACCGCCCTCAGGCTGGCGCTGGTCGGCAGCCCCAACTGCGGCAAGACCGCGCTGTTCAACCAGCTCACCGGCAGCCGCCAGAAGGTGGCGAACTACGCCGGCGTGACGGTGGAGCGCAAGGAAGGCCGGTTCCACGCCCCTTCGGGCCGCGAGTACGCGCTGCTGGACCTGCCGGGTGCCTACAGCCTGGATGCGGCCAGCCTCGACGAGGCGGTGACGCGCGACGTCTGTCGCGGTTTCTACCCGGGCGAGCCGACGCCCGACGTGCTGGTGTGCGTGGTCGATGCCACCAACCTGCGCCTGCACCTGCGCTTTGCGCTGGAAGTGCGCGAACTCGCGCGCCAGGTCGGCCGGCCGATGGTGCTGGCGGTCAACATGATGGACGCCGCGCAACGCCGCGGCATCGCGGTGGACCTGGGCGTGCTCGAAGCCGAACTGGGCGTGCCCGTGGTGCCGACGGTCGCGGTCCGCCACGACGGTGCCGCCGAACTGGTCGGCGTGCTGGACCGCACCGTGCAGCATCCGCAGCCGCCGCGCGTCGGGCTGGCCGATGCCTCGGCCACGGGCGACACGCTGCACACCGAAACCCGGCGCCTGCTGGCGCTGGCGGTCGACATGCCCCGCCGCACGGCGAAGGTGGACGACACGCTGGACCGCTGGCTGCTGCACCCGGCGCTGGGCCTGCTGTCGCTGGCGGTCGTGATGTTCCTGATCTTCCAGGCGGTGTACGCGTGGGCCACGCCGTTGATGGACCTGATCGACGCCGGCACGGTGTGGCTGGGCGAAGCCGTCGGTGGCGCGTTGCCGGAAGGGCCGCTCAACAGCCTGCTGGTCGACGGCATCATCGCCGGCCTGGGCGGGGTGATCATCTTCCTGCCGCAGATCGTCATCCTCTTCGCTTTCATCCTGGCGCTGGAGGAGTCCGGCTACCTGCCGCGGGCGGCGTTCCTGTTGGACCGCATGATGGCCGGCGCCGGCCTGTCGGGCCGCTCGTTCATCCCGCTGCTGTCGAGCTTCGCCTGCGCGATCCCCGGGATCATGGCGACGCGGTCGATCCAAGACCCGCGCGACCGGCTGGCGACGATCATGGTCGCGCCGCTGATGACGTGCTCGGCGCGCTTGCCGGTGTACGCGCTGCTGATCGGGGCCTTCATTCCCGCGCAGTCGGTGGGCCCGGGGTCAATGGATATTTTCAACATGCAGGGCCTGGTGCTGTTCGCGCTGTACGCGGCCGGCATCCTCAGCGCGCTGCTGGTGTCGTGGGTCATGAAGAAGTGGCGCCGCGACAAGGGCGAGCACGCGCTGATGCTGGAGTTGCCGTCCTACCGGCTGCCGCACCCGCGTGACCTGCTGATCGGCCTCTGGGAGCGCGCGTGGATTTTCCTGCGCCGGGTCGGCGGCATCATCCTCGCGCTGACGGTGCTGCTGTGGTTCCTGCTGTCGTTCCCCGGTGCACCCGAAGGCGCGGCTGGTCCGGCCATCGACTACAGCTTCGCCGGCCGCATCGGCCATGCGCTGACGGCGATCTTCGCGCCGATCGGCTTCAACTGGCAGATCTGCATCGCGCTGATTCCCGGCATGGCCGCGCGTGAAGTGGCGGTGTCGTCGCTGGCGACGGTGTACGCGTTGCAGGCGGCCGACGAGGCGGCCGCCACGGAGGCCCTGACGCCGATCATCACCGACACCTGGTCGCTGGCCACGGCGCTGTCGCTGCTGGTGTGGTTCATCTACGCGCCGCAGTGCATCTCCACCCTCGCGACCATCAAGCGCGAGACCGGCTCCTGGAGGCAGGTGGCCATCGCCACCGGCTACCTGTTCGCGCTGGCGTACCTCGCGGCATTCGTGACCTACCGCGTCGCGCTGTGGCTGGGGGCGGGCTGATGGACGACGCCGGGCTCCTCATGCAGCAGGCGGTGGTTGCCGTGGCCGTCGTCGCCGCGTGCGTGTACGTCGTGCGCCGGCAGTTCCCGCAGGCGCTGCGGCGCGGCCGGCTGCGGCTCGTGCTCGTGCTGTTGCGACCCCATCGCGCCGCGTGGTTGCAGCGGCTGGGCCGGCGCCTGGCGCCTGCGCCGGCCACAGGCCCGGTGGGCGTGGCCTGCGGGCAGTCCGGCAGTTGCGGCGGGTGCTCGCCGGGCTGAAAAACCGGGAACCAGGTTCGGGTCGTCCCAAAAGCAGTGAGGGATCCGCTTTCCGCCCTGTTCGAGCGGGTGAAGCAGATCCCTCGCTGCATTTGGGATGACAGAAAGCGACGACCGCCGACGTGCGTCGACGGCCGTTCGCCTCAGTGCTTGCGGCGCCGGTGCAGCGGCACCTCGGTCGCTTCCACCACCAGGCTGAAGGTGCGTTCCTCGCCCGGCTGCATGGCGCCGACGCCGACGATCTGGCGGTTGATCTCACGCCCGCGGCCATCGCGGATGGCAAGCACCATGGTGTATTCGCAGGCGCCGTCCGCAGGGGCGGGAATGGTCCCCTCCACCTGCAGCGGCGTTGATTTCAGCGTGGTGCCGGTGTTGGCCTCGGCGTCGAAGCGCAGGTGCCCGCGGCACTGCGGGCAAACGCTGGAACTCTCCAGGATCGTCGCCTTGCAGTGCGGGCAGGTGCGGGTCGCACCTGCGGTTCCCGGGCGGGTGGCGCTCATGCGGTGTCGTCGTTGCCCGCCTTGCTGCCGCCCTTGCCGGAGGCCTTGTCGCCCCAGCCGAAGTCGACCTGGCCGCGCATGCGCGCGCCGGTGGCCACGGTCAGCGAGCCGGCCTTGACGTCGCCGGTCAGCGCGCCCGATTCCAGCAGCTCGACCTTCTGCGCCGACTCGATGTTGCCTTCCAGCTCGCCGGCCACGATGACCTTGTGGGCGCGCACGCCGCCGGTCAGCTTGGCGCCGTTCTCGATGGTCAGGTTGCCCTGCACGTTGACGTCGCCGTTGAACTTGCCGGCGATGCGGACGTGGCCGGTGCCCTCGATCTTGCCTTCGATGGTGAGGTCGGAGGCGATCAGCGACTCCTTCAGCTGCGGCTCGGCCGAGCGCGCGTGGCCGGGCGAGGCGGAGGCGATGTCACGCACCGGGGCCGGGTCGAACGAGGCGGCCTCGGGCGACGGGCCGGACGACGGCACGGCCGTCGGTGCGGGCGGGTTGGACTTGGCGGCGGGGGCGGGGGTGTCTTTCCAGATGGCCATCGGTCAGGGGTTCCGTCAGCAGCAGGGGGACTGGGAACTTAGCACCGGCTTCACCCCGTCCTCACGTGACGCCCGTCGGCCAATGCGGAATTCTTCAGCTGCGCGACAGGTTGTCCCCGTTCATCGGTGAAGGCGGTCACGGCTGCGCGCCGCCCGCCTTCGGCTACATCCGGAACACGCCGAAGCGCGTGCGGTCCTCGATCGGCGCGTTGAGCGACGCCGACAGCCCCAGGCCCAACACGCGCCGGGTATCGGCCGGGTCGATGATGCCGTCGTCCCACAGGCGGGCGGTGGCGTACCACGGGCTGCCCTGCGACTCGTACTGGTCGCGGATCGGCGACTTGAACGCCTCCTCCTCGTCCGTGCTCCACTCCCCGCCGCGCGCCTCGATGCCGTCGCGGCGGACCGTCGCCAGCACGCTGGCCGCCTGCTCGCCACCCATGACGCTGATGCGCGCATTGGGCCACATCCACAGGAAGCGCGCACCGTAAGAGCGGCCGCACATCGCGTAGTTGCCGGCGCCGAAGCTGCCACCGATCACCACGGTGAACTTGGGCACGTGCGAGCACGCCACCGCCGTCACCATCTTCGCCCCGTCCTTGGCGATGCCGGCCTGCTCGTACTTCTTGCCGACCATGAAGCCGGTGATGTTCTGCAGGAACACCAGCGGGATCCCGCGCTGGTTGCACAGCTCGATGAAGTGCGCGCCCTTGAGCGCGCTCTCGGCGAACAGGATGCCGTTGTTGGCAACGATGCCCACCGGGTACCCGTGCAGGTGCGCGAAGCCGGTGACCAGCGTCTTGCCGTAGCGCGCCTTGAACTCCTGGAAGTCGCTGCCGTCGACGATGCGGGCGATGACCTCGCGGATGTCGAACGGGCGGCGGGTGTCCCTGGGCACGATGCCGTACAGCTCCTCGGCCGCGAACAGCGGCTCGCGCACCGGCTGCACGGCCACCGGCAGCGTCTTGCGGCGGTTGAACGTGCCGACGATGTCGCGCGCGATCTGCAACGCGTGGCGGTCGTCCTCGGCGAAGTGGTCGGCGACGCCGGAGATCGAAGTGTGCACGTCGGCACCGCCCAGGGTCTCGGCATCGACGACTTCGCCGGTGGCGGCCTTCACCAGCGGCGGGCCACCCAGGAAGATCGTCCCCTGTTCCTTGACGATCACCGACTCGTCGCACATTGCCGGCACGTACGCGCCACCGGCAGTGCAACTGCCCATGACCACCGCGACCTGCGGGATGTTCTCGGCCGACATCCGCGCCTGGTTGTAGAAGATGCGGCCGAAGTGCTCCTTGTCGGGAAACACCTCGTCCTGCAACGGCAGGAACGCGCCGCCGGAGTCGACCAGGTACACGCAGGGCAGGTGGTTCTCGCGGGCGATCTCCTGCGCGCGCAGGTGCTTCTTGACCGTCATCGGGAAGTACGTGCCGCCCTTGACCGTGGCGTCGTTGGCGACAACGACGACCTCCTGGCCCATCACCCGGCCGATGCCGCAGACCATGCCGGCCGCGGGCGCGGCGTCGTCGTACATGCCTTCGGCGGCCAGCGGCGCGATCTCCAGGAACGGCGAGCCGGGGTCGAGCAGGGCGGTGATGCGGTCGCGGGCGAGCAGCTTGCCGCGCTCGGTGTGCTTGGTGCGCGCCTTGTCGCCGCCGCCCTCGGCCGCGCGTGCCAGCCGGGCGTCGAGTTCTTCCACCAGCGCGCGGTGGTAGGCCGCGTTGTCCTGGAAGTCCTGGGAGCGGGGGTCGAGTGCGGAGCTCAATGCGGGCATGCGTCGGCCGGGCGTGGTGAAAGCGGGACAGGATACCGGGCGGGCGTCGCGGTCGCCGCCCCCGCGGCCTGACGCAACGGCGCCGCGCAAAAAAAAAAGGACCCGCCGAAGCGGGTCCTCTCATTACAGCCGGATGATCGGAATCGATCAGTCCTGGACTTCGGCATTGGCCTCGGCGTTGGCTTCGGCCTGCTCTTCCTGCATTTCGGCCGAGACGTTGGCGGCGCCATCGGCGATTGCGCCGGCGGCATTGGCCTTGCCTTCCTCGTAGGCCTGCTGGACCGGGTCGGCAGCAGCGTCGACGGCGGCAGCCGTGGCGCCAGCGGCGGCGGCGGTGCCGGCAACGGCGGCTTCGCCGGCCGAAGCGGCGGCGTCACCAGCGGCGTCGGCTGCAACCTCGGCCTGCACGGCGGCCTCGTCGGCCTCCTGCTCGGCGGTCGGGGAGCTGCAGGCGGCGAGGGCGAAAGCGCTGGCGGCCAGCAGGATCGAAAGCTTGGTATTCATTGGATGCTCCTTGTGTGTCGGCAGTGAAAGCGTCGTGCCGGAACGCTGCCGGCGGGCGCACTATCCGTAGGGGTGCGGAAACAGGATGTGAAGACGTGAAGGGAAGCGTTTAGCAATCGAGATCCGATGCAACCGCCACCAATAAAAATGCCGCCCCGAAGGGCGGCATTTTCGAAACCAGTTACAACCAACGATTAGTTGGTGGCGTCCGGGTCCATGTCGGAATCGGTGTCGGCACCGACCGAATCAGCCGAATTCTCGGCAGCCTGCGCAGCCTGCTCGGCAGCGTCAGCAGCGTCCGCAGCGGCGTCAGCAGCGTCGGCGTTGTCTTCCATGTCGCCAGCCGAAGCGTCGGCAGCGGCGGTGGCAGCAGCGTCGGCGGCGGCAGCGGCGGCGTCAGCAGCCGACTGGGCCGAATCGGTACCGGCAACAGCGGCGTCGGCCTGGGCCTCGGCAGCAGCGTCGGCGGCTTCAGCGGCCGAGTCCTGGGCGCGGTCGGCGTTCGAGCAAGCAGCCAGGGCGAAGCCCATGGCCAGGGCAAGCAGGGTCTTGTTGATGGACATGATGCAGTTTCCTCGTCGTATAAGTTTGGCAACGCGCAGTTGCGCGCCGGTAACATGATGACAAGCCGTTTTCGGCTGTCAAGCGGGAACGCGTGGTTTTTTTGTTAGCCGATCGTTAACCCGCTCAGGCATTTAGCGGAGGGTGTTACAGCAGCTCCACAGCCACGGCCGTCGCCTCGCCGCCGCCGATGCACAGGGTGGCCACGCCGCGCTTCCCGCCGCGCTTGGCCAGGGCGTTCAAGAGGGTCACGACCAGTCGCGCACCGCTCGCCCCGATGGGGTGGCCCAGCGCAACGGCGCCACCGTGCACGTTGACCTTTTCGTGGGGGATGCCCAGGTCCTTGATCGGCGCCATGGCTACGCAGGAGAACGCCTCGTTGATCTCGAACAGGTCGACGTCCTCCACCTTCCAGCCGGCCTTGTCGAGCACGTTGGACAGCGCCTTGACCGGGGCGGTGGTGAACCACTCCGGTGCCTGGGCATGGCCGGCGTGGGCGACGATGCGCGCCAGCGGCTTCAGCCCACGCTTGGCGGCTTCCTCGCTGCTCATCAGCACGGTGGCGGCGGCGCCATCGGAAATCTTGGAGGACGATGCGGCGGTCAGCACGCCCTCCTTGCCGAAGGCCGCGCGCAGGCCGGGGATCTTCGAGGTGTCGATCTTGCCCGGCTCCTCGTCGGTGTCGACCACGACCTCGCCCTTGCGGGTCTTGACCGTGACCGGGACGATCTCGTCGGCAAACGTGCCGTTGGACACGGCCTTCTTGGCGCGGTTGACGCTCTCTTCGGAGAACGCGTCCAGCGCGGCGCGGTCGAACTTGTAGCTGTCGCACGCCATGTCGCCGAACACGCCCATGGCCTTGCCGTCGTACGGGTTGGTCAGGCCGTCGAACGCCATGTGGTCGAGGAACTCGGCGCTGCCGTAGCGGATGCCGGTGCGCGAGCCGTTGAGCAGGTGCGGGGCGTTGGTCATCGACTCCATGCCGCCGGCCACCACCACGGTGGACGAACCGGCCTTGATGGCGTCGTGCGCCAACATGATGGCCTTCATGCCCGAGCCGCACACCTTGTTGATGGTGGTGCAGGCGGTCGAGTCGGGCAGGCCGGCGCCGAGCGCGGCCTGGCGGGCGGGCGCCTGGCCCAGGCCGGCCGGCAGCACGCAGCCCATGATCACTTCGTCGACCTGGTCGGGTGCGACGCCGGCGTGCTCGAGCGCACCAGTGATGGCCGCAGTACCCAGCACCGGGGTGGCGACGCCGGTGAACTGGCCGAGGAAGGAACCGATGGCGGTGCGCTTGGCACCGACAATGACGACGTCGCTCATGGGGGACTCCTGGGTTGCGGGTCGGTCGCGGGGACCGGAACCCGTCGATTATGCGACCGCGTGCTGCACTGCCGCAAACGGCGGGAGGCGGCCTCAGTCGGACGCCGACGCGGGCAGGCGGTAGAGCACGCGGCCCTTGTCGCGGGGCAGGGGCGCGGTGAACCCGACCCGCTCGTACAGCGTCGGCACGCCGGTCCAGACGAACGCGCCGGCCTGGCGCTGGCCCGGTTGCACGACCTGCGGATAGGCCTCGATCTCACTGGCGCCGCGTTCGAACGCCAGCGTGACCGCCGCGTCCACCAGCGCGGTGGCAACGCCCCGGCCACGCTCGCGCGCCGGGACGTACAGGCAGTTGATCGACCAGGTCGTGTCCGACCACGGGCGGGCGAGGGCCTTGCTGCGCTCCAGCCGCGGGAAGTCCGCGCGCGGCCCGACCGCGCACCAGCCCACGGGCCGGTCGCCGTCGAACGCCAGCACCCCGGACGCGCGGTCCGACTGCACCAGCGAACGGAACGCCTCGCGATTGGGCGACCCCTTGGCCGCGTCCCACGCCTTGCCGCCCATCGGCACGCGCCACCACATGCACCAGCACCCGCCGCAGGCACCGTTGGCGCCGAACAGCGCCTCGATGACCGGCCAGTCGTCGCGGGTCAGCGGGCGGGTGGTGAAGGGTTCGCCGGGCATCGCCAAAGCGTACGCCCGCCGCCCCTGTAGGAGCCGCTTCAGCCGCGATGGATGCCGCGAAGAAAGCCGGCTTCTGTAGGAGCGGCTTCAGCCGCGATGGATGCCGCGAAGAAAGCCGGCTCCTGTAGGGGCGGCTTCAGCCGCGATGGATGCCGCGAAGAAAGCCGGCTCCTCTGTAGGAGCGACGTGAGTCGCGACCGGCGCTCGCCTGGAGTTGCGTATCGCGACTTACGTCGCTCCTACAAGAGGAATGTCACCCCGGCGAGCGTTTCGCGGCTGAAGCCGCTCCTACAAAAGCGGCGGGTCAAGTGGGCCTTTCGCGGCTGAAGCCGCTCCTGCAAGAGCCCGACGATCAGGACGGCAAAACCCGGACGATCAGGCGCGGTCTTCGAACAGCTCGCGGCCGATCAGCATGCGGCGGATCTCATTCGTGCCGGCGCCGATGGCGTAGAGCTTGGCGTCGCGCAGGATGCGGCCGGCCGGGTACTCGTTGATGTAGCCGTTGCCGCCCAGCGTCTGGATCGCTTCCAGCCCGACCTGCACCGCGGCATCGGACGCGTGCAACAGGCAGGACGCGGCATCGACGCGGCTCTTGTGGCCGGCGTCATAGTCGCGGCCCACCTGGTAGGCGAATGCGCGGCTGGACTGCAGCGACGTGTACATGTCGGCGATCTTGGCCTGCATGATCCCGAAGGTGCCGATCGCCGCGTCGAACTGCTTGCGCTCGCGCACGTAGGGCAGGGCGATGTCCATCGCCGCCTGCATCAGGCCGAGCGGGCCGCCGGTCAGCACCAGGCGCTCGGTGTTGAGGCCGCTCATCAGCACCTTTACGCCGCCGTTGACCTCGCCCAGCACGTTCTCGGCCGGGATCTCGCAGTCCTCGAACACCAGCTCGCAGGTGTTGGAACCGCGCATGCCCAGCTTGTCGAGCTTCTGCGCGGTGGAGAACCCCTTCATGCCGCGCTCGACGATGAAGGCGGTCATGCACTTGCTGCCCGCGTCCTTGCCTGCGGTGCGCATGTAGACGATCAGCACGTCGGCCTCGGGGCCGTTGGTGATCCACATCTTGTTGCCGTTGGCGACCCACACGTCGCCCTTCTTTTCGGCGCGGCAGCTCATCGAGCCCACCACGTCCGAGCCGGCGCCCGGCTCGCTCATCGCCAGCGCGCCCTTCCATTCGCCGGTGCAGAGTTTCGGCAGGTACTTCCCGCGCTGCGCGTCGTTGCCGTTGGCGTAGAGGTTGGATACGCACAGATTGGAATGCGCGCCGTAGCTCAGGCCGACCGAACCGGACGCGCGCGAGATCTCCTCCATCGCCACCAGGTGCGCCAGGAAGCCCATGTCGCTGCCGCCGTACTCGCCCGGCACCGTGAGGCCCAGCAGGCCCATCTCGCCCAGCTTGGGCCACAGGTCCTGCGGGAACGCGTTGTCGTGGTCGATCTGCTCGGCACGCGGCGCGATCTCGGCCTCGGCAAAGCGGCGCACGGCCTCGCGCAGTGCGTCGATTTCGTCACCAAGGGGGAAGGGGCGCATGGGAACTCCTGTGGGATTGGGGCGTGGCCGGCGCGTGGTCCCGCGGACTCCGAGGCGGCCATTCAATTCTCAAGTCGTCATTCCCGCGAAGGCGGGAATCCATGGACTTTGCTTCTACAGACTTGTAACGGGATACGAGGCGCCAACTACCGAGGGCCGTTGGGACGTGGCCTTCCCATGGACTCTAATTCAACGTCCATGGATTCCCGCCTTCGCGGGAATGACGGCTGTTGATGCAGGGCGCCGTACTGACGTCCATTCTCGCAAACAACGACGGGGCACAAGGCCCCGTCGTCTTACAGCATCAACTCAACCGGTCAGTGCCCGCGGATGCGGCCCTGGAAACGCGGCTGTGCGCGGCCCAGCGGCAGCTTCAGCTTGCCGATCTTCTCGATGCGCTCTTCGGCCATGCGGTCGGCGGCGCGGTAGGTCGGGATGCCGTCGCGCTCGGCGATCTCGAAGATGCGGCCGAGGTTGTGGTAGATCGTCCGCATCATGCGCATGGCGCGCTCGCGGTTGTAGCCGTCGATCTCCAGCGAGACGTTCATGACGCCGCCGGCGTTCACCGCGTAGTCCGGGGCATACAGGATGCCGCGCTTCTGCACTTCGTCGCCGATGGCGTTGTTGGCCAGCTGGTTGTTGGCCGCGCCGCAGATGACCTTCGCCTTCAGGCGGGGCAGGGTCTGCTCGTTGACGGTGCCACCCAGCGCGCACGGCGAGTACACGTCGGCCGGGACGTCGTAGATGTCCTCCAGGCCCACGGCCTCGGCGCCGTACTCGGACACGGCCTTGTCGACCAGGCCCTGGTTGATGTCGGTGACGAAGATCTTCGCGCCGCGCTCCTTGAGCAGCTTCACGAACTCCATGCCGACGTGGCCCAGGCCCTGCACGGCGTAGCTGTACTTGCCGACTTCCTCGTCGCCGAACTTCTTGTTGAGCGAGGCCATCAGGCCCTGCAGCGTGCCGTAGGCGGTGAACGGCGACGGATCGCCCGAACCGCCGTGGACCTGGTGCACGCCGGTGACGTACTCGGTCTCGCGGTAGACGAACTCCATGTCGTTGACGTCGATGCCCACGTCCTCGGCGGTGATGTAGCGCCCGCCCAGCGACTCCACGAACTGGCCGAACGCGCGGAACAGCGCCTCGGACTTGTCGGTTGCCGGGTCGCCGATGATCACCGCCTTGCCGCCACCGATGTTCAGGCCGGCGACCGCGTTCTTGTAGGTCATGCCGCGGCTCAGGCGCAGCACGTCATTGAGCGCGTCGGCCTCGGTCTTGTACGGCCACATGCGCGTACCGCCCAGGGCCGGGCCCAGCACGGTGTTGTGGATCGCGATGATGGCCTTCAGGCCCGCGTCCTTGTTGTGGCAGAACACGACCTGCTCGTGGCCGGTGGTGTCGAGGGTTTCGAAAATCATCGGGTGCTCCGCGTCGGCGTAGGGAGTGCGCTTCGCGCTCTACGCCAACTGTGGTTGATAAGTCGTTGATTCAGAATGAAATTTCCTGCGAGTTCGGCCGAAGCCGCCCGTCGCAGGCGCCGTAGTTTAAAGCAATCGGCCGATACGGCTGCGTATGCCCTTCACGCGGCTTGGCGTGACGCCGGTCTCAGAAGGACCGGTAGGCGTGCTCGCGCAGCCACAGCGTTGCCAGCCACTTCTCGCCGGCCTGCACCGGGCAGCCGGCGTGCAGCGAATCCGGGTCCGGCAGGCCGTCGGGCGTGTAGTTGTCGAACACCACCGCGCGCCCCGGCGCCGGCGCGATGCGCACGCCCGGCACGGGGAACTCGGTTTCGCCGCCCTGTGCCACGGCGTTGAGGTAGACGCAGATGGTGCGCTTGCGGTTGCCGGCCGAAGGGCGGTCGGCCTGCACCACGCGGTCGGGCAGGTAGTCGCGGTGCGGGCGGTATTCCTGCCCCGGTTGGTAACGCAGCACGATCAGGTGCTCGGCCTGCGCCAGCTCGCTGCGCGCCGCACGCGCGATGCGCAGCTGCACCACCCGCAACGCGAGGTCCTCCAGCACCGGGTCGATCGGTGCATCGCTGCTGGTACGCAGCTGGCGCGCGTCGCTGCGCCCGGTCACCGGGTCGACCACCCGGGAGGCGCGCAGGTACGGCATCGCCGTGGCCACCATCAGCCGGCATTCGTCCGCCGACAGCAGGTGGTCGACCTGCATGACGCGCGGTTGCTGGCTGTGCATCGTCCACGGCGCGGGCTGCAGCGCTTCCTCGAATGCGAGCGTCCCGGGCGGTACCTCGCCCGATGCGCGCGGCGGCGACGGCGGGGGCAGGGGCGCGGTGATCTCCGGCAGCCGCGGCACGCCGTGTTTGGCCAGCTGCAGCCACAATTCGTTGGCGGCGTTGTGCTGTGCCTGGCAGCCTTCGCCGCGGTGCAGGCGCTCAGCCAGCAGCAGCGCCGCGATCGGGTCGCCGCGCCCCGCGCCGCGTTCCAGCAGGCGGATGCAGGTGGCCTGGTCCTCCTCGTTGCGCTTGCGCCCGAAGTGGATCGCCGCCGCGCGCAAGGCGGGCGGGTAGTCGTGCTGGACCGCGGTCAGCATGCGCTCGTTGATGCGGCCGTCGCGCGGCAACTGCAGGTTGCCCAGGCCGATCAGTGCAAGGTGATAGCCGGCGATCGGGCTGCCCAGGCCCTCGGCCCGCAGCAGCCATTCAACCGCCATCGACGGGTCGGCATCGGTGCCGACGCCATGCAGCAGCATCCGGGCGTATTCGACCTGCGCATTCGCGTGTCCCGCGGCGCCGGCCAGGTGGTAATGGTGCGCGGCTTCCTCGACGCGGCCGCGGGCCACCAGCGCGGTGGCATAGCGGAACAGCGCATCGGGCACGCCGCTGGCGGCGTCGCTGCGCAGCTCGCCCAGCTCGGTGTCGTCGTCGTTGGCCGCGCCACGGGTCATCCGGCGCAGCGTACCCGACCGCGGCGGCCTCCCAACAGCCGCCGCCGCGGTCGTCCTCCTCCCACCACAAATGGCCCGGCCGGCCGGGGTCCCCCCACGGCACCCCGGCGCGGCCGGGCCTCACGCACGCAGTGTCCTGTCGTTCGGCGCCTTACCAGCCCCAGCCGGGCTGGCGATACACCACGCGGTAACCGGGTCGGGTGGGTCCGTACACCGGTCGATAGGGGCGGCCGACGTGCCGGATCACCCGCCGCGGTGGCAGGTGGCGGTAGCCGCCGCTGTAGTAGGCCGGGCGATAAGCCGATCGCACGCGCACGTAATGGCCGGGCCGCCACACGTGCCGGTAGCCGGTCGAAACCCAGCGTCCGGGCACCCAGGCGTAGCCGGGCCGGTGCCCGTAGCGCTCGTAACGGGGCGGGGGCGGGTGGCCGATGCTCACGCTCACGTACCCGCGCGCTTCGGCGGCGGGGCTGTGGAACGCGAACACGGAGGCCAGGCCGATCACGGCCGACAACAACAGGGGGCGCAGGGCCATTGAACATCTCCATCCAGCACCGGCCTCATCGCCGGCAGTGGTGGGGAAAACGCATGGGCCCGCCAAAGTGTTTACACGGCGCGAAGACCCGTTAAGCGCGATGCCAGCTAGCTGAAGGACGCTTCAGCCGCCGCGCTACAATCCGGAAATTCCCGTTTCCGTATTGAGCGCGCGCCATGAGCACCACCGCCGCATCGCTGCCCGGCAGCCAGTCCACCGTCGATTCCGAGCGCGCCACGCCGCTGCGCTTCGTCACCGCCGCCAGCCTGTTCGACGGCCACGACGCCGCCATCAACATCATGCGCCGGCTGATCCAGGCCCAGGGCGCGGAGGTCATCCACCTCGGCCACAACCGCTCGGTCGAGGACGTGGTCCGCGCCGCGCTGCAGGAGGACGCCGACGGCATCGCGCTGTCGTCCTACCAGGGCGGGCACGTGGAGTACCTCAAGTACATGGTCGACATGCTGCGCGAGCGCGACGCCGGCCACATCAAGGTGTTCGCCGGCGGCGGCGGCACCATCACGCCCGAAGAGATCAAGGAGCTGCAGGCCTACGGCGTGGAGCGCATCTACCACCCCAACGACGGCATGCACATGGGGCTGGTGGCGATGATCGAGGACGTGGTGCGCCGCGCCGAGGACGGCCGCGCCAAGCGCATGGAAGCCGGCGAGGGCGACGACGCCACCCAGGCCTCGCAGCCCGACATCGACGACGAAATCGCCATCGGCCGTGTCATGTCGGCCATCGAGGAGGGTGCCTTCGACGAGTCCCGTCTCTCGCACATGCGCAAGCAGTGGCAGCTGGCCGGCGGCAAGACGCCCGTCATCGGCATCACCGGCACCGGCGGCGCGGGCAAGTCGTCCGTCACCGACGAGCTGCTCAACCGGTTCCTGGCGCACTTCCCGGAGATGCGCATCGCCGTGATCTCCGTCGACCCCACCCGCCGCCGCACCGGTGGCGCGCTGCTGGGCGACCGCATCCGCATGAACTCGCTGAGGTCGAAGCGCGTGTACATGCGCTCCATGGCCACCCGCCGCCAGCACGCCGCCACCAACGCCGTGCTCAAGGATTCCATCGGCTTCCTCAAGGGCCTGGGCTACGACCTGGTGATCGTCGAGACCGCCGGCATCGGGCAGTCGGATTCGGAAATCGTCGACCTGGTCGACTTCCCGATGTACGTCATGACCAGCGACTTCGGCGCGCCCAGCCAGCTGGAGAAGATCGACATGCTCGACTTCGCCGAACTGGTCGTGCTCAACAAGTTCGACAAGCGCGGCGCCGAAGACGCCCTGCGCGACATCCGTAAGCAGTGGAAGCGCAACCGCGTGAAGTTCGACCTCAAGGATGAGGACGTTCCGGTCTACCCGACCATCGCCAGCCAGTTCAACGACCCCGGCATCAGCTGGATGTTCGCCAACCTGTGCCGGTTGCTGCGGGAGAAGCACGGCGTCGGCGGTGGGGGCCCTGTAGGAGGGTCTTCAGGCCCGACCGCGACATCCGCAAACGGAGATACCCGCGGGGACACCGGTTCCATGATCGCGGCTGAAGCCGCTCCTACAAAGGCGGGGCGCTGCGACTACAGCCCGGACATCGACACCTCGCTCAAGGAACCCCGCGCCACCGTCCTCATCCCGGGTGCCCGCGTCCGGTACCTGGCCGAAATCGCCGAGCAGGGCCGCGGCATCAACCGCCAGATCGAAACCCAGGCCGAGATCGCCGACCGCGCCCAGTCCCTGTGGCAGGCCCTGAGCGAGCTCGAAGACCCGCAGCTGCCCAAGCAGTTGGACCTGTACCAGGCCGATGCTGTGCACCCCTCTCCCGCCGGGAGAGGGGCCGGGGGAGAGGGTTCGGCTGCCGGTGCCAATGACTCGACCTCGCACCCTCACCCCAGCCCTCTCCCGGGGGGAGAGGGGGCCGTCCACGTCGACCGCACCCTCCTCACCCTCCGCCAGCGCTACAACGACGCCGTCCAGTCCCTCGACTCCGAAGCCCTCAAGCTGCTGCGCGAGTGGCCGGCGCGCCTGAAGTCCATCACCGACGACGTCAACGAGTACCAGGTCCGCGACAAGACCATCCGCGTCGAGAACTACCGCGAGTCCCTTTCGCACCAGCAGATCCCCAAGATCGCAGCCCCAACCTACACGTCGTGGGGCGAGCTGCTGACCTTCCTGCAGAAGGAAAACCTGCCCGGCTCGTATCCCTACACCGGCGGCGTGTACCCGTACCGCCGCACCGGCGAGGACCCCATCCGCATGTTCGCGGGCGAGGGCACGCCCGAGCGCACCAACCGCCGCTTCCACTACCTGTCCGTCGGCCAGCCGGCCGCGCGCCTGTCCACCGCCTTCGACAGCGTCACCCTGTACGGCGAGGACCCGGCCCCGCGCCCGGACATCTTTGGGAAGATCGGCAACTCCGGCGTCAACATCGCCACGCTCGACGACATGAAGAAGCTGTACTCCGGCTTCGACCTGTGCGCGCCCACCACCAGCGTGTCGATGACCATCAACGGCCCCGCGCCGATGATCCTGGCGATGTTCATGAACACCGCCATCGACCAGCAGGTGGAGAAGTACCTGCGTGCCGACCAGACCCGCTGGGACGCCGCCCACGACAGGATCGAAAAGCTGTTCGAAGGCCGCCACCGCCCCGAGTACAGCGGCATGCTGCCGGAGACCAACGACGGCCTCGGCCTGGGCCTGCTGGGCGTCACCGGCGACCAGGTCGTCGACGCCGAGACCTACGCGCGCATCAAGGCAGAGACGCTGAAGACCGTGCGCGGCACCGTGCAGGCCGACATCCTCAAGGAGGACCAGGCCCAGAACACCTGCATCTTCAGCACCGAGTTCGCGCTGCGGATGATGGGCGACATCCAGCAGTACTTCGTCGACAAGGGCGTGCGGAATTTCTATTCCGTGTCGATCTCCGGCTACCACATCGCCGAGGCCGGGGCGAACCCGATCAGCCAGCTCGCCTTCACCCTGAGCAACGGTTTCACCATCGTCGAGTACTACCTGGCGCGCGGCATGAAGATCGACGACTTCGCGCCCAACCTGTCGTTCTTCTTCTCCAACGGCATGGACCCGGAGTACACCGTCATCGGCCGCGTCGCCCGCCGCATCTGGGCCCGCGCCATGCGCGAGCGCTACGGCGCGTCCGCGCGCAGCCAGATGATGAAGTACCACATCCAGACCAGCGGCCGGTCCCTGCACGCGCAGGAGATCCAGTTCAACGACATCCGCACAACGCTGCAGGCCCTGTACGCGCTGTTCGACAACTGCAACAGCCTGCACACCAACGCCTACGACGAGGCCATCACCACGCCGACCGAAGAGTCCGTGCGCCGCGCCGTGGCCATCCAGATGATCATCAACAAGGAGCTGGGGCTGAACTTCTGCGAGAACCCCTGGCAGGGCAGCTTCATCGTCGACAAGCTCACCGACATCGTCGAGGAGGCCGTCTACAAGGAGTTCGAGGCCATCAGCGAGCGCGGCGGCGTGCTGGGCGCCATGGACACCATGTACCAGCGCGGCAAGATCCAGGAAGAGTCGCTGTACTACGAGCACAAGAAGCACGACGGCAGCCTGCCCCTGGTGGGCGTCAACACCTTCCTGCCCAAGGACCACGGCGGCGACATCGTCACCGAGATCGAACTCATCCGCTCCACCGAAGGCGAGAAGGGCCAGCAGATCGAGAACGTCCGCAACTTCCAGCAGCTGCGCAACGCCGCCCCTGTAGGAGCGGCTTCAGCCGCGAACGGGGCTTCGGCCGACAGCGCAACCCCCAACGGCCAAGGCCTCACCTACCTCCAGAAGACCGCCCGCGAGCGCCGCAACGTGTTTGAATCGCTGATGGAAGCGGTGAAGACGCATTCGCTGGGGCAGATCAGCCATGCGTTGTATGAGGTGGGTGGGGAGTATCGGCGGAATATGTGAGGCCGCTTTTTTGCAATGTGACGACTAGGGGGAGTGATGTTGAATAAGAGGGTGGAAAGCCAACAGCATTTGTTATTCAAATAGTTGATGGCGCCGAGTTCGACCGTGGCCATCAGAAAACAATCTGCCGCGAAATCCTTAATGGTGGATCCGAACCTCGTCGTGCAGACGATATTCTGGGCCTGCAGCCAGTAACTCAAAAATTGAGCAGGCTATAAGTGCCGTGCAGCCGCAGATGGTGGCTCGCCGCTCGGGCCCGCACCCGCACTCGCACAGAGGACAGACATTGGCCTGCGTCGCAGGCGGTGAGACCATGGCGCGGAAGGATGCCTGCCCCGCTAGGGGGTGGTCCCTACCGTATGGAGTTCCGATGATTTCGAAGGCGCTTGCGAGCACCGCCCCCCGCCGAAGCAGCACGCCCGATGCCCGCCCGTTGCTCAAGTGGGCCGGCGGGAAGACCCAGCTGCTGACCGAGATCCACGCCCGGTTCCCGAAGTCGTTCAACGCCTACATCGAGCCGTTTTTTGGCGGAGGCGCCGTGTTCTTCTCGCTGCGCCCCGAGCGCGCGGTCATCGCCGACATCAATCCCGAACTGGTTAACCTATATCGCTCCATGGCCACGGACCTCAATGGGGTCATTAGCTGGCTGGAGCTGTATCGCAACACCGAAGAGGATTTCTACCAGGCCCGCGCACAGGACTGGACCACCATGTCTCCGGCCCGCGCTGCGGCTCGGACCATCTTCCTCAACAAGACGTGCTTCAACGGGCTCTACCGGGTCAACAAGGCGGGCCGCTTCAACGTCCCCTTCGGCCGCTATAAGAACCCCCGCATCCTGGATGAGCCAGCGCTCCTAGCCGCGCACAAGGCCCTGGCCCCGGCCACCATCCTCCAAGGCGGCTTCCGAGACGTGCTGCGCGCCCACGCCAAGCCTGGCGACCTGGTTTTTCTGGACCCGCCTTACCTCCCGGTGTCCAAGTTCGCCGACTTCAAGCGCTACACCAAGGAACAGTTCTATGAAGAGGACCACCACGAGCTGGCCGACGAAGTCATGCGGCTGCACGATCTCGGGTGCCATACGGTGCTGACCAACTCCAACCACCCCTTGAACAACGAGCTCTACGCCCCGTTCAAGCGCGTGGTCGTGGCGACCAAGCGCCACATCAACTCTGACGGAGGCAACCGGGTGGGCGAAGACGTGATTGTGGACATCCCGCCCAAGCGCCGGCTTAACCTGCGCCTGGTGGCGACCCCCGATGCCCGGATCCTCAACTACCCCTCCACCCGCTACATGGGCGCCAAGGGCAAGCTGCTGGACCGCATCTGGGGCGTGGCCTCCCAGTTCCCGTTCACCCAGGCGGTGGACCTGTTCTCGGGCTCGGGCGTGGTCGGCTACATGTTCAAGGCCCAGGGCAAGCAGGTGTTGAGCAACGACTACATGGCCATGGCCTCGGTGTATGCCAAGGCGCTCATCGAGAACAACGGCGTCACCTTGCCCCTGGAGCACGCCCGCGCCCTCTTGACGCCCTCGCCGCACTCCGACCGTTTCGTGCAGACCACTTTCCCGGGGCTCTACTACTCGGATGAGGACAACATCCTCATCGACAACCTGCGGGCCAACATTGCCCGACTCAAATCCCCCGAACACCGGGCCATCGCAAAAGCTGCCCTGATTCGCACCTGCCTCAAGAAGCGCCCCCGGGGTATTTTCACCTACGTAGGCCATCGCTACGACGACGGCCGCCGCGACCTGCTGGTGTCCTTCGCCGAGCATTTCCTGGATGCGGTGGCTGCCATGAATGCGGCGGTCTTTGACAACGGCCAGGCCAACGAGGCGCGCCACGGCGATGCCATGGCGGTGAAGCCTACCCAGGGCGCCCTGGTCTACATGGACCCTCCCTACTACTCACCGCTCTCAGACAACGAGTATGTGCGTCGCTACCACTTCGTAGAGGGCCTGGCCCGGAACTGGGAAGGTGTGGAGATCCAGCAACACACCCAGACCAAGAAGTTCAAGTCGTATCCCACGCCCTTCAGCTCGCGCAGTGGCGCGGCCGACGCGTTCGATACCCTGTTTAAGCGATTCAAGGACAACATCCTACTTGTGTCGTATTCGTCCAACAGCCAGCCGACGATGGAGGAGATGGTGGAAATCATGTCCGGCCACAAGGCGCACGTGGACGTTGTCCCCGTCGACCACAAATACTCGTTTGGCAATCAGGGGCACAAGGTCGGTAACAACAAGAACGATGTGCACGAGTATCTCTTCGTGGGCTACTGACATGGAGACCAAGAAGGTAGCGGCCAAGGGTGCTCGACCTAAGAAGACGGTCTTCCCCTGGCACCTGGGCAATACCACCCTGCGCAATCCGTTTCGGTTGCGCGAAGGCCTGAAGGTCCTGGACAACTCGCCGCTGCAGGGCAATCTGACCGGCAAAGAGAACGAGAGCGCCTTCGCCATGGCACTGGACGCCGCTGGGGTCGTCGATATCACCCGCGCGGACGACGATGTGTCGGATCTGGGCCGCAAATGGCGGTCCGCGTTTACCCAACTCGGCCTGATTACGCCACCGATTGCCGAGAAGCAGGGCGACCAAGCCTGGGTTGGCCCGCCCTACCGCATCACCCCGAGCGGTGCGCGCTTGCTGAGTGCCACCACGGGTTCCGCCATTCAAGAGCAGTTGTTGCGCGTGTTGGCCGCGTACTGCATCCCGAATCCGTGGGAACCGCGATACCAGTTCGAACGCTTCAATCCGCTGCGCCACGCGCTGCGCCTGATTCAAGGGGTGGAAGCGGCGGGCCTCGAAGCCAAGCTCACCGCGCTGGAGATGGCGGTCATCGTGCCCTTCACCAACGGCCAGTCGGACTTGGCGGCCGTTATAAGGGAGATTGCGGCGCTGCGTGAGGAACGAAAGAAATCGACGAACAAGAAGAAGTTTGACGCTGACGCGTTCAAGGCTATGGGGGCGCGCTACAGCTACAAGCCCGGAACCTTCGGAGACTACGCTGACCTCAACGCACGCTATTTGAAGGCCACAGGCATTTTCCGCGCTTCGGGACGCGGCATTGCCATCGCTGTCGAACGCAAGTTGCTGGCGGATCTGCTGGCGGCGCAAACTGACGTTCCCCTCGACGACAGAAGCTATATCCAGTGTTTGATGGAGGGCGGAGCGCTGCCGACCGATGACCGGGCGGCGGGCAAGCTCTACCTGGACTCACTGCAAGCCATCGCGATGGCCCGTGGATTGGCAGTGGACGTCGCCAACCGCCCCCAAGCTACGGCGGCGGATATTTCGAGCCTGGCGCACGAAGTTGAAGAAGCGATCTTCGAGGACAAGGAAGCGACCTTCGCGCTGAAGCAAGCCGAGCAGTGGGAAGAAATCATCCTCTACATAGACGCCATCCTCACCGGCAAGACTTACCCGGCGGGCGAGGTGGACGGCGAGCCACGCTTCATTTCGGTGCCCAAGCAGGAACGGCCGGCTTACTTGGAGTGGGTGTTGTGGCGGGCCTTCCTCGCCATCGACAGCCTGGTGAATGCGCCGGGCCATGCCCGCAAATTCAACGTCGACCAAGAGTTCCTGCCGATGGGCTGCGCATCGGGCGGCCAGCCGGACATGGTGTTTGAGTTCGAGGACTTCGTCATGGTCTGCGAAGTAACGCTGACCACCCACTCACGGCAAGAGGCTGCCGAGGGCGAGCCGGTGCGGCGCCACGTGGCTGAGACGGTGATGGAGTACGGCGCGAAGAAAAAGCCGGTCTATGGGCTATTCGTCGCTGTGAAGGTCGACAGCAACACCGCCGAGACATTCCGTATCGGATCCTGGTATCTGCCCGACGACACCCGCCTGACTCTGGACGTGGTGCCTATCACGCTCGAAGACTTCCGCGAATTCTTTAGGGCGGTGTTCACCCATGGCAAAGTCGACGTTAAACATATCCGGGCGCTGCTCGACGCATGCTGTGCAGACCGCGCCTTCTGTGGAGGAGCGCCGGCATGGAAAGCGACAATCGGAACCCACATTCGCGAGCACATTCAAGCTTATTCCAGCACCTCTGAAGCCGCAGATTGCACTTAAGGCTCGCTCTCGAGTTGGCATCTATTTAGTGCGCACGTCGGCGCGACTGATACATTTCGATACGCTACTCAGGCGATTGATGTCCATAATCTTCCTGGCTCCTTATTCGACCAACGCCCCTCCTTGGTGTAAGAGATGGCATGAGATTATGTCTGACGACAAGTCACACATTGACGTCACCCCTGTACATAACAGGGGAAATGGGGGGCAAGGAGCGGAGCATCAATGACTTAGCACAGGAGTGTATGCTTGTCGGACATTTGGAAAAACTTCTACCCTTTCGTAGAGAGTGGAGCGAACTGAATTGTTAATTCTTAACGACGGAAAAGGCAATTCGTTCGAAACTGCAATCGCGCAGCTTCGGGATTCGCACTCTCTTAAGATCGCTTGTAGTTACTTGCAACCTCAGGGCTGGGAAATCATAAGAAGCATCTTCAGCAAACAGATTCTTCAGCGTTCAAAGCTAATATTTACTGACCAGCTTTCAATCACGAATCCTACGGCCGTCAGGATGGCCATGAATGACGGCGTGGCAACGCGAGTTTTCCGTGGCAATGCCACCTATCATCCTAAGTGCTACCTTTCCGTGAGCTCAGATGGCACACCCTTACGCTATGTCTTGGGGAGCGCAAACATTAGCCTCTCGGCACTACGGACCGGGGTAGAGGTTGGCGTAGGTGGCAACGAGCCCAGTCATCTCAGAGAACTGAGCGTTTGGTTCGATGAGGTTTGCGAGCGCCACAGTATAGCGGTGAACGCCGCAGTACTCGGGGAAATGGAGGGTATTTGGAAGCTTGCAGCAGCTTCGCGAGCCAAGAACCGACTCAAGATGGTTGTGACTACGACAGGGCCTGAAGTTTCAGGCTCGCCTGCGGATCTCGCAGAAACCTACGAGGATGCTTTTGAATCACTAGTTAAGCCTATTGGCATGCTGAATTTTGACCACGCGGGAAACAACGTTCGGACTCTGCAGCTAGCGCGCGAGGCCTTAGACAACTGGCCTTCCGCCGATGGCAAGACAGTGAGCGAGATGAAATTGTTGGGGTTTGTTTCCGATGGAACCCTGACCTCGCTTGGGAAGGCTGCCAAGAACACCAGCACGCATGAGGATCTCGCTCTTGCCTGGTGTGGTTGGTTGCTCGACACACCCGACGAGGTCCTTTCCGAACTTAATGCGAGGTTAGTAGCAGCAAAGCGGTCATTTCTCCGATTCTGTTCGCTTAGCGAGGAGGTTTCCGATTTTTTTGTAGCCAACGCGTTGGAAAGCTCAGAGAAGAAGTTGCTACAGACGATCGAGCTCATCTGCAATGCCAGCAGCATGGTCGAGAAGCTTGGGCTAGCTGAGATTCGCGTGCTCTCTAAGCTACTGCCTGCCTCGGAGTACATGAGCCCGGCCTCCGCAGAAGCCATTACGACCTATTTTGCGAATAAGGGTGCGCGCGGATGGAGCCGGGATGACCGAAGAATCATGGTTAATGCTTTTCGGAGGGCGCTGTCGGCACGCTGACCAGAACAGGCGTCAGAGTCGACTTTCTCAGTCTGTCCAGTCTGTTTCGGCGGGTACCGCTTGCCGGCGGGGCCGCCCGATACGTCCGGGGCAGATGGACCGCCCCAGCTGCTCTTCGATCATCGAGGTGAAGCGGTCAGTGCCCAGCGCCTGCTGGCGCTGCAGCCGGTTGCGGATGGTCTCCAGCTCCTCGGGCGTGACCGCCTCGGCGACCCACGCACGGTAGGCCGACAGTCGCGCGGCGTCGTCGCCGCCAAGCGCCAGGTACTGCGGGTGGGCGTCACCAGCGCGTCGCGCGTTCCCAACGCATTAGCCGCGTAGCTGGACCACGCGTGGTCACCGGGCTTCGCCACCATTGCTGCGCGGACCGGGTTGAGCTCGATGTAGCGGTAACAGCGCAGCAGGTGCGCGTCGCTCTGCACGGGGCACGCCTTGTAGCGGCCCTCCCACAGGGTGCCGGTGCGCCCGTAGCGGTCGTTGACGTAGCGCACGTAGCGGCGGCCCAGAGCCTGCATCATCGCGCCGACCTGGCCGCCGGCGCCCGGTGTCACCAGCAGGTGCACGTGGTTGGTCATCAGCACGTACGCGTGGATGGCGCAGCCGGCGCGGGTGGCGGCGGTGCGCAGCTCGTCCAGGTAGCGCACGTGGTCGATAGGCTGGAAGAAGCACGGCCGGCGGTCGTTGCCGCGCTGGACCACGTGCTGCGGAATGTGGGGCAGGTCGATGCGAGGGAGGCGGGGCATGGCGTCCGTGCGATGCGGTGGGTGGGCCATGGTGGGCGCGCCCCCGGGGCCCGGTGTATCAGTCCTCGCCGCATCGCGCTGTCGGAAAGTCGACTCTGACCCCTGTTTTCGCTTCATGATTTCGCAACGCCAGCCGATAACGTCGCTGCCTTGCCTGCCGACGCCCAGATTCCCAGGTAGCCCCGAATGCCCGTGCAGGATCCAGACGATCGGTACCTCCGCGTGGCCATGATGGTCATGCTCTCGCTGGCCCTGCTGGCGGGCGTTTGTGCCACCGCGATGCACTGGCTCGGCCCGGTCCATCGGCCCATGGATCGGGTGCTTCCGCCTGTGGTCAGCGCGCTGTTGGCAGGTCTCGTCTGCGCGCTGTGGCTGCGGCCCGCATGGGTGGGCGTCATCACGCGCATCGCCCTGTGCCTCTCGGCCCTCACGCTGATGGCGCCCGCGTGGCTCTATACGGTGCAGGCAAGCCTGTCGCCGGACGTCCGCCTGATCGACACGCTGCCGCCGATGTCGTCGCTGTTCGCGGTGTTCATGGCCATGCTCATGATCTTCGTGCCGGGCCGACGCGCGTACGTCGCCGCCGCGGTCGGCTGGCTGCTGGTGGCGTCGCCGGTGCTCGTCTACCTGCTGACCCACCCGGGGGAACTGGGGACGCCGCGCGGCGTGGACCTGGCCATGGCCTTTGGGCCCGCCAGCCTCATGCTCGTGGTGCTGCTGCCGGTGCAGCGTGGCCTCATGGGAAAGATCCAGCGGCTGGCCTCCGAACGCGACGGCATCGAGGTGCAGTTGCATCGCGACCCCCTCACCGGGGTGAACAGCCGCCTGTTCGGCGAGCGCGTGCTCCGCGACGTGCTGGCCAGAGGTGGCACCGCCGGGCTGGTCATGCTGGACCTCGACCGCTTCAAGGCCATCAATGACACCTATGGCCATCCGGCCGGTGATGGTGTGCTGCGGGTTGTGGCCGCGACCTGCGCGCGCCTGCTGAGGCCGAGCGAGTGCATCGCGCGCTGGGGCGGTGAGGAGTTCCTTGTGATCCTGCCCGATGTCGATCCAGGGGCGCTGCATGGCATCGCCGATCGCCTGCGCGTGGCGATCGCCGCCGTGCCGGTGGCGCCGGTCGCGCAGGTGACGGCCTCCCTCGGCACGGCCCTGTTGCACCCCGCCGACACCCTCGACACCGCGCTGCAGCGCGTCGACCGGGCGCTGTACCGCGCGAAGGAATTGGGCGGCAATTGCGTCTGCGCAGGTGAGGGGGGGCCAACAGCGGGGTCAGGTTCACTTCGAGAGCGGGGGTCAGTGAAGATTCCGAGCTTGGAAGTGCTGTAGCCACGTTCCGCGCCAGCAGCCCTCACGCCCACCACTACCGAGGTCCACATGTCCGACCGCGTCCTTGTCTTCTACGGCTCCTACCGCGCAGGCCGGATGGGCATCCGCCTGGCCGACTACTGCGTGCGCGCACTGCAGGCCCGCGGCGTCGACGCCGAGCTGATCGACGCCAAGGCGGTGGACCTGCCGATGCTGGACCGCATGTACAAGGAGTACCCGCCGGGCGAGGCGCCGGAGGCCATGGAGGCACTGGCCGGCAAGATCCGCGGCGCCGATGGCTTCGTGTTCGTCCCCGGCGAGTACAACTGGGGCATGCAGCCGGGCCTGAAGAACCTCACCGACCACTTCCTGGAGGAGTGGTTCTGGCGCCCCGCCGGCATCGTCAGCTATTCGGCCGGGCGCCTAGCCGGTGCGCGCGGCAGCGTCCCCTGGCACGGCACGCTGTCGGAAATGGGCATGGTGGTGATCTCCAGCACCGTCAACGTCGGGCCCATCGGCAAGACGCTGGACGCGCAGGGGCAGCCAATCGACGAGGCCGGAAAGTTCCTAGAGAAGAGCTTCGCCCGCTTCGCCGACGACCTGGCCTGGTGGATGGAGGCCGCACGGCTGCAGAAGGCACGGAAGGCGCCGCCCTTCTGAGCGGGTGAGCCCGTTGGACCCGCTCTTACATGCTATGGACGTGCAGGATGTTGCCGTCCGGGTCCTTGAACCAGATGGCCGCGAAGCCATCGCGCCGGTGCACGCCGCGGTGCATGTCCATGCCCAGCCGCGGATATTCCTCGAGCGTCACGCCCTTTGCGCGCAGCGACTCCGCAATGGCCTCCACGTCATCGCCGCCCCGCCAGACCACCGCGTTGCCGGTGCCTGGCCTGACATCCGCGGAGCGGTACACCACAAGCTGCGTGTCGCCGGTCTGGTATCCCAGCACGCCATCGATATCGTCGCCGCTGGGCTCGAGGCCGAGCGTGTTGCTGTAGAAGTCCCGCGCCCGTTCGAGGTCGCTGACTGCGACGATGGCGCTTGAGGTTTTGTGCTTCAGCATGGGGCTCTCCGCATCTGGGTACGTCCGTCGCGCAAAAGGGGCACGGATTTGTGACCGTGAGCGGGACGACGTTGGAACGACGTCAACGGTGCGTTAACACGCGGCGCGCGTTCTTCGGTGCGTTGGTGACACTCGAGGCCGGGCGCGTTGACAGCTTTGCGACGAGCAGTGGGTCAGCCTTTCTCCGTGGGCCGCCACCTGCGGCACACACGTCTCGCACCCACCGCGATTAGCGCCTCCCCAAGGAATATCGATGAAAAGGATTGATCGATGAGTAAGTACCTGTCTTCATTCAGCGGCTTCATGGCCGCTTCGCTGTTGGGCGCAGCTCTTTTGCTGCCCTCGGTCGCCCAGGCCGCATGCCCGTCCATAGGCGACAAGGGCCTGTGGGGTGACTGCTCTCCCCGGAGCAGTAATTGCTACAAGGCCTGGGTGACGGACCACCGCAAGTTCAACGGCATCTGGCACTACAAGCGCCTCGTGTATCGACGTAATGCCGGAGGCACCTGGTCGTACTACAGCGAGACGTGGCACCGCTGCTAAGCGGTGGGGGAGTCAGCCCAACAACGGGGTCAGGTTCACTTCCTGGCCCTTCAACCGCGGCCCGGCCGATGCGCCGGCCGCACCCCAGCGAATCGCCGGGTCTTGGCCTCCACCATCGCCCGGAAGTCGTCACGGCCATAGTCGCGCTGCTGTCGCAGGAAGAGGCGGCTGGCAGCGAGGTCCTCGTCGTTGAAGTCGGCGGTTAGCGGGTTCCGACAGGCGCCGCCCCGTTCGGGGCTGGTCGAAGCGGGGCAGGCGGGCCATGCGTTCAGAGTGGTGCGCGGCTCGGTGTGGCCTATCGGCTTTGCGCCGAACGGTCCGTCAGGCGGATTCCGGGGGCGCGTGGGACGTAAGCCTGCCCCTTCTTGATTGCAGGCGGACCGGTATCCTTCCGCCATGCCTCTGCGCCGCCTGCCCGCCACCCGCTACATCACTCCCCTGCGCGAAGGCGGTTCGATGCCGGCCGTGGTCGAGGGAGAAGACCAGGGCCTATACCTGCTCAAGTTCCGCGGGGCCGGCCAAGGGCCGAAGGCGCTGGTCGCCGAAGCGATCTGCGGCGGCCTGGCGCGTGCGCTGGGCCTGCCGGTGCCGGAAATCGTGCTGATGGACCTGGATGCCGAACTGGCACGCACCGAGGGCGACCCGGAGATCCAGGACCTGATCAAGGCCAGCGCGGGACTCAACCTGGGGATGGACTACCTGCCCGGCGCGATCAACTTCGACCCGGTTGCCGAACAGCCCGACGCCGACCTGTGCTCGCGCATCGTCTGGTTCGATGCGTTCACGAGCAACGTCGACCGCACCGCGCGCAATCCGAACATGCTGGTGTGGCACCGCCAGCTGTACCTGATCGACCACGGCGCGGCGCTGTATTTCCACCACGGTTGGGACGGCGACGTTTCGCAGGCCGCCAAGCCATTCGCGTTGATCCGCGACCACGTGCTGCTGCGATGGGCCACGCAGCTGGCCGAGGTCGACGCCGACCTCGCGCAACGCCTGGACGGGGACGTCATCGCCCGGATCGTTTCGCAGGTGCCCGACGACTGGCTGCAGGGGGGCGACACGTTCGGCGACCCGGCGACCCAGCGCGCGGCGTACGTCGACTACCTCACCACGCGCCTGGCCCGGCGCGCCGGCTTTGTGCAGGAGGCGATCGATGCGCGAGGCTGACACCTACGACTACGCGGTGATCCGCGTGGTGCCGCGCGTCGAGCGCGAGGAGTTCGTCAATGTCGGCGTGATCCTCTCCTGCGAGCGCGCCCGTTTCCTGAAAGCCCGCATCGAAGTGGATCCGACCCGGCTGCTTGCGCTCGACCCGTCCATCGACCTGGAACTGGTCGGCCGCCACCTGGCCGCGATCGCGGCGGTCTGCGAGGGCGGTGAAGCGGCCGCGCCGATCGGCCTGCTGCCCCCGCGCGCCCGCTTCCACTGGCTGACCGCCAAGCGCAGCGCGATCCTGCAGACCTCGCCGGTGCACATGGGCCGCTGCGCCGGCGACCTGGACGCCACGCTGGAGCACCTGATGACGCGCATGGTGCGGGTGCTCCCGCCGGCGGTCCCGGTTTAGGAACCGCAGTCGCGCGGCGCCGCGCCCACCGGGTTACCCTTCACTCGTTCCGAAGCCAGGGTTGATTGGATGAACGCCCCCCCGAGAGCCACCGTCGTCGGTCTGGTCACGCCGCACCTTCTGCGCGTCATCGACCTGGCCAACCAGGCCGAGAAGGGCATGAACGTTGATTGGCATCTGCGCAGTGCCGTGGACACGACCATGCGCGAACTGGGCGACCTGTGGAACGCGTCGGCATCCGTGGCGGCGTACCTCGAAGGGCTGGAGAGCGCGGCCGCTCAGGCCCCGAAGCACCGTGAGGAATACCTCCGTGTCCTGCAGGCCGCAGCCGAAGCCGCGCGCCGTCTCAGGCGCGATTGACGGCACGAAAGAGCGACGCCTGCCAGCAACGGGTCGGCGTATCGGGGCCGCACTCACAGAGAAGTAACCTGCCGGGGCGCACTGTCCCCTGGCACCACGATGCAATGTCGTGACGGCGACTCAGCCGCGCTGCACCTCCGCCCACTCTCCGCACTGAGCATTCTTTCCGCCATTTTTCGATGGCGGATCCGGCTTCGGCCGTCCCGGTTCCGGCGTAGGCGCAAGTGTGTGCCTGGATCGTTTCGAGGTACTTCCCATGAACACCATGACTTCCACGACTTCCTCCAGCAGCGACAACCTGCTGGCCCGCGCTGCCGCCAACGGCAGTTTCAAGACCTTCGGCAAGGCCGTCGAGCAGGCGGGCCTGTCCCAGACGCTCAACGGCAGCGGACCGTTCACCGTGTTCGCCCCGACCGATGCGGCGTTCGACAAGCTGCCCTCGGGCAAGCTCGACAGCCTGCTGAAGCCGGAGAACAAGGCCGAGCTGGCTTCGATCCTCAACTACCACGTGGTCAGCGGCCGCAACAGCGCCGCCGACGTCGGCAAGTGGCAGACCGCCAAGACCGTGAACGGCCAGGCCGCCCCCATCAAGGTGGAAGGCAGCAAGGTCTTCGTCGGCGGGGCCGAGGTGTCGAAGGCTGACATCGGCTGCAGCAACGGCGTCATCCACGGCATCGACCGCGTGATCATGCCGACGGCATCAGCCACCAAGCAGTAAACCGCGACGGCCCAGCGACGGGCCCCGTGTTCGACAAGCGGCAGGGCAACCCCCTGCCGTTCTTTTGTGCGAAGCATGGGGGCAGGTGCATGCCCGGCCCCGGTCTACACCCCCACTTCCTGCACATCGCTGGCGCGTAGCGACTGCCTACGATGCGGCGCATCCATCCTCGGTGCCCCGTCATGAAGCCGCTGCCGACCGTCCTGCTGTCCCTCGCGCTTCTCGCGCCCGCCGCGGCCTACGCCGGCAGCCAGCCGCTGCAACGCAGCAGCGCGGGTCACCTGGTGACCCAGGTGCAGATCGACGGGCACGGGTCGCAGTTGTTCGGTGTAGACACGGGCGCAAGCGCCACGGCGCTGTACGAGCACGGACGCGCCCGCATGGGCCTGGTGCCCGAGCCTGGCGCGGAGGTCGAGATTTACGGCGCCGGCGGGTCGCAGATGATCCAGCGCTACCGCCTGCCGCGCCTGTCGGTGGCCGGCGAGGAGGCTGACGACCTGCTGGTGTCCGGTTTCCCGGCGTCGGCGAAGCACGGCGAGGAGGTCATGGGCGTGCTGGGGCGCGACGTGCTGGGCGGCCATCTGGTCGAGTTCGACCTGGTGTCCGACCGCCTCGGCCTGCACCGGCCCGGCGAGCTGCCGGCCTCCACGAAGGGCTGGGATTCCGTACCGGTCCGCCTCATGCCGGAGTTCGGCTTCGTGATGCTGGACGTGACCCTGGACGGCGTGCCGGTAACGGCCGTACTCGACACCGGCGCGCGAAGGACCTTCATGAACTGGCACGCGGCCCGGGCTGCCGGCGTCACGCCCCAGTCCGACGGCCTGCAGGCCGCCACCATGGACAGCGGCGTCACCAGGCACGCGTTCGAGTACCACACGCGCCCGTTCGAGACGATCGGCATCGGTGCCACCGGGTTCCCGCCGACCCCGCTGGCCATCGGCGACCTGCCGGTGTTCGAGCCGATGGGCATGGACAAGGCGCCCGGCATGATCCTCGGCCTCGACCTGATGGGCGATCGCCGCTTTGTCGTCGACTACCCGGGCCAGCGGCTGCTGATCGAGCGCTGAGGGCGGCGGTCCCGATCGGGCCTGTCCCACCGTGTCGCCTCGTGGCGTTGGCATCCAGTGCGGCGCCGATGGCGCGCTGCGCGGACACCGGAGATGCCATGAAATCGCTCACGCACGCGTGGCTGCTCGCCCTCACGATCACGGCCGCGGCGCTGGGCTGCCGCACGTCCGCCCCCACGGCGTCGGCCGACCCCCAGTTGCAGGCGTTGGAACAACGGGTATCCATGCTGCAGGGCGAGGCAGCGCAGGGTGGCAGGCCCACCCCGGCCCAGCAGGGCAAGCACCGCCAACTCGTCGGTGACATCCGGGCCTGGCAGCAGAGGACGGGTTCTGACGAGCTGCAGGTGACACAGGAGTCGGAAACCATCGCCCGCCGTGCGGACAGCGGAGGCTCGGGCGGCTGTGAGCCCTGTCCCGGCTACCGCCTGGATGGAGACAGTGTCTGCTTCCTGGAAATCGAAGAGTGCCCGGTGGACGAGGGTGGCGGGGATGACGAGCTGACGTTTGGAACGGTGTGCGTCTACTCGTGCATCTGGATCGGCGGCGGTGCTGCCCCGGCTGCGGCGAGCAGGCCTGGCGCGCCGCTGCGCTAGCCGTCTCGGCACGGTGACAGTCGCCGCCGCGAAGCGTCGGGCGACCCACCGCCTTCGCTTGGGTCATATGCCGTCAGTTGCGGGATGCCAGGGCATCGAGTGACGCAACACCTACCCGGCGTTCACGTCCGCGGGCTAGCGTGTGCCGTCCCCACAAGAGCTGTCGCATGCCCCGCGCCCCTGCCACCAAGCGTCGATCCACCCCCAAGTCATCTGCCGCCGGCCGCGCCCCCGCCATCGCCCGCGACACCGGTTGCGTGCGCGTGCGCGGCGCGCGCGAGCACAACCTGAAGGACGTCGACCTCGACGTGCCCCGCGACCAGCTGGTGGTGTTTTCGGGCGTGTCCGGTTCGGGCAAGTCGTCGCTGGCGTTCGGCACGATCTACGCGGAGGCGCAGCGCCGGTACTTCGAGTCGGTGGCGCCGTACGCGCGGCGGTTGATCGACCAGGCCGGCGTGCCGGATGTCGATTCGATCGAGGGGCTGCCGCCGGCCATTGCCTTGCAGCAGCAGCGCGGTGCCAGCAATGCGCGCTCCAGCGTCGGCAGCGTGACCACGCTGTCGAGCCTGGTACGGATGATGTATTCCCGCGCCGGCGTGTACCCGGCCAGGCAGGCCATGTTGTATGCCGAGGACTTCTCGCCCAACACGCCGCAGGGTGCGTGCCCGCGCTGCCACGGGTTGGGCCACGTGTACGAGGTGACCGAGGCGCTGATGGTGCCGGACCCGTCGCTGACCATCCGCGAGAAGGCCATCGCGTCGTGGCCGCCGGCCTGGCACGGGCAGAACCTGCGCGACATCCTGGTCACGCTCGGCTATGACGTGGACCGGCCGTGGAAGGACCTGCCGAAGAAGGATCGCGACTGGATCCTGTTCACCGAGGAGACGCCGACGGTGCCGGTCTATGCCGGCTTCACCCCGGCCGAGACGCGCGCCGCGCTCAAGCGAAAGACCGAGCCCAGCTACATGGGCACCTACACCGGCGCGCGGCGCTACGTGCTGCACACGTTTGCCAACACCCAGAGCGCGCTGATGAAGAAGCGGGTGTCGCGCTTCCTGGAGGGACGCCTTTGTCCGGAGTGTGACGGCAAGCGGCTCAAGCGCGAGGCACTGTCGGTAACGTTCGCCGGTGCCGACATCGGCGAGCTGTCGCAGATGCCGCTGGACCGTGTGGTCGACCTGCTGCAGCCGGTCGCACGCGGTGAGTTCGACGCGCACGCCGGCGGCGGCACCACCAACACCACCGCGACCAAACGCGACCGGGCAAAGCGCGCCGCCGCCAAGCAGGCCACCCACGCTGCTGCGCCAGACGTGCGCCGCACGCCGGCGCTGTCGGAAGAGAAGCGCCTCGCCGCGCAGCGCCTGGCCGAAGGCGTCGTCGCCCGCCTGCATACGCTGCAGGCGCTGGGGCTGGGCTACCTGTCGCTGGACCGCAGTACCCCGACGCTGTCGCCCGGCGAGCTGCAGCGCCTGCGCCTGGCCACGCAGTTGCAGTCGCACCTGTTCGGCGTGGTCTACGTGCTTGATGAGCCCTCCGCCGGCCTGCACCCGGCCGACAGCCAGGCGCTGTACGACGCGTTGGAGCAGCTGCGCGACGCCGGCAACTCGGTGTTCGTCGTCGAGCACGACCTGGAGCTGATGCGCCGCGCGCAGTGGCTGGTCGACGTCGGCCCCGACGCCGGCGAGCGTGGTGGCAAGGTGCTCTACAGCGGCCCGCCGGACGGACTAGCCACGATCAAGCAGTCGCGGACGGCGCAGTACCTGTTCGGCACCACGCCCGCACCGGCCAGCCTGGAGCGCACGCCATCGGGCTGGCTCGAACTGCAGGGCCTGCACCGCCACAACCTGCACGGGCTGGACGCGCGCGTCCCGGTGGGCGTGCTGACCGCGGTCACCGGCGTCTCCGGGTCCGGCAAGTCCAGCCTGATCGCGCAGGCGCTGGCCGAACTCGTCCGCCTGCACCTGGGCCACGAGCCCGAGGACAGCGACGACGACACGCCCGACGCGCCGTCCGCCATCGAACGCACGCATGGGCACCTGACCGGCGACGTCGATGCCGTGCAGCGGCTGGTGCAGGTCGACCAAAAGCCGATCGGCCGTACACCGCGCTCCAACCTGGCCACCTACACCGGCCTGTTCGACCACGTGCGGAAGCTGTTCGCCGCCACGCCCGAAGCGCGCCGCCGCCGCTTCGACGCTGGGCGGTTCTCCTTCAACGTCGCCAAGGGCCGTTGCGAGACCTGCGAAGGCGAGGGCGTGGTCAGCGTCGAATTGCTGTTCATGCCCAGCGTCCATGCGCCGTGCCCCACGTGCCACGGCGCCCGCTACAACGAGGCGACGCTGCAGGTGCGGTGGAACGGTCGCAACATCGCCGAGGTGCTGGGCATGACGGTCGAGCAGGCCGGCGCGTTCTTCGACGGGCAGGACGCCATCGCCCGACCGCTGCATCTCCTGCGCGAAATCGGCCTGGGTTACCTGCGCTTGGGCCAGCCGGCCACCGAGCTGTCCGGCGGCGAGGCGCAGCGCATCAAGCTGGCCACCGAGCTGCAGCGCAGCCAGCGCGGCCGCAGCCTGTACGTGCTAGACGAACCGACGACTGGCCTGCACGCCGCCGACGTCGACCGTCTGATGGAGCAGTTGCACCGCCTGGTGGAGGCGGGCAACACCGTGGTGGTGATCGAACACGAGATGCGCGTCGTCGCGCAGGCCGACTGGGTGATCGACATGGGGCCCGGGGCGGGCGAGCGGGGCGGCCGCATCGTCGCCGAGGGCCGGCCGCGTGAGGTCGCTAAGGTGCGCGCCAGCCGGACGGCGGAGTACTTGAAGGCCGCTTTGAACGAGTGACCGCGGCGTGTCGCTTCGCCACCCGGACCCGCGTCACGGTTTCGCGCGGATACGTGGCACGCCGGGTTCGGGGCTCCGGCGGGGTGCGGTTGAGGTTCTGCTAGATTCGGGTGCCGCGGCGCAGTGATGCGCCGCGCTCCATGTCCGGCCACAGGAAACGCCACATGCCCCGACTGCGCAACGTGCCCACTGCATCGCCGGTTGTCCCGGCCATGCGCGTGCTTCCCTCCTGCCTGCTGGTTGCCCTGTTGGCCGCGCCAGTCGCGCCGGCAATGGCTCAGGTGAGCATCGTCAATCCGGGTGCGCCGGGCGAGGCGCCGCGCGAGCTGTCGGCCGACGAAGCGGTAAAGATCGCCGCGTCGAGGTATTCGCCTGCGGACGTGCGCTTCATGCAGGACATGGTTCCGCACCACCACCAGGCGCTTGAACTGTCGGCGCTGGTCGGCGACCGGACAAATTCCCCGGCTCTGGTGGAGGCGGCCGGGCGCATCGAGGCCTCGCAGCGCGACGAGATCGAATTCATGCAGGGGTGGCTCAAGGCGCGCGGCGAGCGCGTGCCTGATCCCACCGCGCATGCGGCCATGCACGCCGCGCACAAGATGGCCGGCATGGTGTCGCCGGAAGACATGGCGGCGCTGGCGCGGTTGGAGGGCACCGCCTTCGAGCGGCAGTTCCTGCAATTGATGATCAACCACCACGCCGGCGCGTTGAAGATGGTCGAGGAGCTGCTGGAGCAGCGCGGCTCGGCGTCCGACCCCACGTTGTACGAGTTCGTCACCGACGTCAGCAACGACCAGGCCGCGGAGATCGAGCGCATGACCGCGCTGCTGGCCACCGTCAGCAGCGATGCACGCACCGGCTTGAGCGCGGGCTTCCGCGACGCGGCGGAGGCGATCTCGAACCTGCGCACGGTGGCATCGCTGCCCAAGCCGGCGGGCTTCTTCGACCCCGAGAACCCGGCCGGCCTGCCGCTGGAGCCGGAGGACGAAGACGAGGACGAGAAGGACGAGGAGGCGCTGGCGGAGCAGGAGCGCAGCCAGGCGTTCAAACGCTACAAGGGCGAGTCCACGGGCAAGGCGCGCAGCGGGCTGCTGAGCTTTGCCAATACCGACATGGCGTTCTCGGGTGACGTGCTGGTGGTGGGCAACTACCACGGCTTCAATGCCTACCGCCTCGGCGACGACGGCGTGCCCGCGCTGGTCAGCTCGGTGGTGTGCCCGGGCGGGCAGGGCGACGTGTCCATCGTCGGCGACCTCCTGCTGATGTCGGTCGAGGAAACCCGCGGACGGCTGGATTGCGGCCTGCAGGGCGTGATCGAAGACGTGTCGGCCGAGCGTTTCCGCGGGCTGCGCGTGTTCGACATCAGCGACCTGGCGCGGCCCCGCCAGGTGGGTGCGGTGCAGACCTGCCGTGGCTCGCACACCCACTCGGTGGTGTCCAGCAACGACAAGCGAATCGTCGTCTACAACTCCGGCACCAGCTCGGTCCGCGAGCAGGACGAGCTGGACCGCTGCATCGACGAACTGCCCGGCGACGAGCGCACGGCGCTGTTCCGTATCGACGTGATCGAGATCCCGGTCGCGGACCCGTCCAAGGCCCGCATCGTGGACAGCCCCGCGGTGTTCGCCGACGACGAGACCGGCGCACTGGCCGGCCTGTGGCGCGGCGGCGACCACGGCGAGATGACGCAGGAAACCAACGAGACCGACCACTGCCACGACATCACGGTGTTCCCGGAGGCCAACATCGCCGCCGGGGCATGCTCGGGCAACGGCATCCTGTTCGACATCAGCGACCCGATGAAGCCCACGCGCATCGACGCGGTCACCGACCCGGGCTTCGCCTACTGGCATTCGGCCACGTTCAACAACGACGGCACCAAGGTGCTGTTCACCGACGAGTGGGGCGGCGGCGGTCGTCCGCGCTGCCGCGCATCGGACCCGCGCAACTTCGGCGCCAACGCCATCTACGACATCGTCGACGGCAAGCTGGTGTTCCGCAGCTACTTCAAGATCCCGGCGCCGCAGTCGGTGACCGAGAACTGCGTCGCGCACAACGGGTCGGTCGTGCCGGTGCCGGGGCGCGACGTGTTCGTGCAGGCCTGGTACCAGGGCGGGCTGTCGGTGATCGACTTCACCGACTCGGCCAACCCGGTGGAGATCGCGTACTTCGACCGCGGCCCGGTCAGCAGCGAAGAGCTGGTCACCGGCGGGTTCTGGTCGGTCTACTACTACGACGGCCGCATCTACGGCTCGGAAATCACCCGCGGGCTGGACGTGCTGGCGTTGGCGCCCAGTGACCACCTGACGGACAACGAGATCGCCGCGGCGGCGCAGGCCGACGACGGCGCAGTGTTCAACCCGCAGCAGCAGTTCCCGGTCACGTGGCCG
Organism: Novilysobacter selenitireducens; assembly: GCF_020026895.1. Lineage (GTDB taxonomy): Bacteria > Pseudomonadota > Gammaproteobacteria > Xanthomonadales > Xanthomonadaceae > Lysobacter_C > Lysobacter_C selenitireducens. The sequence goes on from NZ_JAINZW010000002.1 coordinate 227,580, forward strand.
CATACGCCGGTGGTGGCCGCGGCCTACGTCGACCAGTTGGCACGCGACGGCACGCTCGATGCCGCCTTGGAGTCGGAGTTGCGCGAGGCGCTGGATGCTGCCACGACTGCGCTGGATGCGCCCCCCGTCGAAGCCAGCCGGGCCGAACTGGCTCGCCGCATCCTGGCGCTGGCCGGCCGGCTGTCCGAGGCCGCCGACGGCAGCGGGAAGGACAGCGAGCGCCGGGCCGCGCTGGTGGCGGCGATGAAGGGCGTCGCTGCACGCCTGCGCTAGGGGTGGAGGTGCAACCGGGCGCGCGGCGCGCGCGCCCGGTCGTTACGGTCCGGTGCCGGCGGTGTCAGAGCACCGCGCGGAGGATGAAGAAGAAGATCACCGAGAGCACCGCACCGGCGGGGACGGTGATCAGCCACGACAGGAAGATGTTGCGGATCACGGTGAGGTTGATCGCCGAGATGCCGCGCGCCATACCCACGCCCAGGACGGCGCCGACGAGGGTGTGCGTGGTCGAGATCGGCAGGCCGGTGCTGGAAGCCAGCACGATGGTGCTGGCCGCCGACATTTCCGCGGCGAAGCCGCGGCTCGGGGTCAGCGCGGTGATCTGCGTGCCGACGGTCTGCATCACCTTGCGGCCGTAGGTGGCCAGGCCCAGCACGATGCCGCCGCCGCCCAGCAGCAGGACCCACGGCGAGATTGCCGACTTGCCCTCCACCAGGCCCGTCGTGGCAACCGAGATCACCGCCGACACCGGCCCCACTGCGTTGGCGACGTCATTGGAGCCGTGCGCGAATGCCATCGAGCAGGCGGTGATCACCATCAGCACGCCGAAGATGCGCTCGACCGTGGCGAAGCGGAACTTGCGGTCGGCGTCGGGATCGACCTGGATGCGGTCGATGATCAGCTTGCCGGCCACGGCAACGATGATCGAGACGACCGTGGCGATGACGAGGTTCTGCGGGGTCGTCAGGTCCAGGCCCACGTGCTTCAGGCCTTTGGTCAGCGTCATCATCACCACCATGAAGGCGGCGACCAGCATGTACACCGGAACGTACCTGCGGGCCCGTTCGATGGGGTCGGTACGGTCCAGGATCAGCACCTGCACGGTGCGGAAAATGATGAAGGCGATGACGCCCGAGACCAGCGGCGAGACCACCCAGCTCATCACGATCTGTCCGACCTTGCCCCATTGCACCGCGTCCATGCCGATGCCGACGGCGGCAAAACCGACGATGGCGCCGATGATGGAATGGGTGGTGGACACCGGCCAGCCCATCTTCGAGGCGAGGTTGAGCCAGACCGCTGCGGCCAGCAGCGAACCCAGCATGCCGTAGATCATCAGTTCCGGCGTGCCCGCGAGCAGGCTGGCATCGACGATGCCGCTGCGGATGGTGGAGGTGACGCTGCCGCCGGCCAGCACTGCGCCGGCGAACTCGAACACCGCGGCGATGACCACCGCCTGCTTGAAGCTGATCGCTTTCGCGCCGGTGGAGGTGGCCATCGCGTTGGCGACGTCGTTGGCGCCGATCGCCCAGGCCATGTAGAGGCCGAAGACCGCGGCCAGTGCGATGTAGAGGGTCATCTGGTCCATGGGTCGCTCCTCAGCGGGCCAGCAGGCGCTGCAGGCGGCTGCCCACGCGTTGGGCGTAATCACCGACCTCGCCGATCCACTCGATGGCCTGGTACATGAACACCACGTCCACCGGCGGCAGGTCCTTCTCGCGCACGAACAGCGCGGCGCGCACCTCGGCCTGGAGCTGGTCGGTGTCGTCCTCGATTGCGTCGAGCTGGCTGATCATTTCCTCGACCAGTTCGACCTCGGCGCCGCGGAAGCCGGTTTCGAACAGTTCGTCCAGCTCGTGCACGCTGCGCTCGGCCTGGTCCACCGCGTCCACGCAGCGGCGCACCAGCTTCATCAACACGTCGCCGACCTCCGGCGGGAATGCCATGCGCCGGCCGATGACGATGCCCGAGACGTCCTTGGCGGTATTGGCCACGCGGTCCTGGATCATCAGCAGGTCCAGCAGGTCTGCGCGCGCAACCGGCATCCAGAGGTTGTCCGGCAGGTTGAGCCGCACATCCTTCTTCAGGTCGTCGGCGGACTGCTCCCTGGCGACGATCCGGCCGCGTGCCGCGGACGCGGCGTCCCAGTCGCTGCGCAGCACGGCCTCGATGAAGGGCACGAGCTCGCGTGCGCAGGCGGCGGCCTCCTGGATGTGCTTCTGCAACGGGCGCACCGGTGAACGGCCGAAAAGATTGGCGATGAAGCTGTTGGCCATGAAGGGGTCCTTGGGGTGGTGCCGGCGGCGCGCCGACTGTCATCGAACTGAAATTATCGATGAAAAACGCCTCGGGGTTGACCGGCGTGGTGCCGAGGACCCGGTCGCAAGTCTGCTCGCCGGCAACAGACCCGGGGATGGGACGGGGCATGCGATTGCCCGCGACCGCCCGCCAGGCCTTGCTATCGAGGCATTCTGGCCCTGTCGTTCACGTCCGACCGCCTATCGTGCGCCCTTCCGCCCGGACCCGACCCATGTCAGCACAGGGATATGGTGAGTGCGGCCTTCAGCGCCGCTGGACGAAGCCCAGTGCCCCGACTGGGGCGCGCCCTCGCCAGGGAGCCATGGCTTGAGCGGCATGTTCGCCTCGCTTCGCAGCTTCAACTACCGGCTGTGGGCCGCCGGCGCGCTGGTGTCCAACGTGGGCACGTGGATGCAGCGCATCGGCCAGGACTGGCTGGTGCTGACGGTGCTGACCGACCACAGCGCCACCGCGGTGGGCACGGTGATGGCACTGCAATTCGGGCCACCGCTGCTGCTGTTGCCGCTGACCGGCTACGCCGCCGACCACTGGGACCGCCGCAAGTTGCTGATGGCTACCCAGGCCATCTCAGGATTGTTGGCACTGGGCCTCGGCCTGCTCGTGCTCAGCGGCGCGGTGCAGCTGTGGCACGTATACGGGTTCGCGCTGCTGCTGGGTTGCGTGACCGCATTCGACGCGCCGGTGCGGCAGACGTTCGTATCGGACCTCGTCAGCGACGCCGACCTCGCCAACGCGGTCGCGCTCAACTCGGCTTCGTTCAATGCCGCGCGCATGGTCGGCCCCGCGGTGGCGGGCTTGCTGATCGCCGCGGTGGGCGAGGGCTGGCTGTTCATGGTCAACGCGGCCTCGTACGCGGCGGTGCTGGTGTCGCTGGCGTTGCTGCGGGTGCACGAACTGCACGCCGAAGCCGCACCCGAACACACCCGCGGAAGCGTGCTGGCGGGGTTCGGCTACGTCGCCCGCCGTCCCGACCTGATGGCGGTGATGGTGATGCTGGCGCTGATCGGGACGTTCGGCTTCAACTTCGCCATCTTCATTTCCACCATGTCGGTCACCGTGTTCCAGGGCGATGCCAGCCAGTACGGCCTGCTGACCTCGGCGATGGCGGTCGGCACCTTGGCCGGGGCGCTGCTGTCGGCGCGCCGGCCGGAGCCCGGCATGGTGCTGATGGCGGTGTCGGCCGCGGCATTCGGGCTGAGCGTGGCGGTGGCGGCATTGATGCCGGGCCCGGTGTCGTTCGCGGTGGTGCTGTTCTTTGTCGGACTGGCGGCGCTGACCTTCATGACCGCCAGCAACTCGATGATGCAGCTGACCACCGAGCGCGCGATGCGCGGGCGCGTGCTGGCGCTGCGGATTGCCGTGGTGATGGGCGGCACCCCGCTGGGCGCGCCGCTGGTGGGCTGGGTGGTGGACCGCTTCGGCGCGCGTTGGGCGCTGGGCGTGGCTGCGCTGTCGGGGATCGCCGCGGCCGCGGTGGCGGTGCATTACCTCGTGCGCCATCGCGACCTGCGCGTGGCCCGCCACGAAGGACGACTGCGGTTGAGGATCCGACCCGTGCCAGCGGACGTGGCCGGTGTCCGCCTGGCTTCGGGCGAGCGTGTGAAGTAGCCGGGGCAAGAGAAGCACACCCGGGATTGCGGCCCGGCTGTGTCGAGATCACATCCCGGGTGCGGCCGATGGCCTTACCCGGGCTACGGCAGCCGGCGGAGCACATCCATTCCGCAAAGCCCACACGGCGCCGGTTCCGTATCCTGCCCGCTGCCTGCCACTGACGTACGCATCAATGAGCGAGACAGGGATCTACACCGAAGTCGCCGAGTCCATCCTGGAGCACGCCGCGGCCATCGCGCGCCTTGATGTCGGAGTGCTGGGCGCGGACGAATACGACGCGGCGTACGCCACCCGCGTCCATGCCATCCGCCTGGTCGCCGTGTCCTACGTCGACCCGCATCCGGACCGCGAGCTGGTCAGGCAGCTGCGCGCACTGTCGGGCGATGTACCGGGCGTGTTCGTGCACCTTGTGGATGGCGCGGTCGAACTGATCGTCGACAGCGCCAGCCGGCAGCACAAGTTCAAGCTGTGGACTCGGCGGCAGCTGATGAACAACGAGGAAGACGAAACGGACGACGGGTGAACCGCGTCCGGGTCAGGCGGAGGAACATGCCATCGCATGATGCCGGCGCGCACGGACCATCCCGCTCAAGCCTCCGGGTGGCCTCTGGCCGGCCTGTTGATGTGGCATGGGGATAGCCGGTCGGTTGTGGGGTGGCCCGCTTCGGCCGGAACGGCCGTTGTCCGCTTGGTTGGACCCGCCCACACCCAAGGAGATCCACATGATCAAGCGACTGGCTGCCGAGTTGTTGGGGACGTTCTGGCTGGTGCTGGGCGGTTGCGGTAGCGCCGTGCTGGCGGCCAACTTCGGCGGTGAAGGCAATCCGCTGGGTATCGGGCTGCTGGGCGTGTCCCTGGCGTTCGGCCTGACCGTGCTCACGGGGGCGTACGCGCTCGGCCACATCTCCGGTGGGCACTTCAACCCCGCGGTGAGTTTCGGCTTGTGGGCCGGCGGCCGGTTCCCGATCCGGGACTTGGCGCCTTACGTGGTGGCGCAGGTGGTGGGCGGCGCGCTTGCCGCTTTCGTCCTGCTGCAGATCGCGGGCGGGCAGCCGGGCTTCGCCATCGATCCCGCCGCCCCCGGCACCTTCGCCAGCAACGGCTACGGCGCAATGTCGCCCGGGGGGTATGGCGTCGCGGCGGCGTTCCTGTGCGAGGTCGTACTGACCGCGATGTTCCTGGTCGTGATCATGGGCGCGACCCATCACCGTGCGCCCGTGGGGTTCGCCCCGCTTGCGATCGGTCTTGCGCTGACGCTGATCCACCTGATCAGCATTCCGGTCACCAATACTTCGGTCAATCCGGCGCGTTCCACGGCCGTCGCGCTGTTCGCCGGGCCGCAGGCGATCTCCCAGCTGTGGCTGTTCTGGTTGGCACCGATCGTAGGCGGGCTGCTGGGCGGCGTGACCTACGGATGGCTGGGCAGGGACCGACCGGACATCGTCGGCAATCCGCGCGAAGCGGCCTAACGGGGCTTCGCCCTGAGTGGACGGCTGGATCAGCGCATGAGCTGACGGTGCACAGCTCGCTGACAGGCACGCCGCTGCGCACGAATTAAAGCGCGATCCAATTCAACACGGCGCTAGTCGAGCCGCCGGTCGACGCGGCCGAACCACGGGCCAAGCAGGCGACTACGGTGCGGGCGCACTTCCGGGCGGGAAGGCCGCGAACATCCGGGTCACCGCGGTCTGGATGTCGGCGGTGGCCGCCGCCGGATCCCGCTTGACCGTGCCTTCGGCGATACCCCGCCAGATGGCCTGGCGGGTCCGGGTATCGAACATGTCGACCGCCAGGGTGCCGACCGTGTAGCTGCGCACGCGGGTGCTGCCATACCCGCCCCAGCCGTCCCAACCGCCCCATCCACCCCAGCCGCTCCAGCCGCTCCAGCCCCAGCCTCCCCAGTAGGGCCCGCCGTAGAAGGCGTCCATCTCGTATTCGCGGTGGCTGTCGACATGCGCAGCGACGGCGACATCGCCGTCCGCGGCCACTTGCGTCCAGCCCTTGGCACGCAGTTGCGCGTCGACGGCATCGACGATGCGCTGCGTCATCAGGGGCGAAATCCCCTCCGGCTTCTCGTCCCAGCTGTAGGTCCGGTACGTGGAGAACTGCGCGGCCGGGTTGTAGTCCGTGTAGACACTGATCGTGCTGCATGCGAGCAGCCCCAGCGCCAGGATGAAGGTGACGAGGATGCGGATCATGGTGGCCTCCTCCGTTGGAGACGGTTGCCGACACCCGTGGGTAGGGTCCTCCCGGGCAGGTTTCGTCGTCGTGAAGCCCGGTCTTGCGGCCACCCGTGGCGGCTTACTCCGTCTTCGCGCGCGGCAGTTGCTTCAACGTGCGCGTGGCGACCTCGTCCAGGTCGACCGTGCCGGCGTCCTTCGCTCGCACGGAACCCCGGTAGAGCGCGCGCCACAGCACGCGGTAATCTGATGGCTGGATCACCTCGATCATCAGTCCACCCTCGATGAGGTCGGTAGCGTCCACCTTGATCGTCGGTGCGCCGTTGGCGCCCCGGGTCACGATCTGCGAACAGCCCTCGCCGGTGCATTCAACCGCGCTTTCGGGGGCGGTCGCCAAACCGGTGTCGCGCACGATGGCCTCCTGCAGGTCACGCATGCCAACGCGATAGGCCACGGCAATGTCCGCCTCGCGGATGTTGTCGATGCGGCGGTAGCCCTTGGCCTGCAGCACCGTGTCGAGCGATGCCTGCAGGCGCGCGCGCAAGGCCGGATCCTGGACACGCGGGTCGGATTCCGCGGGCAGGGTGGACGGCATCGGCACCCAGGCGTACGTGGAGCCGGGCAGGGACGTGGCGGGCTTGGAGACGGTCACGTGCGCGGCCGGAGCGCGCGTTTGCGCCGTCGTGGCTGGTGCAGCGGCGAGCAATGCAATGCAGCAGGCGAGTACAAGGCCGGTCGATCTCATGGTGTCGTCCTTCCGTGATGTAGGCGCAAGGGGCTGCGGGTGGGTCGCCCGCATCCTGCCTGATACGCGCTCGATTGCGACAGAGCCGCCTGTCAGCCAACGGAGTCAGGGTCGATTGGAGGCCGCCAAGTGGAGGTCCATCCGGGCGTCCTGGGGCGCGCCCGATCGCCGCGTCCTAAAGTAGGGCGTACGCGACCGCGTCCCTGTCGCCTTCGAACAGGAGCCCTCAGATGATCACCTGCGTCGTGCACTACACGATCGACCCCGCCCAGACCGGTACCTTCGAGCGCTTTGCGCAGGCGTGGATGCGACTGGTCGCCAAGCACGGCGGGCACCACCACGGTTACTTCCTGCCGGCCGAGGGCGCATGCGACCTGGCGCTGGCCCTCTTCAGCTTCGACAGCCTGGCGCGCTACGAGCAGTACCGCGCGCTGTTCGGGCGCGACCCTGAATTCATCGAGGCGGACCGGATCCGCGACGAATCGGGATGCGTGCTGCGGTACGAACGCACCTTCATGCGGCCCCTGCTGCCCGAGCAGCCCGTTGGCGGCGTTTAAGGCGCGCTGTCACGGATCGGCCTGCCCATGCGTCCTGGCCCTGTGTTGACCGGAAATCGTTCCTCCATGGACTCTGTCATCGACCTGTTCGAGCACCATCGGCCGCGCCTGTTCGGGTTGGCCTACCGCATGCTCGGTACGCCCGCCGACGCCGAGGACGTGCTGCATGACGCGTGGCTGCGGCTGCACGCACAGGACCTGGACGCGCTGGACGACCCGGAGGCGTGGCTGGTCACGGTTACCACGCGGCTGGCGCTGGACCGCCTGCGCCGTGCGCGGACCGAGCGGGAGGCCTACGTCGGCCCGTGGCTGCCCGAGCCGCTGGTGCCGGAGGCCGAACAGCCCGAGGCCACGCTCGAGCGCGGGGAAACGCTGACGTTGTCGTTCCTGCTGCTGCTGGAACGGCTGAGCCCGGACGAGCGCGCGGCGTTCCTGCTGCGAGAGGTGTTCGACTACAGCCACGCCGAGGCCGCGGCGATCCTCGACATCACCGAGGACGCATGCCGCCAGCGCGTGCATCGCGCCAAGGTGCGCCTGCGGGAGGGGCGTCCGCGCTTCGATGTGGACCAGGCCGCACAGCGCCGGTTGCTGCAGCGGTTCGTCGCGGCGATGGAAGCACCGACGCTCGACACCTTGCGCGAACTGTTTGCCGAGGACGCGCTGCATATCAGCGATGGCGGCGGTGTCGCGCGCGCCACGCTTCGGCCGCTGCACGGCGCCGACCGGATCGCGCGGCTCTACCTGCAACTGGGCCGCAACTTCACCGGCCCCGGCGTGCGCTACGAGCCGGCCACGCTCAACGGCGCACCGGCGCTGTTCATGCGCGATGGCGACACGTTGCTGGCCGCGATCTGGATCGAGTCCGACGTCGATCGCATCACCGCCATCCACGCGTTGCGCCACCCGGACAAGCTCGCGCGACTGCTGGCTGTCACGAAACCGGCAGGCACCGCGTCCTTGCATTGAAACGGCCAAACGCGGCCGCTGATGCAAGGAGTGTTTCGATGACCCGTTTTTCCGTGCAACGCCACTACGCCGCCCTGCAGCCCTTGATCGCACTGAACGCAGGCATCCACACCGCCGGGCGGCTGGAGCCTGCGCTGATCGAACTGGTGCTGATGCGCGTGTCGCAGATCAACGGCTGCGCGTACTGCCTGGACATGCACAGCAAGGATGCCCGCGCCGCCGGCGAGACCGAACAGCGCCTGTACATGCTGCCGGCCTGGCGCGAGACGAAGGTGTACAGCGAGCGCGAGCAGATCGCCCTTGCGTGGGCCGAAGAGCTGACCGAACTGGCCTCGCGCGAGGCCGTGTCCGATGCGCTGTATGAGAAGGCGCGCCAACTGTTCGACGAGGCCGAGCTGGTCGACCTGACGATGCTGGTGGTCGCGATCAACGGCTTCAACCGGATCAACATTGCCGCACGGTCCATTGGCGGCCATTACCGGCCCGCCGCGCATGCGGCAACGCCGCGTCGCGCGATGCCGGCGTCCGACGCCCAGCCCGCCTGAGGCCTGCAAAGCAGCGTCGATGACGCCCGCGGGGCCGCCACCCGGAGGTGGGGGCTGGCTCCGCGTTGCCGCTGCGGGCGGGCTTGGCCCAGGTCGGCGAGACCCTCACCCGGAATGCCGGACAATGCGCGGCCCGCCCCATCGCCGAACCCCATGTCCGCACTGCGCGTGTTCCTGATTGCCCTGCTGCTCGCCGCCAACACGGTGCTGCACGTGGTGCCGTTGCTGGTCGTGGCTGTGGTCAAGGCGTTGCTGCCGATCGAGCGGCTGCGCGCGGCCAGCAGCCGATGGCTTACCGGCATCGCGGAAAGCTGGATCGGGGTGAACGGCTGGATGCTGGACCGGTTCTCGCGCACCCGGGTCCACGTGGAGGAGGACGCCGTACTGGAGCCGGACGGCCACTACCTGGTGCTGGCCAACCACCAGAGCTGGGTGGACATCGTGGTCCTGCAGCGGGTGTTCAACCGGCGCATCCCGCTGATGCGTTTCTTCCTCAAGCAGCAGCTGATCTGGGTGCCGCTGCTGGGCGTGGCGTGGTGGGCGCTGGATTTTCCATTCATGGCCCGGCACACGCGCGAGCAGATCCAGCGGCGCCCGGAACTGGCCGGCCGCGACATCGAGGCCACGCGCCGGGCCTGCGAGAAGTTCCGGGCCATCCCCGTGGCCATCATGAATTTCGTCGAGGGCACGCGCTTCACACCGGCCAAGCACGAAAGACAGGAGTCGCCACACCGGCACCTGCTCAAGCCCCGGGCGGGCGGCGTGGCGTTCGTGCTGGATGCGATGGGCGACGGGCTGCACGCCATCCTGGACGTGACCATCGCCTATCCCGGCGGGCGGCCGTCGCTGGTCGACCTCATCGCCAACCGCGTGCCCGAGGTGCGGGTGCAGGTCCGCCAGCGCGCCATCCCGGTGGAACTCGCGGGCGGCGACTACCAGTCGGACGCGGACTTCCGCGCGCGTTTCCAGCAATGGATCAACGGGGTGTGGCTGGAGAAGGACGCCGACATGGAGCGCCTGTTGGGGCCGCCGGCCAGTTCCGGCCGCCGTACGATGGGTTGAGCGCAGCGACACCCGTCTTTGGATGTTCGGCGCCGGACGATGGGTATCGCCTGCGGCCCAACCCGTCCTGCGACCCCACTCCGTATTCGTTCGCGCGGTCAATTGCCGGACGCGAAGAAGTTGGCCCCGTCGCCACCGCGTAGCGGATAGGCCCAACCCGCCTCGATGTCGATGTTGACGAACCACGTCAGGCGCGCGCGAACGCCGAGGCCGACGTTCGCGTACGGCGACCCGTTCCTCCGGCCCTCGCGGTCGTCGTCGGTTCCGCCGACTTCGACGAAGGCCATCAGCCGCAGCCAGTTCCACTTGACCGGTCGCAGGTACTGCAGCGAGCCGTAGTAGTACCGATCGCCCTCCAGGAAGTCCGAGTCGTAGCCTCGCATCCGGCTCGAGCCGCCCAGCGAGAACGCATTGCGGCTCCTGGGCCCGCCGACCAGTACGCCACCACTGGCCAGTGCCTCGATGGTCTGGTGGGGCGTGGTGCCGATTGCGCGCGACTGGACGTAGTCCACGGTGGCGCGCGTGTAGTCGTAGTCCGAGCCCAGATCGCGCGAAGCGGCTTCGATTCGGGACGAGAAGCGCCGCCCCGTTTCGTTATAGATGTGGAAGCGCAAGTCGTCGTAATCGGCGGTGCCGACCAGCGCCACGGCCTGTCCGTCCGCCGGCGGTGCGAACACGCCCGCGGTGTCCTGCCGTTGCCAGAGGACTCCGCCACCCACGATCCAGCCCGCTCGCGGCCGCCCGATGCGCAGGTCACGCGCCACGCCGACTTCGGCGTGGTCGAAGGTTTCCTCGAAGCTGTCATCGGTCACCTCGTCGCTGACCGGATCGATCACCGGGGTTACCCGTTCGCGCCGCTCCAGGCGGGTGCGCAGTTCGTATGGGCTGTCGAACAGGTACGGCGCGCGGTAGGCGAGGGCGACGCTTTTCTCCTCGCGCCGGTCGCGCTCCTCCGGGTAGTCGCCGCTTTCCACGGACAGGTTGAGCCGGTGGTTGAGCCCCCACACGTTCGACCACCGCAGCTGCGCGCCGTAGCTCACGTCGCGGTCGGAGTTCGCATCCACGCGGGGCAGCACCAGCAGGTGGTACTTCTCCCGAAGCGAAACCTGCAGGACCACGCCACCGTCCACCGGCCGCTGGGTGACGTCGACCTCCCGGAACAGGCCCAGGTCGCTTACCGCCTGCCGGCCGCGCGCGATGCGGGCGGGGTCGGCAGGTTCTCCCGGCGCGAGGTCGAGCTCACGCAGGATCACCTTGTCGCGCGTGTTCTCGTTGCCGCTGAGTTCGATGCCGACGATGCGTGGCCACGGCGGGGTCGGTGGCGCCTGCGAGGCGGCCGGCAGGTACGCCCACAGCGCGATGGCGCCAAGCACCGCCTGCAGGAGTGGCCGGGTCGGGGGCATGCATCCCTCGGATGGCAGGGACGGGATCGGGGTGGCCCCGTCGCTACGGCCAACGGAAACGGGCGCCAGCGCGGGTCAGCACGGCTGCGCAGTCACCGGCGACCGCACCCGGATCGGCGGGCGCGCCCGACCCATTCTCGCGGCCCACCCACTGCTCATCCGGCTACGGGGCGTCAACGCTGGTCCAGCTCGTGATGGATCAGCACGACACACTGCGAGGCGAACAGCATCGTCCGGCCCAGGGTGATGCGGGTGGCGCCGAGGCGGTCGAGGCTGCCGAAGGTCTTTTTCGGCATCGGGATGTGGTCGGTCAGCAGGAAGCAGGGGTTGCCGTCGAACGCCTGCTCGCGGATCGGCGTGCCCTTCCGGTCCATCACGAACAGCTGGTGGTCTTCCGCCAGTTGCTGGAATAGCCGTTCGAAGCTGATCGTGCGCACGGTGACGCCCGATTCCACCGGCCGCTCCTCTTCCTTGCCCATCCCGCGCGACGCATCCAGCGCCTTGGCGACCTTGCCCAGCAAGGCCTGCTCGTTCAAGCCGCCGATGTCGTGCATGGCGCTGGCTTCGAAGCGGATCGTGCGCGAGTAGTCCTGCGTGCTTTCAAGTACCAGGTAGACGACCACGTCGGGGCGGTGGGACTGGGCCACGAAGATGGCGTTCATCAGCGTGTGCGCCAGGATCTCCGTGTGGGCCTCCTGGCCGACGCCGGCCAGCAGCTTCGCGCTGTCGGTCGGCGCGGCGCGCGCCCTGAGTACAAAGGTTCGCATGCTTCTCGTCGCAGGTCCGTCCGGCGCGGCACCCGGCGGCCGCGCCGGGATTGTCCCTGAAATCCAGCCGTGCGCGTGGCATGGCCGGACCTGCAGCCCGCTCCCGGACGTCCGGCGTCCGGGAGCGGCGGGGGGTCAGCCGTGCACGCGGAACAGCGGCAGCGACATCGTCGCGAGGCTGTAGTGGCCGCGGATTTCGCGCCGCGCGGGCCGGTCGTAGTCGTTGTCGTTGATGCCCGGCGCGCCGGCGTTGGTGGCGTACCCGACCAGGTACGGAAGCCGGTCCGGGGTGACGTCGATCGCGCCGTCGAGGTTGCAGCGCAGGCAGTTGGGGGATTGCGTGGGGGATTTCATGGTGGTGCTCCCATCATCATTGCAGGGGTGCAGCAGAGGACACGGGCCGGCGTGGTCACGCGACGCATGACCGAGACGGATCGCGCTTGGCGTCCGAGGTGCGGATGAGGAACAACTGGTTGAGCGGGCTCCTTGGCCGCTGCGCGGCACGGGCCGATGCCAGGGCGGTGGCCAGCGAGGGTTGGCCGGCGCGGATCGCCGCCTCCAGCAGCGTCAGGTCGAGCAGGTCGCGCTGGGCGTGGCTGCCGCCGAAGCGCTGCGCATTGCCGCGGAGCGGGTGCAGCAGGGCGACCGCGTCGGCATAGCGCGCCTCGCCGAAGGCCTGCACCGCGAGCGCGGCATCCAGGCCGACGTCGCGGGCGAACGCAGCGGTGTCGCCGGTGCCCGTGGCCGCCACGACCTGCATAGACTCGAGCACAGCGCGTTGCGCAGTAATGCGACCGCTCCCGACGAAAGCCATCATCGCGTGCCAGTCGTTGAAGGCGTAGTTGCCGGCACCCGCCACCGGCGCCCAGCCGTCGGCCACGGTTTCCCAGCGGTCGCCCACGTCCACACCGCGCAGGTGCAGGCGCCACAGCAGCGCGGTGGCGTCGATCAGGTCCATGACCACGCCGGACCGCGCGCCGTGGATCGGCGCGTCGAACAGGCGCAGCGCTTCATCGACGTGGCCCAGCTCAAGCCGGAACAGCGCCAGGTGCCACCAGTTGTGCACGGCGAAGAAGCTGTCGCGCGACCAGGCGTCGGTGTCGGCCTGCAGCCAGGCGATGCCTTCATCGGTGCGGCCCTGCATTTCCATCACGTGGGTGACGGCGTGCCAGCCCCAGCCGTCGCGCGGTTCGTGCTGCACGCTCAAGCGGCCAAAGTGCTCGGCCTGCGCGTACTGCCCGCACTCTTCCAGGCCGAAGGCGTGCATCCCGAGCATCGCGTGGTAGCCGGGCTGGTCACTGCTCCATGCCGGCAGGGCGCGGGCGATGCGGTCGCGCAGCATGCGTGCGTCGCCGGTGAAGAAGTCCAGCAGGTGGCCGGCCTGCAGCGCGAGCGCATCGCGAGGATGGTCGGCGCTGACGTCCTCCAGCACCCGCGCCGCCGCGCGCCAATGGCCGTCCAGCAGCAGCTCGATGGCCCGCAGGTGGCCGCGTTCACGGTCGTTGGATGGCAGACGGGCGGCGGTGCGCAGGCAGTCGCGTGCGACGGGCAGGGCGGCGGGCTCGGTGCCGAGCAGGTGCAGCCAGGCCTTCATTACATGGGCCATCGTCATGGCCGGGCTGGCCGCCAGCGCCCGGTCCACCGTGGCTACCGGGTCGTCGATGTAGCAGCGCAGCTCGTGGCTGGCCTGTTCGAACGCAGCCAGGCTGTCGGCGGTTGCGCCCGTCACGGCGTGGTTCGCATAATCGCGCATGGTCATGGCTCGTGCTCCCGTGGAGTGCCGGACCCTCCGGCTTGGGACACACTCTCGCGCTGCCGCGGGAGCCGCGGAATGGCCGCGCCGCCGGATCGCTGTGCCGTACCGCCGCCAATGGCCGGTGGACCGCCATGGATGCCCTGTCTGACCTGCTGAGGGTGCTGCGCTTCACCGGCGGGGTCTTCCTCGACGCCACCTTCCGCACGCCCTGGTGCGTGTATTCGCAGGTCACCCGCGAGGACTGCACGCCCGACACGCCCAGCGCCAGCCTGGTGGCGTTCCACTACGTGCTCGACGGCCATGTCGAGATCAGCATCGGCGACGCGCCGCCGCGTGCCTGCCGCGCGGGTGACCTGATCGTGGTGGTGCGCAACGACGTGCACCGCTTCGGCAGCGACCTCACGCTGCCGCCGATGCACGTCGAGTCGATCCTCCGCGAGGCCAGCCACGAGGACGTGGCCCAGCTGGACACCGGCAACGGCGACGACGTCATCAGCCGGTTCGTCTGCGGGTACCTCGGCACCTCGGTGAAGTCGCACCCGCTGCTGGATGCGCTGCCGGACCTGCTGGTCGCCAACGTGCGCGAGCGGCCGTGCGCGGAGTGGGTCGAGAGCTCGTTCCGGTTCGCCGCGCGCACGCATGTGGCGCACCAGCCCGGCGCGCAGGACGTGCTTGCGCGCCTGTCGGAGCTACTTTTCGTCGAGGCGGTGCGCGAGTACATCGAGCACCTTCCGCCCGAAGGCACCGATTGGCTGTCGGCACTGCGCGACCCGCCTCTGGCACGCGCGCTGTCGGCGCTGCACGGGCGGGTGGCGCATCCGTGGACCACGGAACAGCTCGCGGACGAGGCACTGATGTCGCGCTCGGCATTCGCCGAACGTTTCGCGCGTACGCTGGGCGTGCCGCCGATGACCTACCTGACGCGCTGGCGGATGCTGGTGGCCGCGCAACGACTGCGCGAATCGCGTGCGTCCATCGGGCAGATCGCCGCGGACGTAGGCTACGAGTCCGAATCGACCTTCACCCGTGCCTACACCCGCGAGATGGGCATCACGCCGGGTGCGTACCGGCGCAGCCAGCCGGCCGCGTGACTTGGTTCGATCAAGCATCGGCACGGCGTGTCGATCCCCGCGGCGCTCATTCGTCGCCATAGGCGACATCAACGGAAACCACGGGAGTGAGTGGATGAGAAAGCTGGTTGCAGGCACCTTCCTGACACTGGACGGCGTGATGCAGGCACCGGGCGCGCCCGACGAGGACCGCGAGGGTGGTTTCGCCCATGGCGGCTGGCTGGTGCCGTACTTCGACGATCGCCTCGTCGAGGTCATGACCGACTGGACCACCCGTGCCGGTGGCTTCGTGCTGGGGCGGAAGACCTACGAGATGTTCGCCGCGTCCTGGCCAAGATCGACCGATCCGGCGGACGCAACCGCCGTCGCACTCAACACGCGACCCAAGTACGTGGCCTCGCGCACCCTGTCGAGCCTGGACTGGGAGAACTCGACGTTGCTCGGTGCGGACATCGCGGCCGAGGTGGTGCGGCTCAAGGCAGGGGAGGGCGGGGAACTGCAGGTGCACGGCAGCGGCGACCTGCTGCAGACGCTGCTGCGGCATGACCTGGTCGACACGTTGCGGCTGTGGACGTTCCCGGTCGTGCTGGGCACCGGCAAGCGGCTGTTCGGCGCGGGCACCATCCCGCTGGGGTTCCGTCTGGTCGAGTCGCTGCAGACGTCCACCGGCGCCGTGCTGCACGTGTACGACCGCGTCGGCACGCTGAAATACGGCTCGGTGGAGGTGGGCGAGGAGACGGTGGTCTACGACCAGGACTGAAGCCGGGTCGGGTTGAGTCGCGGTCGCGACCATCAGTTCTCGTACTGGGCTTCCTCGCGCCCCTGCTGCCGGATCAGCGCCAGCTCGCGCGCGTCGTTGATCGCATCGCGGACGCCGTCCAGGTCGACGCTGCGCTCGTCGAAGGTGAAGTGCCCGGTCAGCACAGTGTCGGGCTGCAGCTCACCGGCCTCGAACAGCGCCCACATCTCCTCGCCAAACCAGGTGTCGAGCAGGTCGGGCGCCCAGCGTCCGAGGCTGGCGGTGAGGTTGTTGACGTCGCGCAGCAGCATGGTGCGCGCGGCGTTGTTGCCGGCCGCGCTCACCACCTGCGGGAAATCGATGACGACCGGGCCGTCGGGACCGACCAGCACGTTGTAGGCCGACAGGTCGCCGTGGATCAGGCCGCAGCACAGCATCCGCACCACCTGCCGCACCAGCACGGCGTGGAACTCCCGCGCCTGCGCTTCATCCAGTTCGACTTCGCCCAGGCGCGGCGCGGTGAAGCCTTCGGCGTCGGTCACCAGCTCCATCACCAGCACGCCGTGGAAGAAGCCGTGCGGCTCGGGCACGCGCACGCCGGCGTCGCGCAGCTGGTACAGCGCGTCGACCTCGGCGTTCTTCCATTCCGCTTCCTTCTGCCGGCGGCCGTAGCGGCTGCCGGTGGCGACGGCGCGCGCTTCGCGGCTGCCGCGCGACTTGCGCCCTTCCTGGTATTGCACGCGCTTCTGGAAACTGCGCTGCGCCATGTCCTTGTAGACCTTCGCGCAGCGCACGTCGTTGCCAGCACGCACCACGTACACGGCCGCTTCCTTGCCGCTCTTGAGCGGGCGTACGACTTCATCGATGACGCCTTCGTCGATCAGCGTCAGCAGGCTTGCAGGAGTCTTCACAGGGTCCGTGGGATGGGGCACGCGGCCGGAGGGGCACGCATCGGGCGCGCAGTGTGGCGGAAAAGCGCCGTCGGTGCGTGGATTGCCGCTGGCAACGCTCCTCCCATCGGGGACGGTTCACATACCCGAGCGGGCCGTTAACCGTGCCGGGGCAGGGCGGGCGTGCTTGTCGATGGATTCAGACCGCGGCCCGTACGGTCGGTGGCCTGATCCACACCGGGAGTACCCGATGAAGCACCTGCTGATTGCCAGTGCGCTGACGATGATGACGCTGTCCGGGGCGGCGGTCGCCGATGGCCGCGATCGCGACCGGGACGACCGCAAGGACTACCGCGAGTGGCAGCGCGAGGCGTTGAAGGACCGGCGCGAAGCCCAGCGCGAGTACGAAAAGGACCGCCGCGAATACGAGAAGGACCGCCGTGAAGCCCAGCGGGAATACTGGAAGGACCGGGCCGAGGCCGAGCGCGAATACGCCAAGGACCGCCGCGAGGCCCTGCGGGAACGCGAGAAGGCCCAACGCCGCTGGGCGCGTGGCCAGCACATCCCGCGCGACTACCTGTATGACCGCTACTACGTGCGCGATTACCGCGCCTACGACTTGGCCCCGCCCCCGAACGGCCACATGTGGGTCCGTCCGGACGCCCAGGACGATACGTACTACCTGGTGCAGCTGGCCACCGGCCTGATCTCCGGGATCCTCGGCGACTGAGGGCGCAACTATCGCCCGGCTACAAGTTCCAACGGAAACACGCCCCAACAGAAAAGGCCCGGATCTCTCCGGGCCTTTTTCTTTGAACATCGCGGACTGTTGAGCGACCTACGTCGGCATGAACGGTTTGGCCGCCTTCTTGTCCCGCTTCTCGGCCTTCTTTTCCTTCATGGACTTGGCCGGTTTCTTCTTCTGTTCCTTCTTCTGGTCCATACCCTTGCTCATGTGCTTCTCCTCGGCGCGATTGCGCTGGACTGCGGGTCGCAGTCGGCATGCGGAGTATGCGCCCGGAGCCGGGGGGAACGGGCCGTCGGGCGGAAGGTTCCCACGGTCGTCCGCGCGGGACAGGCGGGCAGGGCGGGCGGGACATTGGCTCGATCAACGACACCGGCAGCCGCGAGGCAAATCCGGTCTGCGTGTGATTCGGCTGGCGGTTCCCAAGGTGGCGTAGGTCGCGTTGTGCAGATGGCCGCGATGCCGTCCTAACGCCGCGGCGTGCACCCTGAGGGCTCCTAATCGTCTGCCGGAGCCTGCATGCGCGCACGTAACGCCCTTCTCATGATGTGTCTGGTCGCGCCGGTGCTGGCTGCATGCAGCGACCGGTCCGGCCCCGCCGACGAGGCCGCCCCGGCCACCGATTCCACGACGGTCGCCGAGCCCGCGGACCCGCCCAGCCCCCATGCCGAAACGGAGCCAAAGGCGCCCGAAATGGCGGACGCGCCGCACTCGCCGAACACCGAAGGGCCGACCCGCGGCGGTGACGGCTCGCAGATCACCCTTCAGCCGCTGACCCCCGGCCAGCTGCAGGGCGTCGACCTGCCGGGTGAACTGGCATGCAGCTTCAGTGCTGACACCGGCGCCACGCTGCTGCTGGCGCGCGCCGATGTCACGCCGGACGGCATGGTCCGCGGCGCGGTGAACAACAACGGGTACGTCGAGGCGCTGGCCAACGGGCGCGCAGGCGGGTTCAACGACCTCGCGGACGGCATCACGCTGAGCGGAAAGGGGATGACGGTGGTGCTGGCGCGCGGTTCGGCGCAACCCACGGGCAACGAGTCCACGCAGCACGTGGCGACGCTCACCGTGCAGCGGGCCGACGGGGCCGAGCGCACCTACGACGGGCTGCTGACCTGCGGCCCGTGAGTGGGATGGGCGGCGCTCCGGTACGTACGCACGATGGCGCCGCCGACCACTGCCGAAGTATTCGCCGCGTCGGCGTGACCCGTCCGGGAGAAGGGCGGGGCCCCGCCTCAGCAGGCCCCGCCCCCGGTGTAGCGATGGGCGGTCCGGCGTTGTGCGTTGCCGCCGTCAGTCGCCCTGTACGCCCTTGTCGACCACCAGCCTGACCACGACCTTGCGGGCGCCGGCGTTGCTGCCGGACCCGGCATCGGCGGCCACGCCCATGCCGTCGCCCTCCATGACGCGGCCCGGCGACAGTCCCGCCTGCTGTTGCAGGTAGGTGGTCACCGCCTGGGCGCGCCGGTCGCTGAGCCGCTGGTTGGCTGCGGCATCGCCGGTAGAGTCGGTGAAGCCCTGCACGACCACCCGATAGTCCTTGGTCTGCTTGCTCTTCTCGGCGATGGCCGAGAGATCGGCCTTGCCTTTGTCCGAGATCGCCGCGCTGCCCGAATCGAACAGGACCTCGGTCGTGGCCAGGGCCTCGTACGTGCCGAAGTTCTCGATACGTTCGGTGTTCTCCGCCGTGCGCATCGAGGTTTCCTCGACGCCGGCCTGGACCTGTTGCGCCGTCCTCTGTTGCTCGGACTTGAACGAGATGCCCGTGGCGTTGAACGCGTCACCCTGTTCAACGACGTCGGCGATGATCGGCAGGCCTGGGATCAGTGCCGTGCGCTCCGCGCGTTCGAACCGGACGGCTGCCAGGCCGACCCGCTTCTTGTAGGTCGTCTCTGGGGTGAGCGTGATTGCATGCTCGACGTTGTTGCTGTCCTTGATCGTGATCGTATCGCCGCTGATGCGCGTGATAAGGCCTTCGAACGTGGATGTATCGCCATCGGCGCCCAGCGCGGGCAGCGATGCGAGACAGGCGAGGAAGACGGCAGTCAGTAGAAGGTGTTTCCGTGGCTTCTCGGTGGTCATGGCTCGATACCTTTCGAATTGGCTTGCCCAGCAGCAAAGAGGGTGCGGTCCAGATTGGCCGGGCAGGCCCGATGGCATCGGGCCGGGTCCGGCTGCCCTGGAGGCGGCCGTTGGGAAGGCCGCGTCCAAGGGTCACGCCTCCGCATTGCGGCTGCCATTGACACTTGGTGGCCCCGGCCATGCCCCTCGGTACACGCAGGGGGACCGCCGGCGCGCAGGCGGTGACGGGTGGGCGGCAGGCGGCAGGGTGTTAATGCCGCCGCCGACAACCCTTGTTACCGCGGCCTGGGGGTCATCAGTGCATGGCAGGAACGCTGGTGAACCTGATCGAATGCCTGTGGCGGCGGACCGCGCCGCACATCCTTGCCGGGCCCGCCCCCGTGCCCGGTCTAGAATCGGCCGATGGAATACCAACTGGTGATCAAGTTCTGGCGCAAGTCACTGGCCGATGAGACGTTCCTCGAATCGATCGAGCGCGAGCTGGCCGAGGCCCTGGGCGGCGCGGCCGTGCTCGAGGGGTACGACGTCAGTCCCAAGGAGATCAACCTGTTCATGCTGACGGAAGATCCGCGGCAGTCTTTCCGGCGCAGCCGCGACGTGCTGACCCGGCTGGGCGTCGAGAACGGCGTGTCGGCCGCGTACCGGTTGCAGGGCGGCGCGAAGTTCACGTCCGTATGGCCGCTGCGCGCAATGCGCAAGTTCACCTTGCCATGAGCTGCACTGGCACGGGCCGACCCGGTCGACGTGGGGGACAATGCGCTGCCTTCCCGACACCCACGCCGCATGACCATCGTCCTGACCGACTTCGCCCGTCCCCGCCTGTTCCCGCGAGAGCCGCGACGCAACACCATCCAGGACGTCACGCCGGAGGCCTTCGAACGCCACCTCAACGACAGCCCGCCGCTGAAGGTGCTCGACGGCTACGCGCCGTTCTGCAAGTTGCACGTGCACCGCAACTGGACGTCCACGCGCTGCCTGTCGGTGCCGATCACCGATGACAACCGCCACCTGCTGCGCTCGGACTACGAAGCACGTACGAAGGACGAGTTGCCGGTGCTGGTGCGCTGGTTCGAAGGCATTGATCCGCCTGTGGCCGAGTACCTCATCGTCATCCTCTACAGCCGCGACCAGCTGGCGAAGGAAGGGACCGACATCGACGCCGACTGGGGCGTGGTCGGCTGCATGTATACCGCCGAGCCGGAGGAAACCCCGATGGCGCCGATCACGATGCTGCGTAACGCGTTGGGCGTGGAGGAGGGCGGCTCCGGCGTGCCGCTGGACCGCGAGGACTACGCGCGGAGCGTGGCGTTCTGGCGCACGCACGCCAACTGGCGGGGGTAGTCCGGCCTCCACGCTCTGCGCGGTCCGGAGTAGCCGGACTGGCCGCGGCGAGTTGACATGGATCAATGGTGGTCGGGACTGGAGGGGGCACGCTGGCAGAGTTCTCCCTCCAGGATGCTTCCGTGGACGCCAGCACGCCGTTCCGCTATCCGCGCCGGGTCCGATGGGTCCACTGGCTGAGCGTGGCGCTCGTAGCGCTGGCGTACCTGACCGCCGAGTCCGCCGAATCGCTGGACGGCGGCGGGGCCGGCGCGTGGCACGTACTGGCCGGCCTCGCGCTGCTCCTTCTGTTCGTCCCCCGGCTGCTGGTCCGGATCGGCGCCGGCCATGCGCCCTCGACACGGTCGGCATTCGAGGCGTGGTCGGCGCGCCTGGTGCACCTCGCGCTGTTGCTCTTCGTGGTGGTGCAGCCGCTGTTGGGCATTCTCTCGGTGTGGGCGGAAGGCCAGGCCCTGCCTGTCCCGTTTACCGGGTGGGAAGTGGGTCCATGGTTAATGCCCAGCGAGGCCTGGGGTGACGTGCTGGAAGACCTGCATGAGGACGTGGGCAACGCGTTCTACGCGGTCATCGCCCTCCACGCGCTGGCGTCCTTGTGGCACCAGTTCATCCGGAGGGACGGCGTGCTGCGTCGTATGTGGTGACGCACTTCGCGGTCACGCATCAGGGGCGTGACCTTGCCGGTGCGTGGACGCGCACTGGTCTACGGTGCACGTCCCCCAGTGGAGGACCGACCATGACGACTTCCCCCAAAGACGACGCGCGCGTATCCGACAAGCCACGCAGGCCGGACCCGTCTGGCAAAGACGACACCGCGCCCAACCCGCGCGAGGGACTCGACCGCGAAGTCGGCGATCTCGAGGATGCGGACGCTGTCGAGCAGGACGGCGCGTTGCCAGGTCGCGTTGGCGGTGGTTTGGCCGGCGGCTGAGGGGCGCCCGCGAGGCCCAGGTGCGTTCAGCGCTGGGTCTCGCGGTCCTGCGCCCGCTGGACGGCTTTGAAGCGGTGGCAGCAACGCCGTGGGCCGCAGCGAGAGCCGCCGGCCGGCCGCTGGGCGTGAGTACTTGGGTCCGCGTTACCCTTCCGGTCCCACGATCACAGGACCCGGTCATGCGACGTTTGTTCACGCTCGCCCTCCTGCTGGCTGCAACGGCGCCCGCCCATGCACAGCCGCGCGTGTTCGACATGCACGTGCACCTGCGTGATGGCGCGGCGTCGGCCGAGTCGTTCGAGGCGCGACAGGTGGACGACGATGTCGACCTGGGCGCCTACGGCGCCATGTGGTTCGGCGGCCCGCACCAGGCGCTCGAGGGGCAACTGCAGCAGGTGCGTGCGGGCAACGACCGCATCATCGCGCTGGCAGCGGCCAACCCGAAGGTGCTGCCGATCGCCACCGTCCACCCCTACGACGGCGAAGCCGCGTTGGCCGAGCTGGCACGCGTGGCCGGGCAGGGCGTCAAGGTGCTGAAGATCCATCCGCATACGCAGCGCTTCGACCTGGCCGACCCGCGCGTGTTGGCGGTGGCGAGGCGTGCGGGCGAACTGGGCATGGTGGTGCTGACGGACAACGCCGGCATCGTCGCCGACGACACCGAGGACCTGTTCAATCTCGCCCTTCGCGCGCCGTACACGCAGTTCGTCTTCGCCCACATCGGCGGGCTGGATTTCCGTTTCTGGAACGTACTGGCGCTGGCGCGCACGGCCGAAGGCGTCTTCGCCGAAAACATCCACTTCGACATTTCCGCCATCGTGGTGCTGATGGCGGACGCGCCGATCGAGGACGAGTTCGTCTGGACGCTGCGCAACGTCGGCATCGACCGCATCCTGCTCGGCTCAGACCACCCGCAGCTGTCGTTGGCCGACACGGTCGACGCACTGGAGCGCCTTGGCCTGACACCGGAAGAGACGGCGAAGATCCGCTGGGGCAACGCGCAGCGGCTGTTCGGACTGCAGTGACCCGGCACCGCCCTGAATCGGAGGGTTAGAGCGTCCGACCGGATGACCGACCAGGAGACGAGCAATGAAGATCGAAGGCTCATGCCACTGCGGCAAGGTCCGCTTCAGCTGCGAGGCGTACGCACCGGTGCCGTTCCTCCACTGCTACTGCTCGATCTGCCGGAAGACCGCCGGCGGCAGCGGCAGTGCAATCAACCTCGGAGCACGCGCCGACACGCTGGAGGTTGAAGGGCGCGAGCATCTGGGTGTGTACCGCGCACGTATCGCCGAGGAGGACGGCGGGTGCCGCGTCAGTTCGGGCCAGCGGCACTTCTGCACCGGGTGCGGCAGCGCGCTGTGGTTGTTCGACCCGGAGTGGCCGGAGCTGGTGCATCCGCATGCGTCGGCCATCGACACACCGCTGCCGGAGGCACCGGAGCGGGTCCACATGCTGCTGGACTCGAAGGCGAACTGGGTGCGGGTACCCGAGGGGCCAGGAGACGTGCACGTGGACGGTTTCCCCGAGGAGTCGCTGGAAGACTGGCATCGCCGGCACGGCCTGCTCGACGGCGGCTGACGCGGCTGATCCGGCCCGACGGGGTCATGCCCGGGGGCCATGTGCCGTTGCCTGGACCTGGTCGATCACGCAGCCGAAACCGGGGCTGCGCGAAGCTCGCCGGGTAGCCCTCCCAGGAGACTGCCGTGTCCGAGACATCGCTTCTGACCGGCGAGCTGTCCAACAGCAAGGTTGCCGCCGTATTCGACAACGCGTCGCTCGCGCGCCAAGCCGCGGATGCGGTCGCCGAATCGCTCTCGCTGGGTCCGGCCCAGGTGCAGCTGGTCACGCCCGACGAGCCGCACCCGGGACGAAAACTCGAACCCGAAACCCGCGGCATCTGGCGGACCATCGTCGTAGCGCACGTGAGGCTCGGCATCGCCGGTGCGGTGGTCGGCCTGCTCGGATTCGCCGCGCTGTATGCGATGGGGATCCCCTTCATTGTGAGCTCGCCCATCGCGGCGGCGTTGGTCATGCTGTTCTTCGGAGCGGTTGCGGGGCTGATGCTGGGCGGACTCGTCTCGCTTCGTCCCGACCATGACCGCTACGTTGAGGCCACGCGCGATGCCATGTCAGAGGGCCGCACCACGGTGGTCGTGCATGCATTCTCCGCCGCCCAGCGGGATCAGGCCGCAGAGCTGCTGCGCGCACGCGGGGGCGAGGTGGCGTCCACCCTTTAGTACGCCCCAGACCCGCTCCCCTCGGACGGCTCAGGTACGCGGCGTCGCCGCGGGCAGTTGCCAGCCGTAACGCATGGCCATGAACCGCAGCGCGAAGCACGCAACTGCGCCACCCACCGCCACCGGCGTGGCCGGCAGCGACAGCGCGTCGCCGCAGACCACGATGGCCGCGCCCAGCAGCGCGGCGACGGCGTACAGCTCGCGCTGCAGCACGCCGGGCACCTGCATCACGAGCACGTCGCGCACCATGCCGCCGCCGATGCCGGTGAGCACACCCAGCATCACCGCGCCCACCGGGCCGACGCCGTAGGCCAACGCCTTGCCGGCACCGATCACCGCGAATAGCCCGAGTCCGATGGCATCGAACAGCTGCACCGGATTGCGCAGGCGTTCGATCGTCTCGGAGCGGTAGAACGTCGCCAGGCCGGCCAGTGCGGAGATCGCGAGGTAGCGCCAGTCCACCAGCGCGACCGGCGGCGTGGCGCCGAGCATGGTGTCGCGGGCGATGCCGCCGGCGGTCGCCGCAGCGAAGGCCAGGACCAGCACGCCGAACAGGTCCAGGCCCTTGCGTGCGCCCGCTGTCGCGCCGCTGATCGCGAACGCGAACGTGCCGATGAAATCGATGGCGGTGACGAAACCGGAGTACATGGCGGGGCCGGGCAGGGCGGCGGGGTGGCCCGGCATCGTACCGGAGCCATTGCGCCACGCCATTGGCGGTCAGGCGGTTACGAGGTAGCGGTCGCGGCCGGCGTCCTTGGCCTGGTAAAGCGCGGCGTCGGCGCGCGCCAGCAGTGCATCGGCGGTCTCGCCGGGCCGGTGGCGGGCGACTCCTGCGGAAAACGTGATCGGGTGGCCCTCGACGCAAGCGGTCGCGACCGAGCTGCGGATGCGCTCCAGCACGCGGCCGATGCCCTCCAGGTTGCCCGTCATCACCAGCAGGAATTCCTCGCCTCCCCAGCGGCCGACCGCATCTGTCTCGCGAAGCTGGGCAGCGGCGCGCGTGGCGAAGGCCCTGAGCACCTCGTCGCCTGCTGCTTGCCCCAGCGCGTCGTTGACCGACTTGAAGTGGTCGATGTCGAGGATGGCGACACAGAACGGTGATATTTCACGCGACGACAGCGCGATGCTCCTCTCAAGGTGCGTACGCATCCATCGCCGGTTCGCGATGCCGGTGAGTTCGTCGCTCACCGCCAGCCGCTCGACCTCCGACAGTGCCTGCGCCAGGGCTTCGCGCTGGTCGCGCAGCTTCTGCCGCAGTCCCGACAGGCGTGCGGCGATGACCGCGAGCGCCGGCAGGACGACCACCATCATCAGCACGTTGTTCACGTCCAGCCGGAGCGGTGACACCTCGCCCTTGGCCGGGATCCAGTCCGGATACCACGCGCGCAGGAGCACGGCTCCGACCAGGCTGGTGACGGCCAGCACCGTGAGGAACGCGATTTCGCGCCAACGCAGCGCGAATGCCCCGAAGGCGAAGATCACCATGAGCGGCAGCAGCGCCGACGTTCGCATCGGCCCACAGATGAGGTATCCCCAGTTCACCGCGAGCACGCCCATCGACAACTGCCACACCGTCAACGACGGGTCCCGGAAGCGCTCGGTCCATCCGCTGCGGAGCGCCACGTAGCCCACGGCCAACACGCAGAACACGAAGCCCAGCCAAAGCATGAGCGCGCCGGTGTCCATCCACCCCTGGCCCACGCCCGTGATCAACAGGGTTGCTGCGCCCACGTAGACCAGGCTGGCGATCAACCATTGGACCAGCCGCAGCCGACGCCGCGGGTCGCGGCTGGCTACCAGGTCGACAACAGTGGACACCATCCCCATCCGAACCCTCGCTGGGCGCCCGCGTGGGTGCCTCGCCGGAAGTATCGGCAGCGGCGGCGTGGACTTGACTGGACGCGTTCACCGCGCAAGCGCAGGCCGTGACCCGGCGAGGCCGTCCGCTTAACAGGGGCTCCGGTAGGGTGCCTGTCCCTTGCCTGCAGGCGATCGCCATGAACACACCTGTCTACCGCCGTGCCCGCTACGCCCGTCGCGGCCCAGTGCCCCACGAGCTCGTGCAGGTCGAGGACTTCACGCCGCCCCCGCTGGAGGCGGGCCAGGTGCGCGTCGAAGTGCTGGCCGCGCCGATCAACCCGTCCGACCTCATGACGATCACCGGCGACTACGGGCAGCTGCCGCCTTTGCCGGCGGTGGGCGGCAACGAAGGGGTGGGGCGGGTAGTTGAAGCCGCACCAGGCCTCGATGCGATCCGCGAAGGCCAGCGGGTGCTGCTGCCGGTGGGCATCGGCACCTGGGCCACGCATGTGACCGCGCGGGCCGACGCACTGGTCCCGCTGCCGGATGCCGGCGACCCCGTGCAGCTGTCGATGCTGGCGATCAACCCGCCCACCGCGGCGCTGCTGCTGCAGGACATCGTCGACCTGCAGCCGGGCGAATGGGTCATCCAGAACGCCGCCAACTCGGCTGTCGGCGGTTACGTGGTGCAGTTGGCGAAGGCGCGCGGCCTGCGCACCGTCAACGTGGTGCGCCGCGAGGCGGCCTGCGCGCAGGTAGCCGGAGGCGCCGATGCGGTGCTGGTCGATGGCGATGACCTGGCCGAGCGCGTCCGCGGCGCAACGGACGGCGCGAAGATCCGGCTGGGCATCGATGCGGTCGGTGGCGCCGCGACGGACCGGCTGGCGCAGGCGCTGGCCCCCGGCGGCACCGTGGTCAATTACGGCGCCATGGGCGGCGGCGCGTGCGAACTCTCGCCCCTGGCGTTGATCTTCCGGGGCATCACGCTGCGCGGTTTCTGGCTGGCGCGGTGGTTCGAGCAGTCCACGGCCCCGCAGCGTGCCGAGCTGTTCGGCGCGCTGGCGCGGCAAATCATCGAGGGCACGTTGCATGCGCCGGTGGCGCACCGCTTCGGATTGGATGCAATCTCCGACGCGCTCACGGCCGCCTCCCAGGGCGGCCGCGGCGGCAAGATCGTGCTGGTGCCCAACGGCGACCCCGCTTAGGGCTGGGCGCGGGGACAACACGGCGGGGGCGTTGCCCCGGCCGGCATCGTCCGTGCGTCAGGCGGCGCTTGTGGCGTCCTCCAGCGTCGGATAGTCGGTGTACCCCTTGGCACCGCCGCCATAGAACGTGTCGGAGTCCGGCGTGTTGAGCGGCGCGTCCTGCTCCAGTCGCGCCACGAGGTCGGGATTGGCCAGGTACGGCACGCCGAACGCCACCGCATCAGCCTGCTGCGAGGCCACCGCGTCGAGCGCCATCGCCCGGTCGTAGCCGTTGTTGACGATCCACGCACCGCTGAAGCGGCGGCGCAGCGCGGGGTAGTCGAACGGCGCGACATTGCGGTCACCACCCGTCGCACCCTCGATCACGTGGACGTAGGCGATGCCGAGCGTGTCCAGTCGCTCCACCGCGCGCTCGAACAGCGGCTGCGGGTCGCTGTCGCGCAGGTCACCGGCCGGGGTCACCGGCGACAGGCGCACGCCCACGCGGCCCGCGCCGATCTCGTCCGCGACTGCCTTGACCACCTCGAACAGGAACCGCGTGCGGTTCTCGATGCTGCCGCCGTAGGCATCGTCGCGGTGGTTGGCGCCGTCGCGCAGGAACTGGTCGATCAGGTAGCCGTTGGCGCCGTGGATTTCCACGCCGTCGAAGCCCGCATCGATGGCGTTGCGTGCCGCCGTCCGGAACTCGGCGACCACGCCCGGGATTTCCTCCAGCGCGAGTGCGCGCGGTTCGGACACGTCCACGAAGCCGTCGGCGGTAAAGGTCTTCGCATTGGCGCGAATGGCGCTGGGTGCCACCGGCTGCACGCCCTCGGGCAACAGGCTGGTGTGCGAAATGCGACCCACATGCCACAGCTGGACCACGATGCGCCCGCCTTCGGCATGCACGGCGTCGGTGACCGCCCGCCATCCTGCGACCTGTTCCGGCGTGTAGATGCCCGGCGTGTCGAGGTAACCCTGCGCGCCGCGGCTGACCTGGGTGGCCTCGGTGATGATGAGGCCGGCGCCGGCGCGCTGGGCGTAGTACTCCGCGGCCAGTGGCGACGGAACCAGCCCGGCTCCTGCGCGGTTGCGGGTCAGCGGCGCCATGACGACGCGGTTGGCCAGCGCCAGGTCGCCGAAGCGCGCCGGCGAGAACAGGGTCGGGGTGGAGGATGCGTTGGCCATGGGGGCTCCTGTCGAAAGTGGGCAGTGCGGCGGGCCGGCAACCGTCGGCTCACGGGATACGGCGGACTGCAGACCTTGGGGCCGCGGCGGGCGCCACGACCGGCACGGCGGGAACACTGCGTGCCAGTCGTGGGCACTCGGGCGCCGGGAGCCTTCATGCCCCGCTAGCGCGCGCTGTCCCAGCATGCGCCCGGACCCTCCATCGGCCATCGCCATGCAGATGCCGCAACGCATGCCTGCCGCCTTCCTGGGCCACGGCAGCCCGATGAACGCGCTGGAGCGCAACCGCTATACCGAGGCGTGGCGTGCGTTCGGGGCAGCGGTGCCCCGGCCGCGGGCGATCCTGATGGTCTCGGCCCACTGGTACGTCAACGCCACCGCGGTGACGGCGATGGCGAGGCCCCGCACCATCCACGATTTCTTCGGGTTCCCGCAGGCGCTGTTCGACATCGACTACCCGGCGCCCGGGCTGCCGGAGCTGGCCGAGGAGGTGGCCGACGCGGCCAGCCCGGACTATGTCGGCGCCGACCATGAGGGCTGGGGGCTGGACCATGGCGCGTGGTCGGTGCTGCTGCATGCATTCCCGCGGGCCGACGTGTCCGTGGTGCAGCTGTCGATCAATGCGGCGCAGCCGCCGGAGTACCACGTCGAACTGGGCGCGAAGCTGGCCTCCCTGCGCGAGCGCGGCGTGCTGCTGGTCGGCAGTGGCAACGTGGTCCACAACCTGCGGGCGATGGACCGGAACGCGCCGGACACCGGGTTCGACTGGGCGCGCCGGTTCAACGAGGGGGCGGTCGAAACAATGCTGGGGTCGCCCGGCGATGCGGCCGGGTTGATGCATCGCCCCGGTTTCCTGCAGGCGGCGCCCACGCCCGAACACTTCCTGCCACTGCTGTATATCGCCGGCTTCACCGCGCGCGTGGGCAGCGCCCCCAAGGTGCTGGTCGACGGGTATGCCTACGGGTCGCTGTCGATGACGTCGTTCGCGGTGGACGTGCCGTGTCCGGAGCTGGATGCCGCGCTGGCCGGCGCCCCGCCCCTGGGCAGCGATGCGCCGCCGGAAGACAGCAACCTGTAGCCGCCACATGACCCGGCCGTGCCGTGTCGAACCGGCCGTCGCTGGGCCGTCGTTACGGCACCCACCCATGGAGGAGCCGCGCATGTCCCTCGTCAAACCCATCACGCCGCATCTCTGGTTCGATACGCAGGCCCGCGAGGCGGCCGCGTTCTATTGCGGTCTGTTCCCGGATTCGGGCATCGATTCTGTGGTCACGCTCAAGTCGGACCACACGCCCACCGGCGACTGCGACGTCGTCGCATTCACCCTGCACGGCCAGCCGTTCATGGCGATCAGCGCAGGGCCGCTGTTCAAGTTCAATCCGTCGGTGTCGTTCTTCGTCAACTTCGACCCGTCGCGCGAGCCCGGTGCCGCGGCACGGCTCGACCGCACGTGGGCGGCGCTGATCGAGGGCGGGCAGGCGCTGATGCCGCTGGACGCGTACCCCTTCAGCAAGCGCTACGGCTGGGTACAGGACCGCTACGGCCTGTCGTGGCAGCTGATCCTCTCCGACCCTGACGGCGATCCGCGTCCGCCCATCGTGCCGTCGCTGCTGTTCACCGGCGAGGTGTGCGGCAAGGCCGAGGAAGCCGGCGCGTTCTACCGCTCGGTGTTCGACGGGTCGCAGGCGGGGCAGCTGGTGCGCTACCCGGAAGGTTCCAGCCCCGACAAACCGGGCAGCGTGATGTTCTCCGACTTCCGGCTGGGTGACACGTGGTTCGCGGCGATGGACAGCGCGCACCCGCACGGCTTCGGCTTCAACGAGGCGATCTCCTTCGTCGTCACCTGTCGCGACCAGGACGAGATCGACCGCTACTGGGCACAGCTGT
Organism: Novilysobacter selenitireducens; assembly: GCF_020026895.1. Lineage (GTDB taxonomy): Bacteria > Pseudomonadota > Gammaproteobacteria > Xanthomonadales > Xanthomonadaceae > Lysobacter_C > Lysobacter_C selenitireducens. The sequence goes on from NZ_JAINZW010000002.1 coordinate 257,582, forward strand.
CCAGCGTGCCGGAGGCCGAACAGTGCGGCTGGTGCAAGGACCGCTTCGGGGTGTCGTGGCAGGTCACGCCGGCAGTGCTGGACGAGCTGATGACGCGCGGCGACCGCGCCACCGTCGACCGCGTCACGCGCGCGTTCCTGGAGATGCACAAGCTGGATGTCGCGGCGATCGAGAAGGCGGGTCGCGGCACCTGAGTCGGCCTTGTAGGAGCGGCTTCAGCCGCGATCTGAGATCCCGAGACCTTGTAGGAGCGACGTAAGTCGCGACTGGAGCCCGGCCAAGGACCGTGGTCGCGACTCACGTCGCTCCTACAGGGGACTGCGCAGCCCCTCTGGGACGTCGGCGCGATCGCGGCTGAAGCCGCTCCTACAACGGCGCGCGGATGCGCCAGCACCACGTCCGCGCAAAAACGCGCATGCGCGGTCAGAACTTCTCGCCCACCGGCAGGTATCGCCACTGACCCGGCGGCATCGCGCCGTTGGCGGACTTGCCGATCGGAATGCGGCCGATGCGCAGGCGGCGGATGGAAACGACGTCCAGCCCCACCTGCCGGCACATGTCGCGCAACTGCCCGTCGCGCACGGCCTTGATCGCGAAGCGCAGGCGGGTCTCGTTCTGCCAGCTCACCTTGCAACGCGGCAGGGCGCGACCGCGGTACTCCAGGCCCTGGCCGAGGCGGTGCAGGCCGTAGGGCGCGATCTCGCCACGGACTTCGACCAGGTACTCGTGCTCGATCTCGTCGGCGTCCTCGCTCAGCCGTCGCCAGACGCGGCCGTCCTGCGTCAGCACCATCAGCCCGCTGGCTTCGCGGTCCAGCGGTACGAGTGGCGTCAGGCGATGGAAGTGCCGCTGCAGGATGCGCTGGCCGGACGGGTCGTCCTCCCAGTGCGAGGCGGGCGTGACGTGCGCCGCGGCCATATCGGGGCCTTCGATGGCGTCGACGCCCGCCGGCTTGTTGAACAGCACGGTGGCCGGCTCGACCGGTTCCAGCCGCGCATCGGGGTCCAGCGTCACCTGCTCTCCGTCGACGGGATGCTGCGGCGCCTCCACCACGTGGCCGTCGACCGACACCCAGCCGTTCTGGATGTATTGCTCGGCCTCGGCGCGCGTGCAGCCGAACAGGTCGGCAACGCGGTGGGCGAGTCGGGTGGCAGTGGGCATTGTCTGGACCTGGGCGGGGGCGGGCAGTGTAGCGGGCGCGCCGCGCGGTAGCCGCGGGGCGATTTGTTAGCCTTCCCCGATGACGAACCCAGACACCTCCTATCCGATCGGCACCCCCGGCCAGTCGTGGGGCGAGGCCGAACGCGCGCAGTGGCTGGCCGGCCAGCGCAAGCAGCGCAGCCATGCCGACGACGTCCTGTCGGCCATCGACCGCCTGCGCGATCGTTTCGACGTCGTGGAGTACGGGCGGCTCGACTACGCCGGCGAAACCTACCCGCTGCTGGCGCTCAAGAGCCGCGACTGGCGCGACGACCTGCCCGTGGCGCTGGTGACCGGCGGCGTGCACGGCTACGAGACCAGCGGCGTGCACGGTGCGCTGCGGTTCGCCGAGCGCGATGCCGCGGACTACGCCGGCCGCGCAAACCTGTTGATCGTGCCCTGCGTCAGCCCGTGGGGCTACGAGCGGATCCACCGCTGGAACATGCACGCGATCGACCCCAACCGTTCGTTCCGCGACGACAGCCCCGCCGAAGAGGCCGCGGCGTTGATGCGCCTGGTCGCGCCGGTGCAGGGACGCTTCCTGTTGCACATCGACCTGCACGAGACTACCGATAGCGATGAGTCCGAATTCCGTCCCGCACTCGCGGCGCGCGACGGCAAACCGTATGAGCCCGGCGAGATCCCCGATGGCTTCTACACCGTCGGCGACAGCGTGAACCCGCAGCTGCCGTTCCAGCAGGCGGTGATCGATGCGGTGGCGAAGGTCACGCATATCGCGCCGGCGGATGCGCGCGGCGAGATCATTGGCTCAACCGTGGTGTCCCCCGGCGTCATCCTGTACCCGGTCAAGTCGCTGGGCCTGTGCGCCGGCGTTACCGATGCGACGTATGTGACCACCACCGAGGTGTATCCGGACAGCCCGCGCACGACCCCGGACGAGTGCAACGCGGCGCAGGCAGCCGCGGTACGTGCGGCCCTCGACCACGCCTTGACCGCGGGCTGATGTAGGCCGGCCTCGGGTTGATAAACCCCGGGCCGGTCATCCCGCCCGACTAGAGGCACGCCCCGCGCCACGCGCATCACGCGGGCGCCGGTGCTTGATCGCGAACATCTCGCGATCGGCGTGCGACAGCAGCGCTTCCGCCGTGCCGCCGTCATGCGGGTGGCAGGCGATGCCGATGCTTGCATCCAGGGTGATGGGGCCATCAGGCAGCTGGAACGGTGGCTGCAGGCGGGCGCGCAGCGCCTCGGCCACGGTGCGCGCGGCATGGATATTCCTGCAGCCACGCAGCAGCACGACGAACTCGTCGCCACCGATCCGGGCCACCAGGTCGTGTTGCCGCACGCCCTTGAGCAACCGCGCAGCCACGTCGACCAGCACCCGGTCGCCGACATCGTGCCCGCCGCGGTCGTTGGCGGCCTTGAACCCGTCCAGGTCCACGTAAAGCACCGCCAGGCCCGCGCCATCGGATGCGGGACGTTGGATGGCCTGGCGCAATTCGGCATGCAGGCGGTGGCGGTTGGGCAGCCCGGTCAACGGGTCATGGCTCGCGCGGTGCTCGAGTTCGCGCTCGGCCTGCCGGAGTTCGGTGATCTCGCGGCCGATCGCGACGCGTACGCCGTAGCCGGGATGCCAGCGGGCCGACCACTGGATATCGACGCTGTGGCCATCGCGATGGACATAGCGGTTGCGGAAGTGGCGCTGCAACGCGCCGGCCATGACCTCGCCGGCGGCCTGCCGGGTGGCGGCACGGTCGTCGGGATGGACCAGGTCGAAGGTCTGGCGGCCCAGGATCTCCTCGCGCGAGTACCCGAGGATGCGCTCGAAGCTGGCACTGACATAGAGGAAGCGGCCGTCGGCATCGACGACGCATACGGCGTCGGGCAGCAGGTCCAGGAGCTCGATCGCAGGGGGCAGGGTGGGCGTCATGGGTCGACGGGGCATTCGGTTCCGGTCAAGCGTGTTGGACCACGGGCGCATCCTGCGACGGGGGCCAGCCTACCGGGCTGGCTGCTGGCGCGACCACTCCGCTTGGCCGGTCAGGGTATCGCCGTGGTTCCCTGCAAAGGTCGTGCCGTTCGGCCGGGTCGGTCCGCGGTGGCCAGGTCCGGCTGTCCTCCACGGGCCCACGCGAGGGCGATGGCAGCCACGGTTTGGCCGGCAGTCGTTGGAGCCGGGGCGCCTGCCGGGCCGGTTCAGTACGATGGCGCCACGCCTGCCTTCCGGAAGCCGCCGTGCCGAACGCCCCTGACAGCGACATCTACAGGACCCTGCTGGAATCGACCCGCGCCATCCCCTGGACGATCGACTGGGCGAGCAAGACGTTCACTTATATCGGTCCGCAGATCGAGCCGCTGCTGGGCTGGACGCCGGAAAGCTGGGCGACTGTCAACGACTGGGTCGAGCGCATGCACCCCGACGACCGCCAGCGCGTGGTCGACTTCTGCGTCTCGCAGTCGCTGGCCGGCGTCGACCACGAGGCCGACTACCGCGCCATGACGCGCGACGGCCGCTACGTGTGGATCCGCGATGTCGTGCACGTCGTGCGCGACGCGCAGGGTGAGGTGACGCAGCTGATCGGCTTCATGTTCGACATCACCGAGCGCAAGCGCAGCGAGGAGCAACTGGCCGAGTTGCAGAAGACGCTGGAGGAGCTGTCCTACCAGGATGGCCTGACCGGCGTCGCCAACCGGCGCATGTTCGATGTGGTGATCGACCGCGAATGGCTGGCGGCCTGCCGCGACCGCCAGCCGCTGTCGCTGGTCGTGATCGATATCGACTGGTTCAAGCAGTACAACGACCACCACGGCCACCTCAAGGGCGACGAATGCCTGCGCCGGGTCGCGCGCCTGCTGCAGTCCGTGGCCAGGCGGCCGCGTGATTTCGTGGGGCGGTTCGGCGGCGAGGAGTTCGTGCTGGTGCTGCCCGCGACCGACCGCGACACCGCAGCGGCCATTGCCGAGCACTGCCGCCAACAGGTGCTGGACGCGTGCATCGATCACCCGCAGTCGGGTACGGGCGACTGCCTGACCGTTAGCGCGGGCGTCGGCACCACGGTGCCCGAGCCGGGTGCCGACCCGGTGGAGTTCATCGAGTCCGTCGACCGGCGCCTGTACCAGGCCAAGCTCGGCGGCCGCAATCGCGTGGTGGGCGAACCGGCCGTGGCGGGCGATGTCGCCGACCGCGCGGCCGAGCTGGCTCACTGACCGGGCTGCCGTACCCGGCCAGTTACCCGGAGTGCAACGTCGGGCGCTGCCTTGCAGCTGGGCGATAACCTGCGGTTGACGCGCAAGCGTGCACAGTGGCGCTTTCCTTGCGGGGCGGCCCCATGCGCGAACCGATCCAGAACCGGCACAACATCAGCGAGCTCGACCTGCCCGACATCCTCGGCACCATCCACGAGGAGGTAACGGCGCGGCTGGGCGAAGGCGAGCAGGCCGACTACATCGAGTCGCTGGCCGACGTGCCGATGGACCGCTTCGGCATGGCGCTGGTCACGGTGGACGGCGATGTCTTCGAGGTCGGCGAGTCGCGTGAGCCATTCTCGATCCAGAGCATCTCCAAGGTGCACACGCTGACGCTGGCGCTGGAAGCCGTCGGCGACGAGCTGTGGGAGCGCGTCGACCGGGAACCCTCGGGCGACCCCTTCAATTCGCTGATCCAGCTGGAGTACGAGAAGGGCATCCCGCGCAACCCCTTCATGAATGCCGGCGCGTTGGTAGTGGCCGACGTGGTGCTGTCGAGTTGCGACAACGCCGAGCAGAAGCTGCTGGACTTCATGCGCCGGCGCTCGGGCAATGCCGATGTCGGTGTCGACGAGGTGGTGGCGAAGTCGGAGCGCCAGAGCGGCCACCGCAACATCGCCATGGCCAACTTCATCAAGAGCTACGGCAACCTGCGCAACGAGGTCGACCGCGTGCTCGACTTCTACTGGCTGCAGTGCTCGCTGAAGATGGACTGCGTGGACCTGGCGCGCAGCGTGCAGTTCCTGTCCAACCAGGGCCACTGCGGCGTGTCTGGCGAGGACGTCGTGAGCGAGGAACTGGCCACGCGCATCAACGCGTTGATGATGACCGCCGGTACCTACGATGCGGCCGGTGATTTCGCCTTCTACGTCGGCCTGCCCGCCAAGAGCGGCGTCGGCGGCGGCATCGTCGCCGTGGTGCCGCACGTCATGAGCCTGTGCACCTACTACCCGGGCCTGGACGAGAAGGGCAATTCGTTGCTCGGCCGCTACGCGCTGCACCGCTTTACGCGGATGACAGGGCTGTCGGTGTTCTGAGGCGGGGCAGGGCGCGTCCGCGCACGCAGCGCAGGTACTGGCTGCGCGGTGGTGGCGCGACCGAGTCGATGGTGGGCCACGGCGCGGTCGCCGCATCGAAGCCCTGCGCCACCATCAACCGGCCGAAGCGCGCGCTGTTGCCGCGTCCCGGGTCGGTGACGATGACTTCGCAACAGGGGTTCGCATGGCGGGCCACGAAGGCGCTGATCACCTCGGCCTGGCCGCGTTCGTAGAGGACGTCGCCGGCGATGATCAGGTCGAACTTGCCCAGCGCAGGCATCGGCTGGTCCCAGAGCACCTGGCGGTAGTGCAGGGCGGGCAGGTCGTTCAGCGCGGCGTTGTAGGCGAGGAAAACCTCGGCCAGCGGGTGTACGTCCGACGCCACCACGTCCGCGCCGCGACGCCTGAGCACGAGGCTGGCCAGGCCGATGCCGCAGCCCAGCTCCAGCACGCGGCGCCCCTCGACAGGCACTGTTTCGACCAGATGGGCGAGCATCTCGCCGGCCGGCCACAACTGGCCGAACAGGCTCCATTGGGCCGATGACACGCCCAGACGCTCGCCATGGCCATCGGGGTCGGCGTATTGCTGGGTGTCGGCGAGTACGCGAAGGCGGTACTCGTGTCCGCCGATGGTCGGGCGGATCTCGCGGGTGGCATAGCCGGGCATGGGCGGTCCGGGGTGCATCGCCGGGTGGGCGGCGATGGAGGAAAGGGCGTCGACGGACCGTGGGGGTGGTCGGGACGCGAGGGACCGCGTGGCACCCCCGCATCCTACGCGCCTGCGCCGCTGCATGGGCCGGACATGAGCCGCACGCCCGGGGCTGACCGGTTCAGCTTTGCCGCATCGGCCATCCCAACCCTTGGCACTGCGCGCGTGCTCGAAAGGTGGGGTACAACCCCGGGTCGGCCTTCGACCCGCCTGCCAGCCGGACGCGTCGAGCGGGGCCTGCCTGTCAAACCCGGAGAGATCGCCTTGAAGAAGACCCTGCTGTTTACCGCTACCGCCCTCGCGCTGGCCCTGGCCGCACCGGTGGCCGCCCAGAACCACGTGCCCGTGACGGGCAACGACGTGCGCGTGCTGTTCGACGACCACGCCCCGGCCGGCGGCGGTGCCGCCACCGTCGCCGCCGACCGTTACGGCACCTGGGGCATCGACACCGCCGGCATGGACCGCGACGTCGACCCGGGCGAGGACTTCTTCGCCTACGTGAGCGGCAACTGGGCCGAGGACACCGAGATCCCGTCCGACAAGTCGATGTACGGCTCGTTCCTGGTGCTGCGCGACCTGTCCGAGGCGCGCCTGCGCCAGCTGGTCGAGGGCTACGAGGCCGGCGACCCGGCCACCGATGGCGACGCCGCCAAGATCGCCGCGCTGTACCAGGGCTTCATGGACGAGGCGACGATCGAGTCGCTCGGACGCCAGCCCGTGCAGCCCAAGCTCGACTCCATCGCGGCGGTGGACGACAAGGACGGCCTCGCGCGCCTGATGGGTGAGCGCATGGGCGGCTTCGGCGGCACGTTCTTCGGCGCGTACGTGTCCGACGACCAGCGCGACCCCGACACCTACACGCTGTACCTGAGCCAGTCCGGCCTGGGCCTGGGCGACCGCGCGATGTATCTGGAAGACAAATTCGCGCCGCAACGCGAGCGCTACGTGCAGTACATCGCGCAGATGCTCGAGCTGGCGGGCTGGGACAACGCCGCGGCGCGCGCCGACGCCATCATGGCGATGGAAACGAAGATCGCCGAAGCGCATTGGACCCGCGCCGAGAGCCGCGACCGCGACAAGACCTACAACCCGGTGACGCTGGCGGAAATGGACGCGAAGGCGCCGGGCTTCCCGTGGGCGACGTTCTTCGATGCCGCCGGTGTCGACCACACCGGGAAGGCCGTCGTCCGCCAGGACACCGCGTTCCCGAAGATGGCGGCCGTGTTCGCCGCGACCGACCTGGACACGCTGAAGGCGTGGCAGGCGTTCCACACCATCGATGACGCCGCGCCGCTGCTGAGCAGGGCATTCGTCGACGCGAACTTCGAGTTCCGCAACAAGTTCATGTCCGGCCAGCCCGAGCAGCGCGCACGCTGGAAGCGTGGCGTGTCGTTCGCCGAAGGCGCGATGGGCGAGGCGATCGGCCGTGACTATGTCGAGCTGTACTTCCCGCCCGATGCCAAGGCCAAGATGGACGACCTGGTCGCCAACGTGAAGGCCGCGATGGGCGCGCGCCTGCAGCAGCTGGACTGGATGAGCCCGGAGACCAAGGCCGAGGCGATGTCCAAGCTGGCGGGCTTCGGCCTGAAGATCGGCCACCCGGACGAGTGGCGCGACTATGCCGGCCTGCAGATTGCCAACGGCGACGTGTTCGGCAACGCCGACCGCGCGCGCCAGTTCGAGTGGGACTACGACCGCAACCGCATCGGCAAGCAGGTCGACAAGGGCGAGTGGGGCATGACTCCGCAGACGGTCAATGCCTACTACTCCTCGGTCAAGAACGAGATCGTGTTTCCGGCCGCGATCCTGCAGCCGCCGTTCTTCGATCCCGACGCCGACCCGGCCGTGAACTACGGCGGCATCGGTGGCGTGATCGGCCACGAGATCATCCACGGCTTCGACGACCAGGGCCGCAAGTCCGACGGCGCCGGCCTGCTGCGCGACTGGTGGACGGCCGAGGACGCGGCGAAGTTCGAAGCACAGGCGGCCGAGCTGGGCGCGCAGTACGAGAGCTACGAGTTCCCGCAGCTGCCGGACATGCACATCAACGGCAAGGTCGCGATGGGCGAGAACATCGGCGACCTCGGCGGCCTGACCATCGCGCTTGAGGCCTACCGCCGCTCGCTCGACGGCGAGCCGGCACCGGTCATCGACGGCTTCACCGGCGAGCAGCGCTTCTTCATGGGCTGGGCGCAGGTGTGGCGGACGCTATGGCGCGACGACGCGCTGCGCCAGCAGCTGGTCAACGGCACGCACTCCCCGGGGCACATCCGCGCGTTCGCGCCGCTGCGCAACATCGATGCGTGGTACGAAGCGTTCAACGTGACCGAGGCCGACCCGCTGTGGGTGGCGCCGGAGAACCGCGTCCGCATCTGGTGATGCGTTCGCATCGACGTGATTGAAGACGGGGCCGGCCGTGATGACCGGCCCCGCTTGTTTTCACGACACCGGCGGCGGGACTACGGGTCGATCCGCAGCACTTCGCCGGTCAGCAGCGACACGCCCTGGTTGCTGACGTACAGCTCGCCGCTATCGCCGGCCAGGATCGAGGTCGGCCGGGTCAGCCCGCCGACCACCACGCTGCGCGTGCCGTTGGGCGCGACTTTCACCACCTGCCCGGGGCCGCCGAAGAACACCGGCCCGGTGGCATGCTCCAGCACGTACAGGCTGCCGTCGGGCCCGAAGTCCAGGTCGATGATGGTCTTGAAGCCGGCGTGGAACACCGTCGGTGCCTCGCCGGGCACGACGCGGTACACCCGTGCATCGCCCGCGGGGAATGGCGCTCCCGTGAGCTCGCCCACGTAGAACGCGCCGTCGGGGCCCTGGACCACCGAGGTCGGCACCGCGTCGTTCATGGCGCTGGGGCGGGAGCGGAACGAAGCGATCGTAGACACCGCGCCGTCGCCGGCCACGCGCAGCAGGGCATTGGCGCCGGCATCGGCGATCCAGCGTTCGCGCTGGCCGGCGAGCAGGCCATAGGGGTTGCTGTCGATGGGGCCGCCTGCGGGGTTGCTGGCGGATTCGTGCGCGGAAACGTCGGTCACGATGCGCCACGGCAGCCGGCCGGGTACGTAGAGCAGCGTGCCGAAGTTGGCGCCGACCGGCCCGAACAGCTCGCGTTCCGCAGGGTTTCCGCCGAACCCGACGGTGATGTACATGCGGCCGGGCCCGGCGAACCCGACGTCATGCGGACCGGTCACCTCGGTATAGCCGGCGTCGCTGTAGGACGGCAGGCCGGTGACGACGCGGTTTTGTTCGCCATCCAGCAGGCGCGTCACGGCGCCCGAGGGTCCGTAGCAGCGGGGCAGGCCACGCAGGACGGCGCACGGACCCGCGCCGCCGCGTCCGGCCTCGACGACATACAGGCCGCCGTCGGGCCCGAATGCCAGTCCACGCGGGTTGTCCAGGTTCGACATCACCTGCGTGACCGTGGCGGCCCCGGCAGGTTGGAACAGCAGTCCAAGCAGGCATGACGCCAGCACAGCGAACGTCTTCATGGTCGATCTCCAGGTTGGGGGCGGGAGGCGCACCGTCCCCGTGCCTGCACGCGCGCGCCACCCGTGCGAACGGCGTTGGACGTCGGACAAGGACAGGGCCGGGAGCGGTGCTGACGAACGGCACGACGCTCGTCCCGCGAACCCGCGTTGCGCGCGCGGAGGTTGGCCGGACGGACACCGGCAGAGGGGCCGCGCTGCGGCTACCATGGCGTCCTCGCTGGGGGGCGCAGGTCGGCATGTCGATACTGATGGTGGTGCTTTCGGTGCTGGCCGTGGGGACGGCTGGCGTGGTCCTCGTACAACGCCGGGCCGCGGCGCGTGCCGCCGTGGCTCGACGCGTTACCCGCGGTGCGGGTCCGCGCCCGTCGCCGGCCGCCGCCGCGCAGCCGTTGGCGCCCCTCGCAGAGGGCGAGCGTGACGGAGGCAGTGATATCCACGCACGCCTTGCGGCGCTGATGTTCCAGCGCGATGCGCTGCCGGCCACGGCGCCCACGCCTGCCGGGCTGGCCATCAACGACGCTGCGCGCCGGGTGCTGGAGCGGGTGGAGTCGCAACCGCGCTACATGCCGCGCCGTCCGCAGGTGTTGCCGCAGCTGATGCGTGCGGTCAACGACCCGGATGCATCGGGGCGGGCGATCGCCGGCATCATCCAGCGCGACCCGGCGCTGGCCGGCAACCTCCTCCGCATCGCCAACAGCGCGTTCTACCGCGTACAGGCCAAGCCGGTGGAAAGCCTGGAGCGCGCCGTCGCGCTGGTGGGCACGGACGGCCTGAGGCAGATCGTCGCGAGCGCACTCGTGCAACCGGTGGGCGGCGTTGGTGGCGGCACTTTCGGCACGGCCATGGGCGTGGCGTGGGACGAGACGCAACTGGCGGCCCTGGCCACGGCGGAGTTCGCCCGGAGGCGTGGCGAGGACGCGTTTGCCGCGCACCTGCTGGCGCTGCTGTTTGGACTGGGTGGAACGGTGGTGCTGCAGGTGCTGCGCGACCAGTACGCGCGGCACCCGGGCCAGGCCGTAGACGTGGCTGCGAGCGTCGAGTTGCTGCAGGCGGAGACGGCTGCCACGGCCCGTCGCATCGCCAAGGCGTGGCAGCTCACCGAACGCATGGACCTGGCCCTGGCGGAACAGCAGGCCGCCACGGGCACGGAGGACCGGGAGCCGGCGCGCGACACGCAGTCACCGCTGGGCAACGCGCTCGAGCTGGGACGCCGGGCTGGCGCGCTGGCCATGCTGGTACGCGCGGACCGCATGACGCTGGAGGACGCGCAGGCCACGCTCGGTGGCGCGGGCGAGTCGGACGCGGCGCTACTGGGCCGGCTGACCCGGGAAGCCGCCTGACGGAGCACCCGGCGGCTCGCGGGGCTACCGCGGTCACTCGCGCGGCGCGGTCGGGTCCAGCAGGTTGGCATCCCCCGCGTGCGTCGGCTCGAGGTCGATCTGTTGCTCGATGTCCCGCCGCGCCCGGGTCCGCTGGGCTTCGTCGGCTGGAGCCACATCCGGCACGGGAGCAGGCGGCGCCGCGTCCGCCGACCGCACCACCGCGTCGCCGGCAGCGCGCGTCTTGGCGGAACGCGGCTCGCTCAGTTGGACGCGATAGATCGGTTCGGGCAAGTCCATGCCGGCATGTTCCAGCGCGAGCTTCACCGCGCGGATCGCCTCGCTCTTGACTTGCGCGAAGTCGTGCGACCGCTGGTCCACCCAGCCCTGGTAACGCACCCGCACGTCGGAATCGCCCAGCGTGGTGATGAACGCGCGCGGCGCGGGTTCGTCGACGACGCCTTCGACCGCTGCCATCTTCGAGACACCGATGTCCTGCGCGCGCACCAGGTCCTCGTGGACGCCGATGCCGACCTCGAACTCGAACCGGCGCGAGGGGTTGCGCGTGTAGTTGAGGATCACCCCGCGGAACACCAGGGCATTGGGCAGCCGCAGGTGGTTGCCTTCCAGCGTCATCAGGACGGTGGCGCGCGAGGTCAGCTTGACCACCAGGCCCTCGTGGCCCTCGATCACCACGTGGTCGCGGGGTGCGAACGGCTGGCGCAGGCTCAGCAGGATGCCGGCCAGGTAGTTCTCCAGGATGTCCTTGAAGGCGAAGCCGATCGCGACGCCCAGTACGCCGGCGGTGCCGAGCACAGCGCCGACCAAGGCGGTGGCGTCCAGTAGCTCCAGCGCCAGCACCACGCCGACCAGCAGTACCGCCCAGCGCACGGTGGTCCTGGCCAGTTCCCGCATGAACGGGTTATGCCGCGAGATGCGCCCCAGCAACGCCCGGCGCGACAGCCAGCCGCCGAACAGCCAGGCCACGACCACGAGGGCGATGGCCAGCGCCAGCAGCGGCAATGCGGCTGCAAGGCTGTAGGCCTCCTCATACAGGCGCTCTGTCACGGGCTGCAGGTCCAATCGCGGTGTGGGTCTGGCCAATCGGTCCTCCATGGCTGGGCGCCGTGCCACCCGGTGCACAAGCGAAGGCCGCCACGGTGCCCTGAGCACTGTGCACGCCGGGTGGCGGCGGCCGCTGGCTGAACGGCTCAGGATGCGCGCCCGCCTGAGCGGCAATGCTCACCGGCTATTGATGCCCGCCACCTATGATGGCGGTCGTTTCGAATGGGCAGGCAGTCACATGGGTTCGGTACCGGCGTCCGGCGCGGCGCCCCGCATGCAACCCTGGACGTCGGCCGCCCACGGCAGGAGCGAGTACCTGCGCCTGAGGAACGTCGTCGATGCACTGGTGCGCATCGCCGAGCACTCGGGCGACACCGGGCCGTTCCTCGACGAGGCGACCGCCACGGTCATGGAGTTGACCCGTGCGACGGGCGCGGTGGTGCTGACTTCCGCGCGCGGTGGCCTGCAGGTGCGCTCCGCACGCGGCCAGATGAAGCACATCGAGCCGGCCGCCTTCGATGCGGGCCACACGCTGGCGCCTGCATGCCTGCGCTCGCACGAGGCGATGCACAGCAACAACGTCGAGGGCGACGACCGGGTACGCGTGCGGATCCGCAAGGGGCGGGCGATCCGCTCGCTCATCTGCACGCCCTTGCGCTATGGCGACGACGTGCTGGGCGTGCCGGAGGTCTGTTCGAGCGTCGTCCATGCCTTCGACGATATCGACGCGCAGGCGGTGGCGCTGATCGGCAATGCGTTGGGCGGTGCACTGGGGCGCCAGCTGGAACTCGACGAGAAGGCGCGGCTGCTGGCACGGCTGGAGGCCGCACTGCAGACCACGCGTGCCCAGGCGCGCCAGTACCAGGATGCGGCGCTGTGCGACGCGCTGACCGGCCTGCCCAACCGCGCGCATTTCCTGCAGCGGTTACGCGAGATGTGCGAGCGCGACGACCTCGCCGACCCGTTCGCGGTGATGTTCCTTGACCTGGACGGGTTCAAGCAGATCAACGACCGCCACGGCCATGCCACTGGCGACGCGGTGCTGCGCGAGGTTGCCAACGACCTGGGTACGCGGCTTCGCGAAGGCGACTTCATCGCACGGCTGGGCGGCGACGAGTTCGTGGTGTTGGCCCCCGGCATCCGCGAGGGCACGCGGAACGTGGCGTCGATCGCCGATGACCTGCAGCAGGCGTTGGCGCGGACACGCCCCGTCGAAGGCGTCTGCCTCGGCATCCACGCCAGCATCGGATGGGTACTGCATACCCCCGGATCGAGTGCGTCCTCGCTGCTGGCCCGCGCGGACGCTGCGATGTACGCGCACAAGAAGCGTCGTCGCACGGGCGGAGAGTCGCGGGCTCCCGGAGCCTGCGTCGTAGACACGTGAAAAACCGCGTCGCGGATGCACGTCGAATCACGATTGATTGTTCCAGCCATGGAGCCGTGATCCCTCTCCAGTGATCTGAATGCGCAGCCGATACCGTCATGGACGGGCACCCAGGTGCCGAACCACGGCTATCGGATCCTCCATGCGCATCGACACCCTCACCATCGGCCAGCGCCTTGCGCTCGGCTTCGGCCTTGTCCTGGTCCTGATCCTTGCCCTGACCGGCATCGGCATCCACCGCGTCCTGCGCATCGACGACGGCCTGTCGACGATCAACCAAGTCAACAGCGTCAAGCAGCGTTACGCGATCAACTTCCGCGGCAGCGTCCATGACCGCGCCATTGCGCTTCGCGACGTGGTCCTGTCCGAGGATCCGGCGGTGGTCGAGGAGGCCAACGCGATGATCGACCGGTTGACCGCGGACTATGCGCAGTCGGCCGCGCCGCTGGAGGCGATGGTGGCCGACCCCGCCACCGGCGATGCCGAAGAGGCCGCGATGCTGGCCGCCATCCAGGAGGTGGAGTCGCGCACGCTGCCACTGATCGAGCGGACGCGCGCCCTGCGCGAGGCGGGTGCGCTGGCTGAAGCCCGTGCGCTGGTATTGGGCGAGGCGGCACCAGCGTTCACGACATGGCTGGCGCGCATCAATGCGCTGATCGACCTGGAGGAGGCCAAGAACGCCCGCGAGGCGGAGGCCGCCGCTGCCACCGCGAACGGGTTCGCCGCGCTGATGCTGGTCCTGTCGGTGCTGGCACTGGTCATCGGTGCGGGCGTCGCCTGGCTGATCACCCGCAGCGTCATCGTCCCGCTTCGACAGGCACTGGACGTGGCCGAGCGCGTGGGTGCGGGCGACCTGGGTAGCGAGATCCGCGTCACCGGCAAGGACGAGGCCGGGCAGCTGCTGGCCGCGATGGGCCGGATGCAGCAGCAGCTGGTCGCGTTCTCGCAGGGCCAGCGCGAAATCGCCGAGCGCCATGAGGCCGGCGAGATCAGCTTCCGGATGGACGCGGCCGCGTATCCGGGCGTCTACGGCACGATGGCCACGGACATCAACGAGCTGGTGGCGGCGCACATCGCGGTGAAGATGCGCATGGCCGAGCTGGTCGCGCGCTACGCGATCGGCGACTTCACCGAGGACATGCCCCGCCTGCCGGGCGAGAAGGCGCGCCTCACCGTCATCATGGACACCGCCAAGGGCAACCTCACGCTCATCAGCGGCGAGATCAAGCGCCTGTCGGCGGCGGCCGCGGCAGGCGACTTCAGCGCGCGGGGCGACGCGGGGCGGTTCGAGTTCGGCTTCCGCGCCATGGTCGACGACCTCAACCGCCTCATGTCCACGGCCGATGCCAACCTGGCGCAGATATCGACCGTGTTCGACGCGTTCGCGCGCGGCGACCTCACCGCACGCATGACCGGCGACCATCCGGGCGTGTTCGGCCGGATCCGCGACGACGCGACCGGCACCGGCCAGCGCCTGACGGAGATCGTGCGCGGCATCCAGTCGGCCGTGGCATCGATCCACCTGGCGGCATCGGAGATCGCCTCGGGCAACGCCGACCTGTCGCGCCGCACCGAGCAGCAGGCCGCCAGCCTGGAGGAAACCTCCGCATTGATGGACGAGTTGACCTCCAAGGTGCGCCGCAATGCCGAGCACGCCGGCCAGGCCAACGCGCTGGTGCGCGATGCGGGCGAAGCCGCGGCGGCCGGTGGCCGCGTCGTCGAGGAGGTCGTGGCGACCATGGGCGCGATCAGCGAGTCTTCGCGGCGGATCGCCGACATCATCGGCGTGATCGACGGGATCGCCTTCCAGACCAACATCCTCGCGCTGAATGCGGCGGTGGAAGCGGCCCGTGCCGGCGACCAGGGGCGCGGGTTCGCGGTGGTGGCCGCCGAAGTGCGGAGCCTGGCCCAGCGATCGGCGGGTGCGGCCAAGGACATCAAGTCGCTCATCAGCGGTTCGGTCGAGAACGTCGAGGCGGGCGCGGACCGGGTCGCGCGCGCGGGCGAGGCGATGGGCCAGATCGTCGGCGCGGTACGCGAGGTGACCGACATCATGGCCGGCATCACCAGCGCGTCGTCGGAGCAGCGCAGCGATATCGAGCAGGTTGGCCAGACGGTGGTCCAGCTCGACCACGTCACGCAGCAGAACGCCGCCCTTGTCGAAGAAGCGAGCGCCGCGGCCCGCGGCCTGCAGGACCAGGCGTCAGGTCTGGCCGATGCGGTGGCGGTGTTCAAGGTGGCGGCGACACCGCGCCCGCTGCGTTCGGCGGCCTGAGCCCCGAACTGCCTGGCACCGGGGCGTCACCGCGCGCGGCCGAGCTCCATGCCGCCCGCGTCGCGGTGCAATTGCCGAAGGCGTCGGCCGAGCGCCTCCAGGTTGTCGCGGGTGGCATCGAGCGCGAGACGCCGCGATTCCGGCAGTGCGTCGCGCGCCGCCTGACGCAGCCGCGCGTCCTGCTGGCGCCATTGTCGGGCCTGCTCGTTGGCGCGTCGCTGGATCGCCTCGCGCTCGGCCTGCTGCGGCAGGCCATAGCCGTCGGGCGCCATGGCGGCCGGCCTCGAGAATGCGGCATCCACCTGCATCGCCACCTGCAGCGCGTCGCGCATGTCCGCGACGTTTTCGTCGTGGCGGCTGCGCTTGAACATCCGTCGTTTCAACACGTCGCGCGCGAGCAGTTCCTGCTGGCGTAGCGACGCCTGTTCCAGCACCAGCAGCGCGGCGGCGGCGCGCAGGTCTGCCCGTTCGATCCACGGCGCGCGCTGCGCGGGCGGCAGGGCGAACCAGTCCTCCACCCGCTCCAACGGCAGTGGCATCCGGGCGGCGGCTGCGTCCAGCATCGCCTGGTAGTGCGTGTCCTGCGACGGAAAGTAATGGCCGCGGCGGATGGCCGTGTCGGGGTCATCGAGCACGGAGGCGTCCGCGATGCCGGCGCCCTGCAGGCGTCGCAGCAGCCCGGTGGGCGTGATGCTGGACAGGCCGTTGCCCGCCAGGCGCGGCACGCCGTCGTGCAGCAGCTTGAAGGTCTCAGCCGCGCAGTTGTTGCTGACGAAGTAGTAGTCGCCTTCGTAGCTCCAGTGCAACTGCGCGGCGCGCTCGAGCAGGCCCCGGATCTCGGCGGCATCCAGCGCCAGCGGGATCGACTGCAGCCCGCGCAGCTCGACGGCCGTGTACTCCTCGACTACCTGAGACAGCGGCAGTACGAACAGGCGCGACGGGTAGCCGCCGGTCAGCCCGCGCCAGCTGGAGATCTGCACGTCGTCGACGAACGCGCGGAACGAGAGGACACGGTGATGGTCCAGATCGAGGCGGCAGTCCGGGCCCGGCTCGCGCCCCGGGGCGCACACAACCAGCCGCAGCATGCTGTGGCCCCAGCGGCTCATCGGGCGGCTGTTGGCTTCGGCCAGCAGGTAGTCGACCGCATGCACGCGGGCCGGGTCGAGTTGCAGCAGCGGTCCGGCGGCGTCGGCGTCGGGGGCCATGGCCGCGCCGGTGTCGAGGTACGGCAGACCGGGCGTGCATGGGCCACCCGCGTCCGTCATGCCGAAATGTGCGGCGAAGTAGCGGTGCAGGGCGGGCCGCCGGCAGGCGTACGACGGGTCAAGCAGCAGGTGTTCAAGGTTGACCGCGACGAACTCGGCCGGGTCGGTCAACTCGTACGGGTCCGGGCTGCGGTCCCGCATCGGGTTCTCGTCGATGCGTCCCGGGCCGAGCGCGCGCACCTGCCAGCCTGCGAGGTCCAGCAGGCGCGGGTCGCGAGACAGGGCGCGGCCGCTGGCGCGATCGTAGAGGTGGGCGAGCTCGTGGATCAGCGCGGCGCGCGCAGCAGTGCGACCCGCGTCGTCGTCCGCCGAGGTGCCCATCCAGCCGGCCAGCAGCGATGCCTGCAGCCGGATGCCTCCGGCGAATGCGCGCCCGTGCACGTGCGCGGGCAGCTCCTCCCATCGCACCTGGACGGAGTCTTCGAGGCGCTCGCGCCAGCGCGCGGGCAGCCGCGCGTCCACGTCATCGAGCAATGCCTGGCTTGCCGCCGCCTCTTGCGGGGTCAGGCCGTCGTGTCCACCGACCAGCTCGAGCGCCGCACCGGTGGCGGGCAGAGCCGCCAGCAGGGCGGCCGCGGCCAGCGCCCGCGCATGCAGGCGCAGCCCGGTCACAGTGCCAGGATGGCCCGCGCCAGTTGCAGGTCGTCGGCGTCCTGCGCGTCCTCGCGCGTTTCGCGCAGGTGGCGCAGCGCGGCTTCCAGGCGCGCGCCACGGATGGCGCCATCGGTGGCGACGAAGCGCGCGGCGTCGTCGCGCGCCTGCACCACGACCTTGTCGTCCCCCGAGGTGCTGCCCGAAGACGCCGAGGACCCGGCGGCGGACGATCCGGCGGAACTGCCGGCAAAGCTCGACGCCAGTGCCGACGTGGCGGGCATGGCGAACAGGGCGAGGGCGAGCAGGGCGGGCAGGCGGGGGGCGCGGATCATGGCGGAGTCTCGTTCGATGGGGCGGCGGGTGCCGTACAGGCGGGGAAGGGTACCGGCCCGTCGTCGCGTCGTCCCTGAACATGCGCACGGAACCCGACGTTCGCGTCCCGACCACTCCCAGGCCGATAGTGTCCCGGTCGGTAAACCACGACCGGAGGCCGGCATGCACGGGTCCTATGGGCGGTTCGCCGCCATGATCGCCACGTCCACGGCAGTAATGCTGGGGCTGATGTACCTCAACACCTACGCGCTCGACCATGTGTTCTGGAGCCAGACGCGGTTCTGGATGGCGCTGGTGATGGGCGCGACGATGGCGATCGTCATGCTCGCCTTCATGCTGCACATGTATCGCAACCGCATGGCCAACGCAGCGATCTTCATGGGCGCGGCCGTGGTGCTGGCCGGCTCGCTCTACATGGTGCGCAGCCAGGCGACGGTGAGCGATGTGTCGTGGATGAAGGCGATGATCCCGCACCACTCGATCGCGATCCTGACCAGCGAGCGCGCCACGCTGCGCGACCCGCGCGTGCGCGAACTGGCCGGTGAGATCATCGAGGCGCAGCGCCGCGAGATCGACGAGATGAAAGCGTTGATCGAGGACCTGGAGTCCGGAGGCAGTGGATCAGGCGATCAGCCGGGGTCTTGACGGCCGCGGTGGCGCGCCCCATCTGGGGGGTTCCAGAGGCAGTATTCCGGAGAAGACCATGGCCACCGGTTGGGCCGGCGACGGCGCCGTACAGGACCAGATCGACGCGACCGTGAAGGACGCGATCAAGCGCGCGCGCAGCCAACTCCGGCAAGGGCCGGGGCTTGAGCACTGTGAAGAGTGCGACGCCGCGATTCCCGAGGCCCGGCGCAAGGCGGTGCCGGGCGTGCGCCTGTGCGTGGCCTGCCAGGACGCCCACGACCGCGAGGAAGCCGGCGCGGGCGGCTACAACCGCCGCGGCAGCAAGGACAGCCAGCTGCGTTGAAGGTGCCGCCTCAGCGCCGTCCGCCGGGCTGGTCCCACTCCGACATCAGGCGCTTTGCACCCACCGCGTAGGCCGGCTGCATCGGTTCCCGGGTAGGGAAGGCGAAGTCCCGGTGCAGGAAGACCGACGTGGTCGAGGCGTGGAATTCGGTGACCTTGAAGCCGGAGAAGTCGACCTGGATGAGCCCCTGGTCGCGCAGCACGCCCGCGGTCCGCGGGTGCCATTCGGCATTGTCGAGGATCACCATCCCGCCCGTGGCCAGGCGGCCGGCCGACTCCTGGGCGCAGTCGTAGCGGTAGCCGGCCGAGTCGATAACGATGATGTCGAACTCGCCGGGGACCTCGTGGATGGCCCGCGGGAAGCCGTCGCCGTCGTCGAACAGCAACTGGGTGTCGGGACCCTTCAGTTCCAGCATGCGCTCATACCAGCGGCGATCGTTCTCCACGCTGGCGACCCGGGCACCGCGGTCCTGCCAGAACAGCGTGGACGCGCCCGAGCCCCACTCGAACACGCGCTTTCCGGAAAAGTCGAACTGGCGGATGTATTCGATGCAGGGGTAGGTGAACAGCGGGATCCAGCGGCCTTCGGCATCCCGGGGCACGTCGGCATCGGTAGCTGACACGAAGCCGTGGCCGTCGCGCAGGATGGCGCTGCAGGCGGCCAGGTACATCTCGCCGCGCGACATCGCGATCACGTCAGGGCGGCGCTCCAGCTCGCGCGGATCGGCGGCGCCTTCCGGGATGCGGCCCCAGTAGCTGTTCCGGCGTGTCGTCATGGTGCCTCTTGGTCGCGGGTCGGCCCATGAGTCTAGTTGAGCCCCGGAGTCCATGCCGAACGCGCATGGCGTTGTCATCGGCTTCTCAGGTGACGGAGGCCTTGCGTGTGGGTCGGGGTGCCGTGAACGCCTTCAGCTCCGATTCGTCCAGCGCAAGCCCGACGCTGTGTCCGCGCTTCGCCGACGTCACGGCCGCTTCCAGAACCGCCATCACCACAACGGCCTGGTCCGGCGTCACGGGAGTGGGCGCGCCATCGAGCAGCGCCGATGCGACGCCGCGGTAATACAGGGACTGGTCGCCATAGACGGCGGGCAGGTCCTGTTGGGCGCCATCCCCAGCGAAGTGGATGGGTCTATCGGGATCCGCACCCCAGCCCGGGTCGCCCGGCCTCACGCCCGAGGCCAATTGCTGTTCCTGCGGGTCGCTGCCGTGCTTGACGACACTGCCGCGGTCGCCGTGCAGCAGGAAGCGCGGCCCGCCGCCCGCGGCCATGAGTCCGGCCTGGAGGACTGCGCGTGCATCGCTGGACTCGAGCACCACGTGTGCCCAGTCGACCCCGCCCGCACCGTCGCGCTGGCGCGCAAAGGACGCCTGCACGCGTTCGGGGACGCCCATCAGGCACAGCGCCTGGTCGACCAGGTGCGGTCCCAGATCCCACCAGACACCACCCGCGCCGTCGTCGCGCTCGCGCCAGCGGTCGCGCACTTCAGGGCGGAAGCGTTCGAACCGCGATTCCAGGTGCAGCGGGCGGCCGATCAGGCCGGCGTCCACTGCGTGCCGTAGTGCGAGGAAGTCGCTGTCCCAGCGGCGGTTCTGGAACACCGACAGCAGGCGTCCAGTGCGCGTGGCCAGGTCGCGCAGCTCGCGCGCCTCGGCCAGCGACAGGGTGAACGGCTTGTCGACCACCACGTGCTTGCCGGCCTCCAGTGCGGAGCGGGCGAGACGCGCGTGGCTGTCGTGGGGGCTCGCGACGACGACCAGGTCGATGTCCGGGTGCGACAGCGCGACGTCGGGCGGCACTACGTCCACCTGCGGCAAGCCGGCACGAACCGCCTCCATGCGTGCCGGATCGCGGGTCGCCACCATGCGCAGCGACAACCGCGGCTCGGCATCGATCAGCGGCGCGTGGAACACGCGTCCGGCGAGGCCATAACCTATCAGGGCGACACGGATGGGGGTGCGTGTGGCGAGGGTCATCGGACTATGTCGGTCGGCAAGTGGGTGCATGGCGGCGAGGGTGACGGCGCGCCGCCACCATAACGCCACCGCAGCCACGCCGATGACGGCGCGGGTCGCGCCACCGCGATTGCGTGCTGCCGTGCAGAATCCACCACAGCCCGCCGCTGGAACCGCCATGAAGCCGATCGCCACCGTACCGCTGCCTGCCGCCGAACCGATGGACGACGCCACGCGCCTGCGGCACGCGACGGAGTTCGCCGAACGCATGGCGCGCCGCCGCACCGTGCGCGACTTCGCCGCCACGCCGGTGCCGCGTGCGGTCATCGAGGCCTGCCTCCGTGCGGCGGGCACCGCGCCCAGCGGCGCCAACCAGCAGCCGTGGCGGTTCATTGCCGTGTCCGACCCCGACACCAAGCGGCGGATCCGCGAGGCCGCAGAAGCCGAGGAGCGCACGTTCTATGAGCGGCGCGCGCCGGAGGAATGGCTGGATGCGCTCGCGCCCCTGGGTACCGACGCGGACAAGCCGTTCCTCGAATCCGCACCGTGGTTGATCGCGGTATTCTACGAGCGCTTCGGCGTGGACGCGGCCGGCGGCAAGCAGAAGCGGTATTACCCCCACGAATCGGTGGGCATCGCGACCGGACTGTTGATCGCCGCCTTGCACCACGCCGGCCTGGCGACGCTGACGCACACGCCCAGCCCGATGGGGTTCCTCAATGAGCTGCTGGGCCGCCCGCGCAACGAGATGCCGTACCTGCTGCTGGTGGTGGGCCACGCCGCCGATGGTTGCCGCGTGCCCGCGATCGAACGGCTGAAGCTCGAGGACTTCACCGCGTTCGTCTGACCGACCGGCGCAACAGCTGAACAACCTGAATTTCGTGGGTTACTCCCGTCTCACCCGGTGAGACGGCACCCCGCAGACTGGCCTGCCGAAGCCTGTCCGGCAGCCATGAACACCCTCGAGAAGCTGTCCATCCTGGCCGACGCGGCCAAGTACGACGCGTCCTGCGCCTCCAGCGGTGCGGGCAAGCGGCACTCGCTGGGCAAGGGCGGCGGCGTGGGCAGCACCGAGGGCATGGGCATCTGCCACAGCTACACGCCGGACGGCCGTTGCGTGTCGCTGCTGAAGATCCTGCTGACCAACTTCTGCATCTACGACTGCGCCTACTGCGTCAACCGCGTGTCCAGCAACGTGCGCCGCGCGCGCTTCGCCACCGACGAGGTGGTCCGGCTGACACTGGACTTCTACAAGCGCAACTACATCGAGGGCCTGTTCCTCTCCAGCGGCATCATCCGCAGCGGCGACTACACCATGGAACAGCTGGTCGAGGTCGCGCGCTGCCTCCGCGAGGACCACCAGTTCCGCGGCTATATCCACCTCAAGACGATCCCCGAGGCCTCGCCGGAACTGCTCGCCGCGGCGGGGCGGTATGCCGACCGCCTCAGCATCAATGTCGAACTGCCCACGGAAAGCGGGCTGGGCGCGCTGGCGCCGGAGAAGAGCGCGCGCGGCATCCGCGGCGCGATGGGGCAACTGCGCTGGCGCATCGACGAGTCGAAGGACGCGCGCCGGGCGAAGACGCCGACGCGGGCAAAGCCCCCGCGTTTCGCGCCGGCCGGGCAGAGCACGCAGATGATCGTCGGCGCGGATGGCGCCGACGACCGCGACGTGCTCGACGCCAGCGTCGCCCTCTACGGCAACTACCGGCTGCGGCGCGTCTACTACTCCGCCTTCAGTCCGATCCCGGATGCGTCCAAAGTGCTGCCGCTGAAGGCACCGCCACTGGTGCGCGAACACCGGCTCTACCAGGCCGACTGGTTGCTGCGGTTCTACGGGTTCGAAGTCGACGAGATCGCGCCGCGTACGCCGGCCGGTGCGGCGATGCTCGACCTGGAGGTCGACCCCAAGCTGGCCTGGGCGTTGCGGCACCCCGAGTGCTTCCCGGTCGACCTCAACACCGCGCCGAAAGAGCGGCTGCTGCGCGTGCCCGGTCTGGGTACCCGCAACGTCAAGCGCATCCTCGCCGCGCGTCGGCACGGCGCGCTGCGGCTGGACGACCTCGCGCGCCTGCGCTCGCCGCTGCGCAAGCTGCTGCCTTTCGTGCAGGTGGCCGATCACCACCCGCGGGGTGCGCTGGACCGGCCCGATCGCCTGCGCGCGCAATTGGCACCGTCGCCACGGCAGGCGGGGCTGTTCGGATGATGCGCGGCGCGCACCGGACCGGGTGACCGCGTGTACCGCATGACGGTGGAGCCGGCGTGGTCGCTGGACGCATGGCGCACTGCCGCGCGCGATGCGCTGCATGCGGGCGTGCCGCCCGACGAGCTTGACTGGGACGACGCCGACCGGCCTTCGCTGCTGGGCGCGTCGCTGCCGGGGCCCGACCCGGACCGTGCGAACAGCCGCGTGCCCCGCGCGCTGCTGGCCCTGGCCGAACGCGTGCTGGCCCATCGCGACCCCCATCGGCATGCGCTGCTGTACCGCCTGACATGGCGGTGGGCGAATGGCGAGCCCACGCTGCTTTCCAATCCGCTGGACGCGGATGTCCAGCGTGCGCACCAGCTGGAGAAGGCGGTGCGCCGCGACATGCACAAGATGAAGGCGTTCGTGCGTTTCCGCGCGTTGCCGGGCGCCGAGGAGCGCTTCGTGGCGTGGTTCGAGCCCGAACACCGCATCGTCGATCTCGTCGCGCCGTTCTTCGCCCGCCGGTTTGCCGGCATGCGCTGGGCGATCCTGGCGCCGTACCGAAGCGTGGCGTGGGACGGGCAGCTGCTGTCGTTCGGTGCGGGCGCGACGCCAGGCGATGCGCCGGGCGAGGACGCGCAGGAGGCGCTGTGGCAGGCGTACTACGCGCACATCTTCAATCCGGCGCGCCTCAACCCGCGGATGATGCGACAGGAGATGCCGCAGAAGTACTGGAAGCACCTGCCCGAGACGCACCGGCTGCCGACGCTGATCCGCGATGCGGGTGTGCGCGTGCGCGAGATGGCCGAACGCGATGCGCAGTCGCCCCGAAAGCCGGCGATGGTGCGCGGTGCGCTGGCGCAGGCCGCCGGCGATCGCGCGGCGGTCGCCACGGCCGGGCAGGGGTTGGGCAGTCTCGAGGCCGCCGCGCGCGCCTGCCGCGCCTGTCCACTCTGGCAGCCGGCGACACAGACGGTGTGGGGTGAGGGTCCCGTGGGTGCGCGCGTCATGGTGGTGGGCGAGCAACCGGGCGACGAGGAGGACCTCAGCGGGCGCCCCTTCGTCGGCCCGGCGGGACGGCTGTTGGATCGTGCCCTGCAGGAGCTGGCCATCGACCGGGCGGCGCTGTACCTGACCAACGCGGTGAAGCATTTCAAGTTCGAATTGCGCGGCAAGCGCCGGCTGCACCGGAACCCGGCCGTCAGCGAGCAGCACGCGTGCGCACCATGGCTGCGCGAGGAAATCCGTGCTGTACGCCCGGGCGTGATCGTATGCCTGGGCGCTACCGCCGCCCGTGCGGTTCTGGGCCCGGGATTCGCCGTGATGGACGGGCGTGGCCGGTGGCAGGCGCTGGAAGACGGCACCCGCGTGCTGGCCACGGTGCATCCGGCGTGGGTCCTGCGACAGCCCGCCGGCGCCACGCGTGAAGCGGCCTACCGCGGCTTTGTCGCTGACCTGTCCCGCGTTTCCGGGGCATCGCCGCCGGACGCGTCAATGCCGCCTTGACCTGCCGGCGCGCATGCTCGGGCTCCGCAACCGGAGCGCGCCCATGACCGAACGAACCCTCGAGGTGCCTTGCCCGCACTGCGGTACCGTCAATCGCGTGCCCGAAGCGCGCCTGGCCTCGTCGCCCTCGTGCGGTCGCTGCCACCTGTGGCTGTTCGAGGGCGTGGCGGCACCGCTGGACGCGGCGCTGTTCGAGAAGGTCGCCATGCGCGGCGACCTGCCGGTGCTGGTGGATTTCTGGGCGCCATGGTGTGCGCCGTGCCAGGCGATGGCGCCGGACTTCCAGCGTGCCGCCTCCACCCTCGAGCCGCGCATGCGCCTGGCCAAGGTCGACACCGAGGCCGTGCCCGAGCTGGGCGGCCGTTTCGGGATCCGCAGCATCCCCACGCTGGTGCTGTTGAAGGCGGGACGCGAGGTGGCACGCCAGTCCGGTGCGATGTCGCAAGCCCAGATCGTGGCCTGGGCGCGCGCTCAGGCCGGCGGCTGACCCACGGGTTCGTCTGCAAAGGCCCGCACGCGCGCAGCGGCCTGGCGGATGCGCTCGCGGTCGTACTCCAGCACCAGCGCGTGTTCGGCGCGCGCCAGTGCCATGTCCGACTGGCGCACCGCGGCCGCGATGTAACGCGCGTCGCCGGTGCCCGCCAGGCTTTCCAGCGACTTCTGCACACGCAGCGCGACCTCCACCAGCGCTGCCCCGTCGCGCGCGATCGGCACGAACACGTCCTCGAACAGGTCGTCGACGAGGATCCCTGGTACGCAGACGTTGGGGTAGGGCGTCTCCTGGGCTTCGGCGGGCGTCGGTGCCGCCCACGTTGCCAGCGACCGTGTCGCGCGGCCAAGGATGTCGATGGCGGTACCCGGGTCGTTGACCGCCGGCGACAAGGCGCGTGACGCGATCTCTGTCAGCACCGACAGCCCGAAACGCGGGTCCTGGTCGAAGGACCGCATGTCGCCGACGGAGAACGCGTCGCGCACCGCCTCTTCACCATCGTTTCCGATGCTCCCGTCGATCCACGCCAGCGGCCAGCGCGCGTCGACGTACGTGCCGGGCGGCGACGCGACCAGCACGCTGGCACCCTCGCCCGACGCCCAGTCCTCCAGCGCCCGCATGTCGACGTGCTGCACGTAGCCGAAGCGCTCCGAAGGCACCGGGTGCGCTCCCTTGGGCGGCTGGAGCGGTTCGGGGAACGGGCGGCCGCCCAGGAACGGGCGCACATGCCGGTCACGCAGAGCGCGGGTCGCGGTGTCCTCGACGCGGTCCGCCGTTTCGCCCACCCGGCCGAGACGGGAGACGTGGTCGATCCAGCGCAGCAGCGTGGCGACGATCACGACGATGACGAACAGCGTGACCACGTACAGCACGACGCGTCCGCGTTGGCCGTAAAGCCCCGCGTGCACGCCGATGATGCCGACCAGGCTGAAGAGGAATGAGCCGATGAACGTGGCCAGTGCGTTCTGCGCGCGCGTGTCCTCGGCCAGCAGTCGTGTCGCACGGGGGGTGACGTTGCTGGTGGCCGACGACAGCGCCGCGACCAGCGTACTCAGCGAAAAGATCGTCACCGACAGCATGCTGGCGGCAATGATGTTGAGCAGGCTGCTGACGGCTTCGGCGCCGATCTGGTCGGACAGTTCCCACGGGATGTAGCGCTCGGCGACGATCGCCACCAGCGCGGTCGCCACCGCCAGCGCCGAGAAGGCCGTGGCCCGGAACCAGAGGCGACGACGCGCCTGCAGCCATAGCCACTGCAGGCGCGTGGTGATGCCGTCCTGGCCGCTCATGCGACGACAGCGTCCATGCCGTCAGCCACCGGCCGGTGCGGGCGTGGTGGGCACGGGGCCGTAGGGATAGCGCTCGAAGATGGCCGCGATCGCGCGATCGGCGGCCTCCGCGCGCTCGGCCGGGGTGCGCTGGGTGACCCGGCCGATGGCATCACCGGTCCAGACCAGGTGGTTGCGGTCGGCATCGACCAGGTCCACGGTCAGCGTGCCCTCGCTGTAGCGGCTGACCTGTGCCTCGTCGTACCAGACGGGTACCGCCACGTAGGCGCGCGCGCGGTAGCTGTAGTAGTAGCCGATATCGGTACGCGGCACGCTGTAGACGTCGGTGCGCTCGCGGATCACGCCCTGGAAGTTGACGCGCAGGTCGGGGTTGGTTTCGTCGAAGCGGTAGCCACGTGCATCCATCTCGCGGCGGATGGCCGATTTGATGCGCTGCGTGAGGAAGCTGGTGTAGCCGGATTGTTCCATCGCCAGCGGCTCGTAGAACGCGTAGCTGCGGTACTGCGTGAAGTCGGCCTGCGGATCGAAGTCGGTGCGCACGCGCGGGCCCATGACGCAGGCGGCAAGCACGGCGGCCGCGGCGATTGCCAGCAACAGGCGCACGGCGGTGGTGAGGGTCATCGTCAGGCGGGTCATGACGGTGTTCTCCGGACAGGTGGATTCCAAGACGCTAGCAACGCCACCCGCGTGAGCCACGTGAATGCGGTGTGGTCGTGCACCGGCGGAGCGGCGGGACCGGCGGGTGTCCGGTATCAGGACAGTGCATCGCCCCGGCGCAGGTGCGCGATCACGTCGGCGGCCACCGCTTCGGGCGTGCGACCGGCAATGGCGACGTGTGTGCCGCCTTCGCCGCCCGGCGCCCACTGGCCCGGATCGGTTCCGTCGAACAGGCCGACCGTGGGCGCGCCCGCGGCATCGGCCAGGTGCATCACGCCGCAGTCGGCGCTGACATGCAGCGCCAGCGCGCTCTGCACGGCCGCGAGGCCCCGGATGTCGCTGGAGAAAAAGGTCGGGTAGCGGTCCTCCAGCATCGACCGCGCGAACGCGGGCAGCAGCTCGACGATCGCGTGGTCGGCGCAGGCCGGCTCCAGAACACCTAGGAAACGCGTCCACCACTCCAGTGGCAGGCACTTCGCGCCGGTGGCATTGGCGAAGATGCCGATCACCGGCGGCACGGTCGCATCCGATGTCGGCACCCGGGTCTGCGGGCTATTCGCCAGGACCGCAGCCAGGCGTTGCCGCCCGGCCTCGCGCTCGGCCGGTGACAGCCGCAGCTGCGGCGCGGGATAGCGGCCGTAGTCGGCGTCCCGGCGCGCGCGGCGCAACAGGTAGACCGGCAGCGCGCCGATGCCGCGCGGTGACTCGGGCACGTCGATGCCATGGTTAACGCGCGATTGCTTGGCCGGCCCGATGAAGCCGAGCGAGTGGCGGGGCCGCACCAGGTTCACCAGCGCGCGTCCGGTCTGTGAACGTATGTCGACATCGATCGCCAGGTCGTACCCGGCGCGGCGCATCGCCCGCACCCGGCGCAGCCATGTCAGCGGCTCGCGGAAGGCATGGCGGGGCAACACGTGCACCGTGCCCACGCACGGGAAGCCGGCAAACACCTGCGCGCCCACCGGGCTGCGCGTGACTACATCGACCTCGGCGCCCGGGTACGCGGTTTCCAGTTCACGCAGCAGCGGCGTCACCAGCAACGTATTGCCGAGGGTGTGGCTGACCTTGACCACCAGGATGCGGTGGATGCCGGCCAGCGGCAGGGGCTCGTCGGTGGCCTGCGTGGCGTGCGGCAGCAGGCGGTCCAACAAGCCGCGCGAAAACCGGCGTCGCCAGCCGTGGACGGAACGGGACAGCGTCAGCGGCGGGGCGTCGGGCATGGACATGCGCAGAGGGAGCGAGCAGAGCGGATTTTGCCACGCTGCCCGGCCCGGCAATGTATCGGTCGTTCCCGGCCAAGCGGCCTGCCGGGTGGGCGCGCGCCGCAGCCTTTTGCGGTGTGGAAGCGCGTGCTGAATCGGGCGTTCAGGACGGTCCGGTGCTGTCACGCGCAGCTGACCCGTGCGGTGTGAGGATCAGCGCTCATTCGAAGTCGCCGCCCCTCCAGGCGGATCGAGCGCATGACCCGATCAGCAGTCGTTCCAGACGTTTCTTCCTCCACCCCTTCAACGAGCGCGCCGCCGCTCCACCGCGTGCCTGGCCTTGTCGCCGAGTGCCGCGAGTGGGAGCTCACCCTCGGTGACGGCCCGGTCATCGCAGCGGCTGTCCATGACGGCCACGGCATGCGCGCCGCGCTGCAGCCGTACCTGGCCATCGATACGGCCACCCGCCGACGCGACGAAGACCCGCTTACCGGCGTGCTGACCTCGGTTGGCGACGTGCAGTTGCGCGTGCGGGCGTCGCGATTCGAAGCCGATCTCAACCGGCCGCGCGAGCTGGCCATCTCCCGCGACCCTGCCAATACGTGGGGCATCCAGGTCTGGGACGAGAGCCTGCCGGACGTGGAGATCGAGCGTTCGCTGGCCTACCACGACCGCTTCTACGCCATGGTCCGCCGCCTGATGGACGCGGCGATCGACCGTTTCGGTCAGGTGCTGGTGCTGGACATCCACAGCTACAACCACCGCCGTGACGGTGCCGACGCCGAGCCCGCGGATGTCAAAGGCAACCCCGAGATCGACCTGGGCGTCACCACGCTGGACCACGGCCGCCACGGTCGCCTGCTCGAGCGCTTCTCCGATGCCCTGCGCTCGGTGCCGCTGCAGGGCCGTACCCCCGATGTGCGCAACAACGTGCGCTACGACGGCGGCGGGCATTTCCCGGAGTGGCTGTACTCGACCTACGGCGATGCCGTGTGCGCGATCTCGCTGGAGTACAAGAAGGTCTTCATGGACGAGTGGAGCGGGCAGGCCGACATCGGCGCGCTCTACGACATGCGTGACGGGCTGCGCGCGGCGGTAGCGGCAGCGCGCCCGGAGCTGTCGGCATGACGGCCACCGCAGAAGCCCAGGGTGGCACGCGTCCGTTGCCGCCGATTGCCGCGAAGGTCGACCGTGCGCTGGTGGACCTGGACGCGAAAGTCGACTGGCTGACCGCGCTGTCGCCCATCCACAACGACGCACTCTGGGACGCATTCGAGGCCAGCGGCCGGCGCCACGTGCCACCACTGGAGTACCACCCGCTGGGCACCGACCTGCATGACGCCCGCGAAGCATTACTGGCGCTGCCCGTGGAAGACATCGAGTCGCCGCTGCTTCAGGGCCTGCTGGCCGAGAAGCAGCGCGAACTGGACCGGCAGATCGAGCTGGTGCGCCTGCGCGGCACCGACGGCTTCGTCAACGCGAGCATCGACCTGTTCGGCGGTGTCGAGCCCGGCCTGAAGGCCGTGGCCCGCGAGATCCTCGAAACCACGGAATGTGCGCCGCCGCCGGAACACGATGCCGGCATCGACGAGGTGCTGGCGGCCGTGCATGACGACCTGACGTGGTACCGCGAGCGTGTGCCCGGTTTCTCCGCCGAGGTGGTCGTCGACCCGGACATGAGCTCGCTGATGATGGTGTCGCACGGCCGGCTCTACATCGACGACGACATCCGCCTGCCGATGGCGCGCGTGCAACCGCTGGTGCAGCACGAGGTCGGCACGCACCTGGTCACCCGGCACAACGGCGGACGCCAGGCGCTGACGCAACTGGAGGTCGGCCTCGCGCATTACGACCCGCTGCAGGAAGGCTTGGGCGTGCTGTCGGAATACCTCGCCGGCTTCCTGCCGGCCGAGCGCCTGCGGGTGCTCGCCGCGCGCGTCATCGCCACCGACATGGCGATGCATGGCGAGGGCATCCCGGCGATCTTCGCCGCGCTGCACGACGGCCACGGCCTGCCGACCGAGGACGCGTTCGACATTGCCGTGCGCGCACTGCGCGGCGGCGGCCTGACCAAGGACGCCGTCTACCTGCGCGGCCTTCGCGAGCTGCTCGAGTACCTGCACGAGGGCGGAGCGTTCGAGCCGTTGTTTGCCGGCAAGTTCGCGCTGTCGCACCTGGTGGTGCTGGAGCAGCTCATCGACGAGGGCTGGGTGACCCCGCCCGAGCTGATGCCGCGCTACTGGTCCAACCCCGCCACCGACGACCGGCTGGCGCACTGCCGCAGCATTCCCGTATCCCGTCTCTGCCACAAGGAACCGCTTCAATGACGTCCAAGACCGCCTCCGGGCGCAGCAAGCCCGCCGCGAAGAAAGCGGCTGCGAAGAAGACCACCCGGCGCGCCAGCGGCAAGGGCGCTCGTCAGGCGCGCGATGACGCGTCCGCCCCCATGCGCCTGGGCTTCGTCGTCAACGACGTCGCCACGGAGAAGAACAACTACACGACGATCCGGCTGGCCCGCACCGCCGCCAACCGCGGCCACGAAGTCAGCCTGATCGGGCTGGGCGACTTCATCTACGACGCCGGCGGCACCATCTGCGCGCGCGCGCGCCGCCCCAGCAAGACGAAGTACAAGGACGACGACGCGTTCCTCGACGACATCCAGGGCGAGGACGCCCGTGTTGAGCGCATCTCGGTGGAGGAACTCGACGTCCTCATGCTGCGCTCGGATCCGGCCGAGGAGCTCAACGACCGGCCTTGGGCGCCCAACAGCGCACTGCTGTTCGCACAGCTTGCCGCGGCAAAGCAGGTCATCGTGCTCAACGACCCCAACCACCTGACCGACGCGTCCAACAAGACCTATTTCCAGCACTTCCCGGAGGAGGTGCGTCCCGTCACCTGCATCAGCATGGATTCGGGTGAGATCAAGGCCTTCATCCAGGAGCAGGGCGGCAGCGCGGTGATCAAACCGCTGCAGGGCTCGGGCGGGCAGAGCGTGTTCGTGGTGACGCCCGACAGCGGCGCCAACCTCAACCAGATGATCGAGGCGGTTACCCGCGATGGCTACGCGATCGCGCAGGAGTACCTGCCCGAGGCCGCCAAGGGCGACTTGCGCCTGCTCACCCTCAACGGCCGGCCGCTTCAGGTCGATGGCCACTACGCCTGCTTCCGGCGCTACAACGATTCCGGTGATGCGCGCAGCAACATCACCGCGGGCGGCAAGATCGAGATGGCGGTGCCCGACGAGGACGCGCTGCGACTGGCGGAGATCGTCGGCCCCAAGCTGATGCGCGACGGCATGTACCTGGCCGGCCTCGACATCGTTGGCGACAAGATGATGGAGATCAACGTCGATACGCCGGGCGGCATCAACATGGCCGAGGAACTGACCGGCGCCGACTTCAGCGGCTTCATCATCGAGGACCTGGAGCGCAAGGTGCGGATGCGCCGCTATTATCGCGGCCAGCTGAGCACCACCGACCTGGCGATCATGTAGCGCACGTAGCGCCGATGCCGACCCGCGAACTCGCGACACCTGTCTACCTGGTCCACGTGCCGGACCGGGCGGAGCGGTTTGCGGTGGTGTCCGACCACTACGACGCGTTCGAAGCCGATGCGGGGCTCTGGTTCGTTGCGTCCGACGCAGGCCTGTCGCCGCTCTACCACGACCTCAAGCGACGCCTGCGCCCGGCGGGGCCGTTCGCAGTCGCTTCGCTGGACGGGGTCCCGAAGTTCAAGCGCATGCAGCCGGGTGCGCTGAAATGGGTCCGCGAATGCAGTCGGCGCGTTTGACGCGCGGCCGGTTCCGGGTGCGACGAAAGTCAGTCGCCGAGCGCGAGCTCACCCTTCAACCGCGCCGCCGGTTCCAGCGTTAGCACGGTGTGCCGTGAGAAGCGGCGCGATTGCGGGCCGTTCCAGCTGCAGGTCTGCGGCGTGGGCTCGCCGGTGAGGAAGCACATCGGCAGCAGCACCGTACTGGCCACGGGTCGGCCGTTGACGCGTTCGGGATGGAACGTCCACGACAGGGCGGCGTCGCGCGCCGCCGTCTCCAGCGCGCGCGAGGGTCGCTCGCCGGTGTCGTAGACGGTGGCATCGGTGACCTGGCCGTCCGCGTTGACGTCCAGCCGCATCACCACCACGCCCGACTCACCGCGCAGGCCCGCAGCGCGTGGATATTCGGGGAACGCCATGGTGCGCGGTGCCGGTCCGGTGGTGGCGGACTCGACGTGCACGCCGTCGCCGTCCGTTCGCGTGCTGATGCGAAGCCAGGTATCGACGTCGGCGCCGCCGTTGTCGTCGACCGGCTGGAACAGCCAGCCGCGCACCTGCTGTTCCAGGACGGTCGCTGCCCCGGGCGGAATCTCGCCGGCCGGGGCCAGGGCGGTCACCCGCCCGTCGTGGTCGAGCGACACCGCGTAGGTATAGACGTGTCGTTCGCCGGCCGGTTCGGAGGCGCTGGCCTGGAGCGCGGTGGAGCCCAGCAGGGCGGCAATGCAGGCGATGGCAATGCGGTTCATGACCCCTCCCATGGCCGCCGTGCGGCCCTAGCACATGAATGTGGCAGGGCCATGACACACGCTCGGGCCCAGCGGTGGGTTACAGGCGTATGACATGCGCATGATCGCCGACGAACGGTAACGCGCGGCGGGCCGGGGGCGTGGGCCCCGTTGCGCGTGCCGGAGGAAAGCGCGCCCGGACGACTGGGTATGATCCGCCGATGGCCAAGCTGCTCCTCAACCTGCGCAATGTCCCGGACGACGAAGCCGACGACGTGCGCACAATGCTCGACGCCCACTCGATCGACTTCTAC
Source organism: Novilysobacter selenitireducens (assembly GCF_020026895.1). GTDB lineage: Bacteria > Pseudomonadota > Gammaproteobacteria > Xanthomonadales > Xanthomonadaceae > Lysobacter_C > Lysobacter_C selenitireducens. The sequence goes on from NZ_JAINZW010000002.1 coordinate 290,528, forward strand.
GAAACGCGTCCCAGCCGCTGGGGCATTTCGCACGGCGGCATCTGGCTCTCCGATGCCGGCGACCACCCGCGGGCGCAGGCCCTGATGGACGAGTACCAGGCATCGCGGCGCGAGCGGGCGCGGGCCGAGCGCGAGCAGCAACTGCGCGACGGCAGCGCCGAGACCTTCACCGACACCATGCGGCGTGATCCGATGCGCGTGGTGCTGTCCGTGCTCGCCATCGCGTTCATGCTGGGGCTGCTGGCACTGCCCGCGTGGCTCCTGCGCTCGTGACGGCCCCCGTCCCGCTGGCGTTGGGCCCGGGCGATCCCGTGCAGTTGCCGGACGGCATGCGTGAGGCGCTGGAGGCGGCCTACGCGACGCCCCCGCGTGCCTACCACCATGCGGGACACATCAACCAGCTGATGGTGCAATTCCGCGAAGTGGCCTCGGGGCCGGGCTGGCACCGGCCGGCCGACGTCTGGCTGGCGCTGCTGTACCACGACGCGGTGTACGACGCCGGGCGCGGCGACAACGAGGCCCGGTCGGCCGATCTTGCCCGCGAGCACATCGACCGGTGGCTGGTTGGGGTGGATGTCGATGCCAACCACGTGGCGGCGCTGATCGAACTCACCGCCCGCCACGGCCACATCGACGGGGCCGAGCTGGGGGAGGGCCCCGACGCCGACGACGCACGCCACTTCCTGGACTGCGACATGGCCATCCTCGGCGCACCGCCCGACGCCTTTGCGGCCTACGACCGGGCCATCGCCGCCGAGTACCGCGGCCACGTTCCGGCATGGCTCTACAAGCTCAACCGCAAGCGGTTCCTGAAGGCCTTGCTGCAGCGGCCGAGGCTTTACCTGAGCGACTTCTTCCACCAGCGACTGGACGCGCAGGCGCGCATCAACCTGCGCCGCGCGGTGACCCACAAGCAATGAACACGCCCGGCTACCCGCGCCTATGACCGACACGTCCTCCGCCAATCCCATGCACACCGCTGCAGGGACTGCACATTCGCCCGCCCGCGTGCTGTTCGCCAGCCTGGTGGGGACGACCATCGAGTTCTTCGATTTCTACATCTACGCCACGGCCGCGGTGCTGGTGTTCCCGACGCTGTTCTTCCCGACAGGCGACCCGGCGAGCGCCACGCTGCAGTCGCTGGCGACCTTCGCGCTGGCCTTCTTCGCGCGGCCGATCGGCTCGGCGGTATTCGGTCACTTCGGCGATCGCATCGGCCGCAAGGCCACGCTGGTGGCAGCGCTGCTCACCATGGGCATCTCGACCGTCGTCATCGGGCTGCTGCCGACCTACCAGCAGATCGGCCTCGTGGCGCCCGCGCTGCTGGCGCTGTGCCGCTTCGGGCAGGGGCTGGGGCTGGGTGGCGAGTGGGGTGGGGCGGTACTGCTGGCCACCGAGAACGCGCCGCCGGGCAAGCGCGCGTGGTACGGCATGTTCCCGCAGCTGGGTGCGCCGCTGGGATTCTTCCTGGCAACGGGATCGTTCCTGCTGCTGGGCGCATTCCTCGACGACGCCGCCTTCATGTCGTGGGGCTGGCGGGTGCCGTTCCTGGGCAGCGCGGTGCTGGTGCTGCTGGGCCTGTGGGTGCGGTTGAGCATCAGCGAGACGCCGGCGTTCCAGCGTGTACTCGACCGCCAAGAGCGTGTGCGCTTGCCGATGCGCGACGTGCTGGTCCGCCACCCGCGCGCACTGCTGGTCGGCACGCTGTCGGCACTGGCGACCTTCGTGCTGTTCTACCTGATGACGGTGTTCGCACTGAGCTGGGGCACGTCGCAACTGGGCTATTCGCGCGATGCGTTCCTGTGGCTGCAGATGGCCGGCGTGGTGGCGTTCGCAGTGACCATTCCGCTGGCCGCGCTGCATGCCGACCGGCACGGACGGCGGCGCTCGATGATCATCGCCACGCTGGCGATCCTGGTGTTCGGCCTGGTGCTGGACCGGTTGTTCGTGGCCGGCAGCCTGGCTTCGGTCGGCGCGTTCCTGCTGCTGGGGCTGGGGCTGATGGGGCTGACCTACGGGCCGATCGGAACGCTGCTGGCCGAGCAGTTCCCCGCGCCGGTGCGCTACACAGGCGCGTCGCTGGCATTCAACCTGTCGGGCATCTTCGGCGCCTCGCTGGCGCCCTACATCGCGACCTGGCTGGCCGGCCGCTTCGGGCTCGACAGCGTCGGCCTGTACCTGGCCGCCGCCGCTCTGCTCACGCTGGCGGCGCTGTGGTCCATCCCGCGGCGCGCACCCGACGCCGCGGCTTGACCGGGTCCGGGCTCAACGCCCTAGCAGCCTGAGCAGGGCGCGCGCGGCGTCCTCCGACGAGGCCGGGTTCTGCCCCGTCACCAGGTGGCCGTCGACCACGACATGGGGCTTCCAGTCCTCGCCGCAGCTGTAGTGCGCGCCGTTGGCCTTGAGCACGTCCTCCAGCAGGAACGGCACCACGTCGGTCAGGCCGACCGCGTCCTCCTCGCTGTTGGTGAAGCCGGTCACCTTGCGGCCCTTTACCAGCGGGTCGCCGTCGCGGTTCAGGGCGTTGCGCAGCACCGCGGGCGCGTGGCAGACGGCGGCCAGCGGCCGGCCGGCGACGTCGCAGGCTTCGATCAGTTCGATGGAGTCCGGGTCCTCGGCCAGGTCCCACATCGGGCCATGGCCGCCGGGGTAGAACACCGCGTCGAAGTCGTCGCGCACGACCTTCGAAAGCTTCTCGGTATGGGTCAGCGCCTCGATGGCGTCCTTGTCGTTGCGGTAGCGCTCGGTGGCCGCCGTCTGGGCATCGGGCTCGTCGCTCTTGGGGTCCAGCGGCGGCGGGCCGCCCTTGGGCGAGGCCAGTACGACCTGCGCGCCGGCGTCCTTGAACACGTAATACGGTGCGGCGAACTCCTCCAGCCAGAACCCGGTCTTGCGGCCGGTGTTGCCGAGGCGGTCGTGCGAGGTCAGGACCATCAGGATCTTCATGGGCGGGGGCTCCAGGTCAACAGGAACGCACGCTAGCAATGCGGTCGCAAACCTCGCGTGATGCGGTCAGCGGCGATCCGGCGGTGGCTGGTCCCGGGTCCAGGCCGCCGACTCCACGCCCCGGCGCTTGGCGCGGCGCTCCCAGCGCTCCCGGGCCAGCGCGCGCATGTCCTCCACCGTGTCCTGCTCGTCGACGATCTCGTCGCCCAGCAGGGTCTCGATCAGGTCCTCAAGGGTCAGCAGGCCCAGCGTCTCGCCGTACTCGCCGACCACCAGGGTGATCTGGTGGCGTCGCTCCAGCAGGCGCTCGAGCACGGTGGACAGCGGCTGGGAGCCGGGGATGGCGGGAAGTTCGCGTTGCAGCTCCGACACCAGGCGCGAGTTCTCGCCACGCGCGTGCGCGAGCAGGAGGTCGTCCTTGAGGATGAAGCCGTGCACGTCGTCGAGGTCGGTGCCGTACACCGGCAGCCGGGAAAACGGGGTGTCGCCGCTGTCCTCCAGTGTGTCGCCAACGGTGCGGTCGCCCGGGATCGCCTTGACCACCGTGCGCGGCGTCATTGCATCGCGCGCTTTCAGCGCGGTCATGCGGAACAGGTTGCGGATGATGCGCGACTCGCGTTCGTCGATCTGCCCAGCCTCCTCGCCGACGTCGGCCATGGCCACGAACTCGTCGCGGCTGAAGACGTGCACCTTCTTTCCACGCGATACCAGCCGCGTCAGCAACTCCGACATCTTGATCAGCGGATAGAGCATCACGATCAGGGCCCGGACGAAGCGCGCGGTGGGGCCGGCCAGGCTGCGCCAGTACACCGCGCCCAGCGTCTTGGGGACGATCTCCGACAGGAACAGGATCAGCAGCGTGGCAACGGCGGAAAACACCCCGACCCAGGCGCTGCCGAACACCACCGTGGCCTTGGCGCCCGAGCCGATGGCGCCAGCGGTGTGGGCGATCGTGTTGAGCGTCAGGATGGCCGCGAGCGACTGGTCGACATTGTCCTGGCGCAGGCGCTGCAGGGTCTCGGCCAGCTGCGGACGCGTCTCGCGCAGGCCCTGGATGTAGGACGGCGTGATGCTCAGCAGGGTGGCCTCGGCCACCGAACACAGGAACGACAGCACCAGCGCGCCCAGCAGGTAGACCAGCAGCAGGGTGACGTCCAGCGTCGTGTAGCCGGTCGTGCCGCCGTCGCCGGTATCCACCGGGGCAGCGCCATGCGCGGGCAGCAGGACAGCCGCCAGCACCAGGGCGACGGCAACGAGGGCAGGGCGGCTGGGGCGCGCAGGGACATGCATGGGCGGCAACGGTTCCGGTTTCGGATTGCCGGGCCACGTTAACGCGCGTGCGGTGATGCCCCCATGCATCGCCAGCAGGGCATCGCTCAAGAATCGGGCGTGGGGGCCGATGTCGCGGACATACGCCGGAGTCCTCCGGTCGAGGGCCGGCGCCGCCGGCCATGCCCATGTCGATGCCACCGAGCCGCCCTGCATCCATCGACGCCAGACTCCAACCCGGGTCGGCTTCCGCCGCGCGGGGCGGTGCGGTGGTGCCGGCGCCCGGGGCCGGGCAGCCAGCCTCCGTTCCTGCGGCAGGCACCGCCCAATGGTCGCCGGCGGCGTCGCTGCTGGCGCAACTGGAGGCCGGCGACAGCCAGCGCGTGCCCCGTATCGACGAGCTGCCGGCAGATGTGCGGCGGCAACTCGCGGCCGTGCTCGCCTCGCGGCTGGACGTGATCCGGCAGGCGGTCGGCATGCCACCGGGTGAGCCGGTGCGCCTTCATGTCGCCGCGCAGGGCGGTGTCGAGGTCACCGGCGACGATCCCGCTGCCGTGAGACTCCAGGCGGCGCTGGACTTGGACGCACTGGCGGTGGCGCTGGTGCGTTACCTGCACGGGTCGGCCGAAGGCACGCCGGCAGCAGGATCATCCGCCGACATCGCCAGCGGCCGCGTTCTGCCCTACGTCCGGGGCGATGAGCTGCACCCCGGCGTGGATCCGTCACGCATTCCCGGCCATCCGCATGCGGATGCGGGGCGCCTGGTACATGCACTCGATGGCATGCGGGGCGTCGTGTGGGCGGTGGGTGTCGCGATCGCAGCGCTGGTGGTCGCTTCCTTGCTGTAACGAGCGGGCTGCGGCACAGGGCGGGCGCGACCTGAAGGACAGGGAATAGAGAAATCCCCCCATCCCCCCTTTTCCCGAAGACGAGGGAACCGTCGAGCCTCGCTCCGCGCGCCGCCGTCAGTTGTTGACGATCAGCACGAACGGGCCGTGCGGGGACGTCATCGCGACGGCCAGCGTCCGGTCGTCCTGGCGAAGGAAGTTGACCGCCGAAACAGCGAAGTCCGGCGGCGCAGCACGGTAGCTGGCGTCGGCGGGGACGGTCTCGCGCACCACGTAACCCATCAGCACGTTCACCAGCTCACCCAGCGCGTCGCGCGCGAGGGCGTCGTCGCACTGCGCCGGTTCGATCGACAGGAACGCGCAGGCCATCCGGTGCATGGTCGCTTCGTCGCACGCGATACCGATGGCCATCGGTGCGTCGCAGGCGATGCGTACGTGGGCGGTCACATCGCACCCGGCCAATGCTTCGGCCGAGCCGACCACGTTCGCGACCTGGCATGGCCCACCCAGCGTGCGCGGGAACAGACGCACGCTGGTGTTGATCGCGCTGGTCATCGCCTCGCCCAAGGGGTGGCCGGCGACGCCGACCTCCAGTGCCTTCAGGGCGTCGGCGCGCTCGGCCTGGTGCTCGCGCAGCGCGGCATCGAGCTGCAGGCGGTTGATCGAGCCCTGCTCGATGAGGATTTCGCCGAACAGCTTGCGGCGTGCCTTCTGTTCGGCCAGCAGTTCCTCGACCTGCGCGCGTTCGAGGATGCCCATCGACTCGGCGATGTCGCCGAAGCGTTGGTCCTCGGCGCGCTGGCGTTCATTGATACGTCGGGCCTGCGCCGCGCTCATCCAGCCGCGATTCTGCGCCAGCTCGCCAAGCATCGGGTTGGACGCGTGCTGCGCTTCGAGTGCGGCCAGCAGCTGCTGGCGGTTGATGAGGCCCTGTTCGAGCAGGAACTGGCCGAAGAACTTGGCTGCCATGGGGACCTCGTGCGTCAGGCGACGGTTTCGTGGAGCACGCGCGCCATCACGTCCGGATCGATGGGCTTTTGCAGGTAGGAGCGAGCGCCCAGTCGCAGGCACTCCTCGATGTCGGCCTGGGCGCCCAGCGAGCTGAGGATCACCACGCGGGCCTGGTTGTCGTGCGCCAGGATTTCGCGCAGCGCCTGCTTGCCGTCGCGCTTGGGCATCACCAGGTCGAGCAGTACCACGTCGGGTTGCAGCTTGAGGAACTGCGCGACCGCGTCCTCGCCGTTGTCGGCCTCGCCCACGACGTCGAATCCGCAGTCATCGAGCTGGCGCGCGGCCAGCATGCGCAGGGCGCGCGAATCGTCGCAAAGCAGGGCGGTAGGGCGGGCGCTCATCGGTGGTTTCCTGGCAAGCGGAAAGGGGGTGTCCTGTGCCGGGTATCGGCCGCGGCGGTGGATTCTTTAGGACATCCGATGATCCGGCGCGATCGGGACGAGCGCCCTCGCGACGCGGCAAGCGCTGGTGCGAGGGCGTCGGATAGGCCATGAGCCACCGCGCGCAACGGCCGTGGGGTCCGCGTGGCGCGGTGCCCGTTCAGGCGCTCGCGATCCGGCCCCGGCCAGCCCGCTTGGCCGCGTAAAGCGCGGTGTCGGCGCGGTCGATGACGGCATGGAGCGCCATGTCGGGGTTTTCGTCGATCGCGATGCCGATGCTCACGCGCGCGCGGACCAGGCTCGCCTGGATCGTCCGCGCCACGCGGTCGGCCTGCGCCGCCGCGCAGCCCGGAAGCACCGCGCAGAACTCGTCCCCGCCCAGCCGCCCGAACACGTCCCCGCGCCGCAGCGCGCCGCGACACGCATCGGCGACTTCGACCAGCGCGTGGTCGCCGGCGGCATGGCCGTGGCCGTCGTTGAGCGTCTTGAGGTTGTCCAGGTCGATCATCAGCACGGCAACCGGCTCACCGCGTCGCAGCGCCGACTCACGCGACTGTTCGGCCAGCTCGAGGAAGAACGCGCGCGAGCAGGCGCCGGTCATCGCGTCGTGCGTTAGCAGGCGGCGCAGGTTGCTGTTGTCGGTGTACAGCACCGGGATCGCCAGGCCGAAGTAGCTGCCGGCCGCCAGCGTGACCATCGCGAACTGCAGCGTCAACGCGTGGTCGCCCAGGCCCAGGCTGGCCACGGCCACCACCAGCACCGTGCTGATGACCGCCACCGACGTCAGCGATTCCAGCATCCCCTGCGTGTGGGCGATCCACAGTTGCAGGACGATCGCCAGGAATACGGGGAACAGCAGCGACTCGTGCTCGGGCACGGCGGCCAACGCGAACAGGCCGGCCAGCGCCAGGGCCAGCACCAGCGACAATTTCGGCAACAGGCGGCCGCCGGTGTGCGGCGGGCGGGGCAGGGCATCGAAGGCGTACAGCGCGTCGTGCAGTGGCAGGCGGGCACGCTCGGCCAGTCGCCGCAGCCCGAGCATGAGCAGCGGCCCGAGCGCGGTCAGGCCGGCGTAGTCGCCGATCCACCAGGGCAACGCGGTGGCGAGGATGGCATCGCGATCCAGCATCCCGGCCCAGTGCATGGTCCACGCGCCCAGCCACGCCGCCAGTGCGGACGCCACGGCACCGCCCACGAGGAAGGCGGCGACCGTCCGCGGCAGCGACGGCATCGGCCCATGGCTGACCGAGGCCAGGGCGAAGCGGGCGGCCAGGCCGAACGACATCACGTGCGCGACCGGGAACAGCACCAGTGCCGCCACCCAGTGCGCCGGGCTGGCGGGCGTCGAGTGACCCATCACGGTGACGGCGCTTGCGGTGGCGGACGCGGCCAGCAGTGCCGGGGTGGCCCTGCGCCATCCGAATGCCGCCACGGCTGCGAACGTGACCGCCGCCGGCGGGAACCACAGGCTGGCGTGCGGCGCGTAGGCCATGAGCTGTGCCGCGGCGTAGGCCAGCAGCCACGCCAGGTACACCGCTACGGGCGCGGCGAGCCTCAACGTCCGGCGTTCGGCAGGTGCAGCGAGGCTGGTGTCCACCCGTGAGCTCATGGGATTAGTGGCCGGCTGAATTCTATCGGTGTGGTCCATCGGGGTGCGATGTGCGACGCACTGTCGCCGACGATAGCGGCCGTGGCCGCCCCGACTTGAACCCGCGAGCGGGCACCTACCTGACATCAGGCCGTCACGAAGCCGCCGCAGCATCGCGCCCGATGGACATCCTGATGCTGTCGGACGTGTACTTCCCGCGGGTCAACGGGGTCTCGACCTCGATCCGCACCTTCGCCCGCTCCCTGCTGCGGATGGGCCACCGGGTGACGCTGGTGGCGCCGGACTACGGCGACAGCGCCACCGCCACGGTGCCGGACGACTCTGGACTGGAGGTCATCCGACTGCCGTCCCGGGTGATCTTCTTCGACCCCGAGGACCGGCTGATCCATGCCCGGGCCATGCGTCAGGCCGTCGACCGGCTGGCCTCGCGGCCGTGGGACGTGATCCACGTGCACACCCCGTTCCGCGCGCACACGCTCGGCGTACGGCTGGCGCGGCGGACGGGCTGCCCGCTGGTGGAGACCTACCACACCTATTTCGAAGAGTACGTCGGCCACTACCTGCCCTGGCTGCCGACGGCGATTACCCGCCGCCTGGCGCGCGCGGTTTCGCGTCGCCTGTACCACGAGGTCGACCACCTCATCGTGCCGAGCGCCGAGATGGTCGGGGTGCTGGCGCGTTACGGGATCCGTACCCCGCACAGCGTGATTCCGACCGGGCTGGAGCTGGCGGAGTTCCACGGGGGCGACGGCGCGCGGTTCCGCCGCCGGCACGGCATCGACCCGGGGCGCCCGACGCTGGTCACGGTCAGCCGCCTGGCCGTGGAGAAGAACATCGGCTTCCTGCTGGCGGTGGTGGCGCGGCTGGTGGCCGAGTTCCCGACGCTGCTGTTCCTGGTCGCGGGCGAAGGCCCGGATGCGTCGCGGCTGCGTGCCCGCGTCGAGCAACTGGGGCTGCGGGCCAACGTCCGCTTCTTCGGCAACCTGGATCGGGAACGCGAGCTGCTGGATGCCTACCGCGCGGGCGATGCGTTCGTGTTCGCCTCCCCCACGGAAACGCAGGGGCTGGTCCTGCTTGAAGCGATGGCGCTGGGCGTGCCGATCGTGTCGACCGCTGTGATGGGCACCGCCACGGTGTTGGCCGGTGCCGGCAGTGCGCTGGTCAGCGAAGAGGAGGTCGACGCGTTTGCGGACAGCGTCGCGCGCGTGCTGCGCAGCCCGGAACTGCGTGCGGCGCTGGCGGACGCCGGCCCGCGCGATGCGCGTCGCTGGAGCACGGAGGCGCTGATGGGGCAGGTGGTGGCGTTGTACCGCAGCCTTGCCGACGCGACCGATAGCGCCGCTATGCCCGCCCTGGATCATCCGCGCTAGGGCTTCACCGGGAGGGCTCGGTCACCGGGGGCGTCGGCGGCCGTCGTCAGTCGTCCAAAAAAAAGGCCGCGTGCGAGACACGCGGCCTTGCCGTCGGAGACGGTGGGTCTTCAGCGATCCATCTTGCCCAGTGAGCTGTCCAGCACCCGCTGCAGCTTGCGCGCCGCGCCTGCGATGGCATCGCGCACCGTCTCGGCCTCCTCGGTAGCCGCCAGCGGCGCACGGCCATCGATCCGCGCTTCCATGGTGCAGTGCTTGTCGGCGGCGCCCGACTTGCCGCCATTGACGTCGCTCAGGTGCACCTCGACCCTCGAGACCTGGCCGTTGAAGCGGCCGAGTGCGCCGTCGACCACGCTTTCGACGTGCTGGGCAAGCGACTCGTCGCCCTGGATGTTGTTATCGGTGTTGAGTAGGACTTTCATGCGTTCGGGAACTCCTGTTGGGGGCGTGGACACCTGCGCTGCGATGGTGCATCCCGCGGCAGTGCCCGGGGCGGGCGCTGGTTCCGCAGGCGCGGTGGCATCGCCGGCGCGCAACCCCACGTTAGCCATCGGCACATCTAGAACCCGTTAATTCGCAGCCATCGCCCACGGCAATGGCCCTGTGCCGATACCTGCGACCCTGGAGGCCCGCGTAGCCGCAGGCGCCAGACGGGGGCGGTCCTGCCGTACCGCCCCGGGCAGTCAGGCTCCGGGGTCCGTGGCCACGTAAAATGCGTCGATGATCCTCAACGTCGCCGCCTATCACTTCGCCCCGGTCGCCGACCCCGACGCCCTGGCCGACCGCATCCGCGCACGGGCCGAGGCGCTGGACCTGCGCGGCACCGTCCTGGTCGCACCCGAGGGCGTGAACCTGTTTCTCGCGGGCACCGACGAAGCGGTCCGTTCCGTGCTGGACACCGTCAGGAGCGAAGCCGGTTTCGAAGCGTTGCAGGCCAAGTTCAGCCACTGCGACGAGGTCCCGTTCGCCCGGCTCAAGGTCAAGCGCAAGAACGAAATCATCGCCTTCCGACGCGATGGTGCCGTGCCCCTCGACGAACGCGCCCCGGCCGTCTCGCCGCCGGACCTGGCGCGCTGGATCGAACAGGGCCACGACGACGCAGGCCGACGCCTGGTGCTGCTGGATACCCGCAATCGCGAGGAGGTCGGCCACGGCACTTTCGCCGGCGCACTGACCCTGCCCATCGACAACTTCGTCGACCTGCCCGAGGCGCTGGCGCCGCATCGCGAGTCGCTGGCCGACGCCACCGTCGTCAGCTTCTGTACCGGAGGCATCCGCTGCGAGAAGGCGGCCCTCTGGCTGCGTGCCGACGGCATGGACAACCTGTTGCAGCTCGACGGCGGCATCCTCGGCTACTTCGAGCAGGTCGGAGGCCTCGGGTACGAGGGCAGGTGCTTCGTGTTCGATGAACGGGTGGCGCTTGATCCGGGCCTGAAGCCGGTCGCGGTGTCACACGCCGGCGGCTGAGTCCCGCACCGATGCGCAAGCCTCCGACCCCGAAGCCGTGGAGCCGCTCCAATCCGAAACCGCGTGCCGCGCGGACCACGCTGTCACCCGAACTGGTCGAAGAGGCCCGTGCACGGGCCGAGGCGGCGGGACGTCGTTATCCGAACCTGGTCGACAACATGTGGGCCGCGAGGAAGGCACGGCAATCAGCCAAGGGTGAGGGATCGGTAACGCCTGGCGCTGGCGACCGGATTGGTGAGGATGATCGTGGCGACTGAGCGTCGAGGTTGTACCGACTGCCGCGGGAATGCCCGGCGCAATCAGTCGTAACGCATCCGTCGCGTCATTCCGCCATCGACGATGAACTCCTGCCCGGTGGTGAAGCCCGACGCCGGTGAGAGCAAGTGGACGGCGAGGGCCCCGATGTCCTCGGGCGTGCCGACGCGACCGGCGGGATGCTGGGCATGATCGCGTTTGGACAGTCTCGGGCGCCGCCGGGCGGCCGGCTTGCGCCAGGCATCGGTGGCGATCCAACCGGGGCTGATGCAGTTCACGCGCACGGCCGGTCCGGCACTGACGGCCAGCGCATGGGTGAAGGCGACCAGTCCGCCCTTGGCTGCGGCGTAGGCCTCGCAGTCCGGCTCGGACTGGTGCGCGCGGGTCGATGCGATGTTGATGATGCTTGCGGCGCCATAACCCTTTGAGGCTTCAGCCCGCAGGTGGGGAAGCGTGTGCTTGCTGCACAGGAACGCGCCGCCGAGGCTGGCGTCGAGACGACGCTGCCACTCGCGAACCTCCAGCCGTTCGAGCGGACCGCTGACCGGGTCGGGGATGCCCGCGTTGTTGACCAGCCCGTGGATGGCACCGAAGTGCGACGCGGCGCGATCAACGAATCGCGCGACCTGTGCTTCCTTCGCCACGTCCACGCGCACGAACAGGGCACGATCGCCCACATCCCATTCCTCCAACGCGGCGCGACCCGCATCCGTGTCCGTGTCGCCGATGCACACCGACCCGCCGGCGCCGAGCACCGCCTGCGCGATGCCGCGGCCTATGCCCTGGGCGCCGCCGGTGACGAGGACGGTGCGGCTTTCAAGCGGCCGGGCGGGGTGGGGGTGGATGGAGGGTGTCAGCGTCATGGAGCGGGCCGTGGTCGCGGGCAGGCAACGGTGGCAGTCAATGCGTTAACGCGGGGCGAGAGCGCTCCCTCCCCTGCGTGCAGGGGAGGGTTGGGGAGGGGTGCTTTGCGAGCGTGAGCCTGAAGTGCACCCCCTCCCAACCTCCCCCTGCAGGCAGGGGGAGGAGTGGATCCGCTCTGGCTTCCTGCGGCGCTTCTGCCGTTCAAGTGCAAGGTGAGCGAGGGACATCCGCCGCGCCAATCGATCAGCGCGCCGCCAGCCACTCCACAGCACCTCGCCCGGCCCGTAGCCCGCTGGCGAAACACGCGGTGAGCAGGTACCCACCCGTGGGCGCCTCCCAGTCGAGCATCTCCCCGGCGCAGAACACGCCCGGTATCGAAGTCAGCATCAGCGCGTCGTCGAGCGCTTCCAGCCGCACGCCCCCCGCGGTGCTGATCGCCTCCGCCATCGGCCGGGCACTGCGCAACACCAGCGGCAGGCGCTTGATCGTGCCGGCCACGCGAGCCGCATCGTCGAAGTCCGTCGGTGCCAACACTTCATGCAGCAGCGCGGCCTTGACCCCGTCGATGCCGGCCTGCCGGCGCAGGTGCTCGCTGCGGCTGCGCTTGCCGCGGGGCTTGGACAGGTCGAGCTGGAGGCGCTCGCGCGTGCGTCCGGGGGCCAGGTCCAGGTGCAGCGTCGCCTGTCCGTCGCGTTCGATCGCCTCGCGCAGCATCGGCGACAGCGCGTACACCAGGCTGCCTTCGATGCCGGATTCGGTCGCCACGCACTCACCCTGCAACTGTCGGGCATTGCCGGATTCATCTGTCCAGTGAGCCACCACTGGCTTGAGCGGTGCACCGGCGTGGCGCTGGACGAAGTGCGGCGTCCAGTCGATGTCGAACCCGCAGTTGGAGGGCTTGAGCGGCGCGACGTCGACGCCGCGGCCCGCCAGCGTGCCGACCCACGCGCCGTCGGAGCCGAGTTGCGGCCAGCTGCCGCCGCCCAATGCCAGCACGGTGGCGCGGGGGCGGACCTGGATGGCCCCGCCGGGTGTTTCGAACTGCAGCGCGCCATCGTCGCTCCATCCGATCCAGCGGTGGTGCATGTGGAACTGCACGCCTGACGCGCGCAGCCGCCGTACCCAGCCGCGCAGCAGCGGCGCGGCCTTGCGATCCAGCGGGAACACGCGGTCGGAACTGCCGACATAGGTGTCCACGCCCAGGCCGCGCGCCCACTCGCGCAACGCATCGCCATCGAAGTCATCCAGCCACGCCGCGACTTCGGCCTGGCGCTCGCGGTAACGGGCGTCAAAGCCGGGCCGCGGCTCGGCGTGCGTCAGGTTGAGCCCGCCCTTTCCGGCGATCAGGAACTTGCGGCCCACCGAACCCTTGGCGTCGAACACCGCGACCGACAAGCCGGCCGCTCGCGCGACTTCCGCCGCCATCAACCCTGCAGGCCCGCCGCCGATGATCGCGACGTCCGGTGGGGGCAGGGGCTGGGTCATCGGCGGGTCCGTGTGCGGGGCGCGCCATTGTGCCAGTGGCGATCCCGGCGCCCTCATGCTCGCGGCCGGCTGCAGGCCGTGGAGGGAGCTTGTATCGTCGTCGGTCGCGACGCGGGCGGTACCGCGGAGGCCTTGGGGATCCAACGATGACGAACGACCTGCGCGCTGCGCGCATCCATGCCGGCGCGGTGCTGGCGCTGTGCCTGCTGGCGCCTGCCGCAGCGTTCGCACAGGCGGCCCCGCCCGCGGACGCGGCGCTGCCGGCGGCGCTGTCGGACTTCGACGCGTACGTCGAAGGTGTACGCGAGACGTTCGAGGTGCCGGGCATTGCGGTCGCCGTGGTCAAGGATGGCGAGGTAGTGCTGGCGCGCGGCTACGGCGTGCGCGAGCTTGGACGCGATGCACCGGTCGAGCCGGAAACGCTGTTCGCCATCGCCTCGATTAGCAAGGGGTTTACCGCAACGGCGCTGTCGATCCTCGCCGACGAAGGCAAGCTGGACCTGGACGACCGCGTGATCGACCACCTGCCGTGGTTCCGCATGGCCGACCCGTACGTCACCTACGAGATGCGCATCCGCGACCTGCTGGCGCACCGCAGCGGGCTGGGGCTGGGCGCGGGAGACCTGCTGTACTGGCCGGGTACCGACTACACCACGCGCGAGGTCGCGCAGCGGCTGAAGGACGTGCCGCTGGACGGTGCGTTCCGCGGCAAGTACGCCTACGACAACATCCTCTACGGGGTGGCGCAGCTGGTGGTGGAGGAGGTCTCGGGCGTGCCGTTCGAAACATTCCTGCGCGCCCGCATCTTCGGGCCGCTCGGCATGGACGCGGTCCGGTTCAACAGCGATGCGCTGCGCCGCGGCGACAACGTCGCCACCGGCCATTCGCGCGCGGACTTCAAGGACCTGGTGCCGGCACCGCGCCTGAGCTGGGCCAATGTCTCCGGCGCCGGCGGCCTGTACGCCAACGTGCTGGACATGTCCAAGTGGATGCGCGTGCATCTGGCCGGCGGCGCGATCGAAGGCGAAAGTGAAGGCGAGGGCGACGGCGCCAGGCGGCTTGTCAGCGAAGAACGGCAGGCGGCGATGTGGTCGGTGGTCACGCCGATCCCGGTGTCCAAGCCGTCGGTACCGGAACTGGAGGCTGCGCGGCCGAACTTCCTTGGCTACGGCGAGGGCTGGCAGCTGTCGGACTATCGCGGCGAAAAGCTGGTGTGGCACACCGGCGGTTGGCCGGGGATGGTGTCGCGCATGACGCTGGTGCCGGAGGAGGGCCTGGGCGTGATCGTGCTGACCAATGCGGAACTGGGCGGCGCGTTCAATGCGGTGACCCTGCGCGTGCTGGATGCCTACCTGGATGCGCCGCAAACCGACTGGACTGCGGCATACGCGGCCGCGCTGGCGAAGTCCCAATCGGATTCCGACGAGGACTGGAAAAAGCACGTGGCGGCGCGCGATGCGTCGTCCAAGCCGTCGCTGCCGCTGGCCGACTACGCAGGCACGTACCGCGACCCCTGGTACGGCGACGTCGTGGTTGAACGTGGGCGCGACGGCCGCCTGCGGCTGCGTTTCACGCGCACCGGTGAGCTCGTCGGCACGATGGACCACTGGCAGCACGACACCTTCATCGTCCGCTGGGACCGGCGCTGGCTCAATGCGGACGCGTTCGTGAACTTCGCGCTCGACCCGGACGGCGAGGTCCGCGAGGTCCGGATGGAAGCGGTGTCGCCGCTGACGGATTTTAGTTTCGACTTCCACCACCTGCGCCTGGCGCCGGTGGAGGTGGAATCGGACGCGGGGTAGGCACTCGGGCCGCAGGGGGGCGGGCATCGCCGCCGCAAGCGAAACACTGTGTCCCGACGTCGCGCGCCGGTGGCCTTGCCCCGGTGGTGCCCCCATATCGGAGCGACCCCGACGAAAGGCCCGCACATGATTCCCGTCTCCGTCCTCGACCTTGCGCCCGTCACCGAAGGCAGCACCGTTTCGCAGGCGTTCGCCAACAGCCTGGACCTTGCGCGCCACGCCGAGCGTTCGGGCTATACGCGCTACTGGCTGGCCGAACACCACAACATGCCCGGTATCGCCAGCGCCGCGACTGCCGTGCTGATCGGCCACATCGCGGCCGGCACGTCGTCGATCCGGGTGGGCGCCGGCGGGATCATGCTGCCCAACCACTCGCCGCTGCAGGTCGCGGAGCAGTTCGGCACGCTGGCCAGCCTGCACCCGGGCCGCATCGACCTGGGCCTGGGGCGTGCGCCGGGCACTGACCAGCCGACGGCGCGGGCGTTGCGCCGCTACTTCGATGGCGCCGACAGCTTCCCGCAGGACGTGCAGGAGCTGCTGCGCTACTTCGCGCCGGCGCAACCGGGCCAGCCGGTGCAGGCGGTGCCGGGCGCGGGTGTCGACGTGCCGGTGTGGCTGCTGGGCTCCAGCCTGTTCAGCGCGCAGCTGGCGGCGCTGTTGGGGCTGCCGTTCGCGTTCGCCTCGCACTTCGCCCCGGACCAGATGGACGAGGCGCTGGCGGTGTACCGCTCGCAGTTCCGCCCCTCCGCGCGTTTGGCAGCGCCCTACGCGATGCTCGGCCTCAACGTGGTGGCGGCCGACAGTGGTGACGAGGCGCGGCGTCTGTTCACGACGCAGCAGCAGAGCTTCGTGCGCCTGCGACGCGGAACGCCGGGCCTGATCCCGCCGCCGATCGACGACATCGAGTCCTGGTGGACGCCGCAGGAAAAGGCGGGCGTCGAACGGGCGCTGGCCTGCGCGGTGGTCGGCGACCCGGAACAGGTCGCTGCAGGCATCAAGAAGTTTGTCGCGCGGCACAAGCCCGACGAACTGATGCTGACGGCCAACATCTTCGACCACGCCGCGCGGGTGTGGTCGTTCGAATTGGCGTACCAGGCGGCTGAGCGCGCCGGGCAGTAGCCCGCGCGGTCAGGGGCGTCAGTTCTTCGCCTTTACGTCCAGCAGCTCGACCTCGAACACCAGCGAACCGTTGGGCGGAATCACACCGCCTGCGCCCGCGCGTCCGTAGCCGAGCTCCGGCGGGATCTTCAGCACGCGTACGCCACCCACGCGCATGCCGGCCACGCCTTCGTCCCAACCGCGGATCACGCGCCCGGCGCCCAGCAGGAAGGTAAAAGGCTCATCGCGGTCGAGCGAGCTGTCGAACTTCGTCCCGCGCTGGCCCGGGGCATCCTGGTCGTAGTTCCACCCCGTGTAGTGCACGGTGACGTCCATCCCCGGCCGGGCCAGTTCGCCGGTGCCGACGCGCACGTCTTCGCGCTGGAGTTCCGCTACACGGCCACCGGGCGGCGGACCGGGGTCGCTGCAGGCGGCCAGGGCGGCCGTGAGGAAGACGAGGGCGACAAGGTTCAAGGCAGGGCGGCGCATGGGTATGGAACGCGGCGGGCAGGGCGCGCAGTATGCCCTCGTCTTCCCCTCGTCCCGTGGGCGGAACTGCCATGAGCTGGCTCGGAATCGTCATCGTCGTCGTCGCGGGCTACCTCACCATGAAGATCGCCGGCGGCGTGCTCAAGCTGCTGCTGGGCGTGCTGGTGCTGGTCGGCCTGTACATGGTGCTGGCGCCAATGCTCGGGTGGCCGTTCCCGTTTTCGTTCGCGTGAGTAACGCCGGGGTGGCGCAGTGCGGGTCGGGGCGCGGGGTTCACCCCGTTTTCCCGCCGCGCGCGGTTGGATAGGCGCCTCTCCCCCGTACGAAGGACCCCCACGTGAAAGACCGCGCCGAGGCTATCCGCCACCTTGCCGAGCTGATCAAGGACGTCGACATCGCCATGATGACCACCGTCGCCAAGGACGGGCGGCTGGTCAGCCGACCGCTGGGCACGCAGGACGTCGAGTTCGACGGCGACCTGTGGTTCGCGACCGAATGCGACAGCGGCAAGGTCGACGAGATCGCCGCCAACCCCAACGTCAACGTCGCCTATGCCTCCAAGGGCAAGAACACCTACGTGTCGGTCGCCGGGCGTGCGTCGATCGTGCGTGATCGCGCGAAGATCGAGGCGCTGTGGTCGCCGGCGATGAAGCTGTTCTTCCCGGGCGGCAAGGATGACCCCAACCTGTGCCTGATCCGGGTGGAGGTCGACAGCGCCGAATACTGGGACGGCCCCGGCACCATCATGGGCAAGGCGCTGTACTTCGCGTTGAGCGCGGTGACCAGCGACCCCGGGACGCTGTCGGACCACGAGCGCATCCGCCTGCGCTGACAGCCGTGATCGAGGACGGCGCCCAGGCGGGCGCCGTCGTCAGCCAACGCGGCTCAGCGCTCCCGCGTCCGAGCCATCGCCATCGCTGTCGCCTTCGTCCGGCGTGTGCCTGCCGTTGGATGCGCGAAGCTCGCCCAGCAACGCCTGCAGTGCACCGATGTCCACCGGCTTGCTGAAGTGGTGGCTGAAGCCGGCCTGCTGGGTGCGCTCCTTGTCCTGGAGCTGGCTCCAGCCGGTCACCGCCACCAGCGAGATGTCCTGGTTGGCCGGGTCGTCGTGCAGCTGCCGGGCGACTTCGTACCCGTCCATGCCGGGCATGCCGATGTCCAGCAGCACCGCGTCGGGCCTGCATCGGCGCACCGCCTCCAGTGCGGTGGGTCCATCGAAGCAGACCTCGTGCTCGATCTCCAGCATTTGCAGCACCATGCCCAGCGAACGGGCGGCATCGACGTTGTCGTCGACGACCAGCACGCGCAACGGGTGCTCTGCGCCCGGCGCATCGTCGGTCTGCGCGGGGTGGGAATCCGGATGTGGCGAATCGGCTGCCCCGGCGCGGGCGGTGGCCAGCGGCAGCCGCACGATGAATTCCGCGCCATGCCCGCGGCCATCGCTGTGGGCCGTCACCGTGCCGCCGTGCATTTCCACCAGGCTGCGGACCAGCGTCAGGCCGATGCCCAGGCCGTCCTGCGCGCGATGGGCTTCGCGGCGGCCCTGGGTGAACAGTTCGAACACGTGCGGGAGGACGTCGGGCTCGATGCCGATGCCGCGGTCGAGGACCGACACCACGACCTCATCGCCGTCGCGGCGCGCGCCGACCCGGATTTCGCCACCTTTGCGCGCGTACTTGGCCGCGTTGTTGAGTAGGTTGCCGAAGACCTGCGCCAGCCGCACCGGGTCGGCATCGACCGGCAGCGCCTCATCCGGAAGGTCCAGGTGCAGCGCGTGGCGGCCGGTGTCGATCAGCGGCCGGCTCAGGTCGATGGCGTTGCGCAGCACGTCGGCCAGTTCGACCATGTCGCGGCGCAGTTCGATGGTGCCGCGCGAAAGGCGGGAGACTTCCACCAGGTCGTCGACCAGCCGAACCATGTGGTCGACCTGCCGCTTCATCATGGCCCGCAGCGACGCGCGCTCCTGCTCGGGCACGGCAGACTCGCCGAGCAGGTGCAGCGCATTGCGGATGGGGGCCAGCGGGTTGCGCAGCTCGTGCGCCAGCATCGCCAGGAATTCATCCTTGCGCTGCGCCGACGCGGCGATCGCATCGCGCGCCTGTTCGAGTTCGTCCAGGTGGGTGAGCATCTGGTACTGGCGCTCGCGGGCGCGCAGCGCGGACTTCACCGTGCTGACGAGGGTCGAGATGCGCAGTGGTCGCTCCAGCAACGTGACGTTGCCCAGCCGCGCCATGGCGTCGGCCACCTGCACCGAGTCGGCGCCGTCACGGGCGACGACGAGCACCGGCAGGTCGGACCAGCGCGGTTGGATTTCGATCGCGCGCACCAGCACCGACTGCGCGCCTTGCAGCAGCGCTTCCTCGGCGACCAGCACGGCCGCGGCGCCGCGATCGATCTCGCGCGCCAGGTCCGCATGCTGGCGGCAGATGTACGTGTCGATCCCGTGCCTGGCCAGTACATCCGAGGTGAGCTCGGTGTCGCGCTGCGTGGGCAGCAGCATCACTACGCGTCGGGCGATGGTCGGATCCATGCAGGGCAATCAACCTTTACGCAGCGGATCCAGCGGCTCCCCCAACTCGTGGGGCACGCCGGTCAGGACGCCACGCAGGTTGCTCAGCGGCTCGCCGACCTGCAGCCCGTCGGCGCCGATCTCCAGGCGGCGAATGGTGCGCTCGTGCTGGCCGGTGCGCTTCTTGAGCACCGAAAGGGCCTGTCGGACTTCACCGCGGACCTCGTAGTAGCGCAGCAGCACGACGCTGTCGGCGAGATAGCTGACATCCAACGTGGTCTGCATCTGTCCGATCAGCCCTGCCTGGGCATTGACCAGGATCGTGATCACCCCGAGCTGGCCAAGGTAGGCCAGCAGTTCGTGCAGCTGCACGATCATGAAGCGCTCTTCCGGCATCGCGTTGAGGTAGCCGTTGAGGCTGTCGATCACCACCACGCGCGCGTCTTCCTTCTCAACCGCTGCCCGGATCAGGCTGGCGAACTCGCCCGGCGACAGTTCAGCCGGATCGACCGGCTGGATCGTCAGTACGCCGCTTTCCAAGTCCTTCTCGATGTCGTAGCCGATGCCCGTGGAGCGGGTCACCACGGACTGCGTGCTTTCGTCGAAGGTGAACATCGCGCAGCGCTCGCCGCGCCCGACGGCGGCCTTGACGACCTGCGTGGCCAGAGTCGACTTGCCCGTGCCGGCGGCACCCACCAGGAGCGTGCTGGTGCCGCGGTCCAACCCGCCGCCCAGCAGCGCATCGAGTTCCGGCAGGCCGGTGGATGCCCGCACCTGGTCCACCTCGCGGCGGAACTCCGCGGCCACCATGCGCGGGAATACACGAAGCCCGCCGGTCTGGATTTCGTAGTCATGGAAGCCGCCGCGGAACTTGCGCCCGCGGAACTTTGTTACGCGCAAGCGACGGCGGTCGGCGCCGAAATCCGGGTTCAGCTGGTCCAGCGACACCGCGCCGTGTACCAGCGTGTGCACGTGCAGCCCGTGTTCGGACACCGCGCTGTCGTCCAGCAGCAGCACCGTGCAGCCGCGTCCGGCGAAGTACTGCTTCAGCGCCAGCACCTGGCGCCGGTAGCGCAGTGCGGACCCGGCCAGCAGGCGCAACTCGGCGAGTGAGTCGAAGACCAGGCGCTGCGGGTTGAGGCGCTCGACCTCTTCCAGCATGCGCTTGGTGGTGTCGCCCAGTTCGACCTCGGACGGATGGAACATCGTGTACTGCGCATCCGGGTCCAACCGGTCCTGTGGCGGCGACAGCTCATGGATGTGCAGGCCATCGAGATCCCAGCCGTGTGAGGCGGCCACCTCGCGCAGCTCCTCCTCGGTTTCCGACAGCGAGACATACAACGCCTTCTCGCCGCGCTTGATGCCCTCCAGCAGGAACTGCATCGCCAGGGTGGTCTTGCCCGAGCCGGGCACGCCCTCGATCAGGTAGAGGCGGTCAGGCGTGAAGCCGCCGACCAGCACATCGTCGAGCCCGGGGATGCCGGAACTTACGGAGGGTCGGGAAACAGGGGTGTCGTTCATGGGCGTCCGCTGGAGGAGGCGCACAGGGACAACCCGAGCACCGGAAACTGGAGATCACAACATATTTGCCTGAGTAGCGTGAAGACGCGCAGACACGTACATGAACAAGGCACGTCGCAGGGCGCCTAGACCGCCTGGCCGGCCGCGTGTCCCGACGCCCACGCCCACTGGAAGTTGTAGCCACCGAGCCACCCGGTGACGTCCAGCACCTCACCGATGAAGTGCAGGCGCGGGACGCGGCGCGACTCCATCGTCGAGGACGAGACCTCGGCGGTATCGACGCCACCGAGCGTCACTTCCGCGGTGCGATAGCCCTCGGTCCCGCTGGCCACCAGCGGCCATGCCGACAGCACCTGTGTCGCCTCGCGCAACTGCGCCGGCGTGTACTGCTTCATCGGCCGGCTGGGCAGCCACACCTCGCACAGGCGCTGGGCGAACCGGCGGGGCAGGGTGTCGGACAGCACAGTGCGCAGCTCCGCCGCCGGGCGTTCGGCCTGCCATTGCTTCAGCAGTTCGAATGCGTCCCGTCCCGGCAACAGGTCGAGGGTCAGCGTATCGCCGGGCTGCCAGTACGAGGAGATCTGCAGGATCGCCGGGCCGCTGACGCCGCGGTGGGTGACCAGCATGGAGTTGCTGAAGGCCATGCCGTTGCAACGTGCGGTCACCGGCATCGCGACGCCGCTGAGGCCGTCCATGCGCTCCTGGTGCTTGCCGCTCAACGTCAGCGGGACCAGCCCGGCGCGCGTCGGCAGGACGTCGTGCCCGAACTGGCGCGCCAGCTCGTAGCCGAACCCGGTCGCGCCCATGGCGGGAATGGACAGGCCACCGGTGGCAACGACGAGCCTTTCGCCGCGGAATGCGCCTTGTGAAGTGGCGAGTGCGAACGTGCCGTCGTCCTCCACTGTCACGCGCTCGATGGCGCAGTGCGTGCGCACCTGGGCACCCGCCGCCGCGCATTCGTCCATCAGCATCTTCACGATCAGCTTGGACGACACGTCGCAGAACAGCTGGCCCAGCTCCTTCTCGTGGTAGGCGATGCGGTGGCGCTCCACCATCTCGATGAAGTGCCACGGCGTGTAGCGCGCCAGGGCCGACTTGCAGAAGTGCGGGTTGGCCGAAATGAAATTCTCGGGCGTGGTGCCGGTGTTGGTGAAATTGCAGCGCCCGCCGCCGGACATCAGGATCTTCTTGCCGACCTTGTTCGCGTGGTCCAGCACGATGACGTGCCGGCCGCGCGCGGCGGCCGTGATGGCGCACATCAGGCCGGCAGCGCCCGCTCCGACCACCAGGACGTCGGCGTGCGTGGCGGGTGTCGCCTGCACCGTCAGGCGGCGGCCATGCGCACGCCCGGACGCAGGGCCACGCTGCCGCGGTCGCCCATCAACTGCAGCTCGCCGTCCTGGATCAGGGCGTTCAGGCGCATGCCGCGCTCGCCGATGGCGGCCAGCTGGTCGACCACCTCGGGCGGCACGTCGATGATGGTGACGTTCTTCAGCCGGGTCAGCGAGTTGGCGATCTTGTCCCACCAGATGTCGGCCGCACGGCCGCCGTAGTTCACGACGACCACCTGCCGGGCGCGTGCCGACGCCTTCTTGATGCGGGTCTCGTCGGGCTGGCCCAGGTCGATCCACAGATCGATTTCGCCCGTGTAGTCGCGGCGCCAGAGCGAGGGCTCGTCTTCGTCGCTCAAGCCACGGCCGAACTCCAGGCGGTCGTCGGCGTAGAGCGCGAACGCGATCAGCCGCACCATCAGGCGCTCGTCGGTCTCCGACGGGTGCTGGGCGAGGGTGAGGTTGTGGGTGGCGTAGTAGTGCCGGTCCATGTCGCTGACCTGCAGTTCGGCCTTCACTACGGTGGAATTCTGTGCCATGGCCGATGCTGGTGCCGACGCGGTGGGGGCGCCATTCTAGGCGCATGCGCCCGACGCCGCTTCCGCCTTCATCCGACGACGCCTGCCGCGTGCATGCGGACGACGTCCCGGCCAGTCGCCTGCAGCTTCCCGCCGGTGCGTTCGACACGCTTCTGGACGGGCTGTGCGCACGCTTTCCGAATGTGCCACGGCCGGTGTGGCTGGACCGGTTCGCACGCGGCCGTGTCCAGGATGTCCACGGGGCACCGCTGGATGCGGCCATGGCCTACCGCGTGGGGCAGGAAGTGCGCTACTTCCGCGAGGTGGACGACGAGCCCACCGTGCCGTTCGAAGAACGCATCCTGCATGCCGATGCGCACCTGGTGGTCGCCGACAAGCCGCACTTCCTGCCCGTCACCCCGGCCGGGGGCCATGTCAGGGAAACATTGCTGGCGCGCCTGGTCCGGCGGCTCGGCAACCCGGACCTGGTGCCGCTTCACCGCATCGACCGCGACACGGCCGGGCTGGTGATGTTCTCGGCGTGTGTCGATACGCGCGAGCGCTACCAGTCGCTGTTCCCCCGGCGGCGGATCGTCAAGGTCTATGAAGCGGTCGCGCCGCCGATCGGGGGCCTGGCGATGCCGCATGTCCATCGGTCACGGATGGGACGCGGTGAACCCTTCTTCCGCATGCGCGAAGTGGCCGGCGTCGCCAACAGCGAGACGCGTATCGATGTCATCGAGCGCGGGGCCGCCCACTGGCGCTACCGGCTGGAGCCGGTGACCGGACGCAAGCACCAGCTGCGGGTGCACATGGCCGCCCTCGGCGCGCCGATCGCGGGCGACCGTACGTATCCAGACATCGTCCCGCGCGAGGCGGGCGATTTCAGCGCGCCGCTGCAACTGCTGGCGAGGTCGCTGTCGTTTGTGGATCCCCTGACCGGCAACGCGCGGATGTTCGAAAGCCAGCGGTCGCTGGCGACGATCACGCCGGACGGCGAGCCATCCCCAGCCCTGTAGGAGCGACGTCAGTCGCGACCAAGAGTCATCGAGGCCGCGAATCGCGACTCGCGACTCACGTCGCTCCTACGAAGGATGTCGCCCAGTCGGCGTTGGATGCCAAGGGCTGCGCAGTCGAAAAGTCAGGTGCCAGGCGTCAGCCGTCGCTGTCCTGACCTGCTTTCCGCACATGACGGCCGTTCTTGAGACGGCCCAGGATGGCCACGCTGAGTACATTGATCAGCGCCAGCGCGACCGCAAGCCCCCACAGCCCGAAACCGACGGCCGCACCGATGGCGCCGACGACCCAGATGCTTGCTGCGGCCGCGGTCCCCGAAACATGGCTGTCGTGCTTGAGGATGGCCCCGCCACCGACGAACCCGATGCCGGTCATCAATCCCTGGAGTATCCGCGCCATGGCGTCCGGCGACCCGCTCCCGATGAACGCGTTGCCGATGAGCACGAACGCGCAGGCGCCGACGGCCACGACTGGAAACGTCCGCAGCCCCATCGTGTCGCCGTGCGCCTCGCGATGCCAACCAATGGGCAGGGCCAGCAACAATGCGCCCACCAGCCGCAGGTAGGGCGTGGCTGTCGCCATGACGCCGTCCGGGCTCAGCAGGGCGCTCACCGATGGAGCCTTAGCGCGGCGGACGCGGCTTGAACGGCTTGCGCGGGCCGCCGTGCGACGGCTTGCCTCCCGGCCGCGGACCGCCCGGACGACGACCCGGGGCCGGTCGTCCCGAACGGCCACCCGCCAGGTCCTCGGCACCGGCGGGACGCAGGCGCAGCGACTGCCCGGCCACGTAGACCCGCTTGAGGTGCTCCATCACTTCGCGCGGCATGCCCTCGGGCAGGTCGACCAGGCTGTACTCGTCGCGGATGTCGATGCGGCCGATGTAGCGGCTCTCCAGCTCGGCCTCGTTGGCGATGGCGCCGACGATGTTGCCCGGCTGCACGCCGTGCGCGTGGCCGACCTCGATGCGGAAGGTTTCCATGCCGACGTCGGGCGCGTGGCCCGCAGCCGGTTGGCGGCGCGGCGCCGGCGCATCGTCGCCGAACAGCATCTCGCCCTTGTTGCCGAGGGCGGCCGGCGGCGTGGTGCTGCGGTCGTCAAGGCGTGGGGGATGCCGGTCGCTGCGCTCGTGGCGTTCATGGCGCGGTGCCGGAGGCGCGTTGCGGTCGTGCCGCTCGGCGCGCTCGAACGGCTTGCGCTCGGCGCGGGCAGGCTGCGGCAACAGCAGCGGCTGGTCGCCCTGCACCAGCTTGGCCAGGGCGGCGGCGACTTCGATCGCGGGGACGTTCTTCTCGCGCTCGTAGCGCTCGACCAGCTCGCGGAACATCGCCAGGTCGCTGGCTTCCAGCGCCTCGCCGATGCGGCCGAGGAACTTCGAGACGCGCTGCTCGTTGACCGTTTCGATGGTGGGCAGCTCCATCGGCTCGATCGGCTGGCGCGTGGCGCGCTCGATCGCGCGCAGCATGCCGCGCTCGCGCGGAGTCACGAACAGGATCGCCTCGCCCTTGCGGCCCGCGCGGCCGGTGCGGCCGATCCGGTGCACGTAGCTTTCCGTGTCGTAGGGGATGTCGTAATTCAGTACGTGGCTGATGCGCTCAACGTCCAGGCCGCGTGCGGCCACGTCGGTGGCCACGAGCACGTCGATCTTGCCGTCCTTGAGGTTCTGGATGGTCTTCTCGCGCTGCGCCTGCTGCACGTCGCCGTTGATCGCCGCCGCCGCGATGCCGCGCGCCGCCAGCTTGTCGGCCAGTTCCTCGGTGCCCAGCTTGGTCCGCGCGAACACGATCATCGCGTCGAACGGCTCGGCCTCCAGGATGCGCGTGATGGCATCGAGTTTGTGCATGCCGCTGACCGACCAGTAGCGCTGGCGGATGTTGGCCGCGGTGCTGGTCTTGTTCTTGATCGCGACCTCGACCGGATCCTTCAGGTAGGTCTGGGCGATGCGCTTGATCGGCGCCGGCATCGTCGCCGAGAACAGCGCGACCTGGCGGGTCTCCGGCGTCTTCTTGAGCACGGCCTCGACATCGTCGATGAAGCCCATGCGCAGCATCTCGTCGGCTTCGTCCAACACCAGGCAGCGCAACTGCGACAGATCCAGCGAGCCGCGCTCGAGGTGGTCGATCACGCGGCCGGGGGTGCCCACGATCACCTGCACGCCGCGCTTGAGCGCCTGCAGCTGCGGGTAGTAGCTCTGGCCGCCGTAGATCGGCAGTACGTGGAAGCGCGGCAGGAAGTGCGCGTACTTCTGGAACGCTTCGGCCACCTGGATCGCCAGTTCGCGGGTGGGCGCAAGCACCAGCACCTGCGGCGCGGCCTGCGCCGGATCGATGCGGGCCAGTGCCGGCAGCGCGAAGGCGGCGGTCTTGCCGGTGCCGGTCTGCGCCTGGCCCAGCACGTCGCGGCCGGCCAGCAGCGGCGGGATGGTGGCCGCCTGGATGGGCGAGGGCGACTCGTAGCCGACCTCGGCCAGGGCGCGCATCAGGGGCTCGGGCAGTGCGAGGTCGGTGAACTTGACCGACGCGGTGTCGGCGGTGGACTCGGTGGAAGCGGGCGTCTCGGCGCTCATCGCAGGTCTCGGCAGCGCCGGCAGGGCCGGTCGGGGGGACCGCGTAGTGTAGCGGGTGGACTGTTGCGGATGTGATGCGGGGCTCTTTTGGTAGCGGCTCTCGCCGCAAACCCGGCAGCCATCAGTCCCGCCTTCGCGAAAGCGACGATCCTACGAAGCGCCGCGATCGTTGGCGGAGGCGCGTTACCTCAATGTCGGAGCGAAGCCACCCAGCGGTCCAATTGCGCCGCGAATGCCTGCCGGTCGCGCGCATGCAGCGGTGGCGGGCCGCCGGTCTGCACGCCCGCGCCGCGGAGCTCCTCCATGAAGTCGCGCATGGAGAGCCGCTCGGCCATGGTGTCGGGGGTGTAGCGTTCGCCGCGCGGGTTCAGGGCGATGCCGCCCTTTTCCAGCACGCGGGCGGCCAAGGGGATGTCCTGGGTGACGACCAGGTCGCCGGGCGATACCTGGTCGACGATCGCGGTGTCGGCGACATCGAAGCCGCCGGGCACCTGCATGGCGCGGATCCAGGGCGAGGGCGGCGTGCGCAGCCACTGGTTGGCGACCAGCGTCAGCGGGATGCGGGCGCGTTCGGCGGCCCGGAACAGGATGTCGCGGATAACGGCCGGGCACGCATCGGCGTCGACCCACATGCGCGGCCCCGCGGGCGCGTCGCTCATCGGCGGGACGCTGCCAAGCGCGCTCAGTCGGAGCGCTGGCCGGTCGCGGGCGGCGCGTTGTCGGGCGCGTCGGACGGAGAGTCCGGGCGCGAGTCACGCTTGCGCGCGAGTTTCTCTTCCTTCTTCTTCTTCTTGGCGATTTCGCGCTGGCGCTTTTCGAACGAGTAATTGGGCTTTGCCATCAAGCATTCCTGGGTGAACGGGGTGCCAGTCTAGGCCATGCGGGCCCGCGATGCTGGCCGACACGCGGCAGGCAGCGGGCACGGCCGTTTACGATGTCGGTCCATTCGACCGGCGTGTTCATGATGATCAAGGTCCACCACCTGGAGCAGTCCCGGTCCCAGCGCGTGCTGTGGCTGCTGGAAGAACTCGGCCAGCCGTATGAACTGGTCAGGTACGCGCGCGATGAACGAACCCTGCTGGCACCCGCAGCGCTGCGTGCCGTGCATCCGCTGGGCAAGTCGCCGGTCCTGGAGGACGACGGTCGCGTCGTGGCCGAATCCGGCGCGATCATTGAATACCTGCTTGAGGGGCATGATGCCGGCGGCACGCTGTCGCCCGCTCGCGACGATGAGGAAGAGCGCCTGCGCTACCGCTACTGGCTGCATTACGCGGAAGGCTCGGCGATGCCACCGATGGTGATGGCGCTGGTGTTCGCCCGCATCCGCAAGGCGCCCATGCCGTTCTTCGCCCGGCCTATTGCGCGGCGCATTGCCGACGGCGCCATGAAGGGCTTCGTCGGCCCGCAGATCGCTGCCCACCTGGCGCACATGGAGGCGGCACTGGCGGAACGGCCGTGGTTTGCGGGCGACCGCATGACCGCCGCCGACATCCAGATGAGCTTCCCGGTGGAAGCGGGGCTGTCGCGCGGCAAGGCGGACTGCCCGAACCTGCGTGGGTTCCTGGAGCGCATCCATGCGCGGCCGGCATACCAGCGTGCGATCGAGCGCGGCGGCCCGGTGCTGGTGAAAGGCTGAGGCGGCCAGCGATGCAGCTGACATTCGACAACCGGTTCATCCGTGAGCTCCCGGGCGACCCGGAGCCGCGCAATTTCATCCGGCAGGTTGAAGGCGCGGCGTGGTCCAAGGTGTCGCCCACGCCCGTCCGTGCGCCGCGGTTGCTCGCCCATTCGAAGGAGATGGCGGATCGGCTGGGCTTCAGCGCCGACGAGGTGGCGTCGGACGCCTTCGCCGAGGTGTTCGCCGGCAACCGATTGCTACCCGGCATGGAGCCGTTCGCCAGCAACTACGGAGGCCACCAGTTCGGCCACTGGGCCGGGCAACTGGGCGATGGCCGCGCCATCAGCCTGGGCGAAGCGGTCAACGCCGAAGGCGAGCGCTGGGAGCTGCAGCTCAAGGGAGCGGGGCAGACGCCGTACTCGCGCGGCGCCGACGGGCGGGCCGTGCTGCGTTCGTCGATACGGGAATTCCTGTGCAGCGAGGCCATGCACCACCTCGGTGTCCCCACCACGCGTGCGCTGAGCCTGGTCGGCACGGGCGAAACGGTGGAACGCGACATGTTCTACGACGGCCATCCGCAGATGGAGCCGGGTGCCGTCGTCTGCCGGGTGGCGCCGTCGTTCATCCGCTTCGGCACCTTCGAACTGCCCGCGTCGCGTGGCGACACCGCGCTGCTGCGATCGCTGGTCGACTTCACCATCGACCGCGACTTCCCGCATCTGCGCGACATGCCGGCGGGCGAGGCGCGCGACGCCTCGTGGTTCGGCGAGGTCTGCGAGCGCACCGCGCGGCTGATGGCGGAGTGGATGCGCGTGGGCTTCGTGCACGGGGTAATGAACACCGACAACCTGTCGATCCTGGGCCTGACCATCGACTACGGCCCGTACGGCTGGATTGACAACTACGACCCCGACTGGACGCCCAACACCACCGATGCCCAGCGTCGCCGCTACCGATTCGGCCAGCAGCCGCAGGTGGCGTACTGGAACCTGGGCCGGCTGGCCGGCGCGCTCTCGCCGCTGTTCGGCGGCGTGGAGCCGCTGCAGGAGGGGCTCCAGCGGTTCGTGGAGGCGTATACGTTCGCCGAGCGCGACGCGATCGCCCGCAAGCTGGGCCTGGCGGAATGCCGCGACGGCGACGTCGCACTGATGGAGACGCTGCGCAGCCTGCTGGCGCGGGCCGAAGTCGACATGACGCTGTTCTTCCGCGGCTTGATGGACGTCGACCCGGTGTCGCCCGACCTCGCACCGATGGCGCCGGCGTTCTACGACCCCGAAAAGCGCGACGCGGATGCCGGCGCCTGCGCAGCATGGCTGGCGCAGCTCGCGGCGCGCTGGGCCGACGACCCGCTGGGCGTGGACGAACGGCGCGAGCGCATGCGCCTGGCCAACCCGCGCTATGTGCTGCGCAATTACCTGGCGCAGCAGGCGATCGACCGCGCGCATGAAGGCGACCTCGCGGGCGTGCATGAACTGCTGGACGTCATGCGTCGCCCCTATGACGACCAGCCCGGTCGCGAGGCCTATGCGGCACGCCGTCCGGACTGGGCGCGCCAGAAGGCGGGGTGCTCGATGCTGTCGTGCAGTTCCTAGGCGGAGTCCGGGCAGCGCGCTGCGGCCCCTACACGGGCCGCGGGGCAGGGCGCACAATCGCGGGATGGATACGCCCACCCACAACCTGCGCATTTCACTGGTCCAGGGCGAGACGCTCTGGCACGACCCGGCCGGCAACCGCGAGTACTACGGTGACCTGATCGCGCCGCTGCACGACACCACCGACCTGATCCTGCTGCCGGAAACCTTCACCAGCGGGTTCTCCAACGACGCCATCGACCAGGCTGAAACCATGGACGGCCCGACCATCGCCTGGCTGCGTGAGCAGGCCGCGAGGCTGGGTGCGGCGATCACTGCCAGCGTGCAGGTCCGCGACGGCGGCGATGGCCGCGTGTTCAACCGCCTGGTGTTCGTCACCCCCGACGGCGCGCTGCCGCACTACGACAAGCGCCACCTGTTCCGCTACGCCCGTGAACACGAACGCTACGCGCCGGGCCGGGACCGCCTGACGGTGGAATGGAAGGGTTGGCGGATCTGCCCGATGGTCTGCTACGACCTGCGCTTCCCGGTGTTTTCGCGCAACCGATTCGATGTCGAGCGCCCGGGCGGTCTGGACTACGACCTGCTGCTGTTCGTCGCCAACTGGCCGTCGGCGCGCGCGTACGCATGGAAGACGCTGCTGCGCGCCCGGGCCATCGAGAACCTGTGCTTCGTCGCCGGCCTCAACCGGGTCGGCACCGACGGCAACGGCATCCACTATTCGGGCGACAGCGCCGTGATCGATTTCCTCGGTCATCCCACCAGCGAATGCACGGATGGCGAGGTCGTGGTGACGACGACGCTGCTGGCGTCCGAGCTGGCCGCGCACCGCGAGCGCTTCCCGGCAATGCTGGATGGCGACCGGTTCGAGCTTCGCTGATGGGTGGCGAAACGAGCTCCGACGTTGCAGTCGCTTCGAATGTTTTGCCTGCGGTAGAGCGCGTGGCCGGGGTCCGGCGGGATCGATTCCTGGTCGCGGGCGCCGCATGCAGCGCGGTAGCCGCGCTGCTGCACTTGGCGTGTATTGCCGCCGGTGCGCCGTTGTACCGGTTGCTCGGCGCAGGCGAGGGCATCGCCCGCATGGCCGAGGCCGGGCACTGGCATCCGACCGCGATGGCGCTGGCGATCGCCGCAGTACTGTCTATCTTCTGCCTGTACGCGCTGTCCGGTGCGGGCGTCATCCGGCGGCTGCCACTGTTGCGCACGGTGCTGTGCGGCATCACCGCCGTCTACCTGGTTCGCGGCCTCGGCTTCGTCGCATTGATGCCCTATTTCCCGGGCAACAGCCTGGCGTTCTGGCTGGTGACGTCCACGATCTGCGTAGCCATCGGAGGGCTGCACCTGGTCGGGTTGTGGCGGCAGTGGTTGCATCTGGCCACGTAAGTATCCCGGCGGGAGATCCGCTGACGTACGTTGCTCCACATAAGAACAAGGGCGCCGAAGCGCCCTTGTTTCAATGTGATCTGACGATCAGCCGCGCGGACCGCCGCGGCCACCGCTACCGGGTCGACCGCCACCACGCGGACCGCCCGGACGCGGACCGCCGGGGCGGGGACCGCCGGGCTTGCCGCCCGGCTTTCCACCCGGCTTTCCACCCGGCTTGCCGCCAGGACGCCCACCGGGCTTGGCCGTGCGCGGACGATCCCCGTAGGGGTTGAAGCCACCCGGATTGGCGTGGTCGGACGGGAAGCTCGGCGCGTTGCCGGGATGCCCGTAGGGCTTGGCCGAGCGCTGCGGCTTGCCGGCGCCACCGCCACCCGGGCCACGGCGCTCGCCGCTGAATCCGCCGTAGGGGTTGGGGCCTGCACCGCCGCCACCGGCGCGCGGCTTCTTGCCGTAGGGCTTCTTCGGGCCGCGACCGTCGGCATTGCGATGGCCGGACGGGCCGGTGTCGACACCCTCGGGCACGTACCAGGTGCGGAAAGCGGCCGGGTTGCCGTCGGGCAGGGCGCGCGGGTTCTTGTCCTTGCGCTGCTTGAACGGCTTCTGCGACTGCTTGGCCGCCGCTTCACCGCTGACCGTCAGGCCGCCGTGCTTGCGCGGGGCGCCACGACCACGGCCACGGTCCTCGCGGACGTTGTCGAAGCGACGCAGTTCGCGGCCTTCGTCGGCGGTGTTGTGGCCGCCCACGTAACCCTGCGGGCGCTGCTCGCCGCTCAGGTTGATGGTGGACTTGGCTGCCTTGCGCTGGCCGATGACCGGCTGGAGCGTCAGCGCGGACGGGGTGCCGTCCTCAAGGCCCAGTTCCTTGCGGAGCGCCTCGACCTTGTCGAGCGCCAGCTCCTGCGACTGGCCGCGCAGCAGTTCGCGCGGCAGCGAGACCTTGCCGTAACGGATGCGCTTCAGCCGGCTGACCTGGCAGCCCTGCGACTCCCACAGGCGGCGCACTTCGCGGTTGCGGCCTTCCTTGACGACGACGCGGAACCAGTCGTGCGAGTCGGTACCGCCGATCCGCTCGATCTCGTCGAACTTCGCCGGGCCGTCTTCCAGCGCGACGCCGCGCTGCAGCCGGTCGGGGATGTTGTCCGGCACGCGGTCCTGGCCTTCGGGCGCGCGCACGCGGCAGACGTACTCGCGCTCGACCTCGAAGGACGGGTGCATCAGCGCGTTGGCCAGCTCGCCGTCGGTGGTGAGCAGCAGCAGGCCCGTGGTGTTGATGTCGAGGCGGCCGATCGCGATCCAGCGCGCGCCCTTCAGCGCGGGCAGCGCCTCGAAGATCGTCGGGCGGCCCTCGGGGTCGTCGCGCGTGGTCACTTCGCCTTCGGGCTTGTTGTACATCAGCACGCGCGAGGGCTCGCTGAGCGCGCTGGCGACGAACTGGCGCCCGTCCAGCTCGATGCGGTCGCCGCCCTTGACGCTCTGGCCGGTCTGCGCGACCTCGCCGTTGACCTTGACCAGGCCGTCGGCGATGCGCTGCTCGAGCGCGCGGCGCGAACCCAGCCCGGCCTGCGCCAAGACCTTGTGGAGGCGTTCCTCGAGCCGCGGTGCGGCGTCGGAGGCGGTATCGGAGCCGCGCTTGAGCGACAGCGTGCGGCGGTTTTCTTCAGTCATTTCTCTGGTGCTCCGGCGAGGCCAGGGCGGCCTCGTCCATTTCGGTTTCGGTGGTGCCGACGGCGCGGCTTTCGTCGCGTGCGTCGTGGTGGGTGCCGTCATCGCCCGGGGCGACGTCGGTCGATTCGGTGTTGTCGTTGGCCGCGGTGTCGGCCTGAGCCGTGGCGGCATCCTCGTCCTGCGCATCCGCTGCGGGCGCATCCGATGCAGCCGATTCCGGTGCGGCATCGGCGGGCGCCTCGGCGTCATCGCCGGACGCAGCCTCGCGGGAGGCCTCATCCGCATCGGCACCGTCGTCACTGGCGCCATCAGCCCCGGCGGCGGATGTCGCCACGCCACCGGCATCGATCACCTTGGGCGCGGGCTCGCCGTCGAACTGGAACTGCGGCTCCAGCTCGCCGATTTCCTTGAGCTCCGACAGCGGCGGCAGCTCGTCCAGGCGCTTGAGGCCGAAATAGTCCAGGAAGGCCTTGGTCGTGCCGAACAGCGCCGGCTTGCCCGGCACATCGCGGTGCCCGACGACGCGGATCCACTCGCGTTCTTCCAGCGCCTTGATGATGTTGCTGCTGACCGCCACGCCGCGGACCTGTTCGATCTCGCCGCGCGTGATCGGCTGGCGGTAGGCGATCAACGCCAGCGTCTCGAGCGTGGCGCGGGTGTAGCGGGTCTGGCGCTCGGTCCACAGGCGCGCCACCCAGGGGTGCACGTCCGGCTTGACCTGGTAGCGGAAGCCCGACGCCAGTTCGACCAGTTCGACGCCGCGTTCGGCGCAGGCCTCCTGCAGGGATTCCAGCGCCTGTTCGACCGAGCCGGAGGGGGCCGGCGCGTCCTCGGGAAACAGGCCGTGCAGTTGCGCCAGCGTCAGCGGCTGGCTGGCAGCCAGCAACGAGGCTTCGACAATTCGGGTGATGAGGGATTGGTCCATTGTTCCTGGATGCTGTTGCGTTGTCTTTGCTTGCTGTTCCCGCGAAGGCGAGAGTCGAGTGCCTTGCGCGCGTGATGTCGATGCGGGGCTGCGGCTTCTGCAGCCTGAAAGCGGAAGTCACTGGGTTCCCGCCTTCGCGGGAATGACGGCGCGGGAGAAACGAGTACTCCTGCGGTCGCAGTGATGCCGTGCCAGTACCTCGACTTCAGACCCCGTCGTCGTTCGCCGCCTCGTCGAACTCGCTGCTCAGCTCGATCTGCGCTGTGTCCTCGCCAACGGCGAGTGACTTCACGTAGATCGGTGCCAGCGGCGCGTCCTGCACGATCTCCACCAGCTGCTCCTTGGCCAGCGTCAGCAGGCCCAGGAACGTCACCACCACCCCCAACTTGCCTTCCTCGGCGGTGAACAGCGATTCGAAGCGGTGGAATGCGCCGTCGTGCAGGCGCTCCAGCAACTCACCCATGCGCTGGCGCACGCTGAGGGCGTCGCGCTTGATGGCGTGCTGCGTGTAAAGCTCGGCGCGCTTGAACACCTCGTGCAGCGCCAGCAGCATTTCGCGCAGTTCCACCGGCGGGGGCAGGCGGACCTCCGCGCGGTCCGGTACGAACGCCGCCGCCGGTGCCGTGTCGCGGTCCTGGCGGGGCAGGGTGTCGAGGTCCTCGGCCGCCTTCTTGAAGCGCTCGTATTCCTGCAGCCGTCGCACCAGTTCCGCGCGCGGGTCGTCTTCCTCGCCCTCTTCGGTCGGCTGCCGCGGCAGCAGCATCCGAGATTTGATCTCGGCCAGCATCGCGGCCATGACCAGGTATTCGGCGGCCAGCTCGAAGCGCATCTCGTGCATGGCCTGGATGTAGTTGACGTACTGCCGGGTGATGTCGGCGACGGGGATGTCCAGGATGTCCAGGTTCTGCCGGCGGATCAGGTACAGCAGCAGGTCCAGCGGGCCTTCGAACGCGTCGAGGATGACTTCGAGCGCGTCCGGCGGGATGTACAGGTCCTGCGGGATCTGCAACAGCGGCTGCCCGTGCACCATCGCCAGCGGCATTTCCTGCTGCTGCGGCCGGGTCTGCACCGGATGGTGGTCGCCGGCGGACGGATTGTCCCCAGCCTCGTCAGGGCCGGTCGCGGCGGGCGCGCCAGGGTTGGGCGCACTAGGGTCGATCATGCGAGTCGATCATGCGTGGCCGGCCCCCTCCGGGCCGTAGTCACTGCGTAGGCGGATGCCTGCGGGCCCATCGGTCGGACGGGCCCACGGATGCCGGCGACCGTGGTCGGCCGGCTCGGTGCAACGGACAGCAAAGGTCGGTGCGTGGCGTCCGGAACGGCCTGGAATGCGCGGCGCGTCTGGCGCGTCGGGCGGGAACCGGGAGGTTGCGGGCGCGGGCCGGTGGATCTGCAGGGGCCGACCACGTGTCAGGTGGCGGTGGACCGGTAGGCGGTGTGGGGGACCTGCCTGCGACGGGCCTGGCTGCATCCGGCGTCGTGCAATTGCGCGCTAGGGTACGGGCTCGCCCCAGCGCTGTCCAGCCCGCCGCCGCCATGCCTGGCGCGGCGTTCATCGCATTGCGGCGCGTAGAATCCCCGGCTTCGCCCGAACCGGGCAGGACGCATCCGGGGAGTCGACAGCATGTGGTACGCGATCGAGGGTTTCGACGGCAGCAACGGCCTGGCCGGACGCGCCACCGCGCGGACCGCGCACCTGGCGCGCCTTGTCGAGCTGCGCGATGCCGGCCGCTTGCTGCTCGCCGGCCCATGCCCGGCGATCGACGCCGAGGACCCGGGCCCGGCCGGCTTCAGCGGCAGCCTGGTGGTCGCGCAGTTCGACTCGCTGCAGGACGCGCGGGCCTGGGCCGATGCCGACCCCTACGTCGATGCGGGCGTGTACGAACGCGTCGAGGTGCGCCCGTTCAAGCCGGTGCTGCCATGAGCGACGTGCCGGCCGGCCCGCTTCCACGCGAGCAGCGCGTCGCTGCCATCCGCGACGCCATCGAGTCCGCACTGCAGCCGCAGTCGCTGGACGTACAGGACGAGAGCCACCTGCACGCCGGCCACGCCGGCGCCCGCGACGGCCGGGGCCACTTCCGGGTCACGGTGGTGAGCACGGTGTTCGAAGGACTCGCGTCGCTGGCGCGGCATCGCGCGGTGTATGCCGCGGTGGGCCGCCTGATGGAGACGGACATCCACGCACTGTCGATCGATGCACGCACGCCGGGGGAATCCGCGGATGCGGGTTGAAGTGCCCGCAATGGCGCATCGCAGCAATCGCGCGGTGGCGTGAAACGCAGCAACAATGGGCCTTCGAAGGCCTCGGCAGCCGCACATTGCAGCGGCTTTACAGGGTTGTTTGAAAACGATTACATTCGGCCCGGCACGCGAACCGCGGAGGGGCGGTCGACTACGTGGGCAACGTAACCATCAAGGATGTCGCCAAGGCGGCACAGGTCTCCGTGGCGACCGTCTCGCGGGCCCTCAATGGCCACGGCAATGTCGCCGCCGGCGTGCGTGAGCGCGTCCAGGCCGCCGCCGAAGCTTTGCGCTACACGCCGCACGCCGCCGCGCGCAGCCTGAGCAGCCGCCGCACCCACACCCTGGGTGTGGTGCTGCCCGACCTCTACGGCGAATTCTTCTCCGAGCTGGTGCGCGGCATCGACCAGGCCGCCCGCGAACGCAAGCTGCACCTGCTGGTGTCCAGCTACCACGGCCATCCCGAAGAGCAGGGCGCTGCGATGCGCGCGATGCGCGGGCGGGTCGACGGCGTGCTTCTGATGTCGCCGTCGCTGACCGCGACCCCGGCCTGCCGCGAGGAACTGGCCGGCACGCCCGCCGTGGCCATCAACACCCGGGCCGCAGGCGACGGCGTGGCCGCGCTGTGCGTGGACAACCACGGTGGCGCGATGGCGATGGTCGAGCACCTGGCCGCGTGCGGGCACCGGCGGATCGCGTTCATTGCCGGGCCCGACGACAACTTCGATGCGCACGAGCGCCTGCGCGGCTACCGCGACGCCTTGGCGCGCCATGTGCCGGATGCGGAGCCCTGGGTGCTGCCGGGCGACTTCAGCGAAGCCGGCGGCCACCGCGCCGGCCAG
This sequence comes from Novilysobacter selenitireducens, assembly GCF_020026895.1. GTDB lineage: Bacteria > Pseudomonadota > Gammaproteobacteria > Xanthomonadales > Xanthomonadaceae > Lysobacter_C > Lysobacter_C selenitireducens. The sequence goes on from NZ_JAINZW010000002.1 coordinate 327,149, forward strand.
CAGTTGCTGGCATCGCGCGAGCGTCCGGACGCGGTGTTCGCCGCCAACGACATGATGGCGCTGGGCTGCCTCTTCGCGTTCTCGCACGGCGGCGTGTCGGTGCCGGGCGACATCGCGCTGGCCGGATTCGACGACATCCCGTTGGCGCGTTACGTGCACCCGTCGCTGACCACCATCCGCGTGAACATCGCCGAGATCGGCGAGCGCGCGGTGCTCAAGCTGCTGTCGCAGATGGCCGAGGGAGACGGCGACGCGTCAACCCAAGCAGGCGCCCAGCTCATGGACGTGAAGCTTGTGGTGCGCGAGTCGAGTGCCGCGCGTCCGCGCACCGACAGCTCCTGATCGCCGCCTTTTTTTAGCCGCGCCTGTAACCGATTTCACCGCCGTCGTCCGTCCCGTTGGATCAACACGAAGGGCTCCGCCATGAAGCGCATCGCCACGACCCCGACGCAGTTTCCGCTCCTTGCACGACGTCCCGTCCCCACGCTGCTCGCCTGCGCGCTGGCGGGTTGCCTTGCCGTCATGGCACCGGCCGCGATGGCGCAGAGCACCGCGGCCACCATCCGCGGCCAGGTCACCGTGGACGCCGCGCCGGCCAGCGATGCCCGCGTGACCGCAACCAACGTCGCCACCGGGCTGAGCCGCAGCGTGCAGGCCTCGGCCAGTGGTGCGTACTCGCTGGTCGGCCTGCCGCCCGGGACGTACCGGGTGGATGTCACCGCGAACGGGGCCACGACGTCGCAAACGGTCACGGTGCAGGTGGGACAGACCGCCACGCTCGACCTGGCAGCGGGCGGGGTGGCCGAAACCGGGCCGGTGGATGACGCCACCGACGTTGGCACGGTAACGGTGACCGCGCCGGTGCTGGTCGAAGCGCGGACGTCCGAGGTCGCCTCCTACGTCTCGCAGAAGCAGATCGAAGCCTTGCCGCAGGGCTCGCGCAACTTCCTGGCGTTCGCCGACACGGTGCCGGGCATCGTTTTCGAGGAGCGCTCGGACGGCTCCACCAACATCCGCTCCGGTGCGCAACAGTCCAACAGCGTCAACGTGTTCCTGGATGGCGTCGGGCAGAAGAACTACGTCACGCGCGGTGGCATCACCGGGCAGGACACCAGCCGGGGCAACCCGTTCCCGCAGCTGGGCATCGGCGAGTACAAGGTCATCACGTCCAACTACAAGGCCGAGTACGACCAGATCAGCAGCGCCGCGGTCAGTGCCGTCACCCGTTCGGGCACCAATGAGTTCGAGGGCAACTTCTTCTGGGACTACACCTCCGACCAGTGGCGCGAACCCACGGTCATCGAGGAAAAGTCGGGCAGCAAGGCGCAGTCGAAGGAGGAGCAGTACGGCGTGGCGCTGGGCGGCCCGATCATGCGTGACCGGCTGTTCTTCTTCGCTACCTACGAGGCCAAGGAGTTCAACTCGCCGCGCGAGATCACGCCAGGCCGCAACGTCACCATCGACGAGCTGCCTGCCGAGTTCCAGCCGCTGGCGCGGGCCACCGACAGCGCGCCGTTCAAGTCGGACCTCTTCTTCGGAAAGCTCACCTTCACGCCCGACGACCGCAACCTGCTGGAACTCAGCTACAAGGGCCGCGAGGAGGACGAGCTGACCAACGTCGGCGGACAGAACACCGCGTCCTACGGCACGCTCAAGACCGTCGAGGACACCCGCGTCGACCTGCGCTGGCAGTACAGCGCCGACCGCTGGCTCAACGACATGCACCTCACCTACGAGGATTCGTTCTTCAGCCCGCGTCCGCAGAACTTCGAGCCCGGCTACAACCTGCGGTTGCCGGCCATCGGGCAGGAGGACAACGACAACCCGACGATGGAGAACGTACTCAACCTCGGCGGCAGCCCCGACTTCCAGAACAAGGGCCAGGAGGGCATGTCGTGGCAGAACGACTTCACCTTCTTCGGCTTCGAGGGTCATACCGTCAAGGCCGGCTTCAAGTTCAAGGCGGTCGAGCTGACCGCGTTCGAGCAGCAGCCCTTCAACGCGCAGTACCGGTTTGACGGTAACCGGAGCCTCACGGTGCCCTACGAGGTCGAGTTCGCCGGTGCCACCGGCCTGGCGCCGCCCAGCGTGGTGTCCAAGAACAAGCAGTACGGGTTCTATGTGCAGGACGACTGGGAGGTCAACGAGAAGCTGACGCTCAACCTGGGTCTGCGCTGGGACTACGAGGAAGTGCCGTCGTACGACGATTTCGTGACGCCCGAGTCGCTGGTCGGCTTCCTGCAGGCCTATCCGAACATCCAGGACACCGACTACGACATCAACGACTACATCAGCACCGGCGATAACCGCGAGTCGTTCAAGGATGCATGGCAGCCGCGGCTGGGCTTCTCCTACGACCTATTCGCCGACCAGCGCCACGTGATCTTTGGCGGCGCGGGCCGTGCCTACGACCGCAACCTGTTCGACTTCCTTTCGTTCGAGCGCTACCGGCTCGCGTTCAAGCGCGACACGTTCCAGTTCAACACGCCTGGCCACCCGTGCGACACCGCGGCCAACCCGCGCTGCCTGGAGTGGGATCCGATCTACCTGGACCAGTCCAACCTCGATGCGCTGGTCGCCGGCCAGCCCTACGGCACCGAGGTGTTCCTGCTCAACAACGAGCTCAAGACACCGTATTCCGACCAGTTCTCGCTGGGCATCCGCAATGCCTGGGACCTGGCCGGCCACGAGTGGGTCTCGTCGGTCACGCTGGCGCACATCCTCAGCCATGACGGCATCTACTTCCACATCGGCAACCGCCAGGCCGACGGCAGTTTCTTCCCGCCGGGTCGGTCGTTTGGCGATGGTTTCGGCACGATCATCAACAACCCGCTGACGCCGGAGCGCGCGCCGCAGCAGTTCTTCCTGGCCGACAACGGCGTGGAGACGCGCACGAACCAGGTGCTTGTGTCGATGGACAAGCCCTACACCGAGGAGTCGGGATGGGGCGTGACCATGGCCTACACCTACAGCAAGGCCAAGGAGAACCTGCCGAACTCGGACATCTTCACGTTCGACTACCGCGACACCGACGACGCGCCGTTCGTGGAGGCCAATGGCCTCTCGCAGCACCGCTTCGTCGGCACCGGCATCGTCGACTTCTGGGGCATGACGCTGTCATCCAAGCTGACGCTGGCCAGTCATACCTACCGGTCCACGGTGAACTGCTTCGACGCGCCGGACTTCAACAACTGCTTCTTTGATCCCTACCAGCCCGATGGCGACTCGATCGGCTTCAAGCAATTCGACCTCGCATTGCAGAAGGAGTGGGACACCGGCTCGGACCTGAAGCTGCGTGTGCGCGGCGACGTCTTCAACGTCTTCAACTGGCGCAACTACACCGACTTCGACGGCTGGCGTGGCGGGCCGGGGGATGCCAATCCCAACTTCGTGCAGCGCAATGGCGACGGCATCGTGTTGCCGACTCGCGAGTTCAAGCTGACGTTCGGCTTGGCTTGGTGACCTGAGGGCGTTGCCGGCCGGCGTCGGCAATCCCCGGTGGCACGCGTGACGCTTTCGCACGATCTGGCACAACGAGGTGGTTCGACTAAATGAGGCTGTTCCGATTCCGCGCAACGATCCGTCCATGCGTCGTGCTGGGGCTGCTGTTGGGCCTGGCCGCCTGCAAACCCTCCGAGCCGCCCCAGACGTCCATCGAACAGCGGCAGGAACAGCAGCGCCAGGCCGAGGCGGCGCGGCAGGTCGCCGAGCCCGCGCCTGCGGAGCCCACGAAGCCGGAACTTCCACCGCTGTTCGATGACATCGAGCGCCGTACGTTCCAGTTCTTCTGGGACACCACCAACGAGCGCAACGGGCTGACGCCGGACCGGTTCCCTTCGCGGCCGTTCTCCAGCATCGCCTCGGTCGGTTTCGCGCTCACCGCGTACCCGATCGGGATCGAGAACGGGTGGGTGAGCCGCACGCAGGCCATCGACCGCACGCTGACCACGCTGAAGTTCCTGCGCGACGTCCCGAGCGGCCCTGAAGCGACCGGCAAGGGTGCGCACCACGGATTTTTCTACCACTTCCTGCACATGGAGTCCGGCGAGCGCTACGACAGCTGGGTGGAACTGTCGAGCGTGGACACGGCGCTGCTGATGATGGGCGTGCTGTTCTCCCAGTCGTATTACGACGGCGACGACCCGCGCGAAGTCGAGATCCGCGAGCTGGCCGACGCGCTGTACCGCGACGTGGAGTGGACCTGGCTTCAGGAGCGCGCGCCGCTCGTGTCGATGGGCTGGTTCCCCGAGAGCGGTGTGATCGAGCACGACTGGCGCGGCTACAACGAGGCGATGCTGCTGTACGTGCTGGCGCTGGGCTCGCCCACGCATGCGGTCGAGCCGGAAGCGTGGACGGTATGGACGCGCACCTACAACGACAACTGGGGCGTGTTCCAGGGGGAGGAATACCTCGCCTTCGGACCGCTGTTCGGCCACCAGTACAGCCATGTCTGGATCGACTTCCGCGGCATCCACGACGCGTACATGCGCGAGCGCGGCATCGACTACTTCGAGAACAGCCGGCGCGCCGCCTACGCGCACCGGGCGTATGCCATCGACAACCCGATGGAGTGGGAGGGCTACGGCGAGGACGTCTGGGGCCTGACCGCGAGCGACGGCCCGCAGCAGACGCGGCAGGAGTACGAGGGCGAGGAGCGCGAGTTCCGGCACTATTCGGCGCGTGGCGTCGGTCTGACCGACAGCTTCGACGACGGCACCATCGCGCCGACCGCGGCCGTCGCGTCACTGCCGTTCGCGCCGGAAATCGTCATTCCCGCCACCGTCGAGATGCATGAGCGCTACGGCGACTACCTGTATTCCAGCTACGGCTTCCTGGACGCGTTCAACCCGAGCTTCGAATACGACATTCCGCTCAAGACCGGGCGCATCGTGCCGGACCGTGGCTGGGTCGCCAGCGACTACATCGGCATCGACCAGGGCCCGATCCTGGCGATGATCGCCAACTACCGCGATGGCTTCGTATGGGAGGTCATGAAGCGCAACCCGTACATCCGCGAAGGCTTGGAGCGCGCGGGCTTCACGGGTGGCTGGCTGGATGGCGAAGGCGACGATGCGGCGCCCGACGCGGACGTTGACACGCCGCCCGGGAGCGCCGCGCCTCAAGCGGCGGACGATGTGGGTGCGCAGCAAGCGCCCGGCGATGGCATGTCGCCGGCCGCGGCGCGGTCCCTGGGCGAGGCCGAGTCGCGAGCCTCACAGGCCCAGTCGCAAACCCCGCGCGACGCCCGCGAAACCGGGCGGCCGCCCCGATAAGGGGCAGGGAACCGATGCATCCACGCTCGACCATCGCACGTTGGGCCGCGCGCGTGGCACTGCTGCTGGGCGTGCTGGCGGGCTGCAGCGCACCGGACGACGGCCGGACAGTGGTGCGGTTCTGGCCGATGGGGTTCGAAGGCCAGATGGTGGCGCAGCTGATCCCGCAGTTCGAGCGCGAACACCCCGGCATCCGAATCGAACTGCAGCAGTTGCCGATCACAGCCGCGCACGAAAAGCTGCTGACCGCATTCGCCGGTGATGCGCTGCCGGACGTGGCGGCCATTGGCAACACCTGGGTGCCGGAGTTCGCGGCGATCGGCGCGCTGGCGCCGCTCGAAGGCCGGCTCGCCGCTGGCGGCATCGCGCCGTCGGACTACTTCGAGGGTGGCTGGGACACCGGCGTGATCGACGGCCAGGTGCGCGCCGTGCCGTGGTACGTGGAAACGCGGCTTCCGTTCTACCGGCGCGACATCCTGGCCGAAGCGGGCATTGATGCGCCGCCGCGCGACTGGGCGCAGTGGCGCGAGGCGATGGCGGCGGTGAAGCGCCATGTCGGGCCGGAGCGCTACGCCATCCTGCTGCCGCTCAACGAGTTCGAACCGCTGCTCAACCTGGCCATGCAGCAGCCCGATCCACTGCTGCGCGACGGCGGCCGCTATGGGAACTTCCGTAGCGACGGGTTCCGACGCACGCTGGAGTTCTACAAGGAGATCTTCGACCAGGGCTGGGCGCCGCGCGTGGCAAACACGCAGATCTCCAATGTCTGGGACGAATTCGGTCGCGGCTATTTCAGCTTCTACATCAGCGGGCCGTGGAACATCGCCGAGTTCGGGCGGCGGCTCCCGGCCGACCTGTCGGATGCGTGGGCAACGATGCCGCTGCCGGGTCCCGATGGACCCGGCGCGTCGGTGGCGGGCGGTGCGAGCTTCGTGCTGTTTTCCGGTTCGGACCACAAGGACGCGGCGTGGGCTTGGGTGGCCTACCTGTCGCGCCCCGACGTGCAGGCCCGGTTCCACGGCATGACCGGCAACCTGCCGCCGCGTCGCAGTGCGTGGAATGCGCCCGCGCTGCGCGACGACGTGCATGCGCGCGCATTCCGCGAGCAGCTCGAGCGCGCCCGCGCCACGCCCAAGGTGCCCGAGTGGGAGCGCATCGCCACCGAACTGCGGCTGGTGGGCGAGGAATTGGTCAACGGTCGGCTGAACGTGGAGGAGGCGGCGGTGGAACTCGACCGCCGCACCGATGCCATCCTCGAGAAGCGGCGCTGGATGCTGGACCGAGCGGCGCAGGGGCAGGGAGCAGCGCCATGAAGCCATCCACCGCCGGCTGGCTGTTCGCCGCACCCGCGCTGGCGGTCATCGCGATGTTTTTCGCGCTGCCGGTACTGGCGGCGCTCGCGCTCAGCCTGACCGACTTCGACATCTATGCCCTGGCCGACGGCGGCAACCTGCGCTTCGTCGGCTTGGGAAACTACCTCGGCCTGATGCAGAACCCGCTGTTCTGGCAAGCGCTGGGCAACACCTTCTACTTCGTCCTGGTCGGCGTGCCTCTATCGATCGCGCTGTCGCTGGGTGCGGCGTTGCTGCTGCATTCCAGGCTCGGCGTGTTCAAGCCGTTCTTCCGCACCGCGTACTTCGCGCCGGTGGTCACCACGGTGGTGGCGGTGGCGGTGGTCTGGCGCTACCTGTTCCACACCCGCTACGGGCTGGTGAACTGGGCGCTGGCGGGCATCGGCATCGAGCCGGTGGACTGGCTGGGCGATCCGGACTGGGCGATGCCGACCATCATCCTGTTCGCCGTGTGGAAGAACTTCGGCTACAACATGATCATCTTCCTGGCCGGCCTGCAGGCGATTCCGGAAGACCTCTACGAAGCGGCACGCATCGACGGCGCCTCGCGCTGGCGGCAGTTCCTCCACGTCACCCTGCCGATGCTCGGGCCGGTGATGCTGATGGTCGCCATCCTGACGCTGTCGGGCTATTTCCAGCTGTTCGCCGAACCCTACGTCATGACCCAGGGCGGGCCGCTGCAGAGCACGGTCAGCGTGCTGTACCTGATGTACGAGGAAGGCTTCAAGTGGTGGAACCTGGGCAACGCGTCGGCGGTGGCGTTCACCCTGTTCGTGATCATGGCGACGATCACCTTCGGCCTGTTGTGGATCGCCCGGCGCAAGGGGGCGGAGTGATGGACGCGCGCATGGCCCGTGCCATCGTCAATGGCCTGCTGCTCGCACTGGCCGTGATCAGCCTGGCGCCGCTGCTGTGGATGCTGTCGGTGTCGTTCATGCAGCCCGGCGAGGCCAGCGGCTTTCCGCCACCGCTGCTGCCGTCGGACGCGACCTGGCACAACTACCACCAGCTGTTCGCGCAGGCCGGCATGGGGCGTTACCTGCTCAACAGTCTGATCATCGCCACGGCGACCACGGCAATCGCGCTGCTGCTCAACACGGCGGCCGGCTATGCCTTCGCCAAGCTGCACTTTGCCGGGCGCGAGGCGGTGTTCCGGACGCTGCTGGCGGCACTGGTGATTCCGGCGCAGGTCACGATGATGCCGCTGTTCCTGATGCTCAAGGAGCTGGGCCTGGTGAACACCTACGCCGGCGCCGTGGTTCCCGGCATGGCGGCGGTGTTCGGCATCTTCCTGGTACGGCAGTACGCGCGTTCGATCCCGGACGAACTGCTGGAGGCCGCGCGCATCGACGGCGCGGGCGAGGCACGGATCTTCTTCCAGATCGTGCTGCCGGCGCTGCGGCCGATCCTGGTGACGCTGGCGATCTTCACCTTCATGGCGTCGTGGAACGACTTCATGTGGCCGCTGATCATGCTCAGCGACCAAGGCCTGCACACGCTGCCGGTCGCGCTGGCGACGCTGTCGCGCGAACACGTGCAGGACAACGAACTGATGATGGCCGGCTCGGTAGTCACCGTACTGCCGGTGCTGCTGCTGTTCCTGGTGCTGCAGCGCTACTACATGCAGGGGCTGCTGCTGGGCAGCGTCAAGGGTTGAAGGCGATGAAGAATGCGGCGTGGTGGTCGATCCTGCTGGTTCCGGGTCTCGCCTGGGCACAACCAGAGCCGCGGGTGCTGGATCGCTTCGACGACGCGTCACCGTGGCGCGTGGTCACCTCCGACCAGGTCAGCGGAACCATCCGGAAGGTGCAGGGCGACAAGGGCGGTGCCCTTTGCCTGGACTACGACTTCAACGGTGTTTCGGGCTATGCCGGCATCCAGCGCGACCTGCCGCTCGAGTACCCGACGGGCGACGGGTTCGACTACCGGTTCGACTACCGTCTGCGGGGTGCTTCGCCGGCCAACGACCTGCAGTTCAAGCTGGTCGACGCCAGCGGCGACAACGTCTGGTGGGTCAACCGCACGCGCGTGGATTTTCCCGCCGACTGGACGCCGGTGACCCACCGCAAGCGCCACATCAGCCGCGCCTGGGGTCCGGCCGAGGACCCGACCCTGCGGCGCAGCGCCAAGCTCGAGTTCACCGTCTACAACAGTGCCGGCGGTGCGGGTTCGGTGTGTTTCGACACGCTGACCTTCAGCCAGCGGGCGTTGCCTGATACACCGCCGCCGCGCCCGGTGGCGAGCGCCAGTGCGTCGCAACCGGCCGCCGCCGCACTCGCGGTCGACGGTGACGTGGCGACTGCGTGGCAGGCGGCAGCGGGTGGGCCCGTGACGTTTGAACTCGACCTGGGCCGGCTGCGCGAGTTCGGCGGGCTGCGCCTGGACTGGCTTGCAGGGCAGGGCGCGACGGGCTATCGGATCGAGTTGTCGGACGATGGCCGGGCATGGCGCCCGGTGCGCGAGATCACCGCCGGCAATGGCGGCCGCGATCTCATCGCGCTGCCCGAGTCGGAAGCGCGCCACGTGCGGCTGGTGCTGGAGGCGGGCGAGGGCGACACGTTTGGCCTGACGGAGGTGTCGATTGAACCGCTGGACTTTGCCGCGACGCCCAACGACTTCATCCGTTCGGTCGCCGCCGGCGCACCGCGCGGCCACTACCCACGCGGTTTCACCGGCGAGCAGCCGTACTGGACGGTGGTCGGCGTCGACGGTGGCACCGAGCAGGGCCTGGTGGGCGAGGACGGCGCGGTCGAGGTGGCACGCGGTGGATTCAGCGTCGAGCCGTTCGTGCTGGTCGATGGCGACCTGGTTACGTGGGCCGACGTCGAGACCCGGCAGACACTGCAGGACGGGTACCTGCCAATCCCGACTGTGCATTGGGCGCACCCGGGCTTCGCGCTGGACGTGACCGCATTCGCGCAGGGCAAGTCGGAGTCGTCGCGCCTGGTGACGCGCTACAGCCTCAAGAACACCGGCGATGTTGCCCGCGATTTCGAGCTGGTGCTGATGCTGCGTCCGCTGCAGGTCAACCCGCCGACGCAGTTCCTCAGCACGGTAGGCGGCGTCAGCCCGATCCATGCGCTGGAAGTCGGCACGCTGGAAGCGAAGGTGGCGGGCGAGCCGCGGGTCCGCATGGCCACGCCGGCCGACGCCGCGTTCGCCAGCGCGTTCGACAGCGGTCTGCCATTGGACCGCTTGGACGCGCCCGACAGCGCCCTCGACAGCCGGGTGGACGACACCACCGGCCTCGCCTCCGGTGCATGGCGCTACCGCGTGCGGCTGGCACCTGGCGAGACGCGCGAGTTCGCCTGGCAAGCTCCGCTCACCGGCGTTCTCGACGAGGCGCCGCTGGATGCGGAGGCGGCGCAGGCAGCGGTGGCGGAGGACTGGCATGGCCGGCTCGATCGCGTTCGCATCGACGTGCCCAGGGACGGCCGCAAGCTCGTCGACACCCTGCGCACGGCTTTGGCGCACATGCTGATCAGTCGCGAGGGCCCGCGCCTGCAGCCGGGCACGCGCTCGTACTCGCGCGCGTGGATCCGCGACGGCGCGATGATCGCGGAAGGCCTGTTGCGGATGGGGCGGGAGGACGTCGCCGAGGACTTCCTGCGCTGGTACGCGCCCTACCAGTTCGACAACGGCAAGGTGCCGTGCTGCGTAGACGACCGCGGCAGCGACCCGGTGCCAGAGAACGACAGCCACGGCGAGCTGGTCTACACCGTCGCCGAAATCTACCGCTACACGCGCGACCGCGAGCTGCTGGAGGACATGTGGCCCCATGTCGCCGGCGCCGTGGCGTACATGGACGAACTGCGGCTGAGCGAACGGACCGACGCGAACCGCGCCGTCAACCCGGCCTTTTACGGAATGATGCCGGCGTCGATCAGCCACGAGGGGTATTCGGCCAAGCCGATGCACTCCTATTGGGACAACTTCTGGACGCTGCGCGGGTACAAGGATGCGGTTCTGGTGGCCCAGTGGCTGGGTCGGGACGAAGATGCGGAGCGGTTTGCGGCGTCGCGCGACCAGTTCCGCAGCGACCTGATGGCCTCGCTGCGGGCGGCGACGGCGCAGCACGGCATCGACTACCTGCCCGGCGCGGCGGAGCTGGGTGATTTCGATCCCACCTCCACGACCATCGCGCTGGCTCCCGGTGGCGAGCAGGCGTGGCTGCCGCAGGACCTGCTCGACAACACGTTCCAGCGCTACTGGCGGGAGTTCGTGGCGCGCCGCGAGGGCACGCGCGAGTGGAAGGACTACACGCCGTACGAGCTGCGCAACGTCGGTGCGTTCGTGCGCCTCGGCTGGCGCGACCGCGCCCACGAGGCGCTGGACTTCTTCTTCGGCGACCAGCAGCCGCGAGGCTGGAACCAGTGGGCGGAGGTCGTGTCACGCACGCCGCGCAAGCCCTTCTTCGTCGGCGACCTGCCGCATGCGTGGGTCGAGTCGGATTACGTGCGTTCGGCACTGGAGATGTTCGCGTACGTGCGTGATGGCGAGGACGGTGCCGATGACGACGCGCTGGTCCTGGCCGCGGGCGTACCCCGGGACTGGCTGGCGGGCGAGGGCATCGCGGTGGCGGGCCTGCGCACGGCGTACGGCGAGCTCGACTACCGGCTGCGGCGTGATGCCGACGGTTCGCTGCGGCTGTCGATCGGTGGGGGGTTGCGGGTACCGGATGGCGGCGTGGTGGTGCAGCCGCCGGGAGAGTGGGCTGGCGAGGTGGACGTCGCGAGCGGCGAGGCGGCCTGGGTTGATGGCGAGCTGCGGATCGAACGGCTGCCGGCGGAGGTCAGGGTTCGCTGAGGTTCCCTGTCGCGATCCAGCCCTCCTCTGAAAGAACCAGGCCGGCGAAGTTGCTGCGCGAAGGGCCTGCGGGTTATCACGCCTATCAAGAGCACCCCTCCCCAACCCTCCCCTGCAAGCAGGGGAGGGGGCTATCGCTTCCGCGGCGTCTCAGTACGGCAGCGGTTCGTCCAGCGACGCGCCGTGGCTGGCGATCACCTTCGAGTACCAGCGGGCACTGTCCTTGGGCGTGCGTTCCTGGGTGCCGTAGTTGACGTGCACCATGCCGAAGCGCTTGGAGTAGCCCAGCGACCACTCCAGGTTGTCCAGCAGCGACCACAGCATGTAGCCGCGGATGTCGCAGCCGGCCTGGATGGCGTCGTGCACGGCGCCGATGTGCTTTTGCAGGTAGTCCATGCGGAGCGGGTCGCGAACTCGCCCGCCCTCGGCCACCGGCGGGTCGAAGAACGCCGCCCCGTTCTCGGTGATGTACATGGGGATGTCGCCGTAGCGCTCCTTCACCCACACCAGCAGGTCGGTCAGGCCCTTCGGGTACACCTCCCAGCCGGTCTCGGTGTAGGTGCCCAGCGGCTGTCGCACCGCGCCGGCCTTCAGCGGGTAGCTGTCGTTGGCCTGGGTGACGCTGCGGGTGTAGTAGTTGATGCCGATGAAGTCGAGCTGCTGGCGGATCAGCTCGAGATCGGCCGCCGCCCAGTCCGGCCACGCATCGCCGAAGATCTCCTTGAGTTCCGGCGGATAGCGGCCGAGCAGGGCGGGGTCGAGGTATTGCTCGTTCATGTAGGCGTGCGCGCGCTTCGTCGCGGCCGTGTCCTCGGCCGAGTCGCTGGCCGGGTACTTGGGCTCGATGTTCACCACCAGCCCGATTTCGTGCTTGCCGATGTCGCGGTAGGCCTTTACTGCAGCGCCGTGGGCGCGCATCAGGTTGTGGCTGGCGATCGGCGTCTCGTACTTGCTGCGGTGGCCCGGTGCCAGCGCGCCGTGCAGGTAGCCGCCGTCGGTGATCACCCACGGCTCGTTGAGCGTGACCCACTTCTTCACCCGGCCGTCGAGGGCGCGGTACATCGTCGAGCCGTATTCGGCGAACCAGTCCGCGCTGTCCCGGTTGAGCCAACCGCCGCGATCCTCGAGCGCTGCCGGCAGGTCCCAGTGATAGAGGGTCAGCAGCGGCTCGATGCCGTTTTCCAGCAACTCGTCGACCAGCCGCGAATAGAAGTCGACGCCGGCCTGGTTGACGCGCCCCGTGCCCTCGGGGTGGATGCGCGACCACGACACGCTGAAGCGGTAGGCCTGCAGGCCGAGCTCGCGCATCAGCTTCACGTCGTCCTTCCAGCGGCGGTAGTGGTCGCAGGCGACATCGCCGGTGTCGCCATTGAGCGTCATGCCCGGGGTGTGCGCGAAGCGGGTCCAGATGCTGGGCCCCGCGCCGTCGGCCATCGGCGAGCCTTCGATCTGGTGCGCGGCCGTGGCGGCCCCCCAGAGGAATCCGTCGGGAAAGGTGCGCTGGCTCATTCGAAGGGGCCTCCTGCGGGGCGGTGGGCCGCGTGGCGGATGCGGCATGTAAACGGTTACATTGCAGGATAGCGGAGCCTGTCGGCAATTGCATCGCGCCCCTCGACCGTCCGTATGATCGGGCGGTGGCGCGGCCGCCGGGCCGCCCGCCACGCCCCACCCGGAGAGTGCATGGCCAAGGTCATCCTGGAGCGCTTGCGCAAGGTCTATCCCAACGACGTGGTGGGCGTGGACGACGCCACCTTCGAGGTCGCCGACGGCGAGCTGCTGGTGCTGGTGGGGCCGTCGGGCTGCGGAAAGTCCACGCTGCTGCGAATGATCGCCGGCCTTGAGTCGATCACCTCGGGCACGCTGCGCATCGGCGACCGGGTGGTCAACGACGTGCCGCCGAAGGACCGGGACATCGCGATGGTGTTCCAGAGCTACGCGCTGTACCCGCACATGACCGTGGCCGAGAACCTGGGCTTCGCGCTGAAGTTGCGTGGCCACGACAAGGCGGCCGTCGCCGCCCGCGTGCGTGAGGCGGCGGCGGTGCTCGAACTGGACGCGCTGCTGGCCCGCAAGCCGGCGGCGCTGTCGGGCGGCCAGCGCCAGCGCGTGGCGCTGGGTAGGGCGCTGGTGCGGCACCCGCAGGTGTTCCTGCTGGACGAGCCGCTGTCCAACCTCGATGCCAAGCTGCGCGGCGGCATGCGTGTGGAGATCGCGCGGCTGCACCGCCAGCTGGGCGCAACGATGGTCTATGTCACCCACGACCAGATCGAGGCGATGACGCTCGGCCAGCGCATCGTGGTGCTGCGCGACGGCCGCATCCAGCAGATCGACACGCCGATGGCGCTGTACGAACGCCCGGCCAACCTGTTCGTCGCCACGTTCCTGGGCAGCCCCGGCATGAACGTGCTGCGCGGTCGCCTGGAGCAGGCGGACGGCTTGCGTCTGGTGACGGGCGGCGACAGCGTCCCGGTAGACCTGACCTCCGCCGGCTTGGACGTGGATGCGGCGTGGCTGGGGCGCGACGTCGCGCTGGGCATCCGGCCCGAGCACCTGCAGCCGAAACCGGACGGGCAGGGTGCCGCACTGGCGCCCACGGTTGAAGTGGTCGAGCCGGTGGGCAACGAGGTTTTCGTGAACCTTCGCCACGGGGATGCCGGCCTGGTGGCCCGCTGCCCACCGCAGGTGCTGCCGACCCCGGGCGAGACGCTGCCGCTTGGGCTGCCGCCGGGGTGCGTGCATGTCTTCGAGGCCGATGGCGAGGGGCGGCGGCTGTCTGCGTGACCGACACCCCGCGCGGGTCGTCCATGGCCGTTCCACTGCGGCCTGTAGCCGCGCCGGAGCCCCGCTATACTCGCTGGACCGCGCAGCCGTCCGGCCGCGTTCCGCCTAGATAATTCAACATCTTGCGCGGCTAATTTCGAGTCGTTTCGCAATCAATCGGTGCGCCCGCGGGCGCGCCAGGGGCCCGTCCGCCGCATGCGTCTGTCCACGATCAAGCTGTCCGGCTTCAAGTCCTTCGTCGATCCCACCACGCTGCACCTGCCGACCAACATGACCGGCGTGGTCGGGCCCAACGGCTGCGGCAAGTCCAACATCATCGACGCGGTGCGCTGGGTGATGGGCGAGAGCTCGGCCAGCCGCCTGCGCGGCGACTCGCTGACGGACGTGATCTTCGCCGGCTCCTCGGCCCGCAAGCCGGTGTCGCAGGCGATGGTCGAGCTGATCTTCGACAACAGCGACCACACCATCACCGGCGAGTACGGCGCCTACGACGAAATCTCGGTCAAGCGCACGGTCAGCCGTGACGGCGGCAGCCAGTACTACCTCAACGGCGCCAAGTGCCGCCGCCGCGACATCACCGACCTGTTCCTGGGCACCGGCCTGGGGCCGCGCAGCTACTCGATCATCGAGCAGGGGATGATCAGCCAGATCATCGAGGCGCGCCCGGAGGACCTGCGCGTGTACCTGGAGGAGGCCGCCGGCATCTCCAAGTACAAGGAGCGCCGCCGCGAGACCGAAACCCGCATCCGCCACACGCGCGAGAACCTGGACCGCCTCAACGACCTGCGCGAGGAGGTCGGCAAGCAGCTCGAGCACCTCAAGCGCCAGGCGCGCCAGGCCGAGCAGTACCAAGCCATCCAGGCCGATCGAAAGGTGCGCGACGTCGAGTGGAAGGCCCTGGAACACCGCGAGCTCGACCGCAAGCTGCAGGCGCAGCGCGAGAAGCTGTCGCAACAGGAAACCCGGCTGCAACAGTTGATCGCCGAACAGCGCGAGGCCGAGCGCGAGATCGAGACCGGCCGCGTCAAGCGCGAAGAGGCCGCCGAAGCGCTCAACAAGGCGCAGGCAGAAAGCTACGAAGTGAGCGGCGCGCTGGCCCGCATCGAGCAGCAGATCCAGCACCAGCGCGAGATGTCGTCGCGCCTTCAGCGCGCCCGCGACGAAGCACAGGCCGCGCTCGCGGAGATCGCCGAGCACATCGGCAGCGACCAGTCGCAGCTGGATGTGCTGCAGGCTGCGGTGGCCGAGGCCGAACCGCGTCTGGAAATGTTGCGCGAGACCGACGAAGCCCGGCAGGAGGCGCTGCGCGAGGCCGAGACCCGGCTGGGCGACTGGCAGCAGCGTTGGGACGAACACAGCCGCGCGCAGTCCGAAGCCGTACGCGCCGCGGATGTCGAGCGCACCCGCATCGAGCACCTCGACCGCCAGGCGCTGGACGCCGAACGCCGCCGCGAAGCACTGACCGCCGAGCGCGCCGGGCTAGACGTCGAAGCGCTGGCGGTGTCGTTCGAGCAGATCCAGGAGCAGCACGACACCCAGAAGGCATCGCTTGAGACGCTCACCGAGCAACTCGAGTCGCGCAAGGCGGGCGTGGTCGAGCTGCAGGAGCAGCAGCGCGGGGTGCAGGCGGAACTGGCCGATACCCGCAAGATCGTGCAGGCCGCGCGCGGCCGCCTGTCGTCGCTGGAAACACTGCAGCACGCCGCGCTAGGCCAGGAACAGGGCGCCGCGGTCGGCTGGCTGAAGGCCCGCGGGCTGGATTCGGCAACCCGCGTCGGCGAAGCGCTCCAGGTCGAGCCGGGCTGGGAGAACGCGGTGGAAACCGCGCTCGGCCGGATGATCGAGGGCGTGCTGGTCGAGGCGCCCGAGGCGCTTGTCGAAGCTGTCGGTGAATTGGCCGAGGGCCGCCTGTCGCTGGTGGCGAACGACCGCGACGACACGGTGTATCCGGCCACCTCGCTGGCTTCGCGCGTCCAGGGCCCGGCGGCCATCAGACGCCTGCTGGCACGCCTGCACGGCGCCGACGACCTGGCCGAAGCGCGTCGCCTGCTGGCGGGGCTGGGCGAAGGCGAGTCGGTCATCACCCGTAGCGGCGAGCGCATGGGCGCGGGCTGGCTGCAGGTGCTGCGCGCCGGCGATGCCCAGCAGGGTGCGCTGCTGCGCGAGCGGGAAATCCAGACGCTGCGCGGCGAGATCGAAACGCTGCAGGCCCGCGAGCGCGAACTCGAGTCGAGCCTGACCCAGTTGCGCGACCGCCTGCTGGCGGCCGAGCAGCAGCGCGAGGACGCGCAGCGCGGCCTGTACATGGCGCACCGCGGCGTGTCCGAGCTGGCCGGCCAGTTGCAAAGCCAGCAGGGCCGCCTGGATTCGGCACGCGGACGCATCGAGAAGATCGAGGCCGAACTGGCGACGCTGGCGCAGTCGCTGGACGGCAGCCGTGAGCAGGGCCGAGAGGCCCGCGCCCGCCAGGAAGAAGCGGTCGTGCGGATGGGCACGCTGGAGGACGCACGCCAGCAGCTCGAGGCCGAACGCCGCACGCTGACCGAGGCCCGTGACCAGGCCCGCAATGCCGCCCGCGAGTCGCGCGACACCGCACATGCGCTGGCGCTGACGTTGGAATCACAGCGCACGCAGATCGCCGCGCTCACCCAGGCGCTGGACCGCATGGGTGGCCAGCGCGGCCAGCTCGACACGCGCCTGGGCGAACTGTCGGCGCAGCTGGCCGATGGCGACGCGCCGGTGCAGACGCTGGAGGAACAGCGCCAGGTCGCGCTCGAGCAGCGCGTGCAGGCCGAGCAGGCGCTCACCGCCGCGCGCACCATGCTGGACGGCATCGACAACGACCTGCGCCGGTTCGAGCAGACCCGCCACCAGCGCGACGAGCAGGCCCTGCAACAGCGCGAGGCCATCGGCCAGCGCCGGCTGGAGCAGCAGGCGCTCGTGCTCAAGGCCGAGGGTCTGTCGGAAGCCGTCGTCGAAGCCGGCTTTGTGCTGGAAGAAGTGACCAATACGCTGGCCGAGGACGCCGCGCCGCAGGACTGGGAGCGCACCGTCGCCGAACTCGACGCCAAGCTGCGCCGGCTGGAGCCGGTCAACCTGGCGGCGATCGCCGAGCACGCCGAGGCCGCGCAGCGCAAGGACTACCTCGACGCGCAGAACACCGACCTGACGACCGCGCTGGAAACGCTCGAGGACGCGATCCGCAAGATCGACCGCGAAACCCGCGGCCGCTTCAAGGACACCTTTGACCGCGTGAACTCCGGCGTGCAGGAGCTGTATCCGCGCCTGTTCGGCGGTGGCCATGCCTACCTGGAGCTGACCGGCGAGGACCTGCTGGATACTGGCGTCGCGATCATGGCGCGCCCGCCCGGCAAGCGCGTGTCCAACATTTCGCTGCTGTCGGGCGGCGAGAAGGCGATGACCGCGGTGGCGCTGGTGTTCGCGATCTTCCGCCTCAACCCGGCGCCGTTCTGCCTGCTCGACGAGGTGGACGCACCTCTGGACGAGGCCAACGTGGGCCGCTTCACCGCGATGGTCAGCGAGATGAGCGAGCAGGTGCAGTTCCTGTTCGTCACCCACAACAAGGCCACGATGGAAGCCGCGCACCAGATGTCGGGCGTGACCATGCGCGAGCCGGGCGTGAGCCGGCTGGTGTCGGTCGACCTGGCGGAAGCGACGCGTCTGGCGGGGGCGGCGTAAGGTCCACCACGCTCCGACTAAGGCGGAAGGCTTTGCGCCTTTCGCCCGCATTGCGGACAATCGCCCGTCACCTTATTGCACGGCCCTCCAGGAGACCCCGATGTCCGACGTGACCCTGCTGCGAATCGGAATCCTCGTCGCCGGCCTGATCCTAATCGCCGCGATCGTTTTCTTCGGCCGGCCGCGCAAGCCCGGCCAGGGGCGCCGCGTCGCGCGAGACGGGCGTGATGCCACCGCCCGCCGCGAGCCGACGCTGGGCGAGCAGCTCGAGAACGAGCTGGCGAGCGATGAGCTTCCCGCCGGTGGCGACGCAGCGACGCAGGCCGAACTGGACCTGTTCGAACGCACCGTCGAAGGTGGCGCGGCAGCGGGCAACACCGAACTCGGCCGCCGCGTCAGCGAAGAATTCGACAAGATCATCACCCTGTACCTGGCGGCCCGCGCCGGTGAAAAGCTGCACGGCCCGGACATCGTCGTGGCCGCCGAAAAGGCCGGCCTGGTCTATGGCCACATGGGCGTGTTCCACCGCCTGGTCGAGGGCCATCCCGAGCGCGGCCCGGTCTTCAGCGTGGCCAACATCATGAAGCCGGGCAGTTTCGACATGGCCGACATCCAGTCGCTGGAGACCCCGGCCATCGCCTTCTTCCTGACGCTGCCGGCGCCGGTGCCGGCGCTCAACGCCTGGGAAACCATGCAGCCCACCGCCGAGCGCATGGCCGAACTGCTGGGCGGCATCGTGCTGGACGAGCAGCGCAATGCACTGGGCCGCCAGCGCGTCATGCACATCCGCGACGAACTGCGTGCCTACGACCGCGAGCGCGAGGCGCCGCCACTGACGCGGCCGGGCCGCTGGTAAGGCCAGCCGTGGGATCGCTGCGACGCGGCCATTGGTGACCGCGCGGCCGCCACTTTCGCTAATCCACATGCCCAGTCCCGCCGCACGCATCGACGAACTCCGTCGCACGCTCGACGACGCCAACTACCGGTACTACGTGCTCGACGACCCGTCGATGCCCGACGCCGAGTACGACCGGCTGCTGCGCGAACTCGAGGCCTTGGAAGCGGAACATCCCGAGCTCGCCAGCGAGGATTCGCCGACCCAGCGTGTCGGTATCGCGCCCACCGGCGCGTTCGCCGAAGTGCGCCATGCGATGCCGATGCTGTCCCTGGGCAATGCGTTCGAGGATGAGGAAGTCGCCGACTTCGTTCGCCGGATCGGCCAGGCGCTGGACGAGAACGAACCGGTGTTCTCGGTCGAGCCCAAGCTCGACGGCCTGGCGATCAGCCTGCGCTACGAAGGCGGCCGGTTCGTGCAGGGCGCCACGCGCGGCGATGGCGCCACTGGCGAGGATGTCACCGCCAACCTGCGCACGGTGAAGGCGGTGCCGCTGCACCTGCGCGGGGAAGGCTGGCCGCGCGTGCTCGAGGTGCGTGGCGAGGTCTACATGCCGCTGGCGGCCTTCAAGCGCTACAACGAACGCGCCCTGGCGGACGGCGGCAAGGTATTGGCGAACCCGCGCAACGGCGCGGCCGGGTCGTTGCGCCAGCTCGATCCCCGCATGACCGCGCAGCGGCCGCTTGCGTTCTACGCCTATGGCGTCGGCGCGGTGGAGGGCGGCGAGCTCCCGCAGACGCATTCGGCGACGCTCGCCAGGCTGCGCGAGTGGGGCTTCCCCGTCAGCGGTGAGAGCGACGTCGTCCGTGGCCTGGACGGCCTGCTGGGCTACTACCGCCGCATCGGCAAACGCCGCGATTCGCTGCCGTTCGACATCGATGGCGTGGTCTACAAGATCGACGACTACGCCGAGCAGGAGCAGCTCGGCTTTGTCTCGCGGGCACCGCGCTGGGCGCTGGCGCACAAGTTCCCGGCCCAGGAACAGTCGACGGTGCTGGAAGGCATCGACATCCAGATCGGCCGCACCGGCGCGGCCACGCCGGTCGCGCGCCTGAAGCCGGTGCAGGTCGCCGGCGTCACCGTGACCAACGCGACGCTGCACAACGCCGACCAGATCGCGCGGCTCGACGTCCGCGTCGGCGACACGGTGATCGTGCGCCGCGCCGGCGACGTGATTCCCGAGGTCGTGCGGGTGATGCCCGAGTACCGCGACCCGCACGCACCCGAGTGGTCAATGCCGACCGCGTGCCCGGTCTGCGGATCGGAGATCGTGCGCGAGGAGGGCGAGGCCGTCTGGCGATGCTCGGGCGAGCTGTCGTGCCCGGCGCAGCGCAAGGAAGCCATCCGCCATTTCGTCTCGCGTCGCGCGATGGACGTGGAGGGCATGGGCGAGCGCTTCGTCGAGGCGCTGGTCGACCTGGGCTTCGTCGAATCGGTTGCCGATATCTTCCGGCTGACGCTCGAAGACCTGCTGGAGATGAAGCGCCGTGCGGACGACCGCGACGGAACCACGCCGGAGACGGTGAAGGCGGGCAAGGTCGCCACCAAGTGGGCCGAAAACCTGGTCGACGCCATCGAACAGAGTCGCCGCACGACGCTGGAGCGCTTCCTGTTCGCGCTGGGCATCCAGCACGTCGGCGAGAGCACGGCCAAGGCACTGGCGCAGTGGTTCGGGTCGCTCGACATCGTGCGGCGCCTGCCGTGGCCGTTGTTCAAGCACGTTCCGGACATAGGCGGGGAAGTGGCGCGAGCCCTGGGCCACTTTTTCGACCAGGCCGGCAACCAGCAGGTCATCGACGACCTGCTCGAGCGCGGCGTGGTGATCGAGGACGAGCATCCACCGTCTCCCAGGCTTCGCGAGGGCCTGGACCTGGCGTCATTGCTGGTCGACCTGGAGATTCCCAAGGTCACCCGCATCCGCGCCGAGCAACTGGCGGCCGCATTCCCGGATGCCGCGGCCGTGATCGATGCGCCGGAGCACAACTTCGTGACCGCCGGCCTGCCGGCCGATACCGCCTCGGCACTTGCCACATGGCTGGAAGTGGAGGCCAACAGCCGCCTGCTTTCGGCCTCGTTCGAGGCGATGCAGGCGCTGCTCGCAGCACTGCCCGCCGAGGACGCCATCGCCGCCGGCCCGCTGGACGGCAAGACAGTGGTGCTGACCGGGACGCTGTCGTCGATGACCCGCGACGAAGCCAAGGCGCGGCTCGAAGCACTGGGTGCCAAGGCAACGGGCAGCGTGTCGAAGAAGACCGACTTCGTCGTGGCCGGCGAGGCTGCCGGCTCCAAGCTCGCCAAGGCCGAGTCGCTGGGCGTCGAGGTCTGGGACGAAGCCAGGCTGCAGGCCTTGCTCGCCGACCATGAATGACCCCGTGCCCCCTGTAGGAGCGGCTTCAGCCGCGATCGAATGCCGGTACGCGCGGCCTAATTTCACAATCTCGGCTGAAGCCGCTCCTACAAAGGCCCGGCTCGATGCCCATTGACTGGCAGCCCTCCGCATCGTTCGACGCCCTGCGCCTGCGCGCGGCGCTCAATGCCCGTATCCGCGCCTTCTTCGAAGCGCGCGGCGTGGTCGAGGTCGAAACCCCGGTGATGTCGCTCGCCGGCAATACCGATCCGAACATCGCGTCCTTCTCCTTGGAGTTCTCCGGCCGCACGGATGGGGCGTCGCGCACGCGCTGGCTGCGAACCTCGCCCGAGTACCCGCTCAAGCGCCTGCTGGCGGCGGGGTTCGGTGACTGCTACGAGCTCGGCCGGGTGTTCCGCGATGGCGAGGCCGGCGGTCGCCACAACCCCGAGTTCACCATGCTGGAGTGGTACCGGCTCGGCTGGGACCACCATCGGCTGGTCGATGAGACCGTAGAGCTGATCCGGCAGGCCTTGGCGCTGGTTGATCGCAGCGCCACCCTGGAGCGCGTTCGCTATCGCGACCTCTACCGCCGGGAACTCGGCCTCGACCCGATGACCGCGTCCGACGAGTCGCTGCTCGATGCACTCGGCGATGTCGTCATCGACCCGGCCGGGCTGACCCGCGACGACTGGCTCGACCTGCTGATGACCCACCGGTTGCAGCCGGCGTTCCCGGTCGACCGGATGACCGCCGTGACCGACTACCCCGCCAGCCAGTGCGCGCTCGCCCGCATCGCGCCGGACGAGGACGGCACCCCGGTGGCGCAGCGCTTCGAGCTTTATCTCGGTCCGCTGGAGCTGGCCAACGGCTACCACGAGCTGTCCGACGCGGCGGAGCAGGGGGCCCGGTTCGACCGCGACCGCGCGGTGCGTGGATCGCGCGGGGACGCCGTCCCGCCCCGTGACGACCGCCTGCTGGGTGCGCTTGCATCGGGTTTCCCCGACTGCGCGGGCGTTGCGCTCGGCGTGGACCGCCTGCTGATGGCGATGCTCGGGACCAACCGCATCGCCGACGTGCTCGCCTTCGACTTCGCCCGCGCCTAATCCCTGTTTCTGTAGGAGCGGCTTCAGCCGCGATCCCGCACCCGACCTCCTGTAGGAGCGACGTGAGTCGCGACCGGGAGTGGGATGCCTGCGACGGCAACCGCCAGCAACGATCGCGACTTACGCCGCTCCTACAGTCGACGCCCGGGATTTCGGCAGCAGGCATCGCGGCTGAAGCCGCTCCTACAACGCTGCGGATAGAATCGCCGGATGACCGACACCTTCGATTTCGACCGTTACGACCGCGTCCGCCCGATCCGCTGGACCGGTGATGCCTTGGAACTGCTCGACCAGCGGAAGCTGCCTTTCATCGTCGAATACGTTCGCTGTGAAACCAGCGACGAGGTGGCCGAGGCCATCCATGCGTTGACCGTGCGTGGTGCACCGGCGATCGGAATTGCGGCGGCGTGGGGCGTGGTGCTGGCCGCACGCGACGTGCAGGCGGCGAGCGGCGCAGAAGCGGCTGCCGCACTGGAGCCCGCCATGCAGCGCCTCAATGCGGCACGCCCGACCGCGGTCAACCTGGCTTGGGCGCTGGCGCGCATGCGCCGGGTGCTGGCATCGGCCGGCGCCGACTGGTACGAAGTGATCGAGCGCGAGGCCCACGCCATCGCCGCCGAGGACCTGGCAGCCAACCGGCGCATGGGCGCACTGGGCGCCGCGTTGATAGGCGAGGGCAGTGGGGTGATGACCCATTGCAACACCGGGTCACTGGCGACGGCCGGCTTCGGCACCGCGCTGGGGGTGATTCGCGCCGGCGTCGCGCAGGGCCGCATCGGCAAGGTGTATGCCGGCGAGACGCGGCCGTGGCTGCAGGGCGCGCGGCTGACGGCCTGGGAGCTGCAGCAGGACGGCATTCAGCCGACGCTGATCGCCGATGCGGCCGCCTCGCACCTGATGAAGACCGGTGCGGTGCAATGGGTGGTGGTCGGCGCCGACCGCATCTGCGCCAATGGCGACACCGCCAACAAGATCGGCACCTACCAGCTGGCGCTGGCAGCGAAACACCACGGTGTGAAGTTCATGGTGGCCGCGCCGTCGTCCACGGTCGACATGGAAACCCCCGACGGCGATGCCATCGAGATCGAGGAGCGTGACCCGGGCGAGCTGTTCGGCGTCGGCACGGTGCGCACCGCGGCCGAACAGATCGCGGCCTGGAACCCGGTGTTCGACGTGACCCCGCACACGCTGATCGATGCGATCGTCACCGAGCGCGGCGTCATCGAGCAGCCGGACGAGGCGAAGATGCGGGCGGCGTTCGGCTGATCTTCGTGCCACAAATGGATGCGGATCGGCACGAGACGATCTCTAGCAGAGAAGCTGCCTGAGCCCCTCTCCCCTGGGAGAGGGGTTGGGGAGAGGGTCCGGCGAAGAGTCGTCGCGGCAAACGGCCAAAGTTGTCACCAACTCCGGTACATGGCGTCTTCCAGCTCCTCGGCACGTCATTCCCTTCGGCTCTGCCAGGCCCTCTCCTGCGACTCCTCTCCCGTGGGAGAGGGAAGCAATGCCGCTGCATTTGCCCTCGCCGTGGCTATCCGTGTGATCCGTGGCGAAAGAACTCGCGCCCGATCGGCTGATGGCGCCGTAAGTGCTTGTTTCTGCGTATAAATCAGTGTGCGCGAACCCGCCGTTCGTGATACGATTTCACGTCTTTTTGATGCCGTTCCCAATGGCTGTCGCGCGGGTGCCGAAATGCCCCTCCGCAGCACATCCGGAAACGGCCTGATCCGCCTCCAGAAACGGAAACCCGATGGCCGAACTCGCCAAGGAAATCATCCCGGTCAATCTCGAAGACGAGATGCGCCGCAGCTACCTGGACTACGCGATGAGCGTCATCGTCGGGCGCGCACTGCCCGACGCGCGCGACGGCCTCAAGCCGGTGCACCGGCGCGTGCTCTACGCGATGAACGAGCTGGGCGCGCACAGCAACAAGCCGTACTACAAGTCGGCGCGCATCGTCGGTGACGTCATCGGTAAGTACCACCCGCACGGCGACTCGGCGGTGTACGACACCCTGGTGCGCATGGCGCAGCCGTTCTCGCTGCGCTACATGCTGGTGGACGGGCAGGGCAACTTCGGTTCGGTCGACGGCGATTCGGCCGCGGCCATGCGCTACACCGAGGCGCGCATGTCGCGCATCAGCCACGAGCTGCTGGCCGACATCGACAAGGAAACCGTCGACTTCCAGCCCAACTACGACGAGAAGGAACTCGAGCCCACGGTCATGCCGACGCGGGTTCCGAACCTGCTGGTCAATGGCTCGGCCGGCATCGCGGTCGGCATGGCGACCAACATCCCGCCGCACAACATGTCCGAGGTGATAGACGCGACCATTGCGCTGATCGACCAGCCCGACATCGACGTCGACGGGCTGATGGAGCACATCCCGGGTCCGGATTTCCCGACCGCAGGCATCATCAACGGCACCGCCGGCATCATCAACGCCTACCGCACCGGCCGCGGCCGGGTGCGCATGCGTGCGCGGGCCGACGTCGAGGTGGCCGACAACGGCCGCGAGGCGATCGTCGTCACCGAGATCCCCTACCAGGTCAACAAGGCGCGGCTGATCGAGAAGATCGCCGAGCTGGTGAAGGAGAAGAAGCTCGAGGGCATCAGCGAGCTGCGCGACGAGTCCGACAAGGACGGCATGCGCATCTACATCGAGGTCAAGCGCGGCGAGTCCGCGGAGGTCGTGCTCAACAACCTCTACCAGCAGACCCAGATGGAGTCGGTGTTCGGCATCAACATGGTGGCGCTGGTCGATGGCCGCCCGCAGCTGCTGAACCTCAAGCAGGTGCTGGAGGCGTTCGTCCGCCACCGCCGCGAGGTGGTCACCCGCCGCACCATCTTCGACCTGCGCAAGGCCCGCGCCCGCGCGCACATCCTTGAAGGCCTCACGGTTGCGCTGGCCAACATCGACGACATGATCGAGCTGATCAAGACGTCGGCGAACCCGAACGAGGCGCGCGAGCGGATGCTGGCGCGCACGTGGGAGCCCGGCCTGGTCGGCGCGCTGCTGGCGGCCACCGGCGCCGACGCCTCGCGTCCGGAGGACCTGCCCGACGGCGTGGGCCTCATCAATGGGCGCTACCAGCTGACCGAGATCCAGGCCCAGCAGATCCTAGAGATGCGCCTGCACCGCCTGACCGGGCTGGAGCAGGAGAAGCTGACCGAGGAATACAAGCTGCTGCTGGAGACGATCCGTGGCCTGATCGAGATCCTCGAGAACCCGGACGTGCTGCTGGAAGTGATTCGCACCGAGCTGCGCAACGTTAAGGAAGAGTTCGGCGATGCGCGCCGCAGCGAGATCCGCCAGAGCGAGGAAGACCTGGACATCCTCGACCTCATCGCGCCGGAAGACGTGGTGGTCACGCTGTCGCATGCCGGTTACGCCAAGCGCCAGCCGGTCACCGCGTATCGGGCGCAGAAGCGCGGCGGCCGTGGCCGCAACGCGGCGGCGACCAAGGACGAGGATTTCATCGACAAGCTCTGGCTGGTCAATACGCACGACACGCTGCTGACCTTCACCAGCGCCGGCCGCGTGTTCTGGCTGTCGGTGCACCAGTTGCCCGATGCCGGCCCCAACGCGCGCGGCCGTCCGATCATCAACTGGATCCCACTGGAAACCGGCGAGCAGGTGCAGGCCGTGGTACCCGTGCGCGAGTACGAGGAAGGCAAGTACGTGTTCTTCGCCACCCGCAACGGCACGGTCAAGAAGACGCCGCTGACCGAGTTCGCCTACCGGCTGCAGCGCGGCAAGATCGCCATCAACCTCGATGACGGCGATGCGCTGGTCAACGCAGAACTGACCAATGGCGAGCGCGACATCATGTTGTTCGCCAGCAACGGCAAGGCGGTGCGCTTCGACGAAGGCTCGGTGCGTTCGATGGGTCGTACCGCCACCGGCGTGCGCGGCATGCGCCTGGCCGAGGGCGAGCAGGTCGTCAGCCTGATCGTGATCGACGGTGACGGCGACATCCTCACCGCCAGTGCGCGCGGTTACGGCAAGCGCACGCCGCAGGCCGAGTACCCGCGCAAGGGCCGCGGCACGCAGGGCGTGCTGGCGATCAAGACCAGCGAGCGCAACGGTCCGCTGGTGGGCGCGGTGCAGCTCAGCGAGCACCACGAGGTGCTGTTGATCTCCGACGGCGGCACGCTGGTCCGGACGCGCGCTTCCGAGATCTCGCAGGTCAGCCGTAACACCCAGGGTGTCACGCTGATGCGCCTGGCTGCGGACGAGACCCTGCAGGCGGTGGAGCGCCTGGACGCCTCGCTGGACGACGAAGACGTCGAGGGCGAAGACGCCGATGGCGCCATCGACCCGGCGACTGCGACGCAGCCGGCCGACGCTGGCACGGCGGAGCCTGCGCCGGACGCGGGCTGACCCCTTCGGGTCCCGGATGCGAAAACGCCGCCCTCGGGCGGCGTTTTCGTTGGTGACGGCCGGCCGCCGGCTACTTCGTCGCGTCGAGCAGTTCCAGCATGTGCTCGGCCGACGACACGCGGAACTCGCCCGGTGCCTCGACCTGCAGTTCACGGACAATGCCGTCCTCGGCGTACAGCGCGAAGCGCTTGGCGCGCGTGCCCATGCCGTACGCGCTGGCGTCCAGCTGAAGGCCCAACGCCCGTGCGAAGTCGCCATTGCCGTCGGCCAGCATCATCAGGCCATCGGGCACATGGTGGGCCTGGCCCCAGGCCTGCATCACGAAGGGGTCGTTGACCGACATGCATGCCACCTCGATGCCGCGGCTGCGGAAGGCGTCGAAATGCTCGACGAAGCCGGGCAGGTGCTTTTCCGAGCACGTGGGGGTGAACGCGCCGGGCACGGCAAAGAGCACGATCCGCCGGCCATCGAACAGGTTGTTGGTATCGACGGTCTCGATGCCGTCGCGGATGCGCTGCAGGGGGACTTCGGGAATGCGATCGCCGACTTTGATGCTCATGGCACGGGGGCCTTCAACGTGGTGGGAAGCGGCACAGTCTAGGCCGTCGGGCGCGTAACCACGTCAACGACCTGGCTGGATATCGACCGGTGGGATGCGCGTCGCGTGTTGGCGAGAATGGCAAGGATTCCCCGCAACCTTCACTTGAAATCGCGCCGGGCGCGGCCATTGTGTCAGCTTCCCGGTGCGCGTCCGCCCGAGTGGCCAGCGTCCCTTTGGCCTGGAGCGCGCGGGCCTCCCACACCTTTCCGACCGACCGAAGACACCATGCAATTCAAGGATTACTACGACACGCTCGGGGTCGAGCCTTCCGCCGGCGAAGCGGAGATCAAGACCGCGTATCGGCGCCTTGCGCGCAAGTACCACCCGGACGTCAGCAAGGAGGCGGGTGCGGAAGAGCGGTTCAAGGCCGTCAACGAGGCGTACGAGGCGCTGCGCGACCCGCAGAAGCGCACCGCGTACGACCAGCTGCGCGCGCGTGGCTACCGGCCGGGCGAGGAGGTGCAGCCGCCGCCCGGTGGGTTCGGGGGCGGGCAGGGGTACGGCGGCGTCGACTTCGAGGAGATATTCGCCGGCGGCGGCGCCGGGGGCGGCTTCAGCGATTTCTTCGAAAGCATGTTCGGACGCGGCCGTGCCCGCGGCGGACCGGGATTCCAGGGCCGTCCGAGGCCGCCCGGCGACACCCGCGCGAAGCTCGCGATCTCGTTGGAGACCGTCTTCCAGGGCGGGTCGGTGCGCATCGGCATCAACGGCAAGACGCTGGACGTGCGCGTGCCCAAGGGCGTTCGCGAGGGCCAGGTCATCCGCCTGGCCGGGCAGGGCGAGGGCGGCGGCAACCTGCTGCTCGAAGTCGAGTACGCCGCGCACCCCCAGTTCGAGGTTGACGGCCGCAACATCATCCACCAGCTTCCGGTCGCACCGTGGGAAGCGGCGCTGGGCGCGACGGTCAGCGTGCCGACGCTGGGCGGCCCGGTGGAGCTGAAGGTGCCGGCGAAGTCGGAAGCCGGGCGAAAGCTGCGCCTGCGGGGCCGCGGCTTGCCGGGGGCGCCCGACGGCGACCAGATCGTCGAACTGGAAGTGTTGGCCCCGACGCCGCAGGACACCGCGCAGACTCAGGCCTATGAGGCGCTGCGGGATGCTTTCGGGAGCGACTGGCGACGGGCTTGATCGCCTGAGTTGCGGGCATGCGGCCGTTCCAAACGAAGTAAGGGATGCGCCTCAGCCGCCGCGTCCGCGCAAGCGAAAAGCCGATCCCTCATTGCATTCGTGCGACAGGGCGGACGCTCTCGAGCCCTAGCCCCTAGCCCCAAATAAGCCTCAACCCGGCAGCAACTGCCCCAGGACCTCGGCCAGATCGGCCTCGTTGAACGGCTTGGTGATGTACGCCTTCGCGCCTTGGCGCATGCCCCACACGCGGTCCGTGTCCTGGTCCTTGGTGGTCACCAGCACCACCGGGATGTGCTTGGTCGACGGGTCGCGCGTGATCGAGCGGGTCGCCTGGAAGCCGTTGAGGTTTGGCATCACCACGTCCATCAGCACCAGGTCAGGGAGTTCGCGCTTGGCGGCCTCGACGCCGGCCGCGCCATCCTCGGCGGTCACCGTGTCGTGCCCCAGCTTCTCCACGATGCGCTTGATGCCCACCAGCTGGGACGGCGAATCGTCCACGATCAGAATGCGCGCCATAGTCAGTCCCCGGGAAATGGGGCCGATTGTAGCGGGCTGCGGCGGGGCCGCAAATCGCCCGCATGGACGGCTCGACAGGCGGCGTCAGTCGCCACCGATGCGCACCAGCGTCCGGCCGAGCGAGCCACCGTCCAGCATCACCGGAAACACCTCGTGCAACTGGTCGAGCGTGACTTCGCGGGTGCAGATGCGGTCCAGGTGGCGGGGCTTCCAGTCGCTGGCGAGGTGCTGCCAGACGGCTTCGCGAATGTCGCGCGCAGTGCCCGCCGAGGCCACGCCCAACAGCGAGACCCCACGGATGATGAAAGGCATGACGGTCGTTTCGAGCGCGTGGGTGGCGGCAAGGCCGGCGCTGGCGACGTTGCCATAGGGCGCGGTCTGCGCCAGCAGGCTGGCCAGCATCGGGCCACCGACGTTGTCGAGGCCGCCGCCGAAACGTGCCGACTCCATCGGGCGCGTCGTCGAGAGCGCGTCCCGACCGACCACTTCGTTGGCACCGATCGACTTGAGGTAATCAACCTGGTCGGCCTTGCCGCTCACCGCGTGTACCTCGAACCCGGCGCGACTGAAGATGTCCACGGCCAGGGAACCGACACCGCCTGTGGCGCCGGTGACGGCCAGCGGCCCCAGGTCCGGCACCTGTCGGTTTTCGACCATGCGCAGCAGTGCCAGCGCGGCGGTAAAGCCCGCAGTGCCCAGGATCATGCTCTCGCGCAGGCTGAGCCCGGAGGGCAGGGGGATGGCCCACTGCGACTCGATCCGGGCGTACTCGGAGTAGCCGCCGTCACGGGTCTCGCTGAGCCCGCAGCCGGTGACGAGGACGGCGTCACCCTCCTTGTAGGCCGCGTCGGTTGAGGCCACCACGTGTCCCGCGACGTCGATGCCGCCCACGAGCGGGAAGCGGCGCAGGATCTTGCCTTCGCCGGTGCCGGCGAGTGCGTCCTTGAAGTTGATCGACGAGTACGCGGTCTTGATGACGATCTCGCCGGGCGCGAGGTCGTCCAGCCGGATCGGCTCCAGGCCACTGCGGTAGCCGGCGTCGTCGTTGTGGATGCGGAAGGCGGTGAACGTATCAGGTGTCATGTTCCATCACTCCGTCGCCCCAGCGAACGCTGGGGCCCATCTTTGATTCCCCGAGCCGTGCGGTCACGCATTGATCCCGGGATACAGGTCAACCCAGCCGGGGTTGTTCGATTCGACGAGCTCAATCTTCCATGCACGCCTCCATGCCTTGAGGCGCTTCTCCCGAGCGATGGCGCTGAGCATCTCTTCGTGGACTTCGAACCAGACGAGTCGCGTGACAGTGTACTGACGCGTGAAGCCTTCGACTTGGCCGGTCCTGTGCTGCCACACGCGTTGCGGCAGGTCGGAGGTCAGGCCGATATAAAGCGTGCCGCGTTCACGACTGGCGAGGATGTAGACGCAGGGAGTCCGTTCCCGCATGTTGCGATCCTTGTTGGTGGTATCGCTCGCACGTCAAAGTGGGTCCCAGCGTTCGCTGGGACGACGCAAAGGCACGTTACCGCAGCGCCTTCCGCCGCTTCTCGTCCAGCCATTTGTCCGCGCCGGCTGGCGCGTAGTCGCGCATCCACGCCAGCATCGTGTCGAGGTCCTCGCCATGCCACAGGTCATGGCGCTGGTCGGCGTGCAGGAAGCGCTCGGCCACCATGCGGTCCATCATCGACACCAACGGCGCGTAGAAGCCCTCGACGTCGAGGAACGCGCAGGGCTTGTTGCCGATTCCGAGCTGGCGCCACGTCAGCATCTCGAACATCTCGTCCAGCGTGCCGAAGCCGCCGGGCAGGGCGACGAAGCCATCGGCGATGTCGAACATGCGGGCCTTGCGCTCGTGCATGTTGGCGACGACTTCCAGGCGCGTCACGCCGCGGTGGGCGACCTCCCAGCCGACCAGCTGTTCGGGGATGACGCCGATCACTTCGCCGCCGGCTTCCAGCGCGGCATCGGCGACCACGCCCATCAGGCCGACATTGCCGCCGCCGTAGACGAGGGCGATGCCCTCCGCGGCGAGTCGATGACCCAGGGCCATCGCGCGTTCGGTGTAGGCCGGCCGGGAGCCGGCATTGGAGCCGCAGTAGACACAAAGGCTTTTCATGAGTACCCGTGGGGTCGAGGGTGGCTGGAAATGAAGACGCCGGGCAGTGCCCGGCGTCCAGTCGACAGCATCACGTCGGGCCGATCGACGGCCGGTGGGGTCGGTGCGCAGTCGTCACGCAACCGACCGACACACGTCAGTTCGCCTTGTGGATCGCGCGCTTGTCCACGGCCATGGCGGCATCGTGGATCGCCTCCGACAGGGTCGGGTGGGCGTGGCAGATGCGAGCCAGGTCGTCGGCCGAGCCGTTGAACTCCATGGTCAGCACGCCCTCGTGGACCAGCTCGGAGACGCCGACGCCGACCAGGTGCAGGCCGAGCACGCGGTCGGTCTCCTCGTGCGCGATGACCTTCACGAAGCCGGCCGGCTCGCCCATCGCCACGGCACGGCCGACGGCCGCGAACGGGAAGCTGCCGGTCTTGTAGGGCACGCCTTCGTCCTTGAGCTGCTGCTCGGTCTTGCCGACCCAGGCGATTTCCGGCTCGGTGTAGATGACCCACGGCACGGTGTCGAGGTTGACGTGGCCGGGCAAGCCGGCGATCAGCTCGGCCACGGCGATGCCTTCCTCGAAGCCCTTGTGCGCCAGCATCGGGCCGCGCACGCAGTCGCCGACCGCCCACACGCCGTCGACGCCGGTGTGGCAGTGCTCGTCGACCTCGATGCGGCCACGGTCGTCGAGCTTCACGCCCGTGCCGTCGGCCAGCAGGTTCTTGCTGGCGGCCTTGCGGCCCACGGCGACCAGCAGCCTGTCGACCACGATCGACTGTTCGCCGTCCTTGTCGGTGTAGGTCAGGTGGACTTCCTTGGACTTGCCTTTGCCCTTCACTTCAGCCTTGGAGACCTTGGCGCCGAGCTTGATGTCCAGGCCCTGCTTCTTGAATTCCTTCGCGGCGGTCTTGGCGACCTCGGCATCGGCGGCGGCCAGGAAGTCCGGCAGCGCCTCGAGGATCGTGACCTCGGCACCCAGGCGCTTCCACACGCTGCCCAGTTCCAGGCCGATCACGCCGGCGCCGATCACGCCCAGGCGCTTGGGTACCGACTCGAAGTCCAGCGCGCCGGCGTTGTCGACGATGGTCTCGCCGTCGAACTTGGCGAACGGCAGCTCGATGGAGTCCGAGCCGGCCGCGATGACGACGTTGGTTCCCTTGAGCTCGACCTCGCTGCCGTCGTGCTGCTTGACCTTGACCACGTTGCCCTTGTGCAGCGTGCCGAAGCCGTAGAACGTCGCGACCTTGTTCGCCTTGAACAGCATCGCGATGCCGCCGGTGAACTGCTTCACGATCTTGTCCTTGCGGCCGATCATCTGGCCGACGTCCATCCTGGCGTCCTTGAAGCTGATGCCGTGGTCGCCGAACAGGTGGCCCATGTTCCAGAACTGGCGCGAGGAATCGAGCAGCGCCTTGGACGGGATGCAGCCCACGCGCAGGCACGTGCCGCCCAGTGCCGGCTTTCCGTCCTTGCCCAGCGCGGCGTCGATGCAGGCGGTCTTCAGGCCCAGCTGCGCGGCACGGATGGCGGCGTGGTAGCCCGCGGGGCCGGCGCCGATGACGACGACGTCGAAGTTCTGCTGTTCGCTCATGCTGTTGTTCCTTTCGCTTTTCTCTTCTCCCCTCGGGAGAAGGTGGCGCGAAGCGCCGGATGAGGGTTCGGCGGAGTGACGAAGCGCCGGCTCCGGGTGGTGGGTTTGCAGTCGATCGCCCTGGTGAATTTCACCAACGCTGCTTCGCCGGACCCTCACCCCAACCCCTCTCCCGGCGGGAGAGGGGCTCGTAGCGGATCACATGCCCAGCAGCATTCGGTGCGGGTTCTCGAGCTGGTTCTTGATGTCGACCAGGAACAGCACCGCGTCCTTGCCGTCGATGATGCGGTGGTCGTAGCTCAGCGCGATGTACATCATCGGGGCGGCAATGACCTGGCCGTTCTCGACGATGGCGCGCTCCTTGATGGCGTGCATGCCGAGGATCGCCGACTGCGGCGGGTTGATGATCGGCGTCGACATCAGCGAGCCGAACGTGCCGCCGTTGGTGATGGTGAACGTGCCGCCCTGCAGGTCCTCGAGCTTGAGGCCGCCTTCGCGCGCCGCCTTGGCGAACCCGTCGATGCCCTTCTCGACATCGGCAAAGCCCATGCGCTCGACGTTGCGCAGCACCGGGGTGACCAGGCCCTTGTCGGTCGACACCGCGATCGAGATGTCCGCGTAGCCGTGGTAGATGATGTCCTTGCCGTCGACCGAGGCGTTGACCAGCGGGTACTTCAGCAGCGCATTGGCGGCGGCCTTGGCGAAGAAGCTCATGAAGCCGAGCTTGATGCCGTGCTCCTTCTGGAACGACTCGCCAAGCTCCTTGCGCATGGCCATGACCTTGCCCAGGTTGACCTCGTTGAAGGAGGTCAGCATGGCGGTGGAGTTCTTCGACTCCATCAGACGCTCGGCGATGCGGGCGCGCATGCGGGTCATCGGCACGCGCTCCTCGGGACGGGCGCCGCCGGCCTTGCCGACGCCGCCGCTGCGCGCGTAGTTGACGATGTCTTCCTTGGTCACCGCGCCGCGGCGGCCGGTGCCTTCCACGTCCTTGGGGTCGATGCCTTCCTTGGCGGCGGTGAAGCGCGCGCCCGGCGGCAGCTCGCCGCCCTTGTCGGACTTCGCGGCCGGCTTGGCGGCCTCGGACTTGGCGGTGTCGCTCTTGGGCTGGACCGGCTTGGTGTCGGCTTCCTGCTTCTTCGCCTCGTCCTTCGACGCGGCCGCATCGCCCTTGGCCTCGCCCGATGCAGCGGCGCCCGCCTCGACGATCGCCAGGACCTGCTCGCTGGTCACGGTGGAGCCGGTGTCGAACTTGATTTCCTTGAGCACGCCGTCGACCGGCGAGGGCACTTCCAGCACCACCTTGTCGGTTTCCAGGTCGACCAGGTTCTCGTCGCGCTTGACCGCGTCGCCCGGCTTCTTGTGCCAGCTGGCGATGGTGGCGTCCGACACGGACTCGGGCAGTACCGGGACTTTGATTT
The DNA here is from genome assembly GCF_020026895.1 of Novilysobacter selenitireducens. Classification (GTDB taxonomy): domain Bacteria; phylum Pseudomonadota; class Gammaproteobacteria; order Xanthomonadales; family Xanthomonadaceae; genus Lysobacter_C; species Lysobacter_C selenitireducens. The sequence continues at coordinate 361,147 of NZ_JAINZW010000002.1, forward strand.
CGGTGCTCATGGGGAAAACGTCCTTAGAAATGGGTCGATCCGAACGGTGGTGTCGTGTCCCCGGCAGGGCCGGGCGTCTCAATCTGTCGCGCGCGGCCGTGGCCGCGATGCATCACTCGGCGTAATCCTCGCCCTGCAGCGGATTGACCAGCGCGTCGGCGACCAGCTTGGTCTGCTCGGCGACGTGGTCGGCGAAGTGGCCCGCGGCCGGGGAGGGCGAACGCAGGCGGCCGGCGTAGTGGAGCGATTGCTTGCCCTGGAGGCAGTGCGTGAGGTGGTGGCGGATCTGGTACCACGCGCCCTGGTTCTGCGGCTCTTCCTGGCACCAGACCACGTCGGTGGCGGCGCCCAGGCGCTTGAGCTCGGCCTTCAGTGCCTCGCGCGGGAACGGATAGAGCTGCTCGACGCGCACCAGGGCGACGTCGTCCAGCTCCTGCTTCTGCGCCTCTTCCAGCAGGTCGTAATAGACCTTGCCCGAGCACACCACGACCCGCTTGACCTTCTTCGCGGTGGCGGTGGTGTCCGGGATCAGCGTCTGGAAGCCGCCGTCGGCCAGCTCCTCCAGCGAGGACACGGCCAGCTTGTGGCGCAGCAGCGACTTGGGCGTCATCACCACCAGCGGCTTGCGGGTGGCCATGTGCATCTGGCGGCGGATCATGTGGTACGCCTGCGCCGGCGTGGTCGGCACGCAGACCATCATGTTGTCCAGCGCGCACAGCTGCAGGAAACGCTCCAGTCGCGCGGAGCTGTGCTCCGGGCCCTGGCCCTCGTAGCCGTGCGGCAGGAACAGCGCCAGGCCGCACAGGCGGCCCCACTTGGCCTCGCCCGAGGACAGGAACTGGTCGATCACCACCTGCGCGCCGTTGGCGAAGTCGCCGAACTGGCCTTCCCAGATGTCCAGCGTCATCGGGTCGGCGGTGGAGTAGCCGTACTCGAAGCCCATGACCGCTTCCTCGCTGAGCAGCGAGTCGATGATGGTGACGTCGGTCGGGTTCTCGACCAGCGCGCGCAGCGGCACGCGGGCTTCGTTGCCGTCCTGGTCGTGGAGGATGGCGTGGCGGTGGAAGAACGTACCGCGGCCGCTGTCCTGGCCGACCAGGCGCAGGCGGTAGCCCTCGGTCAGCAGCGTGGCGTAGGCGAGGTTCTCCGCGAAGCCCCAGTCGCCGCCCTGCTTGCCGGCGGCCATCTTGCGGCGGTCGTCGTAGATCTTGGCGACGCGGGCGTGCAGCTTGGTGCCTTCGGGAATGGTGTTGATCGCCTTGGCGAGGCGGTCGAGTTCCTTGCGCTTGAAGGTGGTGTCGACGGTGTCGCCGAGCTTGCCCTTGAGGAACTTGGTCCAGTCGACGGTGAACTCGTCGGGCTTGACCTCCACCAGGTCGGTGGTGACCACGCCCTCGTCGAGCTTGTCGCGGTAGGCGTCGACCATGGCCTGCGCGTCGGCTTCGGTGATGGTGCCCTCGGCGATGAGGCGCTCGGCGTACAGTGCGCGCGGCGTCTTGTGCTTGCGGATCACCTGGTACATGCGCGGCTGCGTCGCCGCCGGCTCGTCGGCCTCGTTGTGGCCGTGGCGGCGGTAGCAGACCAGGTCGATGACCACGTCCTTGCCGAAGCGGTTGCGGAAGTCCAGCGCCATCTCGGCGCAGAACACCACGGCCTCCGGGTCGTCGCCGTTCACGTGCAGCACAGGGGCGCCGACCATCTTGGCCACGTCCGTGCAGTACAGCGTGGAGCGGGCGTCCTGGCGCTCGCTGGTGGTGAAGCCGACCTGGTTGTTGATGACGATGTGCACCGTGCCGCCGACCGCGAACCCGCGCGCCTGCGACATCTGGAACAGCTCCATCACCACGCCCTGGCCCGCGAACGCGGCGTCGCCGTGCATCAGCACCGGCAGCACCTGCGCGCGGCCGTTGTCGCCGCGACGGGCCTGGCGGGACCGGACACTGCCGGCGACCACCGGGTCCACGATCTCCAGGTGCGAGGGGTTGAACGCCAGCGCCAGGTGCACCGGGCCGCCGGGCGTGGCGACGTCGGCGGAGAAGCCCATGTGGTACTTCACGTCGCCGGTGTGGGCGAGGTCGTGGTTGACGTGCTCGAACTTGCCCTCGAACTCGTCGAACAGCTGGCGCGGCGGCTTGCCGAGCGTGTTGATGAGCACGTTGAGGCGGCCGCGGTGGGCCATGCCGATCACCACGTCCTGCACGCCGTTTTCACCGGCGCGGCGGATGGTGGCGTCCATCAGCGGGATCAGCGAATCGCCGCCTTCCAGTGAGAACCGCTTCTGGCCGACGTACTTGGTGCCCAGGTACCGCTCAAGGCCGTCCGCGGCGGTCAGGCGCTCGAGGATGCGGCGCTTGGCGTCGGCGCTGAAGCCGAACTTGCCGCCCGCCGCTTCCAGGCGCTCGTACACCCAGCGGCGCTGCTCCGCGTCGGTGATGTGCATGAATTCCGCGCCGATGCTGCCGGCGTAGGTGGCCTTGAGCGTCGACAGGATGTCGCGCAGCTTCATGCGCTCGTTGCCGGCCAGGCCGCCGGTGCTGAAGGTCGCGTCGAGGTCGCTCTCGGACAGGCGGTGGAATCCCAGCGCCAGGTCGGGGGCCTCGGGCTTCTCGAGCAGGCCCAGCGGGTCGAGGTTGGCGGCCAGGTGGCCGCGCGAGCGGTAGGCCGTGATCAGCTTGCCGACGCCGCGTTCGCGCTCGTCGCCCGCGCCCGTCGTCGCGACGCCACTGCCGCTGGCGGTGCGCTTGGCGGCCTCGGCGATGCTGGCGATGGCGGCCGAGTGCGGAAGGTCGCCCGCCTCGCGTCCCTTGAAGCCGTCGAAGTAGGCGCGCCACTTGGCACCCACCGACTCCGGATCGACCAGGTACTGCTCGTACAGGTCTTCGATATAGGCGGCATTGGCGCCGAGTTGCGAGGACTGGGCGAAGTGCTTCAGCAGATTGTCCACGATGGGGTCGGGAGACTCGGTAGGGGAAGTCGGGGCCGAATCGCGCACGCAGGCGCATGAACAGGCCCAAGAGCCGCGAATTGTAGCGTCAGCGCGGGGTCTTCGGCCAATCGACCGGCAACGTGGATCACGGATCGCGGGCGACCGGTTGCGACGGATTCAGCCCGGACCGCGGCCGGGTATCCCTAGATGCCCAGCGCCCTGAACTCGCTGCAGGGTCGGCCCCGCTGCCAGGGCTCATCGAACGTGGCGCGCAACTGCCGTACCCGCGCGGGCGCATCCAGCCGGGTCTCGCCGTCGAAGCGGTGGCCCAGGGACCGGAACAGGTAGCCGCCGCCGTCGTTGACGAGGTAGGCCGACGGGTACTCGAGGTCGACCGGCTCCTCGATCACACGGAACGCGAAGGCGCTGGGCAGGCGCTGGCCCAGTCCGATCAGCGGTGCACCGCGGCGCTGGGGGGCTGTGGCGTGCTGCAGCAGTACCTGGACCTCGCCGCCGTTGGTGGCGAAGCGGCGCAGAGCGGCGAGCACCCCGGTGGCGTCCAGCAGGCCCGGGTCGAGTTCGCGGCTGTAGATGTGGAGCTGCCGGCGGGCCCCGGCGATGACGCCGACCGCTGCGGCGACGGCGGCTTCGCGCGATTCGACCGGATTGGCCGCGTCCAGCAGCAGGCGCATGGTCTGGTGCTCGATGCCCGCTTCCTCGAAGCGCTCGCCGAGCGGCAGGAAGCCGTGGCGGGCGTAGAAGTCCCGCGCCGAGACTTGCGCGTGCAGCGATACCTCGCGCCAGCCGCGTTCGCGGGCCGCTGCCAGCAGGGCCAGCAGCAGGGCATCGCCCACGCCGCGGCCGCGCCACGGCGCCAGCACGGCCATGCGCCCGATCTTGTGCTCGGGCGTCAGGCGGCCGGTGCCGATGGGCTGGCCGGCCGCGTCGCGCGCGAGAACGTGGACGCACTGCGGATCCAGCGCGTCCCACTCCAGCTCCAGCGGCACCCGCTGCTCCTGCACGAAGACGGTTTCACGCACTGTGCGCAGGTCCGGCAGCGCGGTTTCATAGTCGACGGTGTCGACCCCGAACCCCTGGGTGTCCATCGTGTGCGGGCCAGTCGTGTGCATCAGTCGTCGTCCCCCAGTCCTTCTTCCCAGCCCTCGTCGGGCATTTGCAGCTGGTAGTGGCCTTCGTGCAGCAGCGCCTGCACGCGGTCGCGGCCGGCCTCCGACAGCGCTGAATAGAACTCGCCGTCGATCTCCGCCGCATTGGCGATGCGCTGGGCATCACGGGCCGGCAGGGCGTGCACCTGGCCGCTGACGAACAGCTGCGCCTGCGCACCTCGTTTATGCGCCCTGCGCCACGCCATCCGGGAGAAGGGATGGCGCAGCAGGCGGCCGCCATTGGACAGGTCCCATTCGATCTCGATGCGCGAGCGCGAATCAGGCGGCGCTTGCACCTGGCCGGCGCTGCGGTACAGCGTGATGAAGCGGCCGAACCAGTCGCCAAGACGGTCCGGGTCGTTCATGCGCAGCGCGTTGAGTGCGGCGACCACGCGCTCCATGGCCGCCGGGTCGATCTCGGCAGGGTCCGCGGCAGGCGCGAGGTCCGGGTCGTGGTAGCGCTCGGACTCGTCGGCGTCGGCAGCCAGGGTGTCGACGAAATCGCCCAGGAGCTCGGCCGCCGACGGGGCGCGCATGCCGATCGAGAACGTCAGGCATGCGTCCTCGGCGACGCCGTGGTGCGGCACGCCCGGCGGCAGGTAGAGCATGTCGCCGGGCTCAAGGACCCAGTCGTGGGTCGGCTTGAAGCGCTGGAGCAGCTTCAGCTCGACATCGTTGCGGAATGCCAGCGGCGGGTCGTCGGACGCATCGATCTGCCAGCGTCGCCGCCCCTGCGCCTGCAGCAGGAACACGTCGTACTGGTCCACGTGTGCGCCGACCGAGCCGCCGGGCGCGGCGAAGGACACCATCACGTCGTCGATCCGCCAGCGCGGCAGGAAGTCGAACGCCTCCAGCACCTGCGCCACGTCCGCGTCCCACTTGTCCACGTCCTGCACCAGCAGCGTCCAGTCGTGGTGCGGCAGGGTGGGGAACAGGTCCTCGGGGAACGGGCCGTTGCGCAGCAGCCATCGGTCCGCGCCGCCGGCGCCGTCGCCACGTTCATGCGCGACGATCCGCGACAGCGCGGCGTCCTCGCAGGCCAGGCCGGCCAGGTCCTCGGGCTGGATGGGGGACACGAAGCCGGGAAAGGCATTGCGGATCAGCAGCGGCTTCTTCTGCCAGTAGTCGCGCAGGAAGTCGGCCGGCGGCATGCCCAACGGAGGCAGCCGGGCACCATCGACTTCAATCGGCAGCGCGTTCTTGGCGGTCCTCGCGTGCTTGCGGGCGGTGGCGGTGGATGAAGCGGGTCGCTTGGGGGTCATGTGGCGATCTCGTCGTAGCCGCGGCCCAGGAACTGCAACAGGCACCAGCCGTGGCCGAAGGGGTCGGCCAGTTGGACGATGCGGCCCCATGCGTACTCCCGCACGTCGCCTTCGGCGGTTGCGCCGGCATCCAGTGCGCGGGCGAGGGCGGCGTCCAGGTCATCCACCACCACGTCGCAGTGCAGCGGGGTCCAGTGGCGGGCGTAATCCCGCGGCATGATGCCGGCACCGGTACTGCCGGCGGGTTTCTCCAAGAGGTATACCGGCGCGTTACCGCCCAGCAGTTCAACGCCGGCGTTGCCGAACCGGCGGGACACGCGCAGGTCGAACGCGCGCGTATAGAACGCTTCGGCCGCGGCCAGGTCGGGGACATCGATGTTGACCAGTACGTGCATGGGATTCCGGGAGGAGATCAGGACGTAACGCGCCAGGGCGGATGGCGGCGGTTGGTGCCTGCGTGGAAGAGGCAGAGCCGGTTGCCGGCGGGATCGCGCAGCCGCGCCTCGCGCCACAGCCATGGCTGGTCGGTCGGCATCTGGTCGAACGCGATCCCCCGGGCCTGCAGGTCGGCTACGCGGGCATCGAGGTCCTCGCACTCGAAATAGACCAGCACGCCGCTGTCTTCGGGGCCTTCCTCGACGTGGTGAAGCGAGAACGTCGCGCCGCCATCCGGGCATTCGAAGCGCGCATAGCGGGGCGCCGAATCCACGACCAGCGTGAACCCCATCGACCGGTAGAACGCGATGCAGGCCGGGACGTCGCGGGCGGGCAGGGTGACCTGGTTGAGGTTCATGCGTCGACGCCTCCCGGTGCGGCGCGCGCGTCGATCAGACGTCGCGCGCCATGCGTTCGGCCAGCCCGGTGTAGCTGCCCGGGGTCATGGCCAGCAACCGCTGCTTCTCGTCCTCGGGCAGGTCCAGGCCCTGGATGAACTCGCGCATGGAGGCCGCGTTGATGCCCTGGCCGCGCGTCAGCGCCTTGAGCTGCTCGTACGGATTGGGCAGGCCGTGTCGGCGCATGACCGTCTGGACAGCTTCGGCCAACACTTCCCACGCGGCATCCAGGTCGGCGGCCAGCCGGTCGGGATTGGCGCTGAGCTTGTCCAGGCCGCGCAGGAGCGCGTCGAAGCCGATCAGCGCGTGCCCGAAGGCCGTGCCCAGTGCGCGCAGCACGGTGGAGTCCGTGAGGTCGCGCTGCCAGCGGCTGATCGGCAGCTTGGCGGCGAAGTGCTCGAACAGCGCGTTGGCGATGCCGAAGTTGCCCTCGGCATTCTCGAAGTCGATCGGGTTGACCTTGTGCGGCATCGTCGAGCTGCCCACCTCCCCGGCCTTCACCGCCTGCTTGAAGTAGCCCAGCGAGATGTAGCCCCAGACGTCGCGGCACAGGTCGATGCAGACCGTGTCGATGCGGCGCTGCGCGTCGCACAGCTCGGCGATGCCGTCGTGCGGCTCGATCTGGGTGGTGTAGGGCTGCCAGTTCAGGCCCAGCGAGTGCACGAAACGCTCGGAGAAGGCCGGCCAGTCGATGTCGGGGTAGGCGGCCAGGTGCGCGTTGAAGTTGCCGACCGCGCCGTTGATCTTGCCCGGCATCGGCGTGGCGGCCAGCGTCTCGCCCTGGCGCTGCAGGCGCGCCACGACGTTGGCGATTTCCTTGCCGACGGTGGTGGGCGAGGCGGTCTGGCCATGCGTGCGCGAGAGCATCGGCAGCGCAGCGTGCTCGTGCGCCATGGTGCGCAGCTTCTGGATCAACGCGTCGAGCCTGGGCAACAGCACGAACTGGCGCGCCTGGCTCAGCATCAGCGCGTAGCTGAGGTTGTTGATGTCCTCGGAGGTGCAGGCGAAGTGCACGAACTCCAGCGCCGGGCCCAGCTCCGCGTCGTCCTTCAGGCGCTCCTTGATCAGGTACTCGACCGCCTTGACGTCATGGTTGGTGGTGCGTTCGATCTCCTTGACCCGCGCGGCATCCTCCAACGAGAGGTTCTCGGCGAGGTCTCGCAGCCGCCGGGTGGCGCCGTCGCTGAAGGGCGCGAGTTCGGAGATGCCCGGCTCGGCCGCCAGTGCCAGCAGCCACTCCACCTCCACCTTCACCCGGGCCTTGATCAGCCCGTACTCGGAGAAGATCGGGCGCAGGGCATCGACCTTGCCGGCGTAGCGGCCATCGAGCGGGGACAGGGCAAGCAGCTGGGTTTCGACGGCGGACATGGACGGACCGGGCAGGCGAGGGGGCGACAATTCTACAGAGGCCGGGCGCCGCGGACCGGCGCGTTCGGCGGCGTGGCGATGCGCGGGCTCCATGTCTCACGGAGAGGCGCCGGCCGACGGACTATCCTCGCGCTCACGGGCCTGCTGCGCCGGGCCCACTGCACCAGTCCGCGGCACCAATGTCGCGCCCAACCAGGAGGCACGCCATGGCAGATACGCCCGCAACCCGCATCGAACACGACAGCATGGGCGAGTTGCACGTGCCTGCCAACGCGCTTTGGGGCGCTCAGACCCAGCGGGCGGTGGAGAACTTCCCGATGTCGGGCCGGCCGATGCGCCGCGGCTTCATTCGGGCGCTGGGGCTGGTCAAGGCCGCGGCGGCCGATGCCAACGGTACCCTCGGCCTGCTGCCCGAGGCGACCGCCGCGGCCATCATCCGGGCAGCCGAAGCCGTCGCGGGTGGCCAGCATGACGGCGAGTTTCCCGTCGATGTCTTCCAGACGGGTTCGGGGACGTCGAGCAACATGAACGCCAACGAGGTGATCGCGACGCTGGCGTCCACCGGCCGGCGCCGCGTGCACCCCAACGACCACGTCAACCTCGGGCAGAGTTCCAACGACGTCATCCCAACGACAATCCGGGTGAGCGCCGTGCTGGCGGTCGCCGAAGACCTGCAGCCGGCTGTGCGTCACCTGCGCCGGACCATCGAGCGGAAGGCGAAGTCGCTCGACAAGGTGGTCAAGACCGGCCGCACGCACCTGATGGACGCGATGCCGTTGACGCTGGGCCAGGAGCTGCGGACCTGGTCGGCGCAACTGGCATCGGCCGAGGCTCGGATCGAGGACGCCCTGGGGCGTCTGAGGCGCCTGCCGATCGGCGGCACGGCCATCGGCACCGGGATCAACGCCGACCCGCGGTTCGCGAAGGGCGTGGTGCGGGCGCTGTCGCGCCGCTCGGGGGCGCGCTTCGCCCCGGCCGCCAACCTGTTCGAAGGGATTGCCAGCCAGGACGACGCGGTCGAACTGTCAGGGCAGCTCAACGCCTTGGCGGTGGCCCTCATGAAGATCGCCAACGACCTGCGCTGGATGAACTCCGGGCCGCTCGCCGGGCTGGGCGAAGTAGAGCTGCCGGCGCTGCAGCCGGGCAGCTCGATCATGCCGGGCAAGGTCAACCCGGTGGTGCCCGAAGCCGTTGCCATGGCCTGCGCGCAGGTGATGGGCCACCACGTGGCGATCACGGTGGCCGGCCAGAGCGGCAACTTCCAGCTCAACGTGATGCTGCCGCTGGTGGCCGACAACCTGCTGGATTCGATCGGCCTGATGGCGGCGAGCGCGCGCCTGATGGCCGACAGCACGATTGCCGGCATGAAGGTCAGACGTGACCGGCTGGATGACGCGCTCGCGCGCAATCCCATCCTGGTGACGGCATTGAACCCGGTGATCGGTTACGAGAAGGCCGCGGCAATCGCCAAACGTGCCTATCGCGAGCAGCGTCCGGTGCTGGACGTGGCGCTGGAGGACAGCGGGCTGGACCGGCGCACGCTGGAAAAGCTGCTGGATCCCGCGGCACTCACGCGCGGCGGGATCCAGTCAGGCCCGGCCTGATCGGAGCCGGGCTGACGGATCAGCCGGGAATCAGCGGCCCGCGGCCTCGGCCTCTTCGGCAGCCGACAGCCCTTCGGACTCTGCGTCGTCCGCCTGCGGACGCTCGACTGCGGCGCCTGTCGCACCGCGGATCGTGTCGCGGATCTCTTCGCGGATGGTTTCGCGCACGGCTTCCCGCTTCACCGTGCGGTCGCCGGTGTCGTTGCCGCAATCGTCGATGTCCGCTTCGGTCATCGTCGCGTACGGACGGAACTCGGGAAGCGACGCCGCCAGCGCCTGTTGGCTGGCCAGCATGGCCGGCAAGCGGTCGCAAATCTTCAGCGCTTCGGTCTCGATGGCGGCTGCCTGCGCCTCGATGCGCTGCTCGAACGCCTCCATCTCGCCGGTGAAGATGCTCTTGATCGCACCACCGGCCGCTTCCATGCCCAGATCCGCGCCCTTGGCGCCCAGCGTCATGCCGGTGCTGACCACGTCCAGGATGTGGCTGCGGTAGTCGAGCAGCATCGTGCGCTGCTCCGGAGTGACGGCCACGGCCTTGCCGTCGATCAGCAGGTCGCCTTCCGGGCTGATTTCGGCCTTGGGCAGCGGATTGCCTTCAGCATCGCGCGGTTGGTCGCGATTGATGTGGGTGTCACCGACCTGGATGTCCATGTCGCCGCTGACGCTGATGTTCTCGGTCGCCATCTCCTGGCGCGCTTCTTCGAGTGCGTTGGCGACAGTGCGGCCCAGTGCGGTGCGGGGTTCATCGGCTGCAGCCGCGCTGTCGCTGGCGGGTGCGGGCTTGGAGTCGGTGCTGCAGGCAGCCAGGGCCGGGACGACGGCGAGGCAGGCAACGAGGGCGAGTCGGCAAGTGGGTGTCATTGGGGGCCTCGTGTCAGATCGTTGCGAGTTCATGCCGGATCGTGGTTTCGCAATCCTCGACGTCGGCGGGCTCGAGGTTGGCGTACGGCTGGAACTGCGGAAGGCTGGAAGCCAGTTGCTGTTGCGAGGCCATCACCATCGGCAGTTGACGGCAGATGTCCCGCATGGCCGGCTCGAGGTTCTGCTGGACCGTACGCTCGATATCGCGTTCCAGCCGGCCGGTCATCGCGCTGAACATCAGGCCGATCCACGAGCTATCGCCCACTGCGTCCAATGCGGCGTTGGCGGTCCGCTCGCCGGCTTCGATGCCGGCCAGGGCGATTGCGACCACTTGGCCGCGGTAGGCCAGCAACTGCGCCCGTTGCCCGGCATCGATGGCCTGTGCCTTGCCTTCGATCAACAGGTCACCCTCGGGGGTGATTTCCGCACGGGGCAGGTCGGAAACGGCCGCTTCTTCGCGGTCGCCGAATTGCAGGCTGTTGTCGATGCGCAGGTTTTCGGTGCGCATGTCCCGTCGTGCCTTGGCCAGTTCGGTGCGAACCTCCTGGCGGGCGTCGCTCATCTCCTGCCGGATCTCAGCGTTGATACCGGTCGGCGCGGTCTCCCCGGCCTGGGCGGCCAGCGGTAACAGCAGGCACAGGGCGAGGGCGGCTTGGGGAATGTTCATGTGCAGGTCCTTGTCCTTGGTAACGGGCGGGTATCAGCCTTCGTCGCGCCAGCGGCGCAGGCGGATCGCGCCGAAGATCATGGCTGCGCCGACGATGGCACCGATCCAGAGTTCAGGCATCGCAAGCGTCTGCAGCTGGTTGCCGGCCGACATCTCGCGGGCGATGTCCAGCTGCCCGTTGGCACCGTCAAATCCACCGCGGTAAGCCATGTCGATAGCCGGGAAGGTGCCCAGCAGCAGGCGACCCACCGCATTGGCCCAGAACCAGGAACTGTCGAGGTTGAACAGTTCCATCAGGTCGAACCAGCTGACGAAGATGCCGGCGAACAGCGGGACCATGATTGCCCAGAGGAAGGGCTTGCTACGGGCCCAGGCCGAGCAGAGCAGCAGCCAGCCGATGGTGGGCAGGGCCCACAGGGCGTACACCGGGATCCAGGCGATGTGGCCACCGATCAGCGTCAGCGGGTTGGCCGGGCCCCAGAGCAGCTCCACGGGGTTGCCGCCATGCATCAGGACCACCGTGCTGATCATCAGCATGAACACGAACATGGTCAGGATCGACGCGCCGATGGCGATGATCGGGGCCACCAGGGCCGCACTGGCCACCTTCGAGAGGACCGTCTGAGTGTCGGAGATCGGCAGGGACTTCCAGAACAGCACGCTGCGGTCCTTGCGCTCGTCGTACAGCGCGCCCAGGCAGTAGAAGAAAACCACGAAGCCCAGCACGATGAAGGGCCACGAAGAGCTCAGCAGCAGCGTCAGGTCCAGGCCCTGCGCCATCTCGGCCATGTCCTCGGCGCTCATGCGGCTGGTCAGCTGGCCGATGTCGAGGCCGTTGACCTGCACGCCGTCGATTTCCATGTCGCCGTCGGCAATGGCACGGCGGGCCGCGATCAGGCCGACCACGATCGCCATGAGCGTCAGCAGCAGCGAGATGCCGCCGGCGACCAGCGGTGCCCAGAGGAAGCCGCCCTTGTGCTCCCAGAACTCGCGCTTGAGCAGCAGCTTGAACGTATGGGTGGGATGCGGGGCGTGGGCCACCGCGCGCGGCGCGGTCGGGCTGCCACCGTCGATACGGGTGTCGAGGGCGTTCATGCGTAGGTCCCCTTCATGGTGGCGACGAACAGGTCGGCCAGCCCGGGCGTGCGGATCTCGCCCAGCGTGGCCAGTTGGGAGGCGGGCACGCCGTCGAACAGCATCACCGTCTTGCCGAAGGGCAGGGCGCGCTCGTCCAGCGGCTTGAGTGCGCGCGCGGCGTTGAGGTGGTCGGCGTTGACCAGCACTTCGGTAAAGCGCTCGCCAAGCGTGTCCATCTCGGTGTCGAGCACGATCTTGCCGTCCTGGATGAACATCACGTCGGTGAGGATGTGTTCGATCTCCTCGACCTGGTGGGTGGTGACCAGGATGGTCTTCTGCTCGTCGAAGTAGTCCTCCAGCAGGCGCTGGTAGAACTGCTTGCGGTACAGGATGTCCAGGCCGAGCGTGGGCTCGTCGAGCACCAGCAGGCGGGCGTCGATCGCCATTACCAGCGCCAGGTGCAGTTGCACGATCATGCCCTTGGACATTTCACGCACCCGCATGCCGGGCTTGAGCTGGGTGCCGGCGAGGAAGCGCTCGCAGCGGGCACGGTCGAAGCGCGGGTGTACGCCGGCGACGAACTCGATCGCCTCGCGGACCTTCATCCAGCGCGGCAACACGGCCACGTCGGCGATGAAGCAGACGTCGCGCATCAATTCGTCGCGCTCGGTGCGCGGGTCGCGGCCCAGCACGCTGAGCTCGCCGTCGAAGGGGATCAGCCCGAGGATGGCCTTGAGCGCGGTGGTCTTGCCGGCGCCGTTGGGGCCGATCAGGCCGACGATGCGGCCGGCGGGGATCTCGAATGCGGTGTCGGCCAGCGCCAGCTTGTTCTTGTACTGCTTGCGAAGGCGGCGGGCGCTGACGACCGGTGCCGTGGTCGTGGCGGCGGTGTCGAGTACGGCGTTCATCGTGCACCTCCCGTGGCCGGGGCGGCCTTCATCAGCTCGTCCATGTCCAACCCCAGGCGGAGGATGCGCTCCAGTACCAGCGGCCACTCCTCGGTGAGGAAGCGCTCGCGCTCGTTCACCAGCAGCTTCCTTGCGGCTTCTTCGGTCACGTACATGCCCAGTCCCCTACGTTTTTCGACAAGGGCCTCGTCCGCCAACTCCTGGTAGGCGCGCGAGACGGTGATGGGATTCAGCTGGTACTCGGCGGCCACCTGCCGGACAGAGGGCAGGGCGTCGCCGGGCTTGAGTACGCCGTCGAGCATCATCGCGACGACGCGCTCCTTGAGCTGGCGGTAGATGGGAGCGCCGTCGCTCCACTGGATGGCGGTCATGGTCAACCCCGCGGTGCAAAAGAGAAGAAGGGCATGGCCAGCGCCTGGCGGCGGGCCGGTGTGCGCGAGGACGTGGCACGCGGGCCACGTTCGGCGGGGGTATCGACGTCCCTGTCCAGTGAAGCGGGATCCAGCGCAGCGGCCAGCGCCGTGGCGGTGGCCAGTTCGGTGAGCGCCGCAGGGCCTGCGAGCGTGTTCAGCTCGCCGGCGTCTGCCAGCACGGAATTCAACGGGGTGGCGCCATACGTGCTGTCATGCGGGCTGCCCACCATCGGCAGCGCCTGGCTGGACGCCACCAGGCCAAGGACCAGCAATGCACCGCTGGTCATCAGGGCCGAGATCGTGTTCTGGAGCTTGCGGTTCATGGGGTCCGTCCTGCTCGTTGGTAGACCGGTGTTGTAGGCAACTATAACACCAGTTTCCCCCATGTCAACCGGTCGGGGGAACCCCGACACCCCAACTGAAGTCATACTTGCCCGCCCACCCCCCCTGGAAGCCGCCAATGAGCCCGATCCATAAAGCCCACCCGGCTTCTTCGTCCCGCCCGGCGGGTGCTTGGCGGTGCCGGCTGGCCGGGCTCGGTGCGCTGCTACTGGTGTCTGCCGCCGCCTTCGCCGCGCAGGGCCTGCTGTCGGGCCACTCCTTCCGCCCCCTGGCCGGGAAAACCCCGGTGAACCTGCAGGCCGAGTACGGCGGTGATGTCGTGCTGGTGGTCAATACGGCGAGCAAGTGCGGCTTCACCCCGCAGTTCGAGGGTCTGGAAGCGCTGCATGCCACTTACAAGGACCGGGGTTTTGCGGTTCTGGGCTTCCCGTCCGGCGACTTCAAGGAGCAGGAATTCGACGACGAAGACGAGATCCGCGAGTTCTGCACGCTGACCTATGGCGTGAAGTTCCCGATGTTCGAGAAGTCGCACGTTGTCGGCCCCGACGCGTCAGGCCTCTACAAGGGTTTGGCCGCTGCGGCGGGCGAGGCGCCCAAATGGAATTTCCACAAATACCTGGTCGGCCGCGACGGCCGGCTGGTGGCCAGCTATGGCAGCAAGACCGTGCCGGACGACAAGCAACTGGTGGCGGCGATCGAGCGCGCCCTGGCGGCACCGCGCCCGGCGCGCTGAACACGACTCAAGGGCGGAGGCCGGGGTTTGCCCGGCGGCGCCATGGCCGCGACAATGCGCGGCTTGCCGGGCGGTCAGGACCCGGCCCCGGACTACCGGCGCCGCGATGCGACGCCCACCACCAATAGGAGCAGGACCGGATGAAGGCTTTCGTACGCGGCGCGGCCGTGATGTTGACCACTGCCGTGGCGCTGCTGGGCGCCGCCGCCATTGCCCAGGAGAAAACCGCTTTGACCACCGACCGCGAGAAGGCCAGCTACATGGTGGGCTACGACGTGGGCCGCTCGATCGGTCCGGCCGGTCCGGACCTCGACGTGGACGCATTTGGTCGCGCGCTCGACCAGGCATTCAAAGGCGGAGAGCCGCTGCTGTCGGAAGCCGAGGCCCAGGCGACGTCACAGGCCCTGATGCAGCGGGTCGAGTCGCGCGCCGGCCGCCTTCCGGCCGATGCCAAGGTGCCGAACATCGACACCGCCCACGTCGGCTACCTGATCGGCGGCAACGTCGGTCGTTCACTCGCACCGATCAAGGACGAGCTGGACATGCCCGTCGTGCTTCAGGCCGTGCGTACGGTGCTGGGCGAAGGCGAACTGCTGATGGACGAGGCCGAGCTCAACGCGGTGCGCCAGTCGTTCTCCACCCGCCTGCAGGCGGGCATGGCGCAGAAGGCGCAGGCCACCGCCGAAACCAACCGTGCAGAGGGCGAGGCGTTCCTGGCCAAGAACAAGCAGGTCAAGGGCGTGTTCACCACGGGCTCGGGCCTGCAGTACATGGTGCTGCGCCAGGGTTCGGGCGCCATGCCGCGCCCGACCGACCGGGTCCGCGTGCATTACCACGGCACGTTGCTGGACGGCACGGTGTTCGACAGTTCCTACGACCGTGGCGAACCCACCGAATTCGGCCTCAACCAGGTCATCCCGGGCTGGACCGAAGGTGTCGGCCTGATGCCCGTGGGCGCTAAGTACCGGTTCTGGATCCCGGGCGACCTGGCCTATGGCCCGCGCGGCACGCCGGGTGGTCCGATCGGCCCCAATGCGACCCTCGTGTTCGACGTTGAGCTGCAGGCAATCCTCTGATCGCATGAGTTGAACGCGCCGCCGGTTGTGCCGGCGGTCAGCTTTTCCGTGCCACCGTCCGGGGCCGCCGTCGGCGACCGACCGGCGAACACGCCTTCTGCTGGACGCCTCCTGGCCAGGTCCGGCCTGACGTCCCTACCTGATCCGGAGTCCCCCGCATGTCCCGATTCGTCCGTTCCACTGCCACCGCCCTGGTCCTGGGCTCGCTGACCCTGCTGGCCGCGGGCTGCAAGCCCGAAGGCGAGACCGCCAGCACTGCCGAAGCCGCGAAGACGGGTGAAGAAGCCGATGCCGCGGAAGGCTCGGCGCTCGAAATTGCCGGGCTCGAGGGCGAGAAGGCGCAGGTCAGCTACATGATCGGCATGGAGATGGCGAAGTCGCTGGAGCCGGTGAAGGACGAGGTCGACCTCGACACGCTGACCAAGGCGATGAAGACGGTGATTGCCGGCGAGAAGCCGCTGCTGACCGAGGAGCAGGCGAAGCAGGTCGGCGAAACCTTCGGCCAGAAGATGCAGGCCAAGCAGATCGCCGACATGATGGCCAAGGCCAAGAAGAACGCCGAAGCCGGCGCCGCGTTCCTGGCCGAAAACGCCAAGAAGGCGGGCGTCGAAACCACCGAGTCGGGCCTGCAATACAAGGTCGTGACCGCCGGTGACGGTCCGCGGCCGTCTGCCGAGGACACGGTAAAGGTCCACTACAAGGGCACGCTGCTGGACGGCACATCGTTCGATGACTCCTACGAGCGTGGCGAGCCGGTCACGTTCCCGCTGTCGCAGGTGGTTCCGGGCTGGCAGGAGGGCATCGCGCTGATGCCGGTCGGCAGCAAGTACACCTTCTGGATCCCGTCCAAGCTGGGATACGGCGAGCGCGGCACCCCGGGCGGTCCGATCGGCCCCAACGCGACGCTGGTGTTCGAGGTCGAGTTGCTGGATATCGTCGAGTAAGACGGAAACTGCGACGGCGACCAAGCGTTGATGGGCTGTTCGCGGAAGGTCTCCGCGGACGCCTTTGGATGTCACAAGGAACACACTAAGGATGCATGCCACGATTTTCGGTACGGGCTATGTCGGTCTGGTGACGGGCGTATGCCTGGCAGAGATCGGTCACGATGTCGTGTGCGTCGACATCGATGCGGGCAAGGTCGAGCGACTGCGCAAGGGTGAGATCCCGATTTTCGAGCCAGGCTTGGAAGAGCTTGCTGAGCGCAACATCGGCGCCGGCCGCATCAGCTTCACCACGGATGCCGCCGAGGGGATTGCTGCCAGCGACATCCTGTTCATCGCCGTCGGCACGCCGCCTGACGACGACGGGAGCGCCGACCTCACGTACGTGCTTGAAGTGGCCCGCACCATCGGGCGACACATGGCGCGTCCGTCCATCGTCGTCAACAAATCGACCGTGCCTGTGGGCACGGCCGACAAGGTGCGCAGTGCAATTGCTGAAGAACTGGCGGCACGCAGCGTGGACATGGCGTTCGACGTCGTGTCCAACCCGGAGTTCCTGAAGGAAGGCGATGCGGTCAACGACTGCATGCGACCGGATCGCATCGTGATCGGTGCGTCCGACGCGACGTCCGTCGAGCAACTGCGCCGGCTCTACGGTCCGTTCGTCCGCAACCACGACCGCTTCGTCTGCATGGACGTGCGCTCGGCCGAGCTGACCAAGTACGCCGCCAACGCAATGCTTGCGACCAAGATCAGCTTCATGAATGAAATCGCCAGCGTCGCCGAACATGTTGGCGCCGATGTCGAGATGGTCCGCCTGGGTATCGGTTCGGACCCTCGCATCGGCTGGCACTTCATATACCCGGGTGCAGGCTACGGCGGCTCGTGCCTCCCCAAGGACGTGCAGGCGCTGGCGCGCATCGCGCAGGCGCACGGCGTCGAGCCGCAATTGCTGGATGCGGTCGAGTCGGTAAACCATCGCCAGAAGGGCCACCTGTTCGACCTGATCCAGCGGCATTACGCGGGTGGCTCGCTCGCAGGCAAGACGTTCGCGGTGTGGGGCCTGGCGTTCAAGCCCAACACCGACGACATGCGCGAGGCCTCGAGTCGCAGGTTGATGGAGCAACTGTGGGACGCCGGCGCGACCGTCCGTGCGTTCGACCCCGAAGCGATGGACGAAACCCGGCGCATCTACGGAGACCGCGAGGGACTCGTGCTCTGCGATTCCGATTACGCGGCCGCCGAAGGCGCTGACGCGCTGGTGATCGTCACCGAATGGAAGCAGTTCCGCAGCGGGGACTTCAAGCGCCTCCAGCGCATGGTTAAGGACCGGGTGATCTTCGATGGCCGCAACCTGTATCCGCCGCAGCAGGTCGAGGGGGCGGGGCTGGCGTACTACGGCATCGGTCGCGGCCGCTCCGTATCCAGGGGCATGTGATGGCGGGTGATCGCGACTACCAGACGCTCGAAGACCGCATGGCGGAACTGGAAACGCGCTTGGCGTTCCAGGAACACGAGATCACCACGCTGAGCGACGCGCTTGCCGCCGCCCGCGACGAGGAAGCCCGTAACGCACTCCTGCTGCATCGTGCGCTGGAGGAACTCCGGCAGCTCCGCCTTGCGATGTCGTCCAATCCGCTGTCGGCCGACCCGTCCAGCGAACCGCCACCTCCGCACTACTGAGCCAATGAGCGACACACTCCGCAACCAGTTGATGGGGCTTGGCTTCAAGCCCGCCGCCAAGCCCGAGCGCCCGGCCGATGCCGGCAAGCGTGGCGCGAAGTCGCGACGGGAGGGGCCACCGGCAGGCCGCAAGCCCCAGCAACGCAAGGGCGGCGGGAGCCAGTCCGGCCAGCGATCCCGCGAGGACATCGACCTGGCGAAGGCCTATGCGATCCGTGCGCAAAAGGAAAAGGACGATCGCATCAAGGCCGAGCAGGCCAAGCAGGAGGCGGCGCGCCAGCGTCGCGAAGCCAAGGCGAAGGTCGAGGCGCTGGTCAAGGACAAGGCGCTCAATGTCGCGGAGGCCGACATTGCGCGGCATTTCCCGTATGGCGGCAAGATCAAGCGCGTGTACGTCACCGCGGAGCAGTTGAAGGCGGTCAATGCCGGTGCACTGGGTGTGCTGCAGCTCAACGGCCATTACAAGGTGGTGACCGCCGAGGTGCTGGCGCAGGCCGAGGCTATCTTCCCGGACTGCCTCGCGCTGAAGGTCGATCCCGACGCACCTGCCGGGGACGACCCCTACGCCGACCCGAAGTACCAGGTGCCCGACGACCTCGTCTGGTGAGCGCTCGCCGTAGCCGCGGCTCCAGCTGGGGTTCTAGCAGCGGCCCGGGGTCGCGCCTGGTCGGGCCCTGCGTGGGGGCGCGCTATTCCGGGTCGTAGTCCAGGTTCGACGCCAGCCAGCGTTCGGCCTGTTCCAGGCTGACGCCCTTGCGACGCGCATAGTCGGCCACCTGTTCTTTCGACACGCGCCCGACGACGAAGTACTGGCTGCGCGGATGGCTGAAGTAGTAGCCCGACACCGCTGCCGCAGGGTACATCGCAAAACTCCCGGTCAGCTCCAGCCCGGTGTTTGCCGTGGCGTCGAGCATGGCAAACAGCGTGGCCTTCTCGCTGTGCTCGGGACACGCCGGGTAACCCGGCGCCGGACGAATGCCGCGATAGGCTTCCTCGATCAGTGCGGCGTTGTCGAGCGATTCATCGCCGGCGTAACCCCAATGATCGCGTCGCACCCGCGCATGCAGCCATTCGGCCAATGCTTCTGCAAGCCGGTCGGCGAGGGCTTTCAACAGGATCGCGTTGTAGTCATCGAACGCCGCTTCGAACCGGACCACGTGCGGCTCGATACCCAGCCCCGCGGTGACTGCGAACGCGCCGATCCAGTCCTGCTTGCCGCTGGGCTTGGGTGCGATGAAATCGGCCAGGCAGAAGTCGGGACGGTCGGCGGGTTTGTCGGCCTGCTGCCGGAGGAAGTGGAGGGTCGTGTGGTTCCCGCCATCGACTGCGACTTCCACATCGTCGCCGACGCTGTTGGCCGGCCACAGTCCAAAAACCGCCTTCGCCGCCAGCCACTTCTCTGCGACGATCCTGGCCAGCATCGCCTGCGCGTCCTCGAACAGTTCCCGCGCCTGCGCACCTACGACCTCATCGCGAAGGATGGCCGGATAACGGCCCGCCAGCTCCCAGGTGTTGAAGAAGGGCGTCCAGTCGATGAAGTCCACCAGCTCACCCAGCGGCACGTCGTCGAACACGTGCAACCCGGGCGAACGTGGCGCCGGCGGATCGTATGCGTCCCATCCGCCGTCGAACCTCTGCGCGCGTGCCTTCTCCAGCGACACAAGCCGCTTGCCGTCGCCACGTTTGCGGTGTCGCTCGCGGATGTCGGCGTAGTCCGCGTCGTTGGCGGCCACGAAGGCGGCGCGCGATGCTTTGCCCAGCAGCGCCTGGGCCACGCCCACGGCGCGGGACGCATCCTTGACCCAGACCGTGGCCGACTTGTAGTGCGGGTGGATCTTCAGTGCCGTGTGCGCGCGTGAGGTGGTGGCGCCGCCGATCAGCAGCGGCATGTCGAGGCCCTGGCGCTGCATTTCGCGCGCGACGTGGCTCATCTCCTCGAGTGATGGGGTGATCAGGCCCGACAGGCCGACCAAGTCGGCGCTTTCGGCCTTTGCGCGGTCCAGGATGGCCTGCGCCGGCACCATCACGCCCAGGTCGATCACCTCGAAGTTGTTGCAGGCGAGCACTACGCCGACGATGTTCTTGCCGATGTCGTGCACGTCGCCCTTGACCGTGGCCAGCACGATCTTGCCGTTGGAGCGTCCGGTGTCGCCACTGCGCAGCTTCTCGGCCTCGATGAAGGGCAGCAGGTGGGCCACCGCTTTTTTCATTACCCGGGCCGACTTCACCACCTGCGGCAGGAACATCTTGCCGGCGCCGAACAGGTCGCCGACCACGTTCATGCCATCCATCAGCGGACCTTCGATCACGTCCAGCGGTCGCGATGACCCGGCACGGGCCTCTTCCGTGTCGGCCACGATGTACTGGTCGATGCCGTGCACCAGCGCATGCGACAGGCGATCGCGAACGGGGCGCTCGCGCCACGCCAGGTCCTCGACCGTCTTCTCGCCCTTGACGCCCTTGTAGCGCTCGGCGATCTCCAGCAGGCGTTCGGTGCCGTCCGGGCGCCGGTTGAGCACCACGTCCTCGACCCGCTCGCGCAGTTCCGCGTCCAGGTCGTCGTACAGCGGCAGCGCGCCGGCGTTGACGATGCCCATGTCCATGCCCGCGCGGATGGCGTGATAGAGGAACACGACGTGGATCGCCTGCCGCACCAGCTCGTTGCCGCGGAACGAGAAACTGACGTTGGACACGCCGCCCGACACGTGGCTGTGGGGGAAGCGCTGGCGCAGCTGCCGGGTCGCCTCGATGAAGGCGACGGCGTAGTCGTCGTGCTCCTCGATGCCCGTGGCGATCGCGAAGACGTTGGGGTCGAAGATGATGTCCTCCGGCGGGAAGCCGACTGTGCCGGTCAGGAGCGCATGCGCGCGCGCGCAGATCTCGACCTTGCGCTCGACCGTGTCGGCCTGGCCGGCCTCATCGAACGCCATGACCACCACGGCCGCGCCGTACCGACGCACCAGCCGGGCCTGGCGAAGGAACTCGTCCTCGCCCTCCTTCAGCGAGATCGAGTTGACGATGCCCTTGCCCTGTAGACACTTCAGGCCGGCTTCGATCACGCTCCACTTCGAGCTGTCGACCATCACCGGCACGCGGGCGATGTCCGGCTCGGCGGCGATCAGGTTGAGGAAGGCCACCATCGCCTGCTCGGAATCCAGCAGGCCTTCGTCCATGTTGACGTCCAGCACCTGCGCGCCGCTCTCGACCTGCTGCCGCGCCACCGCGACGGCCTCGTCGAGGCGGTCATCCTTGATCAACTTGCGGAACTTCGCGCTGCCGGTGACGTTGGTGCGCTCGCCGACGTTGATGAAGTTGGATTCCGGGGTGATCTGCAGGGGCTCGAGGCCGCTCAGGCGGGTCCGGCGGGGCAGGGCACTCATGCCGCGACCTCCATGTGCGGCAGGCCCCGCGGCGTCATGTCGCGCATCGCGTCGGCGATCGCGGCGATATGCGCAGGCGTCGTGCCACAGCAACCGCCCACGAGGTTGAGCAGGCCGGACTCGGCGAACTCCCGCAGCACGCCGGCCATGTCCTCGGGCGATTCGTCGTAACCGCCGAATGCATTGGGCAGGCCGGCATTGGGGTGCGCGCTGACATGGGTGTCGGCGATCTGCGCCAACACGTCGACGTGCTGGCGCAGGTCGCGCGCGCCCAGGGCGCAGTTCAACCCGATGGCCATGGGCGCGGCATGCCGCACCGAATACCAGAAGGCCTCGGCGGTCTGGCCCGACAGGGTCCGTCCCGAAGCGTCGGTGATCGTGCCCGACACCATCACCGGCAGGCGCGCCCCATGCGCATCGAACGCTTCCTCGATGGCGAACAGCGCGGCCTTGGCGTTGAGGGTGTCGAAGACGGTCTCGACCATCAGGATGTCCGCGCCGCCGTCGATGAGGCCTTCGGTCGATTCGCGGTAGGCCTGGCACAATTCGTCGAAGCTGATCGCGCGGAAACCCGGGCGGTTCACGTCGGGGCTGAGCGAGGCGGTGCGGTTGGTGGGGCCGAGCACGCCGATGACGAAGCGTGGGCGCGACGGGTCACGCGCGGTGGCCTCGTCGCAGGCCTTTCGCGCCAGCCGCGCACCTGCGTCGTTGAGTTCACGTGTCAGGTGCTGCAACCCGTAGTCGGCCAGCGCAATGGACGTGGAGTTGAAGGTGTTGGTCTCGACCAGGTCGGCGCCGGCCGCGAGGTATTCGGCGTGGATCCCGGTGATGAGGTCGGGCCGGGTCAGGCTGAGCAGGTCGTTGTTGCCGCGCTGGTCATGGGCCGTGCGGCCGTCCGGGTGCTGGTTGTCGTAGCCGTCCGCGAACCGCGCGCCGCGGTAGTCGCGCTCCTCCAACCCATGCTGCTGGATCATCGTCCCCATCGCACCGTCGATCACCAGGATGCGCTCGGCCAGGGCTCGCTGGAGGGCGTCGGCTCGCTCGGGGCTGTACCAGGGGAGGGTGGTCATCGCGTACGTATCCAGTGGTAATTCGGTCCCGAAAATGCAGTGGGGTGGGCTGCTTCCAGAACGGGTGGACAGATCCCTCGCTGTGCTCGGGATGGCATGGAGGGTCCCGCCGGGCGGATCCCTAGCCCAAGGGCTTTCGCGCGATCAGCGCGATCACCTCGAAATGCGGCGGGCGGCGCTCGCGGGTGACGGTGCCGCAGCTGAGGATCTCCATTCCGGCCTTCGTCACGAACCGGCGCAGGTCCTTCTCGGAAAACCCGAGGTTGACGTGGCCGAACGATTCCACGACGGCGCGGTGTTCGTGCCTGGCCAGGCTCGTCAGCAGCAGGCGGCCGCCGGTCCGCAGGACGCGCGCGGCCTCGGCCACCGCCTGCGCGGGATGCGCGGCATAGGTCAGCGCATGCATCAGTGCGACCAGGTCGAAAGTGGCGTCGTCCAGCGGCAGCGCGTGCATGTCGCCTTCGCGCACCTCGACGTTGGGCAGGCGGCGCAGGCGCTCGGTCGCGGCGGCCACGACCTTGGAGCTGGCGTCCAGGCAGACGTAGCGGTTGGAGTGCGGCGCCATCAGTTCGGCCAGCACGCCGTCGCCCGAGGCGATGTCCAGCACGTCGCCCGGCTCGAGCAGCGGCAGGGCGGAACGGGCCATCGCCTCCCACGTGCGACCGGGTGAATAGTGGCGCTCCATGTCGCCGGCCACCGAATCGGCCCAGTTCTGGTCGGCGGCGCGCATCGCCAGCACGCCCGGCACGCGCTCGGCGTCCTGACGCAGCAGCGGGTCGTCACTGCCTTCGCGCAGCGTCTGCCACAGCGCCCGCTGCGGGGCATCCAGCGCGGCATCGTCGAAGCGGTAATAGGCCGACACACCGGAGCGCCGGTCGCGGACCAAGCCGGCTTCCTTCAGCTTGGACAGGTGGGTGGAGACGCGCGGTTGCGCCAGCCGGGTAATGGCCGAAAGTTCGGCCACCGTCAGCTCCTCGTGCTCCAGCAGTGCCAGCAGCCGTACGCGCGTGGCATCGGCAAACATCTTCAGGCGTGACGACCAGCCTTCGAGATCCATTCAATCCTGCCTTTCATCGACGTATCGCGATACAGCGATAAGTCTCCTCCCGCATCCCGCGGGGGTCAACCCCGGCGCCGGCGAGCAGACGCAATGGAGTGGGGTTCTGGCGCGCCCGGGGCTACAATTCGCGTCTTGTCCGAAACTGACCGACCGAGGGTGCCGACGTGGATTTTCGTTTCACCGAAGAGCAGTTGATGATCCAGGACGTGGCCCGGCGCATCGCGCAGGAAAAGATCGCGCCCAGTGCCGAGCACCACGACCAGACGGGCGAGTTCCCCCTGGAGAACATCCGTACCCTCGGTGAGAACGGCCTGATGGGCATCGAGGTGCCGGCCGAGTACGGCGGCGCCGGCATGGATCCGATCAGCTACGTACTGGCCATGGTGGAAATCGCGCACGCCGACGCCGCGCACTCCACCATCGTCTCGGTGAACAACTCGCTGTTCTGCAACGGCATCCTGAAGTTCGGCACCGAGGAGCAGAAGCAGACCTACGTGCGCGCGATCGCCGAGGGCAAGGAGATCGGCGCCTTCGCACTGACCGAGCCGCAGTCCGGGTCCGACGCCACGGCCATGCGCTGCCGCGCGGTCAAGCAGGCCGATGGCAGCTTCAAGATCAACGGCAAGAAGAGCTGGATCACCTCCGGCCCCGTCGCCAAGTATTTCGTGCTGTTCGCGATGACCGACCCGGACAAGGGTGCGCGCGGCATCACCGCGTTCCTGGTCGACGGCGATCGCGACGGCTTCCACCGTGGCAAGACCGAACCCAAGCTCGGCATCCGCGCATCGGCCACGTGCGAGATCGAATTCGAGGATTACATCGCCCGTCCGGAAGACGTGCTCGGCGAGGAAGGCCACGGTTTCAAGATCGCCATGGGCGTGCTGGACGCCGGCCGCATCGGCATCGCCAGCCAAGCGATCGGCATCGCCCGCGCCGCGTACGAGGCGACGCTCGACTACGTGAAGGAGCGCAAGGCGTTCGGCCAGCCGATCGGTGCGTTCCAGATGACCCAGGCCAAGATCGCCGACATGAAGTGCAAGCTCGATGCGTCGCTGCTGCTGACGCTGCGGGCCGCCTGGCAGAAGGGCGAGGCGGAGAAGTCCGGCGGCCGCTTCAGCAACGAGGCCGCCATCGCCAAGCTCACCGCGTCGGAGGCGGCGATGTGGATCACCCACCAGGCCGTGCAGATCCACGGCGGCATGGGCTACTCCAAGGAAATGCCGCTGGAGCGCTACTTCCGCGACGCCAAGATCACCGAGATCTACGAGGGCACCAGCGAGATCCAGCGCCTGGTCATCGCCCGCAACGAGACCGGCCTGCGCTGATCATGCGCGGCCCGGGTCGCCTGCTGCGGGGTGGCACGCCATGCGGTGTGCCAAGCCCGAGCGCGGCACTCGGCAATGCGAAGTCGATCACCTTCTGAACCGTCCCCTGGCCCGTGCGCAAGCGCGGGCCTCATTGCATCGGATCCCACGATTCCATGAGCACTGCACGCAAGAGCCCGAAGAAGAGCAGCCGCCCGGTCGCCGGAAAATCGCGTACGCCCAAGGCCGAGACGCCAACCAACGAAGCGCGTTCTGCCCCCGCGGCGTCCCGCGCCCGTCCGGCGGGCAGCGTTTCGCTGTCGCCGATCATCGCCGCCATGCGCAAGCGCGTGTCGGCCGCCGAGGCCGAGGCGTTTGCCAAGGCGTTTTACCAGCGCATGGGCGAGGACGAGATGCCTCAGCACAGCGCCGACAGCTGGGCCGCGCTGGCGGCGGATTTCCTCGAGTTCGCGCGCACGCGCAAGCCGGGCACGGCGCGGGTGCGCCTGTTCACGCCGGGGCTGAAGTCGCACGGCTGGGAGTCGCCGCACACCGTTCTCCAGATCGTCAACGACGACATGCCGTTCCTGGTCGACTCAGTGACGATGGCGCTGGCCGAGCTGGGCATCGGGGTGCACGTCCTGGGCCATCCGGTGGTGACGCTGGAGCGCGACAAGGCCGGCCGGGTGCAGGCCGTGGGGCAGGGCAAGCCCGAATCGCTGATGCACCTGGAAATCGACCGTCAGCCGCCGGAGGCGATGCCGCAGATCGAGCAGGCCGTGCAGGCGGTGCTGGGCGACGTGCGCTCGATCGTCCGCGACTGGTCGGAGATGCGCGGCCGGATGTTCGAGGTCGCCGATGCGCTTTCGAGCCAGCCGCTGCCGGGCACCGAGGCCGGTCGCACCGAGGCGCAGGAGTTCCTGCGCTGGGCCGCGGGCGACCACTTCACGTTCCTGGGCTACCGCGAGTACGAAGTCGCCGACAAGGGCGGCCAGGAAGTGCTGTGCGCGGTGAAGGGCACCGGCCTGGGCCTGTTGCGTGGCAAGGACACGGGCACGCCGCGTCCGCTGACCTCGCTGGCGGCGCATTACATGCCGCAGTCGGGCGCCGTGGATGCGCTGATCCTGACCAAGACCAATGCGCGCTCGACCGTACACCGTCCCGGCTACATGGATTACATCGGCGTGCTGGAGTTCGACAACGCCGGCAAGCCGGTACGCGAGCACCGCTTCCTCGGGCTGTACACCTCCAGCGCGTACAGCCGCCGTCCGTGGGACATCCCGGTGGTGCGCCAGCGCCACGAGTTCGTGATGAACCAGTCCGGGTTGGCGTCCAACAGCCACAGCGGCAAGGCGCTGCGCCATATCCTGGAGACGCTGCCGCGCGACGAGCTGTTCCAGTCAAGCGGTGAAGAACTGCTGCGCACCGCAACCGGCATCCTTGGCCTGCAGGAGCGCGTGCGGAGCAAGCTGTTCCTGCGCCGCGACCGCTACGGCCGCTTCTTCTCCGGCCTGGTCTACATCCCGCGCGACCGCTTCAACACCGACGTGCGACTGCGCATCGAAGCGATGCTCAAGCGCGTGCTGCACGGCGAGCACGTCGACACCACCGTGGTGCTGGGCGAGTCGCCGCTGGCGCAGCTGCACCTGCTGGTGCGTCCGAAATCGGGCGAGGCGATCCAGGTCGACAACGCCGCCATCGAGGCCGAACTGGCCGAGATCGTGCGCAACTGGCAGGACGACCTGCGCGAGCAGCTGGTCGCGCGCAACGGCGAGGAGCGCGGCCTGCAGCTGGCCAGCCTCTACGGCCGCGCACTGCCGGCTGGCTACATCGAGAACATCTCGGCCAAGGTCGCCGCCACCGACGTCGAGCACCTGGCGGCGCTGGAAAGCCCGCAGGACCTGGGCCTGAGCCTGTTCCGCGCGCACCAGGGCACCGGTGGCCTGCGCTTCAAGTTCTACCGCCAGCACGACGACATCCCGCTGTCGGATGCGCTGCCGATGATGGAGAACATGGGGCTGCGGGTGATCACCGAGCACCCGTACCGCCTGTATGCCAACGGCATGCTGATGTACATCCAGGACTTCGAGGTCGAGACCACGGTCGACTTCGACGTCGAGTCGCTGGATGAGAACTTCGAGCAGGCGTTCGCCCACATCTGGCGCGGCGAGGCCGAGAACGACGGCTTCAACCGGCTCATCATCGCCGCCGGCCTGTCGTGGCGGCAGGTCGCGATGCTGCGTGCGTACTGCAAGTACCTGCAGCAGGTCGGCGTGCCGTTCTCGCAGGCCTACGTCGAGGAAACGCTGACGCGTTATCCGCTGTTGGCGCGCCTGCTGGTGGAGCTGTTCGAAGCGCGCTTCGACCCGGCCACCGGCAAGGAGAGCAAGGCCGAGGTCAAGGCCGGCATGGCGACGCTGCAGCAGCAGTTCCAGGCGCTGGCGGCGGGTGACGAGGCCACGCTGGCGGTGCTCGAGCACGTCGTCGCCTCGCGTACCGGCAACCGCGAGGAGCAGGTCGAGGCAACCCGCAAGGCCCTGTCCAAGCTCATCGACAACGTTTCGAGCCTGGACGAGGACCGCATCCTGCGCAGCTACATCGGCGTGATCGACGCCACGCTGCGCACCAGCTACTACCAGGCCGACGCCGGTGGCGCAGGCAAGGGCTACGTCAGCTACAAGTTCGACTCCGCCCAGGTGCCGGACCTGCCCAAGCCGCGCCCGTACCGCGAGATCTTCGTCTATGGCCCGCGCGTGGAGGGCATCCACCTGCGCTTCGGCCCGGTGGCGCGCGGCGGCCTGCGCTGGTCGGACCGCCGCGAGGACTTCCGTACCGAGGTGCTGGGCCTGGTGAAGGCGCAGATGGTGAAGAACACGGTGATCGTGCCGGTCGGTTCCAAGGGCGGCTTCATCAGCAAGCGCCCGCCCGCCGGCGGCGACCGCGATGCGGTCTGGGCCGAGGGCGTGGCGTGCTACCGCATGTTCATCAACGGGCTGCTGGACATCACCGACAACCTGGTCGACGGCAAGGTCGTGCCACCGGCCAACGTCGTGCGCCACGACCAGGACGACCCGTACCTGGTGGTCGCCGCGGACAAGGGCACGGCCACGTTCTCCGACATCGCCAACGGCATCGCGCGCGAGCACGGCTACTGGCTGGACGACGCGTTCGCCTCCGGTGGGTCGGTCGGGTATGACCACAAGGGCATGGGCATCACGGCGAAGGGCGCGTGGGAGTCGGTCAAGCGCCATTTCCGCGCCATGGACAGAGACAGCCAGAAGCAGGACTTCACCGCGGTCGGCATCGGCGACATGTCCGGTGACGTCTTCGGCAACGGCATGCTGCTGAGCAAGCACATCCGGCTGGTGGCCGCGTTCGACCACCGCCACATCTTCCTGGACCCGAATCCGGACGCGGCGCGCACCTTCAAGGAGCGCCAGCGGATGTTCAAGCTGCCGCGTTCGAGCTGGGAGGACTACGACAAGACGCTGATCAGCAAGGGCGGTGGCGTGTACGCGCGCACGCTCAAGTCGATCCCGGTGTCGGCGGAAGTCCGCGAAGCGCTGGGCATCGAGGGCAACGTCAACGCCCTCAGCCCGAATCAGCTGATGAGCGCCATCCTCAAGGCGCCGGTCGACCTGCTGTGGAACGGCGGCATCGGCACCTACGTCAAGTGCAGCCAGGAGACGCATGCCGATGTCGGCGACCGCGCCAACAACGCGCTGCGCGTCGACGGCCGTGACCTGCGCTGCAAGGTGGTGGGCGAGGGCGGCAACCTGGGCCTGACCCAGCTGGGCCGCATCGAGGCGGCGCAGCACGGGGTGCTGCTCAACACCGACTTCATCGACAACTCCGCCGGCGTGGACACCTCCGACCACGAGGTCAACATCAAGATCCTGCTGACCGGCCAGGTGCAGAAGAAGAAGCTGACCATCGAGGCCCGCAACAAACTGCTGGCGGCGATGACCGGCGAGGTCGAGCAGCTGGTGCTGGTCGACAACTACCGCCAGAACCAGGCCATCAGCCTGATGGAGCGGATGAGCGTGCCGCGCCTGGGCTCCAAGCAGCACTTCATCCGCACGCTGGAGTCGCAGGGCCTGCTTGACCGGCAGATCGAGTTCCTGCCGTCGGATGCCGAGCTGGCCGAGCGCAAGGCGCGTGGCCAGGGCCTGACCCGCCCGGAGCTGGCGGTGCTGCTGTCGTACGCGAAGCTGGTGCTGTTCGACCAGCTGGTGCAGTCGGACGTGCCGGAAGACCCGTACCTGTCCAAGGAACTGGTGCGCTACTTCCCGCAACCGCTGCAGGACAAGTACGCCAAGGCCATGGGCGACCACCGCCTGAAGCGCGAGATCATCGCCACCGCGGTGACCAACTCGATGGTCAACCGCATGGGCGCGACCTTCGCCATGCGCATGCAGGAGGACACCGGCCGCAGCCCGGCCGAGATCGCCGAGGCCTACACCATCGCCCGCGAGGCGCTGGACGCGCGCGACCTGTGGGCGCAGATCGATGCGCTCGACGGCAAGGTGGCCGAGGCCGCTCAGATCGATGCGCTGCAGACCATCTGGCAGCTGATGCGCACGATGTCGCGCTGGCTGCTGTCGCGCCCCGGCGCGATGCCGGAGATCGCCACCGCGATGGCCCGCTATGGCGACGGCTTCAAGGCCGTGCGCGAGGCGTTGCCGGCCGTGTTGTCGCAGGTGCGCCGCGAATCGTTCGACGCGCGCCTGAAGGAGTGGAAGGACAAGGGCTTCCCGACCACGCTGGCCAACGAGCTGGCCGCGCTGCCGCTGCTGGAATTCGGCTGCGACATCGTCGAGATCGCCCGCTCCCGCAAGCTGCCGCCGGCCGACGTGGCTCGCGCGTACTTCGCGCTCGGTGCGGCCCTACACCTGCCGTGGCTGTACGAGCAGGTGGAAGCGCTGACGGTCGACGGCCGCTGGCAGGCCTTGGCCCGCGGCGCGTTGCGCGACGAGCTGGGCAACCAGCAGCGGGCGCTGGTCAGCCAGATCCTGGCCGCCGGCGGCAAGCTGTCGCCGGAGGACAAGGTCGCCGCCTGGCTGCAGCGTGACAACCCGTCGCTGCGCTTCACCCAGTCGATGCTGGCCGACCTGCTCAACCAGAAGGCGCTGGACTACCCGACCGTATCGGTGGCCGTGCGGCGCCTGGCGCAGGTCGCCGCGGAGTAGCCCGGGTAAGGCAGCAGGCAGCACCCGGGATGGCCGGGGCGGCGCTGCGGTGACGACTTCCCGGGTGCGCTTTGCGTACCCGGGCTGCGGCCCCCTGTAGGAGCGGCTTCAGCCGCGAACCGGAGCCGGTTCCCCGGTGTGCCATCCGATCGCGGCTGATGCCGCTCCTACAGTGCTGGCGCGGGCTGGGGCCTCGCCGGCCTGCGGGTTATCCTGCCGCCTTCGCCCACGGAGCCGTCCATGGACTCGACGCCGCGTATCGCCTTCCTTGCCAGCCGCGCTGAAGACGCGCAACGTGCGTGCGCCGAACTGGTCAAGCTGCACGGCGACCACGCGCCGGAAGACGCCGACATCCTGGTGGCGTTGGGCGGCGACGGCTTCATGCTGCAGACGCTCCACCGCCACGGCAGCCTGGGCAAGCCGGTGTACGGCATGAAGCTGGGCACCGTGGGTTTCCTGATGAACCAACAGCGGGTCGATGGCCTGGTCGAGCGCCTGCACGCGGCCGAGCCGGCGGTGCTGCGGCCGCTGGAGATGGTGGCGCAGACCGAATCCGGCGCATCGGTCGGCTCGCTCGCCTACAACGAGGTCTCGCTGCTGCGCCAGACGCGCCAGGCCGCGCACCTGTCGATCGAACTCAACGGCCAGGTCCGGCTCGACGAGCTGATCTGCGACGGTGTGATGGTGGCGACCCCGGCCGGCAGCACCGCCTACAACTTTTCCGCGCACGGCCCGATCCTGCCGCTGGGCACCAACGTCGTGGCGCTGACCCCGATCGCCGCCTTCCGTCCGCGGCGCTGGCGCGGCGCGGTGATCAAGGCCGATACCGAGGTGCGCTTCCGCGTGCTGGACCCGTACAAGCGCCCGGTCAGTGCCACCGCCGATTCCCACGAGGTCCGCGACGTGGTCGAGGTGATGATCCGCGAGTCCCACGACCGCACCGTGACCCTGCTGTTCGACCCCGAGCACAACCTCGAGGAGCGGATGCTGGCGGAGCAGTTCACCAGCGGGTGAGGATTTTCGCCACGGATGGGCACGGAAGTGGCCAAAGACGTGCCGATCGCTGCAGTTGCGGGGTCTATCGGACGCATACGTCGGATTCCGATCCGTCGTGATCCGTGTCATCCGTGGGAAATACCTGCTTCACCGTCGCACCCCCTGCGACCCGGCGGGTGCAGAATGGCGCCATGCCAGACGCCAATGCCGATCCGCTGATCGTCGCGATCTCCTCGCGCACCCTGTTCGACCTGGAGGACAGCCACGCGCTGTTCGAGGCCGAGGGCATCGAGGCCTATGCCGCGTTCCAGCGCGAGCGCGAGGACGACCTGCTGACGCCGGGCATCGCCTTTCCGCTGGTGCGCAAGTTGTTGGCGCTCAATGAAGGCTCGCCGCCGGAAGCGCCGCGGGTCGAGGTCATCCTGATCTCCCGCAACTCGGCCGACACCGGCCTGCGCATCTTCAACTCCATCGCCCACCATGGGCTGGCTATCAAGCGCGCCGCCTTCAGTAACGGAGCGCCGCCGTTCCCCTACATCCGCCCGTTCAACGCCGACCTGTTCCTGTCGACGCATGCCGAAGACGTCGCCAAGGCGCTGGAAGCCGGCGTCGCCGCTGCGACGTTGCTGCCCGCCAGCGCGCCGCAACACCGCTTCGACCAGCTGCGCATCGCGTTCGACGGCGATGCAGTGATCTTCGACGACGAGGGCGAGCGGGTCTCGCGTGAGGGCGGGCTGGCCGCGTTCGCCGAGCACGAGCGCAGCCGCGCCGGCGAGCCCCTGTCGGGCGGGCCGTTCCGCGGCTTCCTCGATGCGTTGCATCGGTTGCAGGCGGCGTTTCCGCCGGGTCTGGATTCGCCCATCCGCACTGCACTGGTCACGGCACGTTCGGTGCCCGCGCATGAGCGCGTGATCCGCACCCTGCGCGAGTGGGGCATCCGGCTGGACGAGGCGCTGTTCCTGGGTGGCCGCTCGAAGGGGCCGTTCCTGGAGGCGTTCGGCGCCGACATCTTCTTCGACGACTCCGAGCACAACATCGCCTCGGCGCGCGGACTGGTTGCGGCGGGTCACGTGCCGCACGGGATCGCCAACCGGCGTTGAGGGCGAAGCGCAGCGGAATTCCCGGTTCCAAACGTTTGCAGGAGCGGCTTCAGCCGCGATCGGATCCCGCGCAGGCGGACGGTTCGGGTTCGCGGCTGAAGCCGCTCCTACAGACGGCAATTCGCGAACGCTTGGCGTGCCTGGGCACGCGTGATCAGGGCTCGCCCTCGATCCCGTCGAGCGGCAGGCGGATATCAGTGAGCTTCCAGGCAAGCCCCTCGCGCGTCAGCACGAACACCGTCGGGTCGCCCGCCTCGTCATGGACGGTGGCGGTGAAGCGCGACGGCGACTCGAAGCCGTAGCGAGCGTCCTCCAAAGGATTGCGCGGCGCCTGGTGCGCGGCACTGTCGGTACGGTCGATGCCGCCGCCGGTGATGCGGTGAAGCACGCCGCGGCCCTCCATCATCGCGCCCACCCCCGCCGGTGTGGTGAGTGCATCGACCGCGCTGCCTGCAACGCCGCTTGCGATCTGGACGGCGATCGCGCCGAAGGGATGGGACTGCACCTCCGGACCCGCGCGGCGCACGAGGTAGTCGTCCACCTGCACCTTGAGGTTGCGGCGCAGCAGGGTGAAGTCGATGTGCTCGGACAGGGCGGCGCTGTTCTGAGCTTCGACCGCCTTGCGCATCGCATTCACGGTGAGGAACGGACCTGCGGCCACGTAGCCCAGCAGGGCCACGCCCACCACGACCAGCAACACGACAACCTTCTTCATCCACCGCTCCGATCAACCAGGACCCGCCGCAGCTTAGCGGCTCAGGCGACGGGGCGGTCAAGGCGGGGCCGGCGCAGTGGCCGGCCCCGTCGATGTCACCGGGCGATGCGTGCGGCGCGCTCCCGGCGCTCCACCGGCGCCATCCGCGACTGGTCATTGAGCTCCAGTTGCCGCAGTTCGAAAGGCGCTCCGTAGCCCGCCGGCAGGTGCGCACGGTCGAACGCCAGCACCAGGTCGCCACGCCCGGGCGACATCCATTGCGCCGAGTGGGCCACCGATACCGGCCGGGCGACGCCGTCGGGCGCGGTGGCGTACAGCGTGCCGCGCGCTTCGTAGCGTCCGGGCGATGCGGCCTCGACCGGCAGCGTGAACTGCAATCGCCGTGCATCGAAGCGGTAGCCGCCCGCCAGACGGGCGGTGGGCAGCGCCACCGAGAACGCGGTGCGTGCGTCGCGCTGGACCGTGCCGTCGCCAGCAAAGACCTGCACCTCCCACAGCCCGGGCGCGTCGCCGACGTCGTCCGGCACCGAAGCTTGCCCGCGGAGGATGCCGTCGCGGCCGGGCTTCAACGCCACCGGCCAGGTGCGTCCATCCGGGGCCACGAGCAGGCCGCCCGCCTTCACGCCGCGGATCCGTGTCGGGCCGTCCTGAAGGTTGACCGCGATGTCCGCGCGCCCACCGGCCAGCACCCGGTCGCGGCCGAGCGCGGCGAACAGCCGAACGTCACTTTCGGGTTCGAACACGTGCACCACGTAGCGGCCGCGGGCATCGGACGCCTGCACCGAGAACGCGCCGGCGCCCGCGCTGCGGTCTAGCTGCACGGCTGCGGTCCCGTCCGGCACGGCCAGGCCGGCCGCCTGCAATTGCGGTGACGAGTTTCGGCGGGCCAGTGGTACCGCCCGCCCGCCGCGCGTGACGCGTACGGCCCCGGCATCCACCGG
Organism: Novilysobacter selenitireducens; assembly: GCF_020026895.1. Lineage (GTDB taxonomy): Bacteria > Pseudomonadota > Gammaproteobacteria > Xanthomonadales > Xanthomonadaceae > Lysobacter_C > Lysobacter_C selenitireducens. The sequence goes on from NZ_JAINZW010000002.1 coordinate 394,765, forward strand.
AGCTGCGCCTGCGGCCGGGCTGACCCGGACCAGCGCACCCGGCGCGGTGGCCTGCAGTGCGACACCGCGTTGCAGCTCGGCGGCGTCGACAGTCTTCCAGTACTCGCGGCTTTCGGTGACATGGGGCTGCGGTGCGGCGATGTCGGCACCCGGATCGATACGCCAGCTGTACCGGACCGGCGCACGCTCGACGTTCCTTGACGGCGGGGGCGCCTGTACCGCACGCAGCGGTGTCATGTCGCGGCCTCCGCTGGGCAGCATCGGCGTGGTGGGCGTCTGCGCATACGCCGCGAGGGCGCACGTCAGCAGGGCGAGGGCGGAGACATTCGTGATGGTTTTCATGGTCGGTCTCCTCACTGGCCCAGGTCGTTGCGCAGGATGGTGTTCAGCCCGAAGCACGGGCGCCGGCTCTGGTTGTGGCTCAGCGGCTCGCGCCCGGCCATGCGCGACTTGTCGGTGAACCACACGGTGCCGGCGGCCGACTGGCTGGCGCATTCGAGGAACCCGTCCGAGCACGAGTCCAGCCACCATTGCGTCGTCTCCAGTCCGACGTTCTCGGCGTAACCGCCGCAATAGCTGTCAGGGTCCCAGACCGCCGAATCGACATCGCTGCCGACCACGCTGCGGAACACGCGGGGCAGGGCGGGGCGGCCGGCCGTACCGTAGAGGTAGTTGCCGTTGTAGTACGCCATCCAGCTTTCCTGCTGCTGGCGCACTGCGTCCGAGGCGTAACCCAGCAGCCAGCCGAGCGACTGTTCGAACACGTTGCCGTTCATCACCGCGTCCGCCAGAGGCGTGCCGGCCGACGACGGTGCCAGCGCATTGATGCGCACCACACGGTCGACGATGGCGGGGTAGCGGCTGTCCCAGGTCGGGTTGGACAGGATCCAGCGCATCACGTTGCCGCCGTTGGAGTGCGTGATCACTACGAGCCGGGTGATGCCGCGGTTCTGGATGAACGTCGTGAGCTGGCCGGCCAAGCACCCGGCCGCGCCGTCGTCCCACATGTAGCGGGTGAAGTCGCAGTTGATGACGGTGTAGTTGGCCGGGTTCGACAGGCCCTGCCGGACCGAGTCGACCATCGTCGGCGTCCAGTAGTCCTGGTAGGCGTTGCTCTGCTGCCCGGTGCCGTGCACGAACGCGACGCCGGTGTTGGCCTGGACGGCCACGGCCGGCAAGGCGGCCAGCGCGGCCGCCCAAAGATACTTGCGCATGTTCCCCTCCCTGATCCCCAAAGGCGCAGTCCGTCGGCCTCCTGCCATCCGTTGCGCGGTCCCCCGGCGGTCATCCATGCGCCGGCGTATCGGGGCGGACTATCGGGGTGCGCCGAGGCGGTGTCATGCCGCAGTGCGGGAGAACGCCTGTTCAGGCGATGGAACTGGGACGGGCGTCGCTCAGAACTCCAGATCGAGCGCGGCGCAGAGATAGTCGACGAACGGGGCGAGGGACTTCAGGTCGCGCTCCAACGTCTTCAGCAACGCGGGGCCGGTCATCACGGCATCGTCGATGCTTGCGACGGCGACGTGGTTCTTGCGCCGCAGGTCGTCGGCGAACTCGGAGTCGGCCGGGTAGCCGCGCGGCATCCGCACCAGCATGTCGCTCTCGTCCAGGTCGAACCGCTTGCGGAACGCCGAGCCGCGGCTGGCGGCTTTCCAGCTGTCCGGGTTGTCGAGGATGAACTGGCGGATGCGGCGCAGGGTCGGCGTGTCGGGGTGCCACAAGCCGGCGCCGATGAAGCACCGGCCTTCCTGCAGGTGCAGGTAGAACGAGGGCGCGCTGACCTGGCGGCTGCGCTCGTGGAACAGCCGTGCGCCCTGCCACGACTTGTAGGGCGTCTTGTCGTTGGCGAAGCGGGTGTCGCGCTGGATGCGGAACAGCGATCCGCCCACGGTTTTCGGCTCGGCCCGGTAGTGCGGGCTGATCTCTGCCACCACCGGCTGCAGGTCGGTGAGCAGGCGCTGGAACGGTTCGCGCACATGCGCCTCGTATTCGGCCTTGTGCGCGTGGAACCAGGGGCGGTTGTTGTTGCGCGCCAGTCGGCGCAGGAAACGGTAACTTTCGTCGCTGAAGTACGCGGCCATGGCGTGCCTGGGGCGGAAACCGGCGGGCAGTGTCGCGCGCGTCAGGTCAGGCCAGCGTCGAGATCGTGCCGCCAGGCCTCGAGGTGGTCGAGCAGCCCCAAACCACGGCTATTGCCTGCGGCCACGCAGTTCGCGCGCATCGCCGCCAGCTCCGCATCGAACCGCTCGAACGTGTATTCCGACAGGCCGGCATCGCTGCGCAGCCGCCGACGGCGGTACTCGTCCCAGCGCGCCTGTTCGCTGGCCGAGAGGCTGCCCGGCCAGTTGCGGGCGCGGTAGCGCAGCAGAAGCTCGGGCAGGCGCGCATCGCGGAAGCCGAACGCGCGGGTACCCAAGGCCTCGGGCGGCGTGGTACGGACCTCGGCCAGCAGCCGCTTGTCGCCCTCGGCCAGGAAGCCGTCGTACAGCGCGGCATCCGGGTCGGATGGGGTGCGCTCGCGCGTGGCACCGAACACCTGGCGGACCTTCTCGGCCAGCGCCGGCCCTGCATCGCGCAACTGTCGGGAGTGGTCGTCCACGCGGGCCGTGTCGATGCCCAGGCGCGTGAAGTCGGCCTCGCGCAGGTGCGACCAGTCCACCAGCGCCGGGCAGCGGTTGAGGTGGATCTCCTTGAGGGCGATGCGCTCCTCGCCCTCGGGCAGGTCGGCGGCGGGCGTGTACAGCCGGTCGGAAATCTCGTCGGGCGACAGCGAGAGCAAACGCTCGGGCGATTGCGCGAGATCGAAGGCGATCACCCGGCTGTCGATGTACGGATGTCGCGCCAACGGCAGGATCGGGGCTGCGCACAGGCGGCTGGCCGGGAACCGCTGCGAGACGTGCAACACCGGCTGCATCGCGGTGGGGTCGAGCATGCGCGCGGCAAATCGCTTGTCGCGCAGCTTCAATGCGTACTCCCAGAGCCGCGGTTGCGACTCGCGTAGACGGCGCGCCAGTCCGATCAGCGCACGCACGTCCGACAGCGCCTCGTGGGCGTCGCCCTCGCGAACGCCGTTGGCGATCGCCAGGTGCTCGAGCTTGAACGAGGTCGCGCCGTCCTCGCGCTTGGGCCACACCAGGCCGTCAGGGCGCAGTGCGTGCGCCAGCCGCATGACGTCCAGTAGGTCCCAGCGCGAGTTGCCGCCGCGCCACTCGCGCTCGTACGGGTCGTGGAAGTTCCGGAACAGGCCGTGGCGGATGAACTCGTCGTCGAAGCGGATCGAGTTGTACCCCAGCGTGCAGGTTTCCGGCCGGGCCATCTCGTCGATGATCCGCGCGAACGCCTCGGCCTCGCTGACGCCATCGGCCATGGCCTGCTGCGGCGTGATGCCGGTCACCAGCGTCGCGCCGGGCGAGGGCAGCAGGTCGTCGGCGGGCTTGACGAAGAAGCTGATCGGCTCGTCGACCGGGTTGAGGTCGGCGTCGGTGCGGATCGCGGCGAACTGCGCGATGCGCGTCGTGCGCGGATCGGAGCCGAATGTTTCCAGGTCGTAGAAGAGGAAGCTGGCGGGCATTGCTTACGCTCCCTGCTTGCAGGCGCGACTTGGATTCAGTGGCGTGTGGCGGTCGCGACCCACGTCGCTCCTACAGGGCTTCGTCAATGGGCAGCGGCGACAGGCGTTCGCATACGGTCGCATCGACGGCCTCCCAGTCGATCGTATCGAGGCTCGAATGCCCGCGCGTCAGCTCCACCAGCAGCTCGCGCTGCACTTGGCCGCGCTCGAAGGCGATGGCATACGGCAGTCGCCTGAAGGTCACCATCGAGTAGCGCGGGACGAAGCGGTCCGGGTGGCGCTCTGCCAGTGCACGCTCGAGCGCCCGCTGCAGCAGGTAGTCGTCATCGTCGACGCGGTCGCGCATTTCCAGGTAGTTCTCCAGCGCCATCGCCTGGATGGCACGGGCATTGGGCAGCCGCTCGGCCTGGAACGCGGCGAACGCGTCGGCGCACCCGTCGGCACGTTCGAGGTGGTCGGCCAGCGCCACGCAGTCCTCGAACGCGCAGTTCATGCCCTGGCCGTGGAACGGCACCATCGCGTGCGCGGCATCGCCCACCAGCACCGCGCGGCCGTCCAGGTGCCAGCGGTCCAGGTACAGGGTGGCCAGCAGGCCGGCCGGGTTGCGCTCGAAGTCCTGCTCCAGCTGCGGGATCAGCGGCAATGCGTCGGCGAAATCGCGTTCGAACAGGACGCGCGCCTCGTCGCCATTGCGTACGTTCTCGAAGCTCGGGTCGCCCGGGCGCTCGGACTCGTTGGGCAGGAACAGGGTGACGGTGAAGGTGCGTTCGTCGTTGGGCAGCGCGATGCACATGTACCGGCCGCGCGGCCAGATGTGCAGGGCATTGGGCTCGATGCGGAATCCGCCGTCGGCGGCGGGCGGGATCTCCAGTTCCTTGTAGGAGTGGCCGAGAAAGTCGGTGCGCTCGCCCAGTTCCGTGCAGGCCGCCATCTGGCGCCGCAGCGTGGAGCCGGCGCCGTCGGCGCCGACCAGCGCCTTGAAGGTAACCTCGTGCTCGCGCCCGTCGCGCGGGTCCAGGAACGTGGCCTTCTCCGCATCGAAATCGACCCGCTCAAGTCCACGATGGAAGTGGATGCGCGCGCCAGCCTGCTCGGCGATGTCGAGCAGTGTGATGTTGAGCTCGCCGCGGTGGACGGACCAGATCACCTCGCTGTCGTCCCGGCCGTAGCGCTGCAGGTCGGTGTGGCCGTCAGCGAAGTGCACCATGCGTCCGCGCATCATCACCGCGTGGGTCATGACGGCTTCGTCCGCACCGGCCAACTGCAATGCGTGGCGGCCGCGTTCGGCCAACGCCAGGTTGATCGACCGGCCACCCTCGTACCCCTTGAGCCGCGGGTCGCCACGCTTTTCGTAGACGTCGACCGACCAGCCGCGCCGCGCAAGCAGCGTGGCCAGCAGTGCACCGGCCAGCCCGGCGCCGACGATGGTGAGGTGGCGGTCAGCCATGGCGCCAGCCCTCGACCGTGCGCGCGAACCGGAGGATGTCGGCATGCGTGTTGTAGAGCGGGGCAGGGGAGATGCGGATGACGTCGGGTTCGCGCCAGTCGCCCAGCACGCCGTTGTCGGCGAGATGCGCGAACAGGGCGCGACCGTTCTCGCGGCCGCCGGCCACGCGCAGCGACAGTTGGCAGCCGCGTTGCGCCGGGTCCGCCGGAGTGAGGATTTCCAGCCGGTCGGAGAGGCGCTCTCGGATCAATTTTTCCAGATAGCCCGTCAGCCGCCCGGACTTGGCACGCAAGGCCGGCATGCCAACGCGGTCGAACAGGTCCAGCGACGCGCGCAGCGGCGCCAGGCCGAGGATCGGCGGGTTGCTCAGTTGCCAGCCGTCCGCGCCCGGCGTCGGCACGAACTCCGGCCCCATGCGGAAGCGGCTGTTGACGTCATGGCCCCACCAGCCGGCGAAACGCGGCCGGTCGGTGTGCGCGTGGCGTGCATGGACAAAGCAGCCGGCCACCGCGCCCGGGCCGCTGTTGACGTACTTGTAGTGGCACCACACCGCGAAGTCGGCATTGCTGTCGTGCAGGGCGAGATCGAGGTTGCCGGCGCCGTGCGCCAGGTCGAAACCGCAGACCGCACCCTGCGCATGCGCCAGTCGCGCGATTTCCTTCAGGTCGAACGCCTGCCCGGTGCGGTACTGCACGCCGGGCCACAGCACCAGCGCCAGGCGCGGGCCGTGCTCGGCGATCGCGCGCTCGATCGCCGCCATCGTGAACATGCCGCCGGGGCCATCCGGCGCCAGCTCTATCAGGTCGGTGTCCGGATCGAAGCCGTGGAACCCGACCTGCGAGGCGACCGCGTGCCGGTCGGAGGGAAACGCACCGGCTTCGATCAGGATCGCAGGGCGTTCGCGGGTCGGCCGATAGAAGCTGGCCATCATCAGGTGCAGGTTGGCGGTCAGCGAGTTCATCGCCACCACCTCGATCGGCTCTGCGCCGACCAGGCGCGCCAGCGGTTCGCGCACCAGCTCGTGGTAGGTCATCCACTGCGCGCTGCCGGTGAAGTGGCCCTCCACCGCCTCGGTCGCCCACTTGTCCAGCACCTCCTCGACATGCGCACGCGCGCCCCGCGGCTGCAGGCCCAGTGAGTTGCCGACGAAGTAGGCCTGTTCCGTGTCGCCGTGGCGGGGGATGTGGAACTCGCTGCGCAGTGTCGGCAACGGGTCGTTGGCGTCGAGCGCGGCGGCGTGGGTGTCGGTGAAGAGGTCGGTCACTGTGCGATCGTCATGTTGGGTTGCAAGGCGTCACGCCGCCTCTGGAAGTCGATGCTGATAGGGCCTGTGGACGTCGTCATCCCGGCGAAGGCCGGGATCCACTTTGACGTGGACTCCTTCCAGCCAACGGTTTGCGGCGTGCACTTGAAGATGGATCCCGGCTTTCGCCGGGATGACGGACTGGAAGTCTCGCGCGAGCGTGGATGCGAACGTCGTCCCACGATCAGGCAAACCGCGACTTCGGCAGCCCCAGCCACTCCAGCGCCGTGCCGTGGTACAGCCGCGCCTGCTCCTTCTCGTCCAGGCCGAGCGACGCGATGCCGGCGCCGGGCTCCTGCTCGCCCAGCGGGAACGGGTAGTCGGTACCGAGCATCACCCGGTCCACGCCGCAGGTGTCGAGCAGGTAGCGCAGGGCGTGGTCGTCGGCCACCCAGGAGTCGAAGAAGAACCGGTCCAGGTACTCGCGCGGGTTGCGCGGGTTGTCGGTGGCCACGAGGTCCGGGCGCATGTTGAAGCCGTGCTCGATGCGCCCGATGGTGTAGGGAAAGCTGCCGCCGCCGTGGGCCATGCAGACCTTCAGCTTGGGCAGGCGCTCCATCACGCCGCCGAAGACCAGGCTGCAGGCCGCGCGCGACTGCTCGGCCGGCATGCCCACCAGCCAGGGCAGCCAGTACTTGGGCATCGTGTCGGTGCCCATCATGTCCCACGGGTGGACGAGGATCGCCGCGCCCAGGTCGTTGGCGGCCTGGAAGAACTCGAACAGCTCCGGCGCATCCAGGTTCCAGTGCTGGCCCGACGCGCAGTTGACGTGGCTGCCGATCTGCACGCCCTGCAGGCCCAGCTGGTCCATGCAGCGCTCCAGCTCCTGCACCGCCAGGCGCGGCGACTGCAGGGGCACCGTGCCGATGCCGGCGTAGTGGCGCGGGTGGGCGCGGCAGGTTTCGGCCATGTGGTCGTTGAGCGCCTGGTGCAGCTCCAGCGCGTGGTGCGGCTTGGCCCAGTAGCTGAACATCACCGGCACCGTGCTGATGACCTGCACCTGCACCCCGAAGCGCGCGTAGTCGTCGATGCGCTCCTGCGCATCCCAGGTCTTGGACCAGATCTCGCGGAAGAACTTGCCGTCCTTGTAGATGCGGTGGCGCCCGTCCTCGGTGTGGTGGATGACCGGGAACCGGTCGTCGCCGTACTTGCGCGCCAGGTCCGGCCAGTCGCGCGGAAGGTAATGGGCGTGGATGTCGATCTTCAGCATGGAATGTCCAGTTCGGCCGGCTCAGGTGATGTCGGCCTGGGAATCGGCCTGCATCTCGTAGCGGCTGGGGCGCGGGTTGAGCGTGCCGCACTGGCTGCAGGTACGCAGCGCATCGTCGCGGTAGAAGCGCTCGAACACGCGGAAGAAGTCCTGCTCGATGTCGACCAGGTGGAACTGCTCTTCGTACAGCTTGTGGTTGCACGAGACGCAGAACCACATCAGCGCGTCGTCCTCGTGGTCCAGGCGCTTGCGCTCGATCACCAGCCCGACCGAGCCGGGCATGCGCTGCGGGCTGTGCGGGATGCGCGGCGGCAGGTAGAAGATCTCGCCGGCGCCGATGCGGATGTCGCGCGGCTTTCCGTCCTCCTGGATGCGAAGCACCATCTCGCCCTCCAGCTGGTAGAAGAACTCGGGGCCTTCCTCCCAGTGGTAGTCGGTGCGCGCATTGGGCCCGCCGACGATCATCACGATGTAGTCGCCGTCCACGATGCACTTGTTGCCCACCGGCGGCTGCAGCAGGTGGCGGTACTCGTCGATCCAGGCCTGGAGGTTGATGGGGGCGGGCAGGGTCATGGGGTGTCCTCGCGGCGGCGTGTCGTCGCCTGGGCGTCAGTCGCGGATCGCGGCCACGCACTTGAGTTCGATGGCGATCTCGGTGGGCAACGCGCTGATGCCCAGCGTGGTGCGGCACGGCGCGGTGTCGATGTCGGGGAAGTATTCGGTCCACACCGCGTTGTAGGCCTTGAAGTCGTGCTTCATGTCGGTGAGGTAGACGGTGACGTCGACCAGGTCCTCCCAACGGGCGCCGCTGGCTTCAAGCACGGCGCGCACGTTGGCGAATACCACGCGCGTCTGCGCGTCGACGTCATAGCTGATCAGTCGCCCCTGCGCGTCATGCACGTTGCCGACGATGGCATTGGTCGCCGCATCGCGCGGGCCGATGCCCGACAGGAACAGCAGGTTTCCGACGCGACGGGCGTGCGGGTACTGGCCCACCGGGGGTGGTGCGGATCGGGTGCGGATGGTGTCGCTCATGGCTGCGTGCTCATCGGTCTTCGCGGTCGGCGCGGATGCGCGCCAGCGCCTTTTCGTACAGTGCATCGGCCTCGTCGGGAGCGTCGACATCGATGCCCAGGTCGTGCACCCGGCCGTCCCGGAGGGTATACACCCAGCCGTGCACGGCCAGCGATTGTCCGCGCGCCCATGCATCGCGCACGACGGTGGTTTCGGTCACGTTGACGACCTGCTCGAGCACATTCAGCTCGCACAGCCGGTCGTGCTGCAGCGCCTCGTCGCCCGCGTCGGACAGGCACCCGGAATGCTTGTCGGCGACATCGCGCACGTGGCGGATCCAGTTGTCGGCCAGCCCCACGCGGCGGCGGGTGAGGGCAGCATGCACGCCGCCGCAGCCGTAGTGGCCGACCACGAGGATGTGCTTGACCTTCAGGACGTCCACGGCGAACTGGATCACCGACAGGCAGTTCAGGTCGGTGTGCACGACCACGTTGGCGATGTTGCGGTGGACGAAGACTTCGCCCGGCGACATGTCGATGATCTGGTTGGCCGGCACCCGGGAATCCGAGCAGCCGATCCACAGGTACTCCGGGGCCTGCTGCCCTGAGAGCCGCTCGAAGAAGGAGGGGTCCTCCGCGCAGACGCGCTCGGCCCAGTCCCGGTTGCGTTGAAGGAGGTCGTCGAGGGCGGTCATACGGCGTCCTCGCGAGCGGTTTCGAAATGCATGCGGCGGACCAGTGCCCGCGAGGCTGCACAGACCCAGGCCAACACCAACCCCGCAGCGACCAGTACAACCAGCGGCACAGAGAGTGCGACCGTGCTGACTTGCGTTGTGACAAGCGTCAGCAGGAAGCCGGCGACGACAATAGCCGCTGAGACCAGCGCCATGGCATAGCCCACTCGCTGCACCACACCCAGTAAGTTCAGAACATCATGCTGCTTCATCAAGACTCCAACTGGATGCCGACGTTCGTCGGCTCGGTGAAGAATCGCATCGCTTCCATGCCACCTTCGCGCCCCATGCCCGACGCGCCGGTGCCACCGAACGGCGTGCGCAGGTCGCGCATCAGCCATGTGTTGATCCAGACCATGCCGGCGCGAAGGTCGGCGGCTATGCGGTGGGCGCGGTCGAGGTCGCGCGTCCACACCGACGCGGCCAGTCCGTAGTCACCCGCATTGGCCAGGGCGAGCGCCTCGTCGTCGCTGTCGAACGGCTGCAGTGTGACCACCGGTCCGAAGATCTCCTCGCGGTTGGTGGTGCAGTCGGGGCCGAGGCCTTCGATCACCGTGGGCGCGACGAACCAGCCCGGCCGGTCGAGTGCCTGGCCACCGCACAGCACCGTCCCACCCTCATTGCGGGCGCGCTCGATGGCGGCGACGACCTTGTCGAAATGGGCCTGCGAGACCAGCGGGCCGAGGCGGTTGTCCTCGTCGATGGGATCGCCCACCCGCAACGCCAGCGCGTGCTTGACCAGGGTGTCGCGGAACTCGCTGTAGATACTGCGCTCCACCAGCACGCGCGACCCGCACAGGCAGATCTGCCCCGAGTTCTGGAAGGCCGACCTCACCAGCGTGTCCATGTGCTCGCGCCAGCGGCTGTCGGCGAACACCAGCGTCGGATTCTTGCCGCCCAGCTCCAGCGACACCTTCTTGAGCAGGGGCGCGGTCACGCCGGCGATGCGACGGCCCACGGCGGTGCTGCCGGTAAAGGACACGGCGCGCACCTTCGGGTGCGCGACCAGCGGCTCGCCCACGTTCGGGCCGGCGCCGTGGACGATGTTGAGCACGCCATCGGGGAAACCGATGCCTGCCGCGAGCTCGGCAAGCATCGTCGCGGTTACCGGGGTGACCTCCGACGGCTTGGCGACCACGGTATTTCCGGCGGCCAGCGCCGGTGCGATCTTCCAGGTGAACAGGTACAGCGGCAGGTTCCACGGCGAGATCGTGGCAACCACGCCCAGCGGGCGGCGCAGCGTGTAGTTCAGGCCGGCCTGGCCGTGGTGCGATTCGCTGGCGAACTGGGTGGCCGCGTGGGCGAAGAAGCGCAGGTTGGATACCGCGCGCGGGATCTCGGCCTCTCGTGCCAGCCGGATCGGCTTGCCGCCGTCGCGCGACTCGGCGTGGGCGAAGTCGTCCAGCCGGCCTTCCAGCGCGTCGGCCAGCTTCTCGAGCCAGCGGGCGCGCTCGCTGTTGGGCAGTGCCGACCACGCGGGGAATGCACGGGCCGCAGCGTCGATCGCCTCTTCGACGACATCGGCGCTGCCGGCCGGAACTTCAGCGAAAGGGCGACCCGACGCGGGATCGTGCACGTCCAGCCATCGGCCGTCGGAGGCGTCCCGGGGTTTGCCGTCGATCCAGTGCGAAAGGCGCATCCGGCAAGCTTAACGCGGGCGTCAACCGCTTGCCTTGCCTCCCCAACGTTGCGTGCCCGGCGCTGCGTGCCGTGCGCGGGCGTATGGCGGGCGGGGCGTCAGATCGACTGCATGCGGCCGCCGTCGACGGCCAGGCTGACGCCGTTGATGTAACCCGCTGCCGGCGAGCACAGGAACGCGATCGCCGCGGCGACTTCTTCGGGACGCGCAAAGCGCGCGGCCGGCACCGTCGCCTTCATGCCGTCGGCGACCTGCTGCTCCGACTTGCCGGTATTGCGTGCGCGGTCGCCCACGATCTGGGCGATGCGGCCGGTTTCGGTGAAACCCGGCAGCACGTTGTTGACGGTGATGCCCTGCGAGGCGACCTCGCGCGACAGCGTCTTGGCCCAGGCGGCTACCGCGCCGCGCGTGGTGTTGGACACGCCGAGACCCTGGATCGGCTCGCGCACCGAGGTCGACACCACGTTGACGATGCGTCCCCAGCCCGCCGCCTGCATGCCGGGCAGCACCGCCTGCGCGAGGGCCTGATTGGCCAGGAGGTGGCGCGTGAACGCCTGCAGGAACGCATCCGCCGTCGCGCTGGCAACCGGGCCACCCGGCGGGCCGCCGGTGTTGTTGACGAGGATGTCGATCCGGCGCTCGCCCGCCAGCGCGCCGACCTTGTCAGCAAGCGCATTCGTCTGCGAGACGTCGGCGGTAATGCGCCCGTGGCGCTGTCCATTGCGGGCGGGCAGGGCATCGACCACGGCCTGCAGGGCTTCGGCGCGTCGGGCCAGCACCGTGACGCTGGCGCCGAGCAATGCCAGCTCGTGGGCGGCGGCGCGGCCGATGCCCTCGGAGGCGCCGCAGACCAGCGCGTGCTTGCCAGAAAGGTCGAGGTCCATGCCGTATACCTTTGATTTGAAGTGAATTTTGTCAGTGCCGGGTGGCGAGCTTCCGGACCATCAACGGTGCCAGGCGTTCATCGTCGTCGGCCTGCGGCGGATCGAGTTCGGCCATCGTGAAGCCGCGAGCCTGTGCGTCGTCCTCGTCCATCCCGTCGTACTCGACGAACTCGGCATCCATGAGCGCCGCGCGGGCGCTGTCCTCGCTGTCGTAGGGCAGGGTGTTGCCGTCGCTGTCCAACACCTCGGCGGTCCCGGCCTCGCGCACCCGCAGTCGCGCCCACACCACCGTGCGGCCCAGCGTCGCCAGCCACCAGCGGTCGTTCGTATCGGTCGTCATGCAAGCACCATCGAGAGAAGCCAGAGCAGGCCGGAGCACACCAGCGCTCCGATGATCGTCACCAGCGACACCCACGCCGGCGTCGCCAGCCCGTTGAGGTTGCGGTCGCCCGCGGCGCGGTAGTCGCGGCGCAGCAGCCACGCGATCACTTCGGGCCTGGCGAAGGCGCCTTCGCCAAGCTCGTCAGCGAGCGCCGGGTGGCGGTCGCGGATGTGGACCAGGGTCAGCGGCCAGAAGATGACGAACGCCGTGAAACCGGCAATCGCCACGCCGACGAAACACAGGGCGGCAAACAGGATCATTTCAACTCACTCGGGGACGGCTCAGCCATCAGTACTCGGCACTGCCGGGCGCGCGCGGGTAGGGGATGGCATCGCGGATGTTGGACAGCCCGCAGACGTAGACCACCAGGCGCTCGAAGCCCAGGCCGAAGCCCGAATGCGGCACCGTGCCGTAGCGACGGAAGTCGCGGTACCAGCCGTAGTGCTCGGCATCCAGACCGAACTGCGCCATGCGCGAATCCAGCACGTCCAGGCGCTCCTCGCGCTGGCTGCCGCCGATGATCTCGCCGATGCCCGGCGCCAGCACGTCCATCGCCGCGACGGTCTTTCCGTCGTCGTTGAGGCGCATGTAGAACGCCTTGATGTGCTCGGGGTAGTTGTAGACCACCACCGGGCGGCCGACATGCTGCTCGGTCAGCCAGCGCTCGTGCTCGGTCTGCAGGTCCAGGCCCCATTCGACCGGGAATTCGAACGTGTGGCCAGACTTCTGCAGCAGGCCGATGGCATCGCTGTAGTCGATGCGCTCGAACGGCGCGTTGATGAAGGCCTCCAGCCGGGTGACAGCGTCCTTCTGCACGCGCTCGGCGATGAACGCCATGTCGTCGCCGCGCTCGTCCAGCACTGCGCGGAACAGGTACTTGAGGAAGTCCTCGGCGACCTGCGCGTTCTCCATCAGGTCGGCGAAGGCGATCTCCGGCTCCACCATCCAGAACTCGGCCAGGTGGCGGGTGGTGTGGCTGTTCTCGGCGCGGAACGTCGGCCCGAAGGTGTAGACCTTGCTCAGCGCCAGGCAGTAAGCCTCGACGTTGAGCTGGCCCGACACGGTCAGGAAGGTTTCCTTGCCGAAGAAGTCGCGGCTGAAATCGACGTTGCCCGCCTTGTCGCGGGGCAGGTTGGCCATGTCCAGCGTGGAGACGCGGAACATCTGGCCCGCGCCCTCGGCATCGGACGTGGTCACGATGGGCGTGCTGATCCAGTAGTAGCCCTGCTCGTGGAAGAATCGGTGCACCGCCTGCGACAGGCAGTGGCGGATGCGGGTGACCGCGCCGAACAGGTTGGTGCGCGGGCGCAGGTGCGCGACCTCGCGCAGGAACTCCAGCGAGTGTGCCTTCGGCTGTATCGGGTAGGTTTCCGGGTCCTCGACCCAGCCGACCACTTCGATCGACGACGCCTGGATCTCGAACGACTGGCCCTGGCCCTGCGACTGCACGAGGTCGCCACGCGCGATGACCGAGCAGCCGGCGCTCAGGCGCTTGATCTCGTCCTCGTAGTTGGGCAGCGAGCTGGGCGCCACCACCTGGATCGGCGCGAAGCACGAGCCGTCGCTGACATTGACGAAGCTCAGCCCGGCCTTCGAATCGCGCCGGGTGCGAACCCAGCCGCGGACCGTGACTTCGCCGCCGGCGGGCACCTTGCCCGCGAGCGCCTGCTGGACGCTGACCACCGTCATGCCTTGATTCCTCGCGTGTGCGGACCGATATAAGAACGCCGCAGTCTACTTGAACGGGTCGCGTCGCAGTCAGCCCCGCCGGGGTATCCGCCGTACAATCCACGGCCTGCCGCGCCATCCACCGCCGGAGTCCAGATGAGCATCACCCTCAGCCCCGCCGCGCTGGCCCGAGTCCAGCGTTACCTGTCCGAAACGCCCGACGCCATCGGCCTGCGGTTCGGCGTGACGCGTACCGGTTGCTCGGGCTGGCAGCACACCGCCGACCTCGCCAAGGACCAGCGCGAGGGCGACACCGTGTTCGAGCAGGACGGCGTGCGCATCCTCGTCGACGCGCTGAGCCTGCCGATCGTCGACGGCACCACCATCGACCTCGTCCAGCAGCGCCTGGGCGAGCAGTTCGTGTTCCGCAATCCCAATGCCGCCGACGAGTGCGGCTGCGGCGAGTCGTTCACCACCGACGAGAGCCGCGTCGCCTGAGGTCCGGGCTGCAGACTGCGTGTCCGCCCGCACCGCGCCCCGGGACTTTCGTCATGGGGGTGCCGGGGCAGGGCGGGGCTAGACTCGGGGGTTCGTTCCCGGGGAGTCCGCCATGATCCGCAACCTTCTTCTGTCCGCCGCCATCTCCACCGCGCTGGCGGCGGCCGCGTTGCCCGCGCCCGTCCATGCACAGGCTTCGGCCAGCGAGACTCGCTCGACGCTTGCCGACAACACCCCCGAGAGCCGCGCCCTGCACGCGCTGTTCGACGCCGAGTGGGAGCGCGGCATGCGCGAGAGCCCGGAGACCGCCAGCTACCGTGGCGACCACCGGTTCAACGACCGCTGGAGCGATCTCAGCCTCGAGGCCCTCCGTGCCCGCCAGGCCGCCGACCGCGCCGCTCTGGAGAAGCTGCGCGCCATCGACCGCGACGCACTGTCGGAGGCCGACCGACTGAGCTACGACGTGTTCGCGTGGCAGCTGGAGCGCTCGGTCGAGCGCCAGAAGTACAACGAGTGGCAGCGCCCGCTGAGCCAGCGCGGCGGCATCCAGACGGCCGAGGGCATCGCCGAGGTGCTGCCGTTCCGCGACGCCGACGACTACCGCGACTGGATCAAGCGCCTGGAAGGCATCCCGACCCTGGTCGAGCAGACCACAGGGCTGATGCGCGAAGGACTGGCCGCCGGCAACACGCCGCCGCGCGTGCTGATGGAGCGTGTGCCCGGCCAGATCGAAAGCCAGCTGGTCGATGATCCGACCGAAAGCCCGTTCTACAAGCCGTTCACCCGGATGCCCGACAGCATCCCCGCGGCCGAGCGCCAGGCGCTGCAGGCCAGCGCGCAGAAGGCGATCCGGGAGTCCGTCATCCCGGCCTACCGCGACTTCAATACGTTCTTCAACGACGAGTACCTGCCGGTCACGCGCGAGACCATCGCCGCGGTCGACATGCCCGACGGCAAGGCCTACTACGACTTCCTCGTCGGCCAGTTCACCACTACCGACCTGACCGCCGACGAGGTCCACCAGATCGGCCTGAAGGAAGTCGCGCGCATTCGCGCCGAGATGGAGCAGGTGCGGCAGGAGATCGGCTTCGATGGCGACCTGGCCGCGTTCTTCGAGCACCTGCGCACCGATCCGGACCTCTTCTACGACAGCCCCGAAGCCTTGCTGGAGGCCTACCAGGCGATGTCCAAGCGCATCGACCCGGAGCTGGTAAAGGTCTTCAAGACCATCCCACGCCTGCCGTACGGCGTGCGCCCGATCCCCGACAACATCGCACCGGACACCACCACGGCGTATTACCAGCCGGGCGCCGTGGACGGCACCCGGGCCGGCTACTACTACGTCAACCTCTACAAGCCCGAGGTGCGGCCGAAGTGGGAAATGATGGCGCTGAGCCTGCACGAGGCCGTGCCGGGCCATCACTTCCAGTTCGCCCGCGGCCAGGAGCTGGGCGACGTGCCGATGTTCCGCAGGGTGGGGTACTTCACCGCCTATGGCGAGGGCTGGGGCCTGTATGCCGAGCGGCTGGGCTACGACATGGGCCTGTACGACGACCCGTACGACCGCATGGGGCAGCTGGCCTACGACATGTGGCGCGCCGTGCGCCTGGTGGTCGACACCGGCATGCACAGCAAGGGCTGGAGCCGCCAGCAGGCCATCGACTACTTCATGGACAACTCGCCCAAGACCCTGCAGGACGTCACCAACGAGATCGACCGCTACATCGGCTGGCCCGGCCAGGCGCTGGCCTACAAGATCGGCCAGCTGAAGATCTCCGAGCTGCGCGCCGACGCCGAGCGCGAACTGGGCGACGACTTCGACCTGCGTGCGTTCAACGACGCCGTGCTGTCGACCGGCTCAGTCCCGCTGGAGACGCTTGAGCGGCACATGCGGGAGTGGATCGCGGGGCAGATGAAGGGGTAGTACCCCGCGCTGTCCTCGTCCTGCCGGGGCGCGCCTAATGCGTCCCCGGCCCGGGCGAGGGATCCATGCGCAGGGCGCAGGTGCTCGTGGCTGCACCCG
This sequence comes from Novilysobacter selenitireducens, assembly GCF_020026895.1. Taxonomy (GTDB): domain Bacteria; phylum Pseudomonadota; class Gammaproteobacteria; order Xanthomonadales; family Xanthomonadaceae; genus Lysobacter_C; species Lysobacter_C selenitireducens. The sequence goes on from NZ_JAINZW010000002.1 coordinate 411,137, forward strand.
CGTACGTGCGACGACGAGGCCCACGGCGCCGGTCAGCACGCTGTGCGCGTTCGATGCGGATCCAGTGCGCAAAGCGCGCAAGCCCTGCGTCCAGTGCCGTGAACTGTTGCGGGCCAAAGGTGGCTTCGAACAGCCGGGTGTCGGCCGTTGTCTCCGTCGCGTCAGCCGGGGCAGGCGGCGCGAACTGGAGCCGGGCCTTCCGTCCCAGTGCACGCGACAGTGAAGACACGAACGCCGGCAGCGGCGTGGAAACCGGGTTGCCGATATTGAACACGCGGGCCTGGTCAGGTTGCCCCGCGGCAGCCTCGCCCGGGGACTGCAGTACGCGGACCACTCCGTCGACGATGTCGTCGATATAGGTGAAGCTCCGCGCATTGTGGCCGTGGTTGAACAGCACCACCGGCGACCCGTCCAGGATGGCGTTGGCAAACAGCATCGGCGCCATGTCGGGACGCCCCCAGGGTCCGTACACCGTAAAGAATCGCAACCCGGTACAGCGCATCGCGTACAGGTGTGCATAGCTGTAGGCGATGAGCTCGTTGGCCTTCTTGGTCGCGCCGTACAGGCTCAACGGCCGGTCGGTCGGCGCGTCTTCCGCAAGAGGCTGGCCCCCACCTTCGCCATAGACCGAGCTGCTGGACGCGTATACGAAATGGTCCACCGCGTGGTGCCGCGCGGCCTCCAGCACATTGACGAAGCCGACCAGGTTGCTTTCGACATACGCGTGGGGATCGACCAACGAGTGTCGGACGCCTGCCTGGGCGGCCAGATGCACGATCCCCTTTGGCCCGTATTGCCTGCACATGGCCGCCACCAGCCCGGGTGCGGCAATGTCGCCCCGGACATGGATGTAACCGCGCTGCCCGGTCAGCGCCTCGAGCCGGCGCGCCTTGAGCCCGGGGTCGTAGTAGGGATTGTGGTTGTCGATGCCGACCACCTGGTGGCCCAGTGACAGCAGTTGGTGCACGACATGTGCGCCGATAAAGCCGGCGCTGCCGGTGACGAGGATCATGGGGAAGGGGCCTTCGCAGCGGGAGGAAGTGCCGGGTCATCCGCGCGGGGTAGGGCGCGATGCTGCCGGTCGGCATGGGGGCAATGGCCGCTCCAGGCGGTGCCGGGGACCAGATACCAGTCGCGGCGGTTGGACCGGCCGATGGCAACGGTGAGCCGGCGATCCAGGCAGGGACGCAGGGCCGATGCCGGCACCAGCAGCCAGCGGTGTGAAGGGTCGCGTTGAAGCCAGCGTCCCGCGTCATTCCACTGCGCATCCACTGGACGCTCGAAGCCGAAGTCGCGCACCGGCCGGTCGGCTTGCAACATCAGCTGCTCGGTCCAGGCCACCAGCCCCAGCTGGACGTCTGCGTCGAGGTGCGTGCCCACGGCCTGCATCAGCCGTCGACCGGAGCTGCTGGCATCCAGAGCGGGCGTCAGCCCCACGCCGTACCCCGTCAGCAGGATTGCCGTCGACAGCACCGTCGCGAGCGCCGGCCTATGACGTGCAAACACGGCGGCCGCCGCGCCCACCCCCGCGCCCATGCCCAGTAGCCATGCAAACAGACGCGTTTGGTCGCTCGCACTGATGGCCCGTTCCTGCTCCAGGATGCTGGCCAGTCCCTGCACGTCTGCCAGACCACCTGCGCCGATCACCACCAGCCCGAGCGCAAGCAGGATCATGTAGCCGGCCAACGCTTTTCGTGGTCCTGGCTGGCGCAGCAGGCCGCGCAGCAAGGGCGCCGCTGCCAGGCAGAAGGCCGGCAGGGCAGGCAGGATGTAGACCTCCCGCTTGCCCGGCGACAGAGAAAAGAACAGAAGCACCAGCAGGCCCCACCCGAGCAGAAGCCACTGTCGCGGCTCGCGTCGGCGTAATCTCCGCCACCATGCAGGCAGGAGCCACGGCGCCAGGATCACCCCTGGCAGCCACAGGGTGCCGATCACCTGCAGGAAGTACCAGGGCGGTTGCTGGTGGTGCCAGGGGTTCGCGTAGCGCGTGCCTGTCTGGCGGAACAGCAGGTCCTCCACGTAGCCGTGAACCGCGGCGTCCTGCGAGCCCAGGGCCATCCAGAGCATCGGCGCCAGCCATATCGACGCACCGGCGATGAACCCCACCGCTACCCACATGCCTGCAACGGGACCGGTGCCGCGCAGCCGGGCGGGGAGGGCACGCCAGGGCACGAACAGCAGCAAGGGGAGGAACCCCACCCCCTTTGTCACCGTGCCGATGCCTGCCGCCAGGCCGCCCAACGCGGCCAGGCTACGGTCACGCCGCACCAGCAGATGACGCGCGAAGGCCCAGAGCGCGAGCGTCGTGAACAGCAACAGCACGATGTCGATCTGGGCGCGCTTGGCCTGAAGGCCGAACTGCAACGTTGCGAACAGGGCGGCCACGGCGTACAGCGCGATGCGCGGGTTCCATAACCGCCGCGCAAGGTCCCACGTCAGCCATAGCGTGCCGAGCGACGCCAAGAGGGAAGGGAGCAGGAATGCAGTCCGCCAGTCCCGCGTCAGCAGGAAGGTCGACGCCTGCAGCCACATGAACACCGGCGGCTTGTGGGAGTACAGCTCAGAGCCGCGGTGCGGGAAGAGCCAGTGGCCGTTGTCCACCATGTCCTTGGCCGCCAGGACGAACCGCGGCTCGTCCGGCGGTGCCGGGTCGCGCATGCCGATTCCCGCAGCCAGAGCCGCGAGCATGAGGAGCATCAAGCCCACGCGGTCGAAGTGGGTGCTGCGGTAGGCGCTGCGCGGCGCATTCATGCGGCAAGTGTTGAGCGGCCCGCCGGGAGAACCATTGACAAATATCAAGGCGTTGGGCGCATCCGCCTCCACACTTGCCCCCGCTGCTTGCCCTTCAAGCGGCGATGCAAACCTGCCCGGTGCCGCCGCATTTCCTGCCGTCCGCCAATGAGCCTGCAGACATGCCACACGCTCCCAACCCGTCCGTTCCCGCTCTGTCGGTAGTGATTCCCGTCTATGACGAAGCGGACTCCATCCGGCACCTTCTGGACGAGGTTGTCAGCACGCTTCGGCCGCTGATGGCGATGGAAATCATCGTGGTCGACGACGCCAGCCGGGACGGGACGGCCGCGGTATTGGCGGCAGCGGCGTGGGGCATCCCCGAGCTGACCGTGGCGACCCATGTCCGCAACCAGGGGCAGAGCGCGGCGATCGTCACGGGCGTGTCCATCGCTCGCGCCGCCTGGGTCGCCACCCTGGACGGTGACGGCCAGAACGACCCCGCCGACCTTCCACGGCTCATGGCCGAACGCGCGCGGTTGCCTCCGGATTGCCGGCTGGTGGCGGGGTGGCGGCAAGAGCGGCGAGACACCTGGAGCAAGCGCGTTGGGTCACGGATTGCCAACGCCGTGCGCAGGCGGCTGCTGAATGACAGCACGCCCGACACCGGGTGCGGCACAAAGCTGTTCGAACGTGATGCGTTTCTCGCGCTTCCGCGCTTTCGCCACATGCACCGGTTTCTTCCGGCGCTGTTCCAGCGGGACGGGTGGCGCACGGTCAGTGTCCCCGTGGGGCATCGTCCCAGGACGGCGGGGGCGTCCAAATACTCCAACCTGCAGCGGCTTTGGGTCGGTCTGTTCGACCTGGCGGGTGTCGCCTGGCTGCGGTGCAGGCCCGGCCCGGTCGGCGAAGTACGCGTTGTCAGGCCGGCCTCGGCCATCGTGGCGCGGAGCGAGGAGGTCTTGCAGTGAGTGACACCTGGGCCTGGATCATCATTGGGTTTGCAGGCCAGGCGCTGTTTTCAGCGCGTTTCGTCCTGCAGTGGGTCGCATCCGAACGGGCCCGACGTTCAATCGTGCCGAAAGCCTTCTGGTACTTCAGCCTGGCGGGAAGTGCGGTGCTGCTCAGCTATGCCATCCACCGGAAGGATCCGGTATTCATCGTCGGCCAGGCAGCAGGGCTCTTCATCTACTTGCGGAACCTGTCGCTGATTGCACGGGAAACCACGCATGCAGCTGGGCAGGTGGCGCCCGGGGAAGAGGATCACTAGGACCGACGGCCCTCCCTAGGACTTCGCATAATGCATATTACGTTAAACTTTTTCTATGCGCGAACAGACGCCGACGCTGGACCCATCACGCCAGTCTGTCCGCCAGCAGCAATTTCGTAGCCTTTCCCGCTGCAATCCGTATCCTTTCCGTCTATAGCGGTGTATCCCAATCGGTTGCTCGCTAAGTTTCGCTCCCGATTGGTTCTTCCGCTTCCGTCCGGGAGCGTGTGGCATGGTGGATTGGGTCGATCGGATTCTGACCGACTTTACGGTCGCACCGCGGACGCTGATGCAGTATGCCGTGTGCCTTTTCCCCTCCCGTTGCACTGGCGCCGGAATCCTTGAGCGCATTCATTGACGACCATTGCGCGATGGCCGTCGCCGGCCGACTGCGAATGCGCATGGCGGAAGCCATCTTGGAGGGGCTCCACCTGGCTGGTCATAACGCTCGCATCGAATGTGTCGCTCCGGCCACTACGAACTGGCGGCTAAACATGCTCCATAAGGCCCATCGTGCGCTTCATTTGCCCTTCGATGATGAGCGTCTCCGGCGTCGAAGACCCGAGATCTACGCTGCATGGGAGGCGGAACGCGCTGCGATCGGTCTTCCGATGGCAGTCCCCATGACCGTGACTCGGACCGTGGAAGCGCTTCTCAACGCATGCGAGGAAGATCGAAATGGCATCCAAGACAAGTCGCTTATTGTTGTCCTATGTCGATTGTCCGCAAGCCAAGTGACCCAACTGCGCTTCAATGATCTAGTTCCAGGCGTGATTATGGAGGATGGCAAGCAATGCGATGTCGTAGACCTCACGATTCGTAGGCCGTTCGGGCGGTTGCAGACCTTTCAACCCAGGATTCGCTTCGTTGGTCGTGATGCCACCTTGCTAATGGCGTGGGGGTCAATTCGTGGGGAACAGCTTCTGCCTGGCGCTCGTGACCACTTCTTCTTGCGCGAGACGCGCCGCAACGCGTCGCCAGAGCTAACTCAGGTCTGGATCGGACGTCGTATCCGACACCTCGCGCAGGTGGCGGGCCTCGCCAAGCCAAACGGCCGCAATCACGTTTCTCCGCAGTGGTTGCGAAAGAGCTATGAGCGAGAGTGGCGAGAAGATTTTTTGCTTACGAAAGTGGCACGCGCTGCACGGGTCTCTACTTCGACTGCGTTTCGGCTGACGAGGCCGCGAGACGCAAGCTAACAGCCGTTTTCTTCGTTGCCTCAAGCTGCACCCCGCGCCATGCCCCGAAGGGGCGCAACAGTTGGTCTCAGCCCGCACCTCAAGGGGGTCCACTCCGGCGCATGATGTGAATCATGCCGCCGGCGATCTCGGCGGGCTCTCGGTAATCCAGCCATGAGGCGCGCGAATCATCTTCGCCTCGGGTGAAGCCTGATAACCGCCAGTATCCTTCCGCTGTACGCACGATGGCGTCAACTGACTCGGCGACCGTAATGTGGGGCGATGGGTGGTCTAGCTTGTCGAGCGCTATGCGTCGCTGACGGGCATGCTCGAGCAGGTCGACTAGAGCCTGTAGGTAATGTGCGCATGCCAGCTCGGGATCGCGCCCTCGAGCAAGCAGGCGCCGTAATCCTGTAAGTTCATTATTGGTAACCAGATAGGAAGGGAGCACCAAGGTCGAACAATGTTCGCCCTCCTCCACTTCACCGCCATGCCAGCGACCGTGCGCGGATTCGCTAGCGGCAAGCCACGCGTCAATAGGCGCTCGAGTTGCGATAGGCACGTGCGTCCGGTATGCGCCCCTTCGAAAGGCGCGGCGATACGTCTCCAGCTGATCTTCGGTGCTGGGTTCGCTCTCCTTCCACGTCCAGCTTTTTGCCTCTATGGTCCAATGCCCCCGCGACTGCTCGTGGTACGGCTTAAAGCCAGGCATGGTGACGCCCGAACTTTGTAATGCATGCATCAGCGCAGGCAGAAGACCCTTCGAAGGCAAGGGCGGCATTCGCAAGGGGGCGCTTGCGAGATACGGAGGATAGGCGATGTGCATTGGGCCCGAGACGAAGGTGATGGCCGCGCTGAGAGATTGCGTCCACTGCCAGTGTTCTTGCAGAGCTTGAGTGATGGCCAGCTCGTCGGGGACATAGAGCCCACTGTGGATTCCGTCCAATAAGAGACAACCGGCCGGGCATTGAAAAGCGCTAAGCCCGGGGCTCCGTGATTGCCACAATAGTTGCGTAGCGCAATGCGGGCAGTGGTGCGTCAGTGGCTCGTGGTGCACGGGGCACCGAGCGATCAGGTCCCCCTGCCATGCATAGGAGTGGTATCCATCCCCGATACAGCGTGGACAGATCCGCAGACATTCGGGCGGCGAACTCGACAGTTCAGGGAAAGGCTGCCAGGCTCCAGGCCGGATCTTGATCTCCGGCTTTGACAACTGGCGGAAATATGGACCGAGTGTTGCCAGATCGCCTGGCAGGACGCTGTCTGGAGCAAACGCCCATCTCACCCAGTCAGGCGGCACCTGACGTCGAATCTCTACATCGGTGAGCAAGTTTGCCCTGATCAATCGCGCGACGAACGCGTACCACGACTCAAAGGGGCGCCGGATTGTGTCGAATCCGATCAGACGTTCCAAAGGCGGTGTTCTAGTCTCGCTGTTGGTCGCGTTCAGAACTGCCATCGCGGAGATGTCCCAATTGCTGTTGTAGCTATCAAGCTCTACTCACCGACGTGGGCACCGCAGGTGTGAGTGCCCCGCGTCTGCACTTTCCGTGTACTTCCCGCGCACTGACGCGTGTACACCGAACCTTTTGTCGCACAAACGCATGTGCACTTTCCTGATTTCCGTAGCTTCGCGTGAACACCGGACCCGTAAATTCAGGCTAGGTACCGCCCCCCGCAAGCGAGTTGCGGAGGTGGACGGATCAACCGGAATGAGCGTCGCCCTGACATTCGGCACGCCACTCTTCGGGGGTGATGCCGCTCGCGGCCCCGTACAGCGGCAACCGGTAGTTGTTGAAGAGGTTCCGCAGTGCCGGCAGATTCCGGCCCATGAAGAGCCAGCCGTGGTGCTCGTCCCACTGCATCTCAGTCCTGAAGGGGTACGTCGCTTTGTCGTCTTCGTTGAACAGGTCGAAACCGTCCAGCACGAAGACGCGTTCGTACGTCGGCGGCTTCCCATCACGTACCCAGCGGCGTTCGCAGATGCGCTCGGTCACCGCATTGAGACGCTCCGCCGGCGCGGGTCCAAGGTCGACCAGCTCGGTCACGACGCCGGTGGCGCGCGCTCGCTGCTCGACCGCAGCGTACAGGGCCAGGGCCCGCTCATCGTCCAGGCATGCCACGTAGCGTGAAATACACACGCGCGCAAAGGCGTGGTGCACGAAGAGACCCGCCACCTCGTCCACGAGATGCTGATCGGGGACGACCTTCAACGTTGGGTTTAAGGGTGATCCAGCCATCCAGTCATGCGTCCCGGCGTTCGTCCAGGTAGTCAACCACCGCACCCTGCCGGCCGTCTCGCACCATGGCATCGGCGGTTCGGCCGTCGAAATCGGGAACGGCGCACTCCAAGTACCACGCGGCGGCACGGCGCTCGTCGCCGCCGTGGACGTCGATCGCTTTGTCCAGGACTCCGACTACGGCCGCCAGATACGCCTGCAGCTCCGGTCCGGGCGGCCACGCATCGAGTTCGCGTACGGTGACGCCGGCCCGCTGCGCCAGCGGCTCGGGCCGCAGCCGCAGGAACACCCCGACGAGCGCGGGTGAATACCACGCGTCTCCGGCCTCTCGCAGTCGGGCGGCCAGCGGCAGATCGTTCCGCTGGGGGCGTTCTTGCACCTCGTCCCCCACGCGCAAGCGGCCATTGAGGCGGGTCGTGCCTTCGCTGGCCCACGCGATGGCCACGCGCATCGCCTCTTCGTCCCGAGCCTGCATGCGCGCCCGGTATGCGTCCCGAGTTCCCTCGAGTCGGGCGCGCGCCTCCGGCGCGGGCGTGTCGTGATGGGTCGTCATGGTGTGCGGTGGTGGCCGCCCCGCTGCTGACGGAGCCCCCAGCTTACGCCGGCGGTGCCGTGCGCGCATCAGCCCTTGCACACGCTCCGATGGCTGCCTTCCGTGCGGGTCACGGCGTCTTCTTGGTGCTGCGCGCGGCGCGCACCGCACGTGACTTACCGCGAGCCGGCGCCTTGGCAACACGCGGTGCGGATGGCGGCTTGCCGCGCGCTTTCGGGCCGTCGGCGAGCGACGCGCGCAGCACGGCCGGCAGGTCTCCCAGCGCCTCGACCTGTTGAGCCAGCGCCTCGGCGCGGCCCCGCTGCGTGGCCGCCTCGCGCTCGGCGGCGGCCAAAGCGGTGCGCGCCGTCTCCAGAGCCTGACGCAGGCCGTCCTCGGTCTGGCGGGCCTGCGCCTGCGCCCGCGCCGCCTCCCCCCGCAGCTCGCGCACCTGCTGCCGCGCCGCGTCGATCTCGGCGTGGGCGCGGTCTTCGAGCTGGCGCAGGTGCGCGGTGTGGGTAGCCTGGGTCGCGGCCGCCTCCTGCCGTACGGCCTCGAGCTGCGTGCGCAGCGCAGCGGTGTCGGCCTGGGCGGTGGCCAGCGCCTGCTGGGTGCGCTCGGCCAGGGCGTGGGCGTCGGCGAGCTGGCCGGCCTGCAGATCCGCCAGGCGCTGCAGGTCGGCCACGCGGGTCTGCGCCTGGTCGCGCTCGGTGCGGGCGGCCCCGGCCTCGGCGCGGGCCACCTCCGCGGCGGCCGTGGCGGCGTCGCGGTCCGTTGCCGCCTCACAGACCGCGGCCGTCGCCGCCGCCCGGTCCTGCGCCAGCGCCGCGTCGGCGTGCGCGCGGCCCGCCTCCAGCGCCGCGGTCCACAGTTGCGCGGCCAGCGTCTGCACCGCCTCCGGCGCATCGGGCAGCGCCATCAGGCGCTCGTGCGCCTCGAGTCGTGCGCCCAAGGCCTGCCACCAACCCTCGAGTAGCCGCGTGACCGTGTTGGGCGAACCGGTGCCGAGATGGGTGCGAATGCGCTCGACGGTGGGCCGTTCGCCGGCCGCGAGCAAGGCGTCGGCGGCCGCGTTGACCTGTCCCTGCGTGATGCCACGTGCCATTGAAATGCCTCCGATGTCGGCGCCCTGCCCCGTTGCCTGACTACCCGCGATAAGGGATAGTTATCATGGGTAGACGCCCTATAGCGTAATAAATACTACACCCTACATATGTCGAATTCGCTCATACCCGACCCGTCCACCCTGCCCGCGCTGGTGCCCGAAGAACTGGCCGAGCGCGCCGCGGCCGCGGTGCGCGAGATCCTCGCCGAGGGCGCAGCGGCCAACACCACCCGCAGCTACGCCAGCGCCCTGCGCTACTGGGCCGGCTGGCATCGCCTGCGCTACGGCCAGCCGATCGCCCTACCCGTGCCGGAAGCCGCCGTTGTGCAGTTCATCGTCGACCACCTGGCGCGCCGCGGCGACGACGGCGGCCGGGTCTGGGAACTGCCGGCGGCGGCCGATGCCCAGCTGCAGGCCGCCGGCCTCAAGCAGAAGCCCGGGCCCTTCAAGCACTCGACGGTGGTTCACCGCATCGCCGTGCTGTCCAAGGCGCACCAGCTGCGCGAGGCGGCCAACCCGTGCGAGGCGCCGGCGGTGCGGCACCTGCTGGCGCGCGGCCGCCGCGCCGCGGTCAAGCGCGGCGAGCGCCCGCGCAAAAAGACCGCGATCACCCAGACCGAGCTTGAGGCGATGCTGGCGACCTGCGACGACTCCCTCGTCGGCGTGCGCGACCGCGCCCTGCTCTGCTTCGCCTTCGCCAGCGGCGGCCGCCGCCGCAGCGAGGTCGCCGCCGCCGACGTCGCCGACTTGCGCCGGCTCGGGCCCGAGGCGTACGTGTTCCACCTGGGCGCCAGCAAGACCGACCAGGACGGCACCAATGCCAACGCCGACAAGCCGCTCCTGGGCACGGCCGCCGTCGCGCTGACCGCTTGGCTGGAGGCCAGCGGCGTCAAGAGCGGCGCGCTGTTCCGCCGCCTGTGGGGTGAGCGCGTGGGCCCTGCCCTCTCGGGCGCGGCGGTGGCGGGAATCGTGCAGCGCCGCGCCCAGGCAGCCGGCCTGACCGGCGACTTCGCCGGACACAGCCTGCGCTCGGGCTTCGTCACCGAGGGTGGGCGGCAAGGCGTCGCCCTGCCCGCCCTGATGGCCATGACCGACCACCGCGCCGTGGCCAGCGTGATCGGCTACTTCCAGAGTGGCAGCGCGGAGCAGAATCCGGCGGCTCGACTGCTGAGCTAGCGAGGAGCCGGCGCAGGGCTGACTGTCCACCGCCTGAAAAAGACCCCGCGATGCGAGGCTCTCAGGTCAGACCGTTCAGGCGTCCTTATCGAGCTGCCGAGGTTGCCCTGTCCATCTCAAAGAGCGTCCCGAGGCTGACGAAAGGTCGGTCCTCATGGACCAGCTCTGCAGACCATTTCTCGTAACGGCTTGTGCGATGGATGCCATCCGCATCCTGGGCAATACCATCAGGGCCGAATACCAGATGTTCGGGATCAAAGCTGCCCCTGTCCTCACGGACCCCGCAAATCGCCGGGCCGGCCGCTGAGATCATCAACGTCGCCGTAACTGCTGCATCAACCGTTGGGAGGTCCTCCGTGGACACCGCCGGGAACCAGCCAAAGGGCGACGTCAGCGCGATCACTGTCGACATCCCCGGCGCGATCTTGTGCACCCAGCCGGCACGCTCGCCGCTGAGCATCAGGAACCCGTGGGTGTCGTCGAGATGGACCACTCGTAGCGCCCAAGTCCCCCTGAACTTGAAAAGCTGACCGGGCTGAACATCCTGCGGGTAGATCTCTGCGAACGCGCGAGCTGGCAACTTCATGGATCCATCCTCCCTGTGCGGCGCGGTAGCTTGCGCTCAGTGACCTTGGTCGCTCCAGCGGCGCCGCAGTAGTGCCATCAGGTCCTGCGTCAGGCGGTGCGCGTCCATCCCAAGCCCCGCGCGGGCGATGTGAGGCGGGCGGAGCATCACCGGCTGCTCGCGCTCCGCTTCCCTGCCCCAGCCCGTTGAGATGCTGTTGGGGCTAGCCGCCTGCTCCGCGCGTGTCCGCCACCCCATAGCACCCTGCCCCACCACGGCTGCGCAGGGCGCGACGTGCGTAATGCGATGAGTCGGGTCGATGCGATCCAGTAGCCAACTGGCGAACGCAAGTGCACTGCCCAAGCGTCCGGCGACGTCCTCCTCGATCACTACGGGCATGCCCGCCCCGCGCGACTCACCCAGTGGCAGGACGATCAGCATGTCGCCGGTCGGCCAGAGGCGCACCTGCGTATGGGTCGTACCGTTGCGTTCCTGAAATACCACCAGGGCATCGGAGCGCAACGCGCTGTCCGTGCCACGGCTGATATCGAAGATCGGATGGGGCCCGAACATCGATTCCTGCTGGATCGCTTGGCGCAGTGCCGGCGCCTCCAGCTCTGCCGGCCTGAGGATGCTGGTTTCGGGGCCGGCGGCTAGGGCCACCTGCACGGCGATATCGGACGAGTAGTGTCCGCGGGAGGGTTCCGGAACGAGTTCGGTCGCACGACGCGCCAATGCGGTCGGATCGAGGGGCGCGGCCGCATGGGCGAGCTCGTGTCGATGAAGCGCCTGCGTCACCTTCTGGTGCAGCTCTTCCGGCGTCGAGAAATTGTCCCGATACAAGCCACCTTCCCAAGACCCGGACTCGGCGATCAGCTCGGCTTGAGCAGACTCGGCCTCGCCATGCTGGACGAAGCTCAGGATCGGCTTGTGGCTGCGGGCTTCCCGATACTCCTCGTGCGTTGCGGATAGGCCTGAGGGCTGCTGGGCGCCATAACGTGGGCCCAGGACGAGAACGACCAGATCGGCACCCCGCAGGCCCTGTAAACACGATATCTGCGGTGAACTGGCACGCGCCCCGAAGTCCTCGGCCATGACTGCCTCATGGCCCAAGAGCTCGATCGCGCGCCTGACCGCAGCGCGTTCTTCTTCCATTCCTGAGATGAGCGAGCTGACGAAAACCTTCATGACTACTCCACTCGCGCTAAAGCGTGTCTAGACGCAACTGCGTGCACATATGGGACATGCAACGTTTCGAGAAGTGATGGGCAAGCTCGGTCAGCTTGCACGCATGTACGTCGGCCTTCCTGGGCAGATACCTAGGGGAAGCAACACGATAAAGCCAGCGGAACATATTCGCTGCACATCGACAACCCGGGTCCCGCTAAGGGTGGCCTCACATGGGACGAGGTCTATTCACAGGCCCCGCTGGCGCCCACTTACCAAGGTGAGTCGGCCTACGTAAGCCTTACGAACATCCTTACTGTCCACGCCAAGGGGGCGCAGGGTCCGTGGGGTATGCTGCGAAGCGGGGCTATGGCAACTATTTCGTGCTAGGCCGCAGGAGCGGCCGGGGAGTGTTCGGAATGGCAAGGCGTTCGTCGGGGTCGGGAGGGTGGTTGTTCCTGGGCGCGATTGCACTGATCTTTTTAGTGCCCAAGGAAGTATGGATTTGGCTAGGGGTAATCGGTGTTGGTGTTTTGGGCTTCTATCTGCTCCGGACGCATCTGTCTAAAAAACCCGCTCAGCCTGCCCGCGAGCCCACCTTGGCCGACCTGACCAGAGGCTCTCGCCAATCTTTTCAGCCGTCAGCCGAGCGCGCCACTGGGAGCAGGCCCAGCTCAAGCTTGCCCGACGCGGCGGCGCGGCGTGCACGATCAGCAACCGAGCGAGCAGGCACGAGTACTGACGAGTTCTATTCCGCCCCGACCGCCGCACATCAACCAGCGTCTTCTTTTTCCGTGCCCAAAGCGCCGGACGGCTTTGGGGATGGACGATGGGTGCCGCCCGGCGAAAGCATCCACGTAGCGGGGGTCAATCTCCCCGGTGGAATGATCTACGTCGGCGGGCGCATGCGCGCGCCGAATGGGCATACGGATCCGTGCCTGATCAGTGGACAGATGAAGGTAGCGGACGTCGGGAACTATCGGTCGCGGCAGATGGGCTATTGGCCAAGCTACGCCGAAGCGTCCCCGTACGAGCGTCGCGCCTACCTCAGCTGGCTCTCGGAAGGTCGATGCGCTCCTGACTGCGACATCGGCTATGTCTTCTTGTTCTTTTATGGCCTTGAGCGCCGGGTCATCGTGGACTCGCGCGACGACCCTTCAGCCAGGCAGGACTGGCCGAAGATCGCCGCGGAACTTCGGCGGCTGCTTTCGATATACGGCGAGTCCCACTCGTTCCGGCGCTATGCAGGCGAGTTGCTGAGCTGGATCGAGCTCGAGGGCAGTTCGGGGGAGCTCTATAAGCAACCGGTCCCGGACTTTCCCAAGACCTACGAGCTTCCACTCTACCTGCGACTGGCACTGGGCCAGGCCGCAGTGGATCGCGCACCGATCCCCGGCGAGCTTGCACTGGCATGGCTGCGCTTGAATCCGCAGACATCCTTGCGCACGGCCGCAACTCGGTGTGCTGACGAGTTCGGGCGACTCTTCATTCAACGCTACCACGAGGAACATGGCTCCGGGCTGGTGCTGCCGAGGAACCGAACGAAGCTGAAGTTCGTCTACCAGGCCGCCTCGTCCGGTCTTCGGGGCGCACGGATCACCATGGGCTTTGACGATATTCCAGACGTCACCGCCCTCACCGCGCCGATCAAGAAGCTGGCAGAGATTGCAAACCGATGCACCGATGATCTGGGTTCTTACAGCCGACTTATGGGCAAAGACCCGTCAGCGGCGGCGGGCCTGGAAGGTCGGGTTTTGCTGCCGGCATCGTTATGGCCCCCCGCCGCACAAGCCAAGCTGCAAACCCTGACCGCGCAGATGCGGGATGGGCGGCTGTCTCTGACCCTGCAGGAGCTAGTTGTGGCGCTGGGTGGTACCAAACAAGCGATCTCCCGAGAGCTCGTTCGTGCACTGGCCCGGGCCTTGGAGGGCACCGGGCTGGGCATTGAACCCCATGTTCTGGCTGGCGCGCGAATTCCGAAGGAACGAGACACCGTTGTGCTTTTCTCCCAGCCGACGACGGAGGCTAGTGTCGGGTCGGGAAATGAATACCGCACCGCAGCCCTCACCCTCCAGCTTGCTGCCGCGATGGCCCAAGCCGATGGAGACTTCAACGAGCGGGAGATTGCTCACCTGCGCGCGGAGATCCAAGGGTGGTCGCACCTCACGCCCGCAGAGCAGAGCCGATTGCATGCCCATTTGCAGTTTTTGACCGCTGAACCGCCCACGCTGGCTGCACTGAAGAAGAAGCTTGAAGAGTTCTCCAACATGGCCAAGGAAAAACTGGCCGCCTTCATGGCGAGCATGGCCCAGTCCGACGGCTTTGTGTCGCCTGATGAAGTCAAGTTCCTGGAGAAGGTCTACAAGGCTTTGGGCGTAGAGCCCAAACGGGTGTTCAGCGACGTCCATGCCCTCGGCGCCGGCGGTGCACCCATCTCAGTCGCACAGGCCGAAACCCAAGGCTTCCGCTTGGATGCTGCTCGCATTGCGAGCCTTCAAGAAGACACAGCACGCGTCTCCGCACTCCTGTCGTCCATCTTCGTTGAGGAGCCAGCGGCACTTGCGACTCAGACGCCGGACCCTGAGCCAGATTCAGAGCAAGACGATGATGCGTTTGGACCGCTTGGCCTCGACGTAGAACACTCGGCGCTGCTGCGGCTATTGCTATCTCGCCCTGAGTGGACTCGATCGGAACTTGAAGACGCTGCAACCGACTTGGACCTCATGCTCGATGGGGCATTGGAGCAGATCAACGAAGCGGCCTTTGATGCGTTCGACGAGCCGCTATGCGAAGGAGACGACCCCTTGACCGTGAACACTGAACTACTTGAGAAGATCGAAGCATGAATGCTGCAATTCGTCCCAAGGATCGTGATGCTGTCATCCAGTCCCTTCGCGCGGGAGTCGTGCCACGAGCAGGTCAGCACCTGATCCAGGTTGCACGTGGCCGAGAGATCGAAGCGTTGGTGTCAGATATCGACCGCGTAGCCGATGGAGGGGCATCGTTCCGCTTCGTTATTGGCGAATACGGCGCAGGCAAGACCTTCTTCTTGAACCTGATTCGCGCAATTGCCATGGAGCGCAAGCTCGTCGTGGCCAATGCAGACCTCAATCCGGACCGGCGGCTGCATGCGTCAGGCGGCCAGGCACGCTCGCTGTATGCCGAACTCATGCGAAACCTGGCCACACGCACCAAGCCAGAGGGCGGTGCCCTGCCTGGGGTGGTCGAGAAGTTCATCGCAACAGCCAAGAGTGAAGCTAAGGCTCAGGGCCTGGAGACCGAGCAGGTTCTTCGCGCCAAGCTCGAACAACTGACCGAACTCGTCAATGGTTATGACTTTGCAGATGTCATTGCCGCGTACTGCCGAGGCGCAGAGAGTGGCAACGAGCAATTGAAGTCGGATGCGATCCGGTGGCTGCGCGGAGAGTTTGCCACTCGTACCGATGCCCGTGCCGCGCTCAGCGTTCGCACGATCGTCGATGACTCATCGGTCTACGACCAGCTCAAGCTCCTTGCGCGATTCGTGAGGCTGGCTGGATACGCAGGGTTGTTCGTGTGTCTGGACGAGATGGTCAATATCTACAAGCTAGCCAACTCGCAGGCGCGTAGCTCCAACTACGAGCAGATCCTGCGCATGCTCAATGACTCGCTGCAAGGCACCGCAGTTGGCCTGGGATTTGTCTTGGGCGGAACGCCCGAGTTCCTGATGGACCCGCGACGTGGCATCTACAGCTATTCGGCCCTCCAGAGCCGGCTCGCCCAGAACGCCTTCGCCTCTGACACTCTGGTCGACTTCAGCGGGCCGGTGCTTCGCCTGTCTAGCCTGACCCTAGAAGACTTCTTTTTGCTCCTGGGCAAGATCCGCCACGTCTACGCGGGCGGGCAGCCAGAACGCTACTTGTTGCCAGACCCCGCGATTGCCAGCTTCATGGAGCATTGCGCAAATCGCATTGGCGATAGCTTCTTCCGAACGCCGCGAACGACGATCACCTCGTTCATCAACCTGCTCGCCATCCTCGAGCAGAACCCCGGCACGGAATGGCAGGCGCTGATCGGCGATGTCCAGATCGAGGCAGACGACGCGGGCGAAGGAGATGCCGCGGTCAAGCCCGACGACGAGCTGGCCTCCTTCCAACTCTGAGTAGGCCATGGCCGAGTCGCAAGCGTTCCTGAAGTTGGATCGCCGCATCCAGCACTACTTGTGGGCCGAGGGATGGGGGGCGCTGCGGGAAGTGCAGGAGAAGGCCATCCCACTGATCCTTCCGGCCGACCAGGATGTGATCGTGGCGGCGAGCACCGCATCCGGCAAAACGGAAGCCGCCTTCCTCCCCGCACTGACCCACTTGCTCCAGCAGCCCGACGAAGGACTGATCGTCTATATCAGCCCGCTCAAGGCCCTCATCAACGACCAGTTTGGACGCCTTGATCGGTTATGCGAGAACTTGGAAGTTCCCGTGTGGCCCTGGCACGGGGATATCACTGCCACCAGCAAGCGCCAGTTCATCCAGAAGCCCCGCGGCGTGCTGCTGATCACCCCCGAGTCGCTGGAAGCCACACTCTGTAACCGCGGCACTAGCATCGCCGGGCTGTTCAAGCTTGTGACCTTCATTGTTGTCGACGAGCTCCACGCGTTCATCGGCACCGAGCGGGGCAAGCAACTGCAGTCGCTCATGCACCGCATCGAAACAGCGCTGGGTCGGAAGGTTCCGCGGATTGGGCTGTCGGCGACGCTGGGCGATATGAGCCTGGCGGCGAAGTTCCTCCGGCCGGATCGAGAGGTGGCCTTGGTAGACGTGAAGTCAACCGGTGGGCAGCTGCTGATACTGGTCAAGGGGTTCGAGGAGCCAAGCGCAGAAGACGGCACGCGACGCAAGAACGACCCCGAAAAAGAGCGTGCCCCGCTGGCGATCGCCGAACACATGTTTAAGGTGCTTAGCGGCTCCAACAATCTCGTATTTCCGAACAGCAGACGGGAAGTTGAGCGCTATACCCACTTGCTCAATAGTCTCTGCGAGCAGGGCCAATCGCCAAGGGAGTTCTGGCCACACCATGGCAGCCTATCCAAAGAGATCCGCTACGAAACCGAAGCTGCCCTGAAGCAGCGCGAGAGGCCCGCTACCGCCATCTGCACGAGCACGCTGGAACTTGGAATCGACATTGGAGCTGTTAAGAGCGTCGTCCAGATCGGCACGCCGCCATCCGTTGCGAGCCTTCGGCAGCGGCTGGGTCGTTCGGGGCGGCGCGAGGGCGAGGCCGCGATCCTACGCGGCTATGTGATCGAAGACGCTCTAGATGACAAGGCCGACTTGGAGACCCAACTGCGGCTGGACACCGTGCAAACAGCGGCCGTCATATCCCTCCTGCTGGAGCACTGGTTCGAGCCACCTGTCGTGGGCGGGGCGCATTACTCCACGCTGGTCCAACAACTGCTATCGGCCATCGCACAACATGGCGGCCTGCAAGCTAGACGCGCCTACCAGTTGCTTGGTGCCGCGGGTGCGCCTTTTGAAGGTTTGACCAAAAGGAGCTTTGCGGAGTTGCTGCGCAACTTGGGGCAAGGCGAAATCCTCACCCAAGACCATTCGGGCCTACTCCTGCATGGACGCATCGGCGACAAGATCGTCAACCACTATTCGTTCTATGCATCCTTCGCCACCGACGAGGAGTTCCGCCTTGTTGCCGGTGGCAAGACACTCGGAACCCTCCCCGTGTCGCAGATGATGTCTCCAGGCCAGCGCATCTTGTTCGGTGGGCGCACATGGCTTGTGGAGGATATCGACGAACCGCATAAGACGATCCACGTGTCTCCCGCCAAGGGAGGAGCTCCACCGCTGTTCAACGGAGGTGCTGGGCGTGTGCACACCCGGGTGCGGCAGCGCATGCGAGAACTGTATGTAGCTGGTGAGTCTCTCTCCTTTCTTGATGCCACCGCACAGCGCTTCTTGGACGAGGGCTGCATCGCGTTCGAGACGTTAGCTTTGCAAGATCGCGTGTTGCTCGATCAAGGAAGCCAAGCAATCTTGCTCACCTGGCTCGGCGACGGCGCCAATGAGGCCATCGCGTGCTTGCTAATGTCGCGGGGTGTCCAAGCGTTTTCGGGACGATTGGGGGTCGAAATCGTCCGCGGGGAGTTGAGCCTCGAGGAGATCGAAGATCGTCTCGCAGATATCAGCTCAGAAGCGGCTCCGCCCCTCGATGAGTTGTTGGCCAATGCCAACAATCTCATACGCCAGAAGTGGGATGGACTCCTATCGCCTCACCTACTTCGCGAAACCTATGCGAGCTCGAACTTGGAGATGGATGAGGGGCTCGGCTGGCTACGAACCACGCTTGAACACAGAATAAGCCAGTAGCTGAGCTGCGTCGAACGTAGCTACGCCTTACAGATATCGGCCTCGAATGCGTATGCGAATGATGGAGATAGAGCTAAAAAAACGCACCACGCTGCCTTCAAGCTCATCGACTCCGTTCTGGCTGCAGTGGCTGCTGCAATTGACATTGGTACCAGCTCGACCTAGGTCGCAATCACGACGGGCCATGCGCCGTACCGGAGCTGACCTCTTCCACTACCGGCGAAGAACCGACGGGCACCTCCATGGCCACTCTTACTGGTTCGGCTGCACAATTGCCGGAAAAGCATTGGCAATCAACTAGAAGTTAGGCGCTTTGGCATATAGACGAAATGACCGATCAACTCACATACGCTAGGTTTTGGCGCTGTGCGCTCCAAGTCAATCCTGTTGGCTACAGCGGCACTTACAGAGGGGCCCATCATGGGTTTGACGAAGGCGACTACAACCAAGCTTTGCTCCAGAAGTGCCTCAAGCTTGGCATAACGGTTGTGGGCTTGGCCGACCACGGTAGCGTCGCTAGTGTTGATTCCTTGCGGCAAGAGTTGCAGCCACACGGGATTGTAGTGTTCCCCGGCTTTGAGATCGCGTCGAACGACAAGACGCACTACGTGTGTCTCTTCCCCGAGGACACAACGGTGCAGCAGCTTGAGCGCTACCTCGGAAATCTCAAACTGCATGACCCCGCAGACGGCATTCGGCCATCTCGCTTGAGTTCGGAAGAGCTGATCGAGGAAATAGATGTGCTCGGCGGGTTCATCTATGCGGCCCATTGCACACAGGAAAGCGGTCTCCTGAAAAACCGCCTGAACCACGTATGGAAGAACCCCAGACTGCGGGCCGCCCAGATTCCAGGGTCGATAGAGGACCTGACGGGAATCGAGAGCGACTTCTATCGCAAGGTGTTCTTGAACAAGGACGATAGCTACCGGCGTGAACGCCCTATGGCAGCGATCAATGCCAAGGATGTCGCCAAACCTGATGATTTGGATCAGCCGAGCGCAACGTGCTTCATCAAGATGACACGGCCAACTTTCGCTGCGTTCAAGGTTGCCTTCCTCGACCCCGGGTCGAGAATAAGGCTCCAATCGCAACAAACCCAAAGCCCGATTGGTAAGGTGGTACGCATGACTGTGGCCGGCGGCTATCTGGATGGCGTCCGGGTAGATTTTTCCGACCATCTCAATACCGTGATTGGTGGCCGCGGAACAGGTAAGTCAACCTTGCTCGAGTGCCTGCGCTTCGCCTTGGACCTCCCACCCAAAGGCAAGCAGGCCGAGAAGCTCCACCAAGAAATCATCAAGGAGAATCTCGGCCGGTCAGCCGGCCGGGTTGACCTGACGGTGGTGTCCTCTGCCCAGAACGGCAAGCGATACAGCATTTCGCGTCGTTACGGCGAGCCGCCGATAGTGCGTGACATGGACGGCACTGTCTCCACGCTGCTCCCTTACGACCTGCTGCCGGGCATCGACATTTATGGTCAGAACGAAATTTATGAGTTGGCTCAAGATGAAGCCAGCCGGGTGCAGTTGCTGGACCGATTTCTTCCACGAGATGGGGAGTACGCGGCGAAGAGCGCCGCGGTGCATAAACGTTTGATTGAGAATCAGCAGAGTCTCACAAAGTCCCTGGACGGTCTTGACGAGCTCAATGCGCAGGTTGAGCGCTTGCCCAAGCTGGAGGAGCAGCTTCGCGGCTTTGAAGATTTGGGGCTCAAGGAAAAGTTAGCTAAGACCTCATTGCTGGCGCGTGAGCGTGAGATGGCAAATACCGCTACCGACGGCATGCAGAGCTTTCAAGACGCGCTTTCGTTATTTCGCGGCAGCTTGCCCGACCTTTCCTTCATCAGCGATGAGGCCACTGAGGAGCTGCCTGACGCTGCCCAGTTGCTCGCAATGCGAACGACGATTGATGTCCTCAAGAAAGAGTTCACCGAGCATATGACCGCCATGCAGGCGTTGCTTGATGACAGAGCGGGACAGTTCGCGACGCAGTACGGAGCATGGCAGCAGGCCATACAGGGGCAGGATGCCGAGTTGGAGAAGGCACTTCGAACGTTGCCCACCACTGCTGGAAAGAGCGGACAAGAGGTCGGTGTTGCCTACCAGAAGTTGATGGAGGAGATCGAACGTATCAAGCCCATGAAATCGCGGGCGGCTAGACATGAACTTCAGCGCAACACCTTGCGTCAAGAGAGACGCAACTTGTTGGCCGAGTGGTCCGAATTGCGTGGTCAGCGCATACAGGCGTTACAAAGGGCCGCAAAGAAGCTAAACAAACGGCTTGAGGGCAAGCTAAAGGTGGAGATTGTGCCGGAGGCTGATCGCACGCCGTTGAGGAATTTCCTACTTGAGTGCAAGTTAGAGGGCGTGGGTGAAAAGCGGCTTGCGTTTGTTGACGACGTCGAGTCGATCAGTCCGTTGTCGCTGGCCCAGTCGGTCGAAAAAGGAGCTGCTGAAATCCAGCGGACTTGGGGTGTCACCCAGAAGGTCGCCGAAGCACTCGCCAAGCTCCAATCGTCTCAGGTCATGGAGCTGGAGGCCTTGGAGTTGGATCATCGCGTAGACATTTTCTTGAATGTCACGCATGGTCAAGCAGAACCGGTTTTCCGTCCTCTCAACAAGCTTTCGACGGGCCAGCAGTGCACCGCAATCCTGCACATGCTGCTACTTGAGAGCGTCGATCCCCTTCTGATGGATCAGCCGGAGGACAACTTGGACAACGCATTCATCGCGGATCGCATCGTCACGGAGCTGAGGGAGGCTAAGACCAGTCGGCAGTTCTTGTTCGCGACACACAACGCGAACATCCCGGTGTTCGGCGATGCCGAGTGGATTGGCGTGTTCACGGCCGCTCAGAATCAAGGGTGTCTCGGCCTGGAAGCGCAGGGTTCGATTGACGTTCCTTCGATTCGAGATCAGGTGGCCAGCATCCTTGAGGGTGGAAGGGATGCATTTATCCAGCGCAAGGAAAAGTACGAGTTCTGAGCGTTTGGACGCGTTTTGGACGCCAGCTGCACAACTCGTCCCAATCGGCTTGACCGCCGCGAAGCACCGACGTTCGAACGGCCCCATGAACCACTCGCGACGCGTTGAGCTGCCCCATCGTGTGCGTTACGGATGCCGTAAGCAACATCGAGAATGGATTGCATCGGTTCGACATCTAGAGGGCGGTGAAGCACTGCAAGGAGCAATGATTTCATCCCCGATCGCGCCCTCCCGGATGCCTGGCGGATTGTCATCCGTGCTGCTGAGGCGTCTTTACCGAAAGAATCTTAGGAACGCTCATGAAGCTGGATGTCATTCGTCCCCAAGGCACAGTGTCCATCCAACGTACAGGCCCCACTGCAGTCAAGGTGGTCAGGCGCTAGCATGGGGGTAAGGCCGCGTAACCCGCGTCGCCGGTTTGCAAGTAACCAACCACTGAAGGAATAACAATGGCTCGCACTTACTACTACGTCGTCAACTCGGGTAACCAGTGGGAGATCAAATTCGACGAACAGGAGAACGGGACTAGGTTCCTCTACAACACTCAGGCCGAGGCAATCAGTGCTGCCGCCACAGCCGCCAGTACGAACTTTACGAAGAATGGACGCCCGTCAGGAGTCCGGATTCAGGCGCAGAACGGCCAGTGGCGGGACGAGCGCACCTACGGTAACGACCCTTATCCTCCGCGGGGATGACTAGTAGGGAAAGCGACCCAACCACGCGATGACCTCGCGAGTGGCGCTGAAGTGGATCACTGGCGCCGGCGCGCCTTCTCGGTTCGCTCCGTTGGCGCCGCCGGCTGTCTGCTCCCGTATCAGCTCTGGGTTGTCTTAAGTGCCTTGCGCACGTAGCGCCAGTTTGGGTCGCTTGGATCGAGTGTGAGCGTAGGATCTGTCTCACGGCCGTCGAGCTTCGCTTGGAAAGTTCGGCCCGCGCATGTACCAACGGCGCGAGGTCTGCACCGGAGGCATCCAAAGTATTTCTTGACAGGGTGGCGACCTGGACTGAGGCTCGCCGCCCATGAAGATCGATGTCAGCGCGCTCAACCTGCGCGAGCTTGAAACACTCCTGGCCGCCGCCGAGCGTCGCAAGACGCTGATGGCGCGCCGTCGGCCTGTGGCAGTCGTCCGCAGAGAGCTGATCGCATTTGCCGCGTCTCATGGCTATCGGATCGGGGAACTCATTGATGTCAGGGCCCCAGTCCGTCCTGCCCGGCGCACCCTGGCAAACGCGCGTGCTCGTGTCGCGCCGAAGTACCGCGACCCAGCGAACAAGCGGCGCACCTGGTCCGGTCGTGGCCGGATGCCGCGCTGGCTGGCGGACCAGGTCAAGCGCGGTCACAGCGTCACCGACTTCCTGATCCCGGGCCTCGCCCGGCCCACCGCAAAGTCGAGCCGCCGGATCGGCCAGCGGACGGTGGTCAAGCGAAGCTGAGTGCCGGCGTTCGCCCCGCGGGCTTCAGGACGCCCTGCCGGCGGACATCCAAGGCCATTTATATCGAGTTTAGTGAGTTTATCGAAATCCGATAAGGTCGCTAAACTCGATATAACTCGCGTAGACGCCCGCCCCGGCAGCGTCTCCGGCGGTGCCCGTCGAAGGACGCCCCTCGCGTTGCGCGTGGGCGGCGCAGCCCTGGGACGTCCGGCCGCGGCGCCACCCCATTCCGAAGGCGGCCCTCCGAACGCCTGCCTCCGCGCGCCGTCGTCGGAGCGCGCGGACGGCCGCCCTACCCTCCGGTCTACCCGCGATAAGCCCCGCTTACCGCCGGTGGGGCCGGCCCCGTGCGCCGGCCGTCCGTTGGTTTCCTATGCTCAGCCCCCGGGTTGACCTTTCCAGACTTATTGGAGATTGGAAACCGCTGGCAAGGGAGGTGAGCACGACGGCCAGCACCGGCAGCTCGGCCCCGGCAACGACAATCGAGGTCGCTGAGTCGGGGCCAGACGGCCCACGCCGGTCACCCGAGCTGGACCTGCTGATCAACGCCTTGTGCGGCGAACCGCCGGCGATGACCACGCACGAGCGCGGCGACTGGGGCGAGGGCCTGGGGCGCTATGGCGCGTGGGCCGCGGCCCACCGCCCGCCCCTGCGCGGGCGAGTCGGTCAGGCCGCTCACTCGGGTCAGCGGGCTGACCCGAGCGCTCTTCGATCGCGATGAGGAACTAGTTGCGCAGCTTGATGAAGAGGCCGGCCGCCTGGCCGACGACGCGCTGCCCTGCTCCCAATAGCTCCACGGCCCCGGCACGACTCGCGAAGGCCAGCAAGCCATTGGCGCTGGACGCCCTGCTGCCTCAGATCATCGAAGACCACCAGCACCTGACCGCGGGCAAGTCGCTGCAGTTGTGCCTGGCGCCGCTTTCACCCTGCAAGGTGATCACCACGCCGGGCGTCGTCCGCGCTGCCGTCGGGAACCTGCTTCGCAATGCCATAGAGAACAGCGACAACGGTCGCATCGACATTCGCCTGCAAGATGACGCCACCATTGTCATCCACAACCCCGGCCATGGCATCAGCCCCGCTCAGCGCGATTTACACACGCATGGCGCGTGTAGGTGCAGGTGGCGGTGATTCGGGCATCGGGCTTGAGCTGATTTCACGGTTGTGCGAACACTCCGGCTGGCGTCTGGACCTGCAGACCGACTCCGATCGCGGAACCACCGCTGTTCTGCAGTTCACCCAGTGGCCACGGGGTCTGCAGGGAGATCGGAGCATCGAGGATGAAAGTGGTTTGTGGTGATCCTGCTACATGAGCCCACTGGCTGAGAAACACTGTGATTGGCAAGGACGTGGCGCCCTGCCGCCGGGTCCATCAGTGCCGCGTGGGATGCCTCCCGCTCCCTTCGGCTCACTCATGTGCGTGACCGCTATCGCATGGATCAGACTCGATCTGCAACGTCGCATGCTCGATCGAGAAGCGATCGCGCAGCATGTCGGAAATCCGCTGGCGTAGCGCATCTGCGGAAATGCCCGGGTCCGCCGCAACCACGTGCACTGTCAGGACAGGCTCTTTCGACCCCAACGCCCAGGCGTGCAGGTCGTGGATCTCGGCGACGCCGGGGTGCTCCAGCAGCGCCCTTCGCACGCCCTCCAGGTCCAGCCCGGCGGGCACGCCCTGCATCAGGATCTGCCCGGCCTCGCGCAGCAGCGTCCAGGTCCGCGGCAACACCCACAGGCCGATGAGCACGGCGATGATCGGGTCGACGATCTGGTAGCCGGTGAACATGATGATGCCGGCACCCGCCAGCACGCCGACCGAGCCCAGCATGTCGGCCCAGACTTCCAGGTACGCGCCCTTGACGTTGAGGCTTTCGCCGCTGCCCGCCTTGAGCAGGCGCATCGATATCAGGTTGACCACCAACCCCAGGCTCGCCACCACCATCATGCCCGTCGAAGCGACCTCGGGCGGCTGCTGGAAACGTCGCACGGCCTCCCACAGGATGTAGCCGGCGACCAGGAACAGCAGGCCGCCGTTGATCATCGCGCCAATGGCTTCCATCCGCGCGTAGCCGTAGGTGCGCTTGGCGTCGGGCGGACGGCGCGAAAGCCGCACTGCCACCAGCGCGATGGTCAGGGCGATGACATCTGTCCCCATGTGCGCAGCGTCCGACAGCAGGGCCAGGCTGTTGGTGAGCAGGCCGCCCACCACTTCCGCGACCAGAAACGTCGCGGTCAGGCCCAGCGCCCACCACAGGGGTCTCTCGTGCCGGATGTCGCCGGTGCCGTGGTCGTGTCCGCTGCCCATGTCGATCCTTCTCAGTTAGTGAATTGTCGTTGACGGCAGGCGGTCAGCCCCGAGGCGCGAAGGCGATGACCGCCATCCCGGACAGGGCGAGCGCGCCGCCCAACAGGTCCCACCGGTCTGGACGGATGCCCTCCACCGCCCACAGCCAGCCCAGCGCGGTGGCCACGTACACGGCTCCGTAGGCCGCATAGGTGCGACCCGCCGCCGCCGGGTGCAGTGTCAACAGCCAGACGAACGCAACCAGTGCCGCGGCCGCCGGCACCAGCACCCATCCCTCGGCGCGACCCCGCAACCACAGGTACGGCAGGTAGCAGCCGACGATTTCGGCGATGGCCGTGATGAAGAACAGGCCGACGGTCTTGGCGATCATCCGGGCTCCGGGCTGTTGGAACGGCCGCCATCCTCGCGCAGTTCGGCGCGCGCGCGTGCGAGCACGCGCCACGCCGAGCGCAGGAACAGCACCAGCAACGCCGCCGCGATCACCAGGTCGGGCCAGCCGGCATAGAACACCCACACGCCCGCCGCGGCGAGCAGCACCGCAAAGCCTTCGTAGACATCGTTGCGCGAGCACTCCCACGCCGACGCCATGTTGACGTCTCCTGCGCGGTAGGGCATCAGCAGCCACAGGCACACGCCGTTGAACGCGAGGTTCAACAGCGCCGCCACGCCGATGGCTTCGAACAACGGCACCTCCGGATGCAGCACGCGCCACCCGATCTGGGCCGCCACCGCCAAGGCGGCGCCGAGGTTCAGCAGGCCTTTCACCACCGCCACCCGCGCCTTGGCGGCGGTACTCGCGCCGATAACCGCAAGGCTCAGCAGGTAGGTGAGCGCATCCCCGAGGTTGTCCAGGCTGCCCGACAGCAACGACGAGGAGCGGCCGTAGAGGGCCGCTCCCAGCATCATCGCGAACGTGGCGAGGTTGATCGCCAGCACGATCATCAGCACCCGCCGCTGGCGCGCCTGCATGGCCGCCAGGTCGACGGTGCCGCCGCAGCATGAATCCGACATCGCTCAGGCCTCCTGCGGCTCCGGACGCGGCTTGGTGTCGCAATGCCACCAGCGGTACAGCACCGGCAACACCAGCAGCGTGAGCAGCGTCGAGGAGATGATGCCGCCGATCACCACGGTCGCCAGTGGCCGCTGCACCTCCGAACCGGCGCCGACATTAAACGCCATCGGCACGAAGCCCAGCGAGGCCACCAGCGCGGTCATCAGCACCGGACGCAGTCGCGTCAGCGCGCCGTCGACCACGGCGGTGTCCAGCGGATCGCCCTGTTCGCGCAGCTTGCGGATGAAGGCGATCATCACCAGGCCGTTGAGCACCGCCACGCCCGACAGGGCGATGAAGCCGACGCCTGCGGAGATCGACAGCGGGATGCCGCGCAGCGCCAATGCCAGCACGCCGCCGGTCAGCGCCAGCGGCACGCCGCTGAACACGATTGCCGCATCCTTGGCCGATCCGAACGCCATGAACAGCAGCGCGAAGATCACCGCCAGCGTCACCGGGACCACCACCGACAGGCGCTGGCTGGCCGAGATCAACTGCTCGAACGTGCCGCCGTAGTCGACCCAGTAGCCGGTCGGGATCTCGACCTCGGCGTCCACGCGCGTTCGCAGTTCCTCCACGAAGCCGCCCAGGTCGCGGCCGCGGACATTGGCCGTGATCACCACGCGGCGCTTGCCGTTCTCGCGGTTGATTTGGTTCGGGCCGGCGACAGTCTCGATCTTCGCGACCTCGCGCAGGGGCACCGTGGACGGTGCGCCGACTTGTCCGGTGGCCACGCGACCGGCCTCGTCGGCACTGAAGTCGGCCGGTAGCGGAATCGGCAGGTCGGCCAGCGTCGCCGGGTCCTGCCGCAGGTGCTCGGGCAGCCGGACCACGATGTCGAAGCGGCGGTCGCCCTCGAACAATTGGCTGGCGACCTCGCCGCCCACCGCGGTGGATACCGTCTCCTGCACCACGCCCGGATTCAACCCGTATCGCGCCAGCGCCACGCGATCGGGGGTGACGGTCAGCAGCGGCAGACCGGTGGTCTGCTCGAGTTTGACGTCGGCCGCGCCGGGCACGGACTCGGCCACTTCGGTGACCTGCTCGCCGACCTCCACCAGCGTGTCCAGATCGTCGCCGAAGACCTTGATCGCGACTTCCGCGCGCACGCCCGAGATCAGCTCGTTCATGCGCATCTGGATCGGCTGGGTGAACTCGTAGTTGTTGCCGGGCAGTTCGGTGACCGCCTCCTCGATCTCGGCGATCAACTCGGCCCGGGGCTTGCGCGGGTCCGGCCAGTCGTCGCGGGGCTTCATGATCAGGAAGGTGTCGGCCACCGACGGCGGCATCGGGTCGGACGCCACTTCGGCCGTACCGATCTTGCTGTAGACGCGCTGGACCTCCGGGAACTGCGCGATCCGCTCCTCCAGATCGATCTGCATCTGGACCGCCTGGTCGATGCCGGTGCCGGGGATACGCAAGGCGTGCAGCGCGATGTCCCCCTCGTCCAAGTTGGGGATGAACTCGGTGCCCAGACGCGTGGCCAACAGGCCGCACGCGACCACCAGCGCGACCGCACTGCCGACCACGATGGCGCGGTTGCGCAGCGCCCAGTCCAGCGCCGGCGCATAGCGACGCTTGGTCCAGCGCATGACGCGGTTTTCCTTCTCGTCCACGCGCCCGCCCAGGAACACGGCGATCGCGGCCGGCACGAAGGTCAGCGACAGCACCATCGCACCGGTCAGCGCCAGCACCACGGTGATCGCCATCGGGTGGAACATCTTTCCCTCGATCCCGGTGAGCGCGAAGATCGGCAGGTAGACGGCGGTGATGATGCCCAGGCCGAACAGGCTCGGCCGGATCACCTCGGCAGTGGCCGATGCGGCCACGTCGTGGCGCTCCTCGTCGGTCATGGTTCGACCGAGCGTGTGCTGCATCTCGCCGAAGCGACGCAGGCAGTTCTCGATGATGATCACCGCGCCATCGACGATCAGGCCGAAATCCAGCGCGCCCAGGCTCATCAGGTTGCCCGAGACGCCGCCGCGGACCATGCCGAACATGGTGAACAGCATCGCCAGCGGAATCACCGCCGCGGTAATCAGCGCGGCGCGGATGTTGCCCAGCAGCAGGAACAGCACCGCGATGACCAGCAACGCGCCCTCCACCAGGTTCTTGGACACGGTGGCGATGGTGCGGTCCACCAGCGCCGTGCGGTCGTAGACCGGGTTGGCGGTGACGCCCGGCGGCAGGCTGCCGGCCGCTTCCTCCAGCTTGGCTGCGGCGTCCTGCGCCACGTCGCGGCTGTTGGCGCCCACCAGCATCATCACCGTGCCCAGCACGACCTCGCGGCCGTTCTGGGTGGCCGCGCCACTGCGCAGCTCCGGCCCCTCGCCGACCGTGGCGACATCGCCGACACGAATCGGCACGCCGCCGCGGCGGTCCAGGATGATCGAGCGGATCTCGTCCAGCCCCGCGACCTGTCCCGGCACGCGCACCAGGAACTGCTGGCCGTTGCGCTCGATGTAGCCGGCGCCGACGTTCTCGTTGTTGGCCGCCACAGCGGTCACCACGTCATGCAGGGTCAGGCCCAGTGACACCAGCTTGGCCGGGTCGGGCGTGATGTGGATCTGCCGCTCATAGCCGCCGATCGTGTTGACCTCGGTGACGCCGGGCGTGTTGCGCAGCTGCGGACGGATCACCCAGTCCTGCACGGTACGCAGGTCGGTCGCCGTCCACGGCGTGCCGTCGTCCTTGCGAGCCTCCGGGTCGGCATCGACCGTGTACATGAAGATCTCGCCCAGGCCCGTGGCGATCGGCCCCATGGAGGGTTCGATGCCTTCGGGCAGCTGCGACGACACCTGCTGCAGCCGCTCGCCCACCAGCTGGCGGGCGAAGTACAGGTCGGTGCCGTCCTCGAACACCACCGTGACCTGCGACAGCCCGTAGCGGGAGATGGAGCGCGTGTAGTCGAGTCCCGGCAGGCCGGCGATGGCGGTCTCGATCGGGAACGTCACCCGCTGCTCGGACTCCAGCGGCGAGTAGCCGGGGGCTTCGGTGTTGATCTGCACCTGGACGTTGGTGATGTCGGGCGTGGCGTCGATCGGCAGTTTGGTGAAGCTCCAGATGCCCACGCCCACCAGCACCAGCGTCAACGCCAGCATCAGCCAGCGGTGCGCGATGGCAAAACGGATGGTCTTCTCGAGTACGCCGTGCTTCTCAGTGGTCATGCGAGGCCCCCGACTTTTCGATGTCGGCCTTCACCAGGTAGCTCTGCTCGACCACCACCTGCGCGCCCTTGTCCAGGCCCGACAGCACCTGCACCCGCTCGCCGTCGCGCTTGCCCAGTTCGACCGGGCGGATTTCGTAGGTGTCGCCGACGCGCACGAACACCACGTCCCAGTCGCGGAACTGTTGCACCGCCGCCAGCGGCACCATCAGGTCGACCGGCTCGCGGTCCACGGTGATGCGTGCCTTGACCGCGCTGCCGGGCCGCCACAGCCCGTCGCTGTTGTCGATGGTGGCGCGCGCCACGGTGCTCTGGCTGGCGGTGGCGGTGCCGGGCAGCACCCGCTCCAGCATCGTCTCGATGGTTTCGCCATCGCTGAGCCGGGTCACGGTGACCGGCACGCCGGGGCGGATGTGCTGGGCATCGGAACCGAAGATGTGCAGGTCGACCCACAACTGCGACAGGTCGGCGATTTCGAACAGCGGCATGTTCTCCGCCGCCACGCCGCCGACCGCGCCGTTGCGGTCGGTGACCACGCCGGCGATCGGGCTGCTGACGGTGTAGGTGCTCAGGCTGAGGTTGCTTTCGATGGTCGCCAGCGGCTGCCCGGCGCGCACCGCATCGCCCACGTTCGCCCGCAGGCTGCGGACCGGGCCGGGGAAGCGCGCGGCCACGCTGGCGACACGGCCCTCGACCGGCGTCAGCAGGCCCTGGACCTCGTGCTCGTCGGCAATGGTGCCGGGGCCGGCGGGTGCGACTTCGATGCCGGATTTCGCGGCAACGGCCGCGGCGATCTCGGTACGGCCCTCGTAGCTGGGGTATGTCCAGCGCAAGGACTGGCCGTCGATGGTGGCCCGCACCTCGACGTCGAACGAGTGCGGTTCGCCGACCACGGTGGCGGCCATCAGGCTGCCGTCGTCCTGCGGCGCGAGCGCGTGCTGCTCGGCCACGTTGCCCAGCCGCTTGAGGTTCACCTGCACGGTGCCCTCGGTACCCGGCACGGGCTTGCCGTCGCGGTACAGCCACGCCTGATATTTCGGCGGTGTGCCGTCCTCGGCAATCGCCAGTTCCACGGCGAACTCGCCCTGCTCCAGCAAACGGCCGCCGTGCTCACCGGTCCGGGCCTCTTCGCCCTCGGCGTGCTCGCCACCTTCTTCCGCGTGGCCGTGGCCGTCTTCGCTGTCGTGGTCGCCGCCGCAGGCCGACAGCGCCAGCACGAGGGCCAGACCGGCCGCCAGGGGGCGGAGTTTGGAAACAAACGTCATGGGGTCGCTCCTTGAGTCGACGGCGCCGGGCCGGCGATAAACGCCTGGCCGGTCAGCCGCTGGATTTCGATGAGGGCGCGCTGGGCATCCAGCGCCGCGTTGAGTTGCTGGCGCAGCGCTGTCGTGCGTTCGGCCTGCAGCGAGGCCCATTCCAGGTAGCTCGCCGCGCCCGCGCGGTAGGCCGTGGCCGCCGCCGCTTCGGCGCGTGCCAGGCGTGGCAGCACGTCCTCGCCGATGCGCGACACCTCCAGTTGCGCGACGCGGTAGCGGCCGTGGGCGTCGGCGAGCGTGGAATACAGCGACAGGCCGGCCGCTTCGCGTTCGATTTCGAGCGCGGCCAGTTCCGCCTGCGCAGCGCGGATACCCGGTTGCGCGCGTGCGGACGCGCCCAGTGGTATGGAGACACCGGCGGTCAGGCCGAAATCGTCGGTGGCCTGCAGGCGCCGCACGCCGACCTGCCAGTCGACATCCGGGGTCGCTTCGGTGCGCGCCAGTTGCAACCGGGCCTCACCGATGCGGCGCGCGTCCGCGAAACGCGCGAGCTCGGGATTGCGCTCCAGCCACTGCGCGAGCGTGGCGAAGTCCGCCACCTCGGCCAGCTGCAGCGCATCCACGTCCGCCACGTCGAAGTCCGGTGCCTGCTCTCCCCACATCGCCGCCAGGTGCTGGCGCGCGGCGGTCATCTGCTGGTCGGCCCGCGCGCGATCCAGCTCCGCACGCGCCAGGGCCGCCTGCGCCGTCAGCACGACCGACTCCGGCGACGCGCCGGCCTCATGCCGCCTGCGGGCCGCCGCGACCGTGCGCTGGCGCTGGTCGATGTCGACCTGGGCGATGGCGGCCTGCTGACGCGCGGTGACGATCGCCAGATAGCGTCGGGCGACCTCCGCCAGCAGGTCGAGCCGACGGGTTTCGCGTTCGATGGCCAGGGCGTCGATGCGGCTCTGGACGAGCGTGCGCCGCGCGTCGAGCTTGCCGCCGCGCTCCAGCACCGAGGCAAGGGTCAGGGTGAGCTCGGCACCGCTCAGGCCACTGGCCTCGCCGGTGCCGAACGCGTTCTCGACGGTGGCACCGGCGATGTACGCAGGTCGCAGCGACGCGCGGTCGAGTTCGGCGCCCAGCACGTCTTGCCGCGGGCCGAACAGACGCAGGTCGGGGTGGGTTTGGGCAACGCGCTGGAATGCGTCGTCCAGGGTCAAACGGTCGGCGGCGGCCGCCGGCCAGGCCACGGCAAAAGCCGCGACGCACACGGCCAGGGCCGTGAGTCGCAATCGCATGGGAAGTTCTCCGATGAAGCGGAATGGACAAGGATCTGGCCGAGCGGCCAGTCGCGCCTTACGCCTGGATCGGAGGTCGGAACGGGGAGCCCAGCTGCGGCGCCAGCGTGGGCGCGACAACGGCCGTCAGCGGCCGCGGCTTATGCACGGGCGACCAGTGCGCCCCGGCCTCGGGCGGATTGAGGCCGGCGGGATGGCCGCAGCAGTGCGCGAAGTGGAGCAGGACATGCAGGGCGTCGGCCGGCTCATCGCCCGGGTCGCCCGAGGCATCGCCGTGATCGTCTGACCCTTCAA
The DNA here is from genome assembly GCF_020026895.1 of Novilysobacter selenitireducens. Classification (GTDB taxonomy): domain Bacteria; phylum Pseudomonadota; class Gammaproteobacteria; order Xanthomonadales; family Xanthomonadaceae; genus Lysobacter_C; species Lysobacter_C selenitireducens. The sequence continues at coordinate 443,226 of NZ_JAINZW010000002.1, forward strand.
GATGGAAGGCCGCCTGGTCGGCATGCGCAAACGCCTCGTGCAGCTCACCAGCGGCGGCCAGCACCGGTTGCAAAGCCATGCACAGCGCGAGCAACCCCAGCAGGGCAGCGCGAAACCACGGCAGGCGGCTGGGCCGAAACATCCGGCTATCGTAGCGACCCATCATGCAGTACACAATTTCACTCCTGATTGCCTGACTTCTCGCATTCGGACGCATTTCTTCACGGCCTCTGTACGTTTCTATCCTCGCTGGCAGGTAGAGTTGCGCACATGCGCCTCTGGCCCACCCTCCTGCGAATGCTGCTGATCGCCGCTTTGGCGCTCAACGGCGCAGTCCCGGCCATGGCCACGGTGCAGATGGGGCACGGGCTGGGCGAGGATTCGCCAGCCGGGCCGGTGAAGGATGGTCCGGACACGACCTGCCACACCCCGGCAGTGGAGGAGCCGGCTCCCGGAATCGGGCATTCCCACGATGCGTCGCATGGCAATCATGGCGGCGCCTTGCCAGCGGATATGCCGGACGCACCTGAAGGCGCAAGCACTGCACACGCGTCCCACGACGGCGACTGCTGCGAGGACGGCACCTGCCGATGCTCCTGCATGCACACTTGCCACGCCATGGTGCGTGCCATCGCTGCGGTGCCCGCCGTGATCGAGCATGCGTCCAGCAGTGGCCGCATGCCGGCGAGCCATGCGCCGCCGGCGCTCCCGCATCTGATTCGACCTCCCATCGGCTAAGCATCCCCTCGCGCCTTTCGGCGCTGGACGCCTGTGGCTGGCGTGTTGCCAGCAGGCGCCTTGCGCGGTCTCCCCCGTTGAGGCCGTACTTCGATGCTTATGTGGAGTCGACCATGTCCTTCCCTCCCCGCGATTGGGGTTCAGGCTCACTGCCTGCGCCTTCGCGTCGACGTTTCATCCAGGGCCTCGCTGCCGGCGGCGCGGTCGCCGGCCTTGGCCTGTGGCCCAAGCCCCTGTGGGCAGTGAAGTCCCCTGACCAGAAGAACGTGCTGGCGGGCACCCGCTTCGACCTGACGATCGGCGAGACGCCGATGAATTTCACCGGACGCGTTCGACCGGCCATTACCGTCAACGGTACGGTGCCGGCACCGATCCTGCGCTGGCGCGAAGGCACCACGGTCGACCTGTTCGTCTCCAACGCGCTGCCTGCCGGCTCCATCCACGGCCACCAGACCTCGATCCACTGGCACGGCATTCTGCTGCCGGCCAACATGGATGGCGTGCCGGGCCTGAGCTTCGACGGCATCGGCCGTGGCGAGACCTACCACTACCGTTTCGATGTCCGCCAAGGCGGCACCTACTGGTATCACAGCCATTCGGCCTTCCAGGAACAGGCCGGCCTCTATGGCGCGCTGATCATCGACCCGGCCGAGCCGGAGCCTTTCAGCTACGACCGCGATTACGTGGTCCTGCTGAGCGACTGGACCGACCTGGCGCCGGACGACCTGTTCGCGCGTCTGAAGAAGATGTCCGACCACGACAACTTCAACAAGCTCACCGTCGGCGACTTCGTCCGCGATGCGCAGCGCAACGGTCTGTCGGAGACGATCGACGACCGCCTGATGTGGGGCCAGATGCGCATGACACCGACCGACCTGGCCGACGTAAACGCGAACACCTACACCTACCTGATGAACGGCACCACCGCGCTGGGCAACTGGACCGGCCTGTTCCGCTCCGGCGAGAAGGTCCGCCTGCGCTTCATCAACGGCTCGGCGATGACCTACTTCGACGTTCGCATCCCCGGCCTGAAGATGACGGTGGTCGCGGCGGACGGGCAGTACGTGCACCCGGTGTCGGTGGACGAGTTCCGCATCGCGGTGGCGGAAACCTTCGATGTGATCGTGGAACCCTCGGGCCAGGACGCCTTCACCATCTTTGCCCAGGACATGGGCCGGACAGGCTACGTCAGCGGCACCCTGGCCACGCGCGAGGGCCTGCGAGCGCCGATCCCGCCGGTGGACCCGGTGCCGCGCCTGACGATGGCGGACATGGGCCACGGCGGGATGGGCGGGATGGACGGCATGAGCGGTGGCCACGATATGTCGGCGATGGCCGGCGGGTCGATGGCCGGCATGGACCACTCGGGCCACGACATGGCCGCCATGGGTGGATCCGCGATGGCTGGCATGGAACACGGCGATGGCGCGATGCAATCCCATCCGTCCAGCGAAGAGGGCAACCCGCTGGTCGACATGCAGACCATGTCGCCGGCGCCCAAGCTCGACGATCCGGGCATCGGCCTGCGCGACAACGGCCGCCGGGTACTCACCTACGCCGACCTCCGGAGCACGTTCCCCGACCCGGACGGCCGCGCGCCCGGCCGCGAAATCGAGCTGCACCTCACGGGCCACATGGAGCGGTTCGCGTGGTCGTTCGACGGCATCAAGTTCTCCGACGCCGCGCCGCTGCGCCTCAATTACGGCGAGCGCATGCGCATCGTGCTCGTCAACGACACGATGATGACGCACCCGATCCACCTGCACGGCATGTGGAGCGATGTCGAGGATGCCGACGGCCGGTTCCAGGTCCGCAAGCACACCGTCGACATGCCACCCGGTACGAAGCGCAGCTACCGCGTCCGCGCCGACGCCCTGGGCCGGTGGGCCTTCCACTGCCACCTGCTGTACCACATGGAAGCGGGCATGTTCCGCGAAGTCGCGGTGAGGGAGTAAACGCCATGACCACCATCCCTTCGAGACTCGAATCCACCCTGCTGCGCGCCGCCATCGCGCTGGCGTTGGGACTGGCCCCGGCTGTCGCTTCGGCGCAGGACATGGACCACTCCGCGCATGCCGAGCCCAGGCCCACGTCCGCGCAGTCGCGTTCGGCGCAGGAAGACGGGCAACCGCCGGAGAGTGCCGAGCATGACCATTCCACGATGCAGAGCACCTCCGAACCTGCACCGACGCCGCCTCCGCCCGAGGAAAACATCGACCACGCGGCCATGGGCCACGGGGCACCGGCCCCTGAACCGACACCACGACAAACGGAACAGCCCGAAGTCGACCATGCGGCGATGGGGCATACCTCGTCCGAGGCCACCGGTACGGGTGGGGAGCCACCCGAAGCCTCCGGCCAGGCCGAAGTGGACCATGCCGCCATGGGCCATGACATGCCGCCCGAGGCGGAGATGCAAGAGGCGCCTACGTCCGAAACCGACCACTCGGCCATGGGACACGACATGCCGCCCGAGGAGCCGGCTTCTGAAATGGATCACTCGACCATGGGGCATGACATGCCACCCGAAGAGCCGGCGTCCGAAATGGACCATGCCGCCATGGGCCATGGCACTGCCGATGCGGACAGCACCGACCTTCCGCCCGACGCGGCGCCGCTGGAGCCGATTCCGCAGGTCACCGATACCGACCGGGCTGCCGCGTTCCCGGATGTGGCCGGACATGCGGTCCACGACACCTCGGTCCACTGGTTCGCCCTCGTGGACCGGCTGGAAACCTGGGACGAGGACGAAGGCACGCCCATCGCCTGGGAGGGTTCGGGCTGGATCGGCACCGACCTGGACCGCGCCTGGATCCGGACCGAAGGCGAAGCACTGGACGGCAGCGTGGAGTCGGCCAATGTCGAGGTGTTCTACGGCCGCGCGATCGCACGCTGGTGGGATGCCGTGGTCGGTATCCGCCATGACTTCGGCGACGACCCGTCGCAGACATTCGCCGCGGTCGGCGTCATCGGCCTGGCACCGTACATGTTCGAGGTCGAGGCCACCGCCTACGTGGGCGAATCCGGCCAGACCGGCGTGGGCGTGGAAGCCGAGTACGAAACGCTCATCACCAACCGCCTGATCCTGCAGTCCGTGATCGAGGCCCAGGCCTGGGGCAAGGACGACCCGGCGCGTGGCATCGGCTCGGGCCTGAGCAAGGTGGAGGGCGGCTTCCGGCTCCGATACGAGTTCACCCGCAAGTTCGCGCCTTACATCGGCATCGTGCGCGAACGCGTCTTTGGCGGGACCGCCGATCTTCGCGACGCCCAGGGCGCTGAGGTCGACGACACCCGTTTCGTCGTCGGCCTGCGTACCTGGTTCTAAAACAAAAAAAGGGGATCAATCAACATGGCGTTTGTCACACGAAAAACATTGCTGACACTCGTGGTGCTCGCAGGCGTTGCGGTCGCCGCGATCGCCGGCTTCATCTGGTCGGGGTTCTACAACGTCGCTGCGGACGACCCGCATACCGCACCGGTCTACAGCCTGCTGGAGACGATGCGCGACCGCTCCATCAAGACCCGCGCCGGGCAACTGGAGGTGCCCGCGGACCTCATGGACCGCGAGCGCATCGTCCAGGGCTCGGGCAATTACAACGCGATGTGCATGGGCTGCCACCTGGCACCGGGCATGGACGGTACCGAAATGAGCCGCGGGCTGTATCCGGCGCCGCCCAATCTCAGCCGGGCAACCGTCGAGGCCGCGGAGGCCTTCTGGGTCATCAAGCACGGCATCAAGGCCTCGGGCATGCCGGCGTGGGGCGAGAGCATGAAGGACGAGTACATCTGGAACATGGCCGCGTTCCTGCAGGAGCTGCCCAAGCTCGATGCCGAGCAGTACCAGGCCATGGTCGACAGCAGTGGCGGGCATGACCACGGCGGCGGCGAAACCGAGCCCCACGGCCATACCCCCGGGACGCCGGATGACCACCACGACGGCGACGCTACCGGTACGACCGCGGCACCGCACCCGCACCCGCCGGGCACGCCGCCCCACGACGACGCACCGGCCAAGGCCGATGCGCATGCCGGGATGGACCATGCACGCGCGGACGCCGGCAAGGCGCAGGACAACAACGCGCACGACCACCCGCCCGGCACGCCGGCCGACCATCACGCACCAGCGCCAGCGAAGACGCCCCCTACCCCGCCCGCAGAGCCCGCGCCAACCCGGGACGAAGCCCCACCGCCACCGGCGTCGAACGACGACGGCCACGACCACCAGCACTGACACCCATCCAAGGAAAACCTGCATGAAGACGACCATCACCGTTCTGGCACTGTCCCTGGCGTTCGCACTGCCGACCGCCGTCCACGCACAATCCGGCGCGGACCATGCGCACGCGCCGGCCTCTGTCGCTCAGGCTATCGATGTCCCCGAGGCCGCCAAGGCCCCCGTGTCCGTAGTCGATGCATTCGGTGCCGCGCTGGAGGCCTCCGATTTCGGTCAGGTCGAGGCGCTGCTCGATCCGGCCGTGATCATTCTCGAAACCGGCGGCGCCGAACGCAGCCGCAGCGAGTATCTCGGCCACCACGCGAAGTCGGATGCCAAGTTCCTGTCCGGCACCCATTCGCAGCTGACCCACCGCACGGCGCGGGTGGATGGCGACACCGCCTGGGTCGCCAGCGAGCGGGAACTGCACGCCAGCAAGGACGGCAAGCCGATGACGCTGTCGAGCACCGAGACCATGGTGCTTGCCAATACCGCCGAAGGCTGGCGGATCGTCCACATCCACTGGTCGTCGCGACCGAAGAAGTGAGGGCATCACGATGAACGCGCACACCCGGATCGTCTGCACAACCCTGGCCGCCTTAGCGCTCGGCGCCTGCAGTCCACGCGCTGACAGCGGCGCCGCGGCGGCGCCGGAAGAGGTTGCCGCCCCGACTCACTCCGCCCCTGCGGCCGCGGCGCAAACCGAGCCCGCAACTCCGGCCGACGCTGGCACCCACGAGGGTGCCGAAACCCGCCAGATGGTGGTGCACAAGAGTGCGACGTGCGGCTGCTGTGAGCTGTGGGTCGAGCACATGCAGGCGGCCGGGTTCCAGGTCGAAGTGCGCAACACCGAAAACCTGGGACCCATCAAGGAGGAAGCGGGCGTGCCCGTCGGCAAGGGCTCGTGCCACACGGCGCAGATCGGCGGGTACTTCATTGAAGGTCACGTGCCCGCCGAGGACGTGAAGCGACTGCTCGCCCAACAGCCCGATGCGAAGGGCCTGGTGCTGCCGGGCATGCCGGCGGGCTCGCCCGGGATGGAAATGCCCGATGGCCGGACTGAGCCGTACACCGTCGAGCTCGTGCACGCCGACGGAACGACCGCTCCGTTCGCCCAGCACGGCAACTGAAGTCCCGCACGCCAACCGCAGCACGTACACCGGAAGCCCCTCGCCGGGCTTCCGGAGAGTTCCACCGCCGGAGGACACGTGTCAGGGCTGGCCTCCGGATTTCCGCAACCCTGACCCAACAGGAGTCCACCACCATGAGCCACCACCTCACCCAGGCTGTACGGGACTGCATCGCAGCCTGCAACGACTGCGCGACCGAGTGCGGCAACTGCTTCAGCCACATGGTCGGAAACGAGAGCCCAAACGACTGTCCGGCCTGCTGCATCGAATGCGCGGCGATCTGCCGACTGTGCGCCGATGCCCTGGCGCGCAACAGCCCGTTTGCCAAGGAGATCTGTGAGCTGTGCGCCAAGGTGTGCGCATGGTGCGCCGAACAGTGCGCCGCCCACGACATGGACCACTGCCAGCGGTGTGCAGAAGCCTGCCGTCGCTGCGCAGATGCCTGTCGCGCCATGGCCTGATCGCCCCTACCGCAAACAGGAGAGTCCAATGAGCAAGTACGTCCGCTTCGGGGTGATGATCGCCACCTCGACCCTCGTCATGTTCGGCCTGATGTACCTCCACACCTACCAGGCCGACCACCTGTCTTTCTCCGAGACCCGCGCTTACATGGCGCTGATCATGGGGGCGGCCATGGCGGTGGTGATGCTGCTTTTCATGCTTCACATGTACGAGGACCGGCAGAAGAATGCCGCAATCGTCATCGCTGCGGTGGCGCTGTTCGCGGGCGCGCTGTGGCTGGTCCGCAGCCAGCGGACGGTCGACGACGTGTCCTACATGCGGGCCATGATCCCGCACCATTCGATCGCCATCCTCACCAGCGAACGGGCACGGATCCGCGACCCGCGCGTACGGGCACTGGCCGATGAGATCATCGAGGCACAGCGCCGGGAGATCGCCGAGATGAAACGGCTGATCGTCGAACTGGAACGCGCCCCTGCCAAACCGTAGGGCGAAGCCGGCCATGAGTAGCGATGCGCCGTACCCCGTTGCGGAGAGTTGGCAGACCCGCTGCGGAACTTCCAGCCCATCGGAAGTTCCGAAGCGGATGCACTACTTGGTGTGCGGGGCCCTGGTCTCGATTTCCTTAAGCTGCGCGGCCTTCATCTCGGCCGCCAGGGCCTTCAAATCCGGGTTCTGCCCATGCTTCGCATAGGCATCGATCATCTTGATCGCCTGCCCGTGATGCATGGTCATCATCATCGCGAAGTCCTTGTCGACATTGCCGCTCATCTCCATCGGCATCTTCATTCCGGCCGACATGATGTCGTGTAGTTACATCGACCCCGCGCTGTGGCCCTTCATGCTGGACATGTCATGACGCTCCATCTCCTGCCCCGGTGCTTTCGCATCATGGGCACTGACGCTGAGGGGCCGCAACGCCAAAGACGCGAGCGTGAAGAGGGGTATTTCGAATAGTCCTCATCCCATTGTGCAAGAGGCGGCGCTTCAGCCTGAATTTGTGATTCAGCCGATGAAGCATAGGTAAGAGGCCCAGCCACTACCCCGCGCAACAGGACAGTTGCTTTACGTCCTTGGTGAAGGTTTGTGCCGCGAGTTTCAGCCCCTCGACCATCGTCAGGTAGGGGAATAACTGGTCGGCCAACTCTCGCACCGTCATGCGGTTGCGAATCGCCAGTACTGCGGTTTGGATCAGCTCGCCTGCTTCCGGGGCTACCGCTTGCACGCCGATCAGTCGTCCCGAACCGGCCTCCGAAACCAGCTTGATGAAACCGCGCGTGTCGAAGTTGACCAGCGCCCGGGGCACGTTGTCGAGCGTCAGCGTGCGGCTGTCGGTCTCGATACCGTCGTGGTGCGCTTCGGCTTCGCTGTAGCCCACGGTGGCGACCTGCGGGTCGGTGAACACCACCGCCGGCATCGCCGTCAGATCCAGCGTCGCGTTGCCACCCGTCATGTTGATTGCAGCGCGGGTGCCGGCCGCCGCCGCGACGTAGACGAACTGCGGCTGGTCAGTGCAGTCGCCGGCGGCATAGATGTGCGGCACGGTAGTGCGCATCGCGTGGTCGATGGTGATGGCGCCTTGCGCATTGACCACCACACCGGCCGCGTCGAGGTTGAGCGTGCGGGTGTTTGGGGTGCGGCCGGTGGCGAACAACAGCCGGTCGGCATGCAGTTCGCCGCGTTCGGTGGTGAGCACGAATTCCCCATCCTCATAGGCGACCTGGCTGGCCTGGGTGTGGTCCAGCACTTCGATGCCTTCGGCGCGGAACACGGCCGTGATGGCCTCGCCAATGGCGGGGTCTTCGCGAAAGAACAGTGTGCTGCGCGCCAGCATGGTCACCTTGCTGCCCAGCCGGGCAAAGGCCTGCGCGAGTTCGACGGCCACCACCGACGAGCCGATCACGGCCAGCCGATCGGGGATCGTGTCGCTGGCCAGCGCTTCGGTCGACGTCCAGAAGGGCGTGTCTTTCAAGCCCGGGATCGGTGGAATCGCCGGACTGGCCCCGGTGGCGATGAGGCAGCGGTCGAAACTCACCTCGCGCATCCCGTCGTCAGCGGTTGCCACGGTCAGCGTGTGCGCATCCTTGAATCGGGCATCGCCGCGCAGCACGGTGATGGTCGGGGTGCTCGTCAGGATGCCTTCGTACTTGGCGTGGCGCAGTTCATCGACGCGCCCCTGCTGCTGAGCCAGCAAGCGCTTACGCAGAATCTTCGGCGAGGCGGCGGCAATGCCGTCATCGAACGGACTCTCGCGACGCAGATGCGCAATGTGGGCAGCGCGGATCATGATCTTGGACGGCACACATCCGACGTTGACGCAGGTGCCGCCGAGAGTGCTGCGCTCGATCAGCGTCACACGCGCCCCTTGCTCGACGGCCTTCAACGCCGCCGCCATCGCCGCGCCGCCGCTGCCGATCACGGCCACGTGCAGTGCAGCCTCATCGTCCTCGCGCTTTGGTTCGCCGCCCAGCCGCTCTTGTGCATTGTTCAGCAGGTCGCTGGGTTGCCCCGGCGCATCGGCAAGCTGCGCTCGGTAACCGAGTGCGGATACCGCCGCGACCAGCGAGGTCACGTCCGCGGCGGTACCTACGCTGGCCTCAATCTCGGCCCGGCGCTGTGGGTAGGACACTGAGGCCGAACGCACGCCGGGCACCTTTTCCAAGGTCTGCTTGACGTGCTCGGCGCACGACCCGCAGGTCATGCCATCGATGTGCAGCGTGATCGCCTCGGTCATGAGCGTGTGCTCACTTCTTGACGGTAGACGGGTAGCCGGCGTTCTCGGTGGCTTTGGTCAACGCGGCCGGAGTGGTCTTGGCATCGTCGTAGGTTACCACCGCCTCCTTGGGCTCCCAGGTCACCTTGGCCTCGATGACGCCTTCGACCTTGGTCAGCGCCTTCTTGACCGTGATCGGACAGGTGGCGCAGGTCATGCTCGGCACCGACAGCGTGACGGTTTTGGTGGCGGCCCAGGCGGGAGCGCTGAGGGCAACGGTCAGAGCGAGCAATGCGACGAGTTTCTTCATGGCAATCTCCTTTCAGTAGAACAGGGGCATGAGGTAGGGGAACACGAGCGCGATCAGCACCAGGGCGGTGACGATCCAGAAGATCACCTTGTAGGCCGTCCGCACCTGGGGCACGGCGCATGCGTCGTCCGGCGCGCAGGCGCGAGCCGGCCGGAAGATGCGACGCCACGCGAAGAACAGCGCCACGAGCGCCACGCCAATGAAGATCGGCCGGTACGGTTCCAGCGCGGTCAAGTTGCCGATCCAGGCGCCGGAGAAACCCAGCGTGATCAGCACCAGCGGACCGAGGCAGCAGGTCGAGGCGAGGATGGCGGCGAGGCCACCGGCGGCCAGTGCACCGCGGCCGTTGCTGGGGTCTGCCATGTGAGGGATCTCCTTCCGAGACGTTGCGTGATGCGCTAAGGTTACTTCCGTAGTCAAGTACGGAGTCAAGCGCGATGGTGAACGATCCGCAAACACTGACCATCGGGGCTTTCGCCAAGGCCGCTGGGGTCAACGTGGAGACCATCCGGTTCTATCAGCGCAAGGGGTTATTGCCAGAACCAGGTCGGCCCGTCGGCAGTATTCGCCGCTACGGATCGGCGGACGTGGCGCGGGTGCGTTTCGTGAAATCCGCCCAGCGGCTGGGGTTCAACCTGGACGAAGTCGGCCAACTCCTACAGCTTGAGGACGGCACTCACTGCAGCGAAGCCGCCGAGCTGGCTGCGCTCCAGCTCACCGACGTGCGCACCAAGATGGCGGACCTGACGCGAATCGAAGCGGTGCTGTCACGGTTGGTCAACGAGTGCCATGCGCAGCGAGGCACTGTGTCGTGCCCGCTGATCGATTCTCTGCACGGGAGCTAGGCGCGTGGCTTAACCCGGTTTTCCGTTCCACTGCGCCTCAAACCCCAGTTCGAGCCGGGGGCAAGGTGACCTGCCACTGATTGTTTCCTTGCACCGACATGCGCCAGACAAAGCCCACACTGAAGGCTAAAAGCGCGTAAGCCTTGCGATACCAGAAACCTACCGAACGAGAGCTGTCAGACAAGAAGGGCTAGTGCGGTCTTCCCACACTAAAATCCGGATACCCTTTTTTGTTCATTGCCATGGGTGGAATCCTCCAGCGGTCGGGGCATCTGCATCGCACGCACCTGCTTGCCCGGGTGATGCAGTGAGGGCCTTTGGAGGAAGAAAAACGCAGTCGGGCTTGACTCTGGATCATGATCCAGGGTGCAAGCTGGCACGGTCGCCTCCGGGTCAGGAGTACATGCATGAAGATCGGTGAACTCGCAAGGCGTGCCGGCGCCGGCATCGATACGGTGCGCTTCTATGAACGGCAGGTGCTGCTCCCGCGGCCGCAACGGCAACCATCCGGCTATCGCAGCTACGAAGACATGGCCCTGTAGCCGAAAAGCGGGAGGCGACGTTGGGTCAGGCAGGCGACGAAGACCCGCGGCTCGATCCCCCGTGCGTTGTCACTGTATTCATCCGGAGTTTATATCCGCACGTATACTAAGGCGCATGCCTTTCCGCGCGCTCCTGATGCGGTTGTTCCTGGTCGTTGCCTTGCTCGCCAACGGTCCGGGCATCGCTGGCGCGTCCATGCACATGGAGCACGTGCGCGACTCCGCCGGTGACGTCACCTCGGCACCGACAGCAGCCGAGGCCATGGCGGCCTGCCATGGAGGAGCAGCGGCTGCTACGGGGGCCAATGAACACCATCACCCCCAGGCCACTGACGAGGCCGGAGCGGTATCGCCGTGGGACGACTGCTCTGAGGCGGGTAATTGCTGCCCCTGCATGCGCCATTGCGCAGCGGCGCTCGCCGGGTCGGCACTCGCCGATTTCACCATCCGGTACCGGCACACCGCCGAACCGTTCCTGTCGGTGCACGCGTCCGCGGCCCTGACCAATCTCTTCCGACCTCCGATCGGCTAAGTGTCCCTGCGCGCCTTCCGAGGCGCTGATGGATCCTGTCCGCTGCTCCGCACTGACAGGGTAACGCTCGTCCCGCGAGCCTTCGACCTTTCCCGGAGTTCCCATGTCATCCGATTCTTTCGGCCGTGCCGAGGGGCTGTCTGCCCCGTCGCGCCGCCGCTTCGTCCAGGGCCTTGCTGTTGGCGGGGCCGTCGCAACCTTGGGCCTGTGGCCCCGTTCCAGCTGGGCCGTCAAGGCCGAGGGCCTGCCCAACGTGCTCTCGGGCACCGAATTCGACCTGACCATCGGCGAGACGCCGATGAACTTCACCGGCGCCACGCGCCCCGCGATCACAGTCAACGGATCGATTCCCGCACCCTTGCTGCGCTGGCGGGAAGGCACCACCGTCAACCTGCGGGTCCGCAATGCCCTGCCCCGCGGCTCGATCCATGGCGAGCAGGCGTCGATCCACTGGCACGGCATCCTGCTGCCGGCCGACATGGACGGCGTGCCCGGGCTGAGCTTCAACGGCATCAACCGTGGCGAGACCTACCAGTACCGCTTCAACGTCGTGCAGGGCGGCACCTACTGGTACCACAGCCATTCCGGCTTCCAGGAGCAGGCCGGTCTCTACGGGCCACTGGTGATCGAGCCGCTGGAACCCGAGCCCTTCGCCTATGACCGCGATTACGTGGTCATGCTCAGCGACTGGACCGACCTCGATCCGAAGCGCCTGTTCGCCAGGCTCAAGAAGCGGTCTGACTTCGACAACTTCTCCAAGCAGACGGTCGGCGACTTCTTCGACGACGTGAAGCAGCACGGCCTGGCCGCTACGGTCGAGGACCGCAAGATGTGGGGCCAGATGCGGATGACGCCGACCGACCTGTCGGACGTCAACGGCAACACCTATACCTTCCTCATGAACGGCACGACCTCGCTCGGCAACTGGACCGGGCTGTTCCGGTCGGGCGAGAAGGTCCGCCTCCGTTTCATCAACGGGTCGGCAATGACGTACTTCGATGTGCGCATCCCGGGCCTGAAGATGACGGTGGTCGCGGCCGATGGACAGTACGTCCGCCCGGTCACGGTCGATGAGTTCCGCATCGCCACCGCTGAAACGTTCGACGTCATTGTCGAGCCGACCGGGCAGGATGCGTTCACCATTTTTGCCCAGGACAGCGGCCGCACGGGATACATCAGCGGAACACTCGCCGTCAGGGAAGGCTTGCGGGCGCCGGTGCCGGACGTCGACCCCAAGCCACTCCTCACCATGGACGACATGGGCCACGGCGGGATGGGTGGCGGCGGTCACGACATGTCTTCGATGTCGCACGGTGCGATGGCCGGCGGTGCCATGGCCGGAATGGACCACAGCGGTCACGACATGTCGTCGATGGCAGCAGGCACGGCCGCCGGAGGGAGCATGGCCGGGATGGACCACGGTGCCGGCGGGATGCAGGAGCATCCAGCCACCGAAACCGGCAACCCGCTGGTCGACATGCAGACGATGGCCCCTGTGCCGAGACTCGATGATCCGGGCATTGGCTTACGCGACAACGGCCGACGCGTACTGACCTACGGCGATCTGCGCAGCACGTTCCCCGACCCCGACGGGCGCGCGCCCGGCCGCACGGTCGAGCTGCACCTGACCGGTCACATGGAGCGCTTTGCATGGTCGTTCGATGGAGTGAAGTTCGCTGACGCCGAACCCCTGCGTCTGAAGTACGGCGAGCGCATGCGAGTCGTCTTGGTCAACGACACGATGATGTCGCACCCGATCCATCTGCACGGCATGTGGAGCGACCTCGAGGACGAGTCCGGCAACTTCATGGTGCGCAAGCACACCATCGACATGCCGCCTGGTACGAAGCGGGCCTTTCGCGTGCGCGCCGACGCGCTGGGTCGCTGGGCGTTCCATTGCCACCTGCTTTACCACATGGAAGCCGGCATGTTCCGCGAAGTGCGGGTGGAGGAATGAACGCCATGAGCCGTTCCAATCGTCACTCCCTAGCCATCGGCCTGACGTCCGTACTCGTTCTTGCAACTGGTTGCGCCCCGGCGTGGGCGCAGGAGACGGACCACGCCGCACACCATCCGGCAGCCAAGCCGGCTGCGTCACCATCGTCGCCAAGGCCCGCGGATCCGCACGCCGGCCATCTACCGACTTCACCGGACAAGAGTTCCGACGATCACGGGACGATGAACCACGGGAACATGCGGCACGGAGCTGCGAATCCTGCCGACAGCGAACACACCGGGATGGACCACTCCACGATGGACCACTCCACGATGGATCACTCCGGGATGGATCACTCCACGATGGATCACTCCGGGATGGATCACTCCGGGATGGATCACTCCGGAATGGATCACTCCGGCATGGATCACTCCGGCATGGATCACTCGGGCATGGATCACGCTTCCATGGGCCATCAACCTGGTGTCAGCGAGGACCTGCCGCCGACGGCCGAGCCGCGCGAGCCAATCCCGGTTGTCACGCCGACAGATCGGGCTGCGGCGTTCCCGGACCTCGACGAGCACCTGATGCATGGTGAATCGATCAATTCCTACTGGGCGCTTGACCGGCTAGAGGCGTGGGACGCGGACGAGGACGGCACCGGCATGGCCTGGGAAGCACAAGGCTGGGTGGGTACCGACTTGAACCGGCTCTGGCTGCGCAGCGAGGGCGAGCGTGCAGGTGGATCCACCGAGTCGGCGGATGTGGAAGTGCTGTACGGCCGAGCGATCGCCCGATGGTGGGACGCAGTCGCCGGTGTCCGCCATGACTTCGCCTTCGGCGGCGGGCCGTCGCGCACCTATGCCGCGCTCGGTGTGATCGGTCTTGCGCCGTACAAATTCGAAGTCTCCGCGACGGCCTACCTAGGCGAGTCCGGTCAGCTCGGGGTAGGTGCGGAAGCCGAATACGAAATGCTGTTCACCAACCGGCTGATCGGCCAGTGGCTGGTCGAAGGCGAGGCCTGGAGCAAGGACGATCCGGCGGTGGGAATCGGCAGTGGGCTGAGCAAGGTCGAAGCCGGTTTCCGCTTGCGCTACGAGTTCCATCGACAGTTCGCGCCCTATGTCGGCGTGGTCTGGGAGCGTGCTTACGGCGGAACCGCAGACCTCCGTCGCGCAGCATCAGGCGATGTTGACGACACCCGGATTGTGGCGGGCGTCCGCATCTGGTTCTGACAGGAACTGGCATTGAGCCAGCGTACGCAAGGCTGGCTGAAGTTTCTTCAGCGACACACACACCACTGATTTCGGAGTTCACGCATGAACGTAACACCCGTCACCCTCGCCCTCGCACTGGCATTTGCCGTTGTGTCGCCCGCTATGGCGCAGACAACCCAGGCGCATGCACATCACCCCGCCACTGCGGCAGCGGCGAACGTGGATGTTCCTGCCGCCGCCACGGCCGCCGTCGCCGTGGTAGAGCGGTTCAACACCGCACTGTCCAGCGAAGACCTGGCAACGGTCGGATCCCTGCTCGCTCCTGACGTCCTCATCCTCGAGTCCGGTGGTGCCGAGCACAGCCGCGAGGAATATCTGGGCCACCACGCCATCAGCGACGCGGCGTTCCTCAAGGCTGCCCATCGCCAACTCCTGCGCCAGCGCGCACGAACCGCTGGTGAGTTCGCATGGGTGGGAACCGAAAGCGAGCTGCACGCCCAGAAGGACGGCAAGCCCCTGACCGTTCTGAGCACCGAGACAATGGTGCTGAAGCAGACCGCCGACGGCTGGCGGATCGTCCACATCCACTGGTCCTCGCGGACCAAGCGCTGAGCGCAGAACCGACATGAATGCTTACGGATTGAACCGACTGACGTGGGTGGTTTTCGCGGTCGCCGGCCTGGGTGCTTGCACGCAGGCTAGTACGCCTGCGCAATCCACCACCGCGCAGACAGCACAGGTCGTCCCGGGAACACCCGCCGTGACTCCAGCAGCCCTGCCACGCATGACCGTCCATAAAACCCCGACCTGCGGATGTTGCGGTGCCTGGATCGAGCACATGAAGAAAGCGGGCTTCGCGCTGGACGTGCACGACATGGATGACCTGGGCCCAGTGAAGGAGCGACTGGGTGTGCCCTACGCCAAGGGGTCCTGCCACACCACCGAGATCGCCGGATACGTGATCGAAGGCCATGTTCCAGCCGCCGACATCAAGCGCCTCCTTGAGGAAAGGCCGGACGCACGGGGCCTGGTCCTGCCCGGAATGCCGCTCGGGTCGCCGGGCATGGAAGTCCCGGATGGGCGCCAGCAGCCCTACACGGTCGAACTGGTCCATCACGACGGAACCACCGAACCATTCGCGCAGCACTGAGCCATCGGCGAATCAGGGGGCGGTGTAGCGGGCGCGCCGATTCTCGTCCGCGATGAAGCAGGAGATCCACATGACTCACCATTCCGAAGACCACCGGTCCCAGGCCATGAACACGTGCATCGACAACTGCACGCAATGTCATGCGATTTGCCTGGAGACCATCAACTATTGCCTGACCAAGGGAGGTGCACACGCAGCACCGGAGCACATCGCCCTGCTGGCGACGTGTGCCGATATCTGTGCCACCAGCGCCGACGCGATGCTGCGCGGTACGAGCGTTCATAACGTCATTTGCGGTGCCTGCGCGGAGATCTGCCGCCAGTGCGCGGATGCATGCGATGCCATGAACGACCCCGAGATGACGCGTTGCGCTGAAGCGTGTCGTCGATGCGCGGAAAGCTGCAGCGCCATGGCAGCTTGATGCATCGAGGGTCCCGCCTGCGATGGCGGGATCCTCACCTCCGATTTCACAAGGCACGGCGCCCACTAACGGGGCTTTGCATCAGTCACAAAGAGGTCCATATGAAGTCTTCAAGCGTTTTTCGCTCTTTCGCGCTCGTACTCGCAATCGCGGCAGGGCAGTTTTCGCTGCAGGTCGCGCGCGCCCACGCGGCGTTACAGCAGTCCACACCGGCAGCAAATGCGGTCGTGGCCTCCCCAAGCCAGATCGATCTCGTGTTCAACGAGACGCTGATTCCGCGCGCGTCGCGTCTCAACCTGCTCATGAAGCACGGCAGTTCCACTATGCCGATCGAGAACGTCACGACCGAGATCGTCAACAACGGCAAGACCCTGCGTGCCAAGTTGCCTCGTCCGTTGGCTCCAGGTCTCTACACGGTGGAATACCGCGCTGTTGGAGGTGACAACCACCCCATGCCGGGCAGCTTCAGCTTCACGGTGCGTTGAGGAGTCGAGGATGTTCGACCTGTCGGCCTACGCACTGAGATTCCTGGAATACATGGTTCTCATGGTTCTTTTCGGGGTTCCGCTGTTCGGCTGGTATGGTTTGCGGCGACCGGCACTCGCCGACGCCCTGGCCGGATGGCCCTTCATGGGCATTCTGTTGGTGAGTGCCGCCGTCGGGCTCGTGCTCACCGGGGCCGATGTCGTATTCAAGACCGCCGGCATCATGGGAATGCCGATTGCCGACGTTGATCGCGAATCGCTTGGCTGGTATCTGTTTGAGACGTCCGCAGGCCGCGCAGCCATGGCGAGAGGCGCGCTGCTGATCGCCATGGTGTGTGTGCTCGGATGGCATCGCCGCCGCGGAAAGGTGGAGTCCGCCTTCCCGCTGGCGGCGACGCTGGCGGGCGGCGCACTCGCTTCGCTGGCATGGAACGGCCACGCCGCTGCTGGCGAGGGCATGGCAGGTGCGGTCCGGCTTGCCGCGGGTCTCGTCCACCTTCTCGCAGCAGGCGGCTGGGTCGCAGCGGTCTTGATGTTCTTGGGGATGCTCCTGCAAGGCAAGGAAGCCTCCCGCAACGACCGCCTGCGATCCACGCATGATTTTCTACATGGCTTTTCGACGCTGGGCACGATTTTCGTAGCTGCGCTCATCGTGTCCGGTATCGCGCACTACGGTGATCTCACCGCTTGGTCCTTGCCGACGCTGGTGCAAAGCACCTACGGAAACCTGTTGCTGGTCAAGCTCGCTCTATTCGGCGGAATGCTCGGACTGGGAGCGCTGCACCGTTGGGCGCTGGTGCCACGCCTGGGACGGGCGTTGACCAGCGGAAACCCTGCGCAGGAAGTGCGCGCCCTGCGGCAGAGTCTGGCGGCGGAGGCCATATTGGCCACGTCGATCGTGGGCGTTGTTTCCGTGCTTGGGACCCTCAGTCCCATGTAGCGCTGCAACCGTTGTGCATCACTGATTACCCAAGCGCTCCGCAGCTACCAGTACTCATTGTCTCGGAGCAGGTGTTCTTTTCATCAACCATTGAGAGGGCTCTTATGGGAAGCTTCAGTATCTGGCACTGGCTGATCGTGCTTGCAGTCGTGGTGCTCGTGTTTGGTACCAAGCGGCTGAAGCACGCCGGGCACGACATTGGCCAAGCGATCAAGGGCTTCAAGCAGGGTGTCAGCGACGATCAAGTGACGCCGCCAGCCCAGTTGAGCATCGACGCACGAAACGCTGGCAGCCATGACGCCGAGCGCAGCCACCACGACGAAAGTGTCCCGCGCTGAGCACGCGACTCCGGTCCGAGCCCGACTCAAGGCATGTTCGGCATTGGCTTTTCCGAGCTGTTCGTCATCGCGGTGGTCGCTCTGGTGGTGCTGGGCCCCAAGCGCCTGCCGAACGCTGCAAGGTTCGCCGGCCTGTGGGTCCGGCGCGCGCGCGCGCAATGGCATTCGGTGAAGTCCGAGCTGGAGCGCGAACTGGGCGAAGAGGAGCTCCGGCGCAGCCTGAGTCAGGCGCGCGAGGAACGCAGCGGCCTGGCCGCGCGGGTAGCACGTGCCGAGCTGTCGGGCCGCCTCAGTCCTTGACCTTGCCATCGTGGCAATCTTTAAGCTTGGTACCACGTCCTCGCTGAAGAGCTAGTTCCATGACCTCCGCTCCCATCCACGCGGTCCTCGATCCACCGACGCGCGTCGCCACCCGTTTGAGCCTGCCGATCGAGGGCATGACCTGTGCCTCGTGCGTCGGCCGCGTCGAGCGCGCGTTGAAAGCCATCCCTCACGTCCAGACAGCCGCGGTCAACCTCGCCACCGAACGTGCCGACCTCACCTTCTTTGGCCTGGCCGATCCGCGGGCTGCGGTTCGCGCCATCGAGAGTGCCGGCTACACGGTGCGCGAAGAGACCACCGAGCTCGCGATCGAGGACATGACCTGCGCGTCGTGCGTGGGCCGGGTCGAAAAGGCGCTCGCACAGATCCCGGGCGTGCTCGAAGCCAACGTCAACCTGGCGACCGAGCGCGCGCGGGTGCGCCACCTTGCCGGGGTCGTTTCCACGGCGGACCTTGAAGCGGCGGTCGAACAGGCGGGTTACAAGTCCCGCCGCTTGTCCGTCGATACGGCAAGTGCAGGCGATCATGACGCCGAGCGTCGTGAGAGCGAGGCACGGGGGCTGCGGCGGGCTTTGACCATTGCCGCCGTCCTCACCTTGCCAGTCTTCATCCTCGAGATGGGGTCCCACCTGATTCCCGCCATGCATCATTGGGTGATGGGGGTCCTGGGTCAGCAGACGAACTGGTATATCCAGTTCGCGCTCGCCACCCTCGTGCTGTTTGGTCCGGGGCTACGCTTCTTCCGCAAGGGCGTACCAGCGTTGCTGCGCGCTGCCCCCGACATGAATTCACTGGTCGCCGTTGGCACGGCGGCCGCGTACGGCTATTCAGTCGTCGCGACCTTCGTCCCCGACGTGCTGCCCCCGGGCACCGCCAACGTCTATTTCGAGGCCGCCGTGGTCATCGTGACCCTGATCCTGCTCGGGCGCTCGCTGGAGGCGCGCGCCAAAGGGCGAACCTCACAGGCGATCAAGCGCTTGGTCGGACTCCAGGCCAAGACCGCGCGCGTCGAGCGCAACGGCGATACGGTCGAAATTCCGCTCGATCAGGTGGCGACCGGTGACGTCGTGCTGGTTCGTCCGGGCGAGAAGATTCCGGTGGACGGCGAGGTCGTCGAGGGCGCCTCCTATGTCGACGAGAGCATGATCACCGGCGAGCCGGTCCCCGTATCGAAGGGGGTGGGCGCCGATGTCGTCGGAGGCACGATCAACAAGACCGGCGCTTTCAGTTTCCGCGTGACGAGGATCGGCGCGAACACGGTGCTCGCGCAGATCATCCGCCTGGTCGAGGAAGCGCAGGGTTCCAAGCTGCCGATCCAGGCGCTGGTCGACAAGGTCACCATGTGGTTCGTCCCGGCAGTGATGGCCGGGGCCGCGCTGACCTTCCTTGTTTGGCTGGCCTTCGGACCGGAGCCCGCGCTGTCCTTCGCGCTCGTCAATGCGGTCGCGGTGCTCATCATCGCCTGTCCCTGTGCCATGGGGCTGGCCACGCCGACCTCGATCATGGTCGGGACGGGCCGCGCGGCCGAGCTCGGCGTTCTCTTCCGCAAGGGCGAGGCCTTGCAGGCGCTGCGCGATGTGAGTGTCATCGCGCTCGACAAGACCGGCACGCTGACCAAGGGGCGCCCGGAGCTGACCGACCTGGTGCCTGCCGAAGGCTTCGAATACAACGAAGTCCTGGCGCTTGTCGCGGCGGTCGAGACCCGCTCCGAGCACCCGATCGCAGAAGCGATCGTCGACGCCTCCAAGCAGCGGGACATCACGCTCGCACCCGTCGGGGGCTTCGAGGCCACGCCGGGTTTCGGCGTGTCGGCCAAGGTCGCCGGTCGCACCGTCGCCGTCGGCGCGGACCGATTCATGACGCAGATCGGTATCGATGTGTCGGACTTCCTGCCTGTCGCCCAGCGTCTCGGCGACCAAGGCAAGAGTCCGCTCTATGCCGCGATCGACGGCCGGCTGGCGGCGGTGATCGCGGTGGCCGACCCGATCAGGGAGACCACGCCCGAGGCGATCAAGGCGTTGCATGCGCTGGGACTCAAGGTCGCGATGATCACCGGCGACAATGCCGCGACGGCCGCGGCGATCGCCAGGCAGCTCGGCATCGATGAAGTCGCGGCCGAGGTCTTGCCCGACGGCAAGGTCGCGGCGCTGAAGAAGTTCCGGACCAATGGCGCGCGGGTCGCCTTCGTGGGCGACGGCATCAACGACGCGCCGGCGCTGGCCGAAGCGGACGTCGGGCTCGCCATCGGCACGGGAACCGATGTGGCGATCGAGGCCGCCGACGTGGTGCTGATGTCGGGCGACCTGCGCGGCGTGACGAATGCCATCGCACTCAGCCGAGCAACGATCCGCAACATCAAGCAGAACCTGTTCTGGGCCTTTGCCTATAACGCCCTGCTGATCCCGGTCGCGGCGGGTGTGCTTTACCCGGTGAACGGCATGTTGCTTTCGCCGATCTTCGCTGCGGCCGCGATGGCCCTCTCCAGTGTCTTCGTGCTCGGCAACGCGCTCCGGCTCAAGCGCTTCCAGGCACCCATAACGATCCAAACCCGTACGGGGATGCCCCAGAGCGGGGCGGCATTGCCCAATCCGCGCCAGGCAATCGAGCATTGATCCCAAGGCACGGTGCCGCCTGACTGAACACCAAGGCAGGATCGATGTGGCGGACGCCGGCATGGCGTGTCGAACCAAGCACCCTTGGGTGACCAGGAGAAGAATGATGAATATCGGTGAAGCAGCCAAGTTTTCAGGGGTGTCGGCGAAGATGATCCGCTACTACGAACAGATCGGCTTGATCCCCAAAGCTGCGCGTTCTGAGGCCGGCTACCGACACTACAGCACGCCTGACGCTTATAGCCTTCGCTTCATCCGTCGCGCACGCGACCTTGGCTTCTCTGTCGAACAGATCGCAGAACTGCTGGTCCTGTGGCGCGACCGGGACCGCGCGAGCGCCGACGTGAAGTCGATGGCGCTTGCCCATGCCGCCGGACTGAAGACGAGAATCGCCGAGCTGCAGGCGATGGTGCGAACGCTCGAGCATCTGGCAGAGCACTGCCACGGGGATGACCGACCGGAATGCCCGATCCTTGCGGATCTGGCCGAGCCAACAGCGGCGGAGTCGCGTTCGCAGGGTCCACATAGGACGCCTCGGTTTGGGGCCGACACGCCCGCCTCCTCGCGTAACCGCGGAGTCAGATGACTCATTCGTGGTCGGACGTGCATTCGCAAGAGTTCTCGGCGCCGTTGTCGGCCAGCCGTGAGCAGCTTGCAAACATTCTGCTGATAGCCGATTGACCTTGCCACGCTGTCAAACCCCATATTGATCCGACACCACAGTCGATCAGGAGATCAAGATGCTTCGTTTCCACATTCCAAACATGACATGCGGCGGCTGCGCCAAGTCCGTCAAGAAGGCACTGCTCAGTGTGGACCCCCAAGCCCGCATCGAAACCGACCCACCGACGCGTCAGGTGAGGGTCGATAGCGACATGGACGGGGGCGCGTTCCTCTCAGCGCTCAGTGAGGCTGGGTACCCGGACGAGCGATCAGCCTGAAGCTGGTTCCGGCCGCCGCCGGCGCGCTCTACTCGCGCTCGGGGATCCCGCTGAGCCCGATGGTTGCGGCGCTCGCCATGAGACTGAGCTAGGTGTCGGTTGTGGCCCGCGCGCTTCGCCTGGCCGGGTCGGCTCCGGTTTCGGCGACACCGAAAGCGGCCATGCCGGTCCAGTCACCCGATCTGCCCGGGGGATTGATCTGGATCAGTTGCATCTGACCGAGCAAAAGGTAACCTCAAGCCATGATCCGCCGTCGTCACCGTAGCTGGTTCCAGCGCACCGCCCTGCTCGCGATGGCGGCATTGCTCTGGTCTCAGCTCGCGCTGGCCAGCCATGGCGGCTGCCTGGATCTTCCGGGCACACCCGCCGCCGCAGTCGCGGCCGGCGCGGATACCCCCCACGACCACGGCCACGGCTGCGACGCGGAGCTTCCCTCGGCGGACAGGGCGGTGTGTGCCGCGCACTGCAGCGAGGGGGGTATTTCGGCCGACAGTGGGCGCATCCCACCGGTCCCGCCGCTGTTTGTCGGAGCGTGGGTCTCCTGGTTCGTCGTGGCCGAGGTCGCCGATGCCGGCCCAGGGGTCACGCCCAGCTGGGTGGAATCGCCCCCCAGGGCCGCCTGGCACCGGCCCACCGCCCATCCCGCGGCTCTCCTGCTGATCTGATGCCCGAACGCTGACCCGCCCGCACAACTGTGCGGCGCGGTCCTGTGCGTTCGCGCCGTGGCTGCGTCACGGCATGTGCTCCTGCCCTCGTCCGAGCGACCTGCGTCGCGTCGGCCCAAGGACACTGATATGGCATCTCCGTTCGACCGACTGCAGGCCAGGCGCCTGCATCCTCGCCCGCTTTTCCGCCGTCGGCCACCGCTCCGGCACCTGCTTCCCTGCGTGCTCGCCGGCGCCTTGTGGGCGCTGGCGCTGCCGGTGACCGCAACAGAACCCATCCCGGGGCACAGCCTCGAGTCGATCCGCGCCTGGGTTCTGGAACACAACCCCGAGCTCCGGGCACTGGACTTCGAAACCCAGGCCGCCGAAGCACGGATCCTGCCGGCGGGCGCCCTGCCTGACCCGATGGCCTCCGTTGGATTCCGCGGCCTGGATCCGGACAAGCCGTGGCGCACCGCCGGTGCCGAGCGCCAGGTCGACTACGCGCTGCGCCAGCGCTTCCCGCTCTGGGGCAAGCGAGGCCTGGCGCGGACCGCGGCCAGCCAGGACGCGATCGCGGTCGGACTCGATCGCCTCACCACTGCGCGCGACTTGCTGTCCGACGCCGAGGCGGCCTACGCACGGTATTGGCATGCCGACCAGGCCGTGGCCGTGCTCGATCGCCGCATCGCCCTGCTCCGCCAGGTGGAAGAGATGGCCGGCGTGCGCTACGCCCTGGGCCGCGCGGCGCAGCAGGATGCCATCCGCGCCCAGGTCGAGCAGACCAGCCTCCAGCGCGAGCGGATCGAACGCCTCGCGGCCAAGCAGGAGGCGGCCGCCACGTTGAACGCCGTGTTGGGGCGCCGATCCGATTCGCCGCTGGCGACTCCCGATGAGCCGCCGCGCCTAGTCGTTCAAAGCGCCTCCCTGGCCGAAGCACTGGATGGCGCCGACGCGCACCCCGCGGTCCGCTCACAGCAGGCCCGCGCCGAAGCCGCGCGCACAAACGTGGTGTTGGAGCGTCGCAACCGGTTCCCGGACATCACCGTGGGCGTGGGTGCGATGCAGTTCGGCAACGGCATCGAAAGCACCGAGCTGATGCTGGAGGTCGAGATCCCGTTCCAGCAGCGTGCACGCCGCGAGCGCGAGCGCGAATCGCGCCTGCTCGAAGACGCGGCGCTGGCGCGCATGGACGCCACGCTGCGGGCCGTGGAGGAACGCGGCGCCTCCGCCTGGGCGCGGTGGACGAGCGCACGCGAACGCCGGCAACTGATCGAGAACACGCTGCTGCCGCAGGCCGACGCCACCTGGCAGTCCGCGCTGGCCAGCTACCAGGTCGGCGAAGTCGACTTCGGGACGCTGCTGGAAGCACTCAATGAATGGCAGGGCGCCGACCTCGCACGGGTCGATGCACTGCGTGACGAACTGTTGGGCGCCGCCGCCGTGCGCGCCATCGAAGGAGAGATCCGATGACCCGTGTCCAGACCCTGTCGCTCGCTATCGGCGTTGCACTCGCCGCCCTCGCCGTCGGCTGGATGGCCGGCCGCGCCACGAACGATTCCCCGACCGCGGGCACGTCGGTTGAGGCGCCCGCCGGCGAACGCAAGGTGCTCTATTACCGCAATCCCATGGGGCTGCCCGACACCTCGCCAGTGCCCAAGAAGGACTCGATGGGCATGGACTACGTCCCGGTCTATGCCGACGACGCACCGCCGGCGGCACCGGGCACGGTGGTGCTGCCGCCGGACAAGGTGCAGGCGCTGGGCGTGCGCACCGAAGCGGTCAGGCGTGGGGCCCTGTCCGCCACCGTGCGCACCAGCGGCACGGTCGAGGTCGACGAGACCCGGCAGTACGCGATCGCCCCGCGCTTCGAAGGCTGGGTGGAGCGGCTGTACGCGAACCAGACCGGCATGCGGGTCCGCGCCGGGCAGCCGCTGCTCTCCGTCTACAGCCCTCAGCTGGCCGCGGCGCAGCAGGAATACCGGCTGGCCGACGAGACCGCCCGCAGGCTGGCCGGGTCCGATCCCGCGAGCGCGGCGTCAATGATCCGGCTGCGCGATGCCGCCCGCACCCGCCTGCGCAACTGGGAAATCAGCGACGCGCAGCTCGGCAAGACGGCCCTGGTGCTCACCGCACCCGCGGACGCGGTCGTGATCGAGAAGCCGGTGGTCCAGGGCGCGCGCTTCGAGCCGGGCGAGACCATCCTGCGCCTGGCCGACCTGTCGACGGTGTGGGTGATCGCCAAGGTGCCCGCGGCGCAGGCCGCGGACATCAAGCCCGGCCAGGCGGCCCGGTTTGAAACCGTGGCCCTGCCTGGCCAGGTGGCCGAGGGCGAAGTCGCCTTCGTGCAGCCCATCATCGATGCCATGACCCGCACGGTGGACGTGCGCATCGCGCTGCCCAACCCGGCCGGCGATCTGCGTCCAGGGCTCTACGGAACGGTGCTGCTCGAGGAGCCGGGGTCCGGACCGGTCCTGACCGTCCCGCGCTCGGCCGTGCTCGACAGCGGCACCCGCCAGGTGGTGCTGGTCGAGACCGGCCCCGGCAGTTTCGCGCCGCGGGATGTCACCCTGGGGCGGCGCGGCGGTGACCGGATCGAGATCCTCGACGGCTTGGCAGAGGGCGAACAGGTCGTGGTCTCCGCCAACTTCCTGATCGACGCCGAAAGCAACCTGCAGTCGGCACTCGAGGGACTTGAGGGACACGCAGGACACGGGGCGCCCTCGGGCACCGGCGAGGATCCGCAGCCCGGGTCCGGTGATGGCGCCTCCGACCCGCACGCAGGCCATGGTGACGAAGCCGCTGATCCGCACGCGGGTCATTCGATGCCGGCCACCCCGGAGGAGGCTCCGCCCTCCGCCACCGGCCACGAGGGGCACTGACATGCTTGGTCGCCTCATTGAATGGTCGGTCCGCAACGTCTTCCTGGTGCTGGTGATGACGCTGGCGATCGTCGCCGGCGGCATCTATGCGCTGATGAACACGCCACTGGACGCACAACCAGATTTGTCGGACGTCCAGGTGATCGTGTTCACCGAGTACCCGGGCCAGGCGCCCCAGGTGGTCGAGGACCAGGTCACCTATCCGCTGACCAGCGCCCTGCTCTCGGTTCCGAAATCGAAGGACGTCCGCGGCTTCTCGTTTTTCGGCGCCTCCTTCATCTACGTCATCTTCGAGGAAGGCACGGACCTCTACTGGGCGCGCTCACGCGTGCTCGAAAACCTCAACGTCGCGTCGAAGAATCTGCCGCCCGGCGTGGCACCGGCGCTCGGGCCCGACGCCACGGGCGTCGGCTGGGTCTACCAGTACGTCCTCAAGAGCGACCGCCACTCGTTGGACGAGCTGCGCGCCATGCAGGACTGGTACCTGCGCTACCAGCTCACCACCGCGCCCGGCGTGGCCGAGGTCGCCAGCGTCGGCGGCTTCGTCCGTCAGTACTCGATCACCGTGGATCCGGTCCGGCTGCGCGAATTCGACATCCCGATTTCACGGGTGTCCGAGGTCATCGCCGAGAGCAACCGCGACGTTGGCGGCCGCGTGATCGAGATGGCCGAGACCGAGTACATGGTCCGGGGTCGTGGCTACCTGCGCGGCATCGATGACATCGAAAACCTGGTGCTGCGCGCCGAAGGAGCCGCGCCGGTGTTGATCCGCGATGTGGCCCGAGTCGAACTGGTGCCCGACGAACGCCGTGGCATCGCCGACCTGGACGGCGAAGGCGACGTCGTGGGTGGGATCGTCATTGCGAGATTCGGCGAGAACGCCCTGGCCGTGATCGGGGGTGTGAAGGACAAGATCGCCCAGCTTGCGAGTGGACTCCCCGAGGGTGTCAGCGTTCAGGCGGTCTACGACCGCTCCGATCTCATCGTGCGTGCGATCAAGACCCTGCGCACGACACTGCTCGAGGAGAGCCTGATCGTCGCGCTGGTGTGCCTGGTGTTCCTGTTCCATGCGCGCAGCGCGCTGGTCGCGATCGTCATGTTGCCGGTCGGCGTGCTGATCGCGGTGATCGCGATGCGTGCGCTGGGCATGAACTCGAACATCATGAGCCTGGGCGGCATCGCGATCTCGATCGGCGTAATGGTCGACGCGGCGATCGTGATGATCGAGAACGCGCACAAGCACATCGAGCGCTCCGATGGCTCCCGCAGCCGCACCCAGTTGATCATCGACGCCTGCCGCGAGGTCGGGCCGGCGCTGTTCTTCAGCCTGATGATCATCACCGTCTCGTTCCTGCCGGTGTTCGCGCTGGAGGCGCAGGAAGGCCGACTGTTCAAGCCACTGGCGTTCACCAAGACCTTCGCCATGGCCGGCGGCGCGCTGCTGTCGGTGACGCTGGTGCCGGTGCTGATGCTGCTGTTCGTGCGCGGCAAGATCGTGCCCGAGCACAAGAACCCGGTGAACCGCTTCCTGGTCGCGGGCTACCGGCCGGTCATCGACGTCGTGCTGCGGAATCGCATGGCCACGATCGCGATCGCCCTCGTCGCCCTGTTCGCCAGCGTGTGGCCGGCGTCACGACTGGGCAGCGAGTTCATGCCCACGCTCAACGAGGGCACGCTGCTGTACATGCCCGCGTCGCTCCCGGGCATGTCGGTGACCAAGGCCTCGGAGCTGCTGCAGCAGCAGGACCGGGTCATCAAGGGCTTCCCGGAGGTGGAGTCGGTGTTCGGCAAGGCGGGCCGCGCCCTGACCGCCACCGATCCTGCACCTTTGGAGATGTTCGAAACCGTCATCAACCTCAAGCCCGAGGACGAGTGGCGGGACGGCATGACCACCGACAAGTTGATCGCGGAGATGGACGAGGCGCTGAAGTTCCCGGGCGTGGCCAACTCCTGGACGATGCCGATCAAGGCCCGCACCGACATGCTGGCCACCGGCATCCGCACGCCGGTGGGCATCAAGCTCTTCGGCAACGACCTGGAGCAGTTGGACGCCCTGGCCACCGAGATCGAAGCGGTGGTGCGCAAAGTGCCGGGGACCACCAGTGCGTTCGCCGAACGCCTGACCGGGGCCTACTACCTCGACATCACCCCGGATTTGCGCAGCCTGGCCCAGTACGGCGTAACCCTCGGCGAGGTCCAGGACGTGGTGGCGGCTGCGCTGGGTGGTGAGATGGTCACCACCATCCTCCAGGGCCGCGAGCGGTTCAGCGCGATCGTGCGCTATCCGCGCGAGCTGCGCGACGACCCCCACCGGATCGGCACCCAGGTGCTGGTTCCGGTGCCCGGCGGCGCGCAGGTGCCACTCGGCGAGTTGGCGCGGATCGAGGTCAAGAAAGGGGCGCCGAGCATCCGCACCGAGAACGCGATGCTGGCGGCCTACATTTACGTGGACACGCGTGAAAGCGACCTGGGCCGCTATGTGAAGGCGGCACAGGAGGCGGTAGCCGAGCAGGTGCAATTCCCGCCGGGCTATTACGTCACCTGGAGCGGACAGTACGAATACATGCAGCGCGCCGCCGAAAAGATGCGCGTGGTTATCCCGGTGACGCTGGCGTTGATCTTCCTGCTGCTGTACCTCAACTTCCGCCGCGTCACCGAGTCGCTGATCGTGATGCTGTCGGTGCCGTTCGCGCTGGTCGGCGGCGTGTGGCTGATGTGGATGCTCGACTACAACGTCAGCGTCGCGGTGATCGTGGGCTTCATCGCACTGGCCGGCGTTGCCGCGGAAACCGGCGTGGTCATGCTGATCTACCTCGACCACGCGCTCGAGGCGCGCGCCGCGCAGCGCCAGGCCGAAGGCCACTCGCTGGATGCACGCGACCTCCGCGAGGCGATCGTCGAAGGCGCGGTCGACCGCGTGCGCCCGAAGATGATGACCGTGGTCGCGATCATGGCGGGCCTGCTGCCCATCATGTGGAGCAGCGGTACTGGCTCGGAAGTCATGCGCCGAATCGCTGCGCCGATGGTAGGTGGCATGGTGTCTTCGACCATCCTCACCCTGGTCGTGATCCCGGCGCTGTACTCGCTGATCAAGCAGCGGCAGCTGGCCAGGAAGCCGCACCCCTCCTCCGCACTACCCAAGGAGAAGTAGTGATGGGGCCGTTCAACGCAGGCAGGGACCGACGGTTCATGCAACTGTGGCCGCGAACATCCGTCCGTCTACGGCCAATTCGCGCGTTACTGGCTTCGCCCACCGCAAGGCCGGTTGACCTGTGTGCGAGACACAGGTCTAGCCTGATCAACACCTCGCCGGGAGCAAGCCGATGACGACCAAGGAAGAAGTGACGCCGCCTCTGATGACGGTACGCCAGCTGGCACAGCAGGGCGACGTCACGGTGCATGTGGTGCGCAACTATCTGCGGCGCGGCCTGCTGCAAGCGGCCTCGCATACCGGGAGCGGCTACCAGCTGTTTTCGGCGTCGGAGCTCCAGCGCCTGCACTTCATTCGCACCGCGCAACAGCTTGGCTTCACGCTGGCGGAGATCGAGGAAATCATTCGCCACAGTGTTCTGCGAAATAGTCCCTGCCCGCTTGTGCGCGACATCATCCGACGCAGACTCGACGACACCCGCCAACAACTGGACAGGCTGCTCGCCATGCACGGACGAATGGAGCGTGCCATCCACGCCTGGGCGGAGCTTCCGGACTCCATTCCGACTGGCGATGACGTCTGCGCATTGATCGAATCTGTTGCCGCTGCTGAAGGCGGCGGGTTCGTCAAGTCCACCCCGCGGCGACTTCTTGGACGCCGCCCCACAGAGGAGAATTTGCCATGACAGCCTCCAGTCCTGCCCCCTCAGGCTCCCGACGCTGGGTCTTCTGGATCTTCCTGGCGCTGGCCGTGTTCTATCTCGCCGTCGAGCACCGCGCCCACCTTGGGGGGACGCTTCGCTGGTTGCCCCTGGCCATCCTGCTGCTATGTCCCTTGATGCATGTGTTCATGCACAAGGGGCATGGCGGTCATGGAGGTTCCGGAAGTCATGGGCGCGACGGCAATGCCGACGACACACCCCATGGCCAGCATGAGAGCCGTAGCAAGCGGGCACTGAACGACGAAACGTCCGACACCTCGAACGGAGGGCACTGACATGCAGGCACCCGACTCCGGCTACGGCCTTTGGCTGCTGGCCGCCATCAACGCCGCGTTCTTCATCTTCTTCGCCTGGAGCTTCTACAAGCCCTTGACCCGCTGGGACTGGCGGGGGTTCGGGATGTTCTCCGCCTTCGTCGTGGCCCTGTTCGCGGAAATGTATGGCTTCCCGCTGACGTTGTACGTCCTGGGCGGGTGGCTCAGTGCCAATTATCCGCAAGTGAACTGGCTCAGCCATGACGCGGGCCATCTGCTGGAGATGTGGTTCGGCTGGCGCGCCAATCCGCATTTTGGTCCATTCCACATGGCGAGCTTCGTCCTGATCGGCGGTGGCTTCTGGCTGCTGTCGGCCGCCTGGCCAGTGTTGTATCGGGCGCAGCGTGAGGGCCGGATGGCCCGAGACGGCGTGTATGCGCGCATGCGCCACCCGCAGTACGTCGCTTTCGTGTTGGTGCTGACCGGCTTCCTGCTGCAGTGGCCCACGCTGCTCACGCTCGCCAGCTATCCGGTGCTCGTGTGGGCCTATGCCCGACTGGCGCGCCGTGAGGAAAAAGACTGCTTGAGCCGCTTCGGCGACGACTACGTCCGCTACATGCAGGAAGTGCCGGCCTTCATCCCCCGACGCCGGCGCGGCCCCGCCCCATCCCAAGGAGAAGCCCGATGATGCAGGTCCACGAACCCACGGTGCGCACGCGCACCTGGCCCATCGGCGACATGGTGAGCACCGGCTGCGCGCGCACGCTGGAGAAGGCCGTGGCCGCGTTGCCCGGAGTCAACGCCACCAGCGCGAACTTCGCTACCGCGACCCTGCAGGTGTCCTACGACCCGGCCCGCCTGTCGGCGGGCGCGGTCGCCACCGCGATCCGCGACTGCGGCTTCCAATGCATCGCGCCGATGCCTGATGCCGACCCCGCCGCAGGCGCGCACGCCCATGCTGCCCATGCCGGGCACGGACAGGAATTGGCCGCAGAGCGCCCCGCTGACGCCCACGCCGGCCACGGCGATGACGCCACGGATGCCGGGGGCCACGACGCCCATGCGGGCATGAACCACGGCAGCGATCTGCAGGCCGCGGCGCGCGACATGGGCCGCCGCTTCCTGGTCGCCCTCGCCTTCGCGATCCCGGTGTTCCTGTGGTCGCCCATGGGCGGTCTCATGGAGCCACCACCGGTGCCTTTCGGGCTGCGCGAGAACGTCTGGCTGTTTCTGCTGGCGACCGGCGCGGTCGTCTATCCGGGCTGGCCATTCTTCACCGCCGCGATCCGCTCCCTGCGCCGGGGTGTGTTGGACATGGCGGTGCTGGTGCTGCTGAGCGTGGGCACCGGCTACGGGTTCAGCATCGCGTCGACGTTCTTCTTCGACGGACCGAACTTCTACGAGGCCTCGGCGGTCCTGCTGACCTTCGTCCTGCTCGGCCACTGGCTCGAGATGCGGGCACGCGCCGGCGCTTCGGACGCGATGAAGGCGTTGTTGAAGCTGTCCCCGCCCCGCGCGGTGGTGCGGCGCGAGGGGCAGGAAATCGAGATCCCCACTGCGGAAGTGCTGGTCGGCGACATCGTAGTGGTGCGGCCCGGGGCCAAGATTCCGGTCGACG
The DNA here is from genome assembly GCF_020026895.1 of Novilysobacter selenitireducens. Taxonomy (GTDB): domain Bacteria; phylum Pseudomonadota; class Gammaproteobacteria; order Xanthomonadales; family Xanthomonadaceae; genus Lysobacter_C; species Lysobacter_C selenitireducens. The sequence continues at coordinate 474,342 of NZ_JAINZW010000002.1, forward strand.
GCACCGTCACTGAAGGCAGCTCCCAGGTCGACGAATCCATGCTGACCGGCGAGTCGATGCCCGTGCGCAAAGACCCAGGGGCCTCCGTTGTCGGCGGATCGATCAACAAGAGCGGTGCATTTGCCTACACCGCCACCAAGATCGGCAGCGATACCGCGCTGGCGCAGATCATCAAGCTGGTCCAGACCGCACAGAACTCCAAGGCGCCTGCGCAACTGCTCGCCGACCGCGCTTCGCAGTGGCTGGTGCTGGCCGCGATCGTGATCGGGCTGCTGACCTTCGCGGTCTGGTTCTGGTGGCTGGGACAGCCGCTCATGTTCGCGCTCACGCTGACGATCACCGTCTTCGTCATTGCCTGTCCCGACGCACTGGGTTTGGCCACCCCGATGGCGATCATGATCGGCACGGGCCTGGGCGCTCGACACGGCATTCTGTTCAAACACGCCGAAGCCATCGAGAAGAGCGCCCGGCTGGACGTTGTGATCTTTGACAAGACTGGAACCCTGACGGTCGGGGCACCGGAGGTGGTCGACATGGCGGTGGCACCGGGCTGGACGCAGGAGCGGCTACTGGCCACGGCCGCTGCGGTCGAGGCGCATTCGGAGCACCCGCTGGCGCAAGCGATCCTCAAGCGCGCCGGTCCGGCAGCCGAACGCGCTACGGCCTTCACCAACATCGACGGCCAGGGCGCCACCGGGGTGGTTGACGGGGTGCAGGTCCTGCTGGGCAATCGCATCCTGATGGTCGAACACGGAATCGATCTATCCGTGCTGGAAGCGGAGGCCGCGCGCCTTACCGGCGCCGGCCGCACCGTGATCTATGCAGGGGTAGGCGGCGAGCTTGCGGGCTTCTTCGCAATTGCCGACGCGATCCGCGAGACCTCGCGCGCCGCCATCGACGAACTGCATCGTCGCAACATCAAAGTGGCGATGATCACCGGCGACAATCGCCCCACCGCCGAACGCGTAGCTCAGGATCTGGGGATCGACATCGTACTGGCAGACGTGTTGCCTGGCGGCAAGTCCGACGAAGTCATCAAGCTGCAGTCGCAGGGCCTCAAGGTCGGCATGGTGGGCGACGGCATCAACGACGCACCGGCGCTGACCCAGGCGGATGTGGGCTTCGCAATTGGCGCCGGCACCGACGTCGCAATCGAAAGCGCGGACGTCGTGCTCATGCACAGCGACCCCTACGACGTCGTTCGCGCGACCACCATCGCCCACGCCACCCTGCGCAAGATGCACCAGAACCTGGGCTGGGCCGTGGGTTACAACGTCCTGGCCTTCCCGCTTGCAGCCGGGGTGCTTTATCCCTTCGTGCTGTCGCCCGAAATCGCCGCGCTCTCCATGTCGGGAAGTTCGGTGATCGTCGCCGTCAACGCCTTGCTGCTGCGCCGCGTGCGGCTGGTCCCACGTACCGCAGGCGACCCCACGCCTTCCTCTCTCGAAACCGCGGCGTAGTCGCCAACCCACCGGAGCACCCATGAACAACGCAACCAGTCCCACTCTCCAGTTCCTCGGCGCCGCGGGCACCGTCACCGGCTCGCGCTACCTGGTCGAGGCCAATGGCCAGCGCGTGCTGGTCGACTGCGGCCTGTTCCAGGGCTACAAGCAACTGCGCGAACGCAACTGGGCTCCGTTTCCCGTCGACGCGGCATCAATCGATGCGGTGATCCTGACCCACGCCCACTTGGACCATTCGGGCTACCTGCCCGCACTCGTCAAGCAGGGGTTCCGCGGCCGGATCCACTGCACCCACGGCAGCGTGGCGCTGTGCGGCCTGCTGCTTCCCGACAGCGGGCACCTGCTGGAAGAAGAAGCGAAGTACGCCGCGCGCAAGGGCTACTCGAAGCACAAGGAGCCGCGACCGCTCTATACGGAAGAGGACGCCCGTCGCAGCCTGAAGCAGCTGCAGGGACATGACCATGAACGCGACATCGAGGTCGCGCCCGGCTTCACGGTGCGCTTCCACCCCGCAGGTCACATCCTGGGCGCCGCCCACGTCAGCCTGGATGTCCAGGGCCAGCGCTTGCACTTCAGCGGCGACTTGGGACGGCAGCAGGAATCGCTGATGAATCCGCCGACGCCCCTGCCCGCCTGTGACGTACTGGTCTGCGAGTCCACATACGGCAATCGGGAACACGTTCCGATCGACCAAGAGGCGGAGCTGGCCCCCATCATCCGCCGCGTCGCTGCCCGTGGGGGCGTGATCGTCATCCCCGCCTTTGCCATCGGCCGCGCCCAGGCGCTCATGCTTCACATCGCCCGGCTGCGTGAGCGGCAGGAGATTCCCCGCGTCCCGGTCTACCTCAACAGCCCGATGGCGATCAACGCCACCAGGCACTACCACGACCACCACTCCGAGCACCACGTGTCCGACGAGGACTGCCAGCGGATGTTCGACGTGGCCACCTTCGTCAACACTGTAGAAGAGTCGAAGGCGCTCAACCGACAGCGCGGCCCGATGATCATCATCTCGGCCAGCGGCATGATCACCGGCGGGCGCGTGCTGCACCACATCGAGGCGTTCGGATCAGACGACCGCAACGCAATCCTGCTCGCGGGTTACCAGGCCGGCGGAACACGCGGCGCCGCGCTGGCGGCAGGAAAGCGCACGTTGCGCATGTTCGGCCGGGAAATTTCCATCCGCGCCGAAGTGGTGCAGCTGGAAGGCTTCTCCGGCCACGCCGACGCCGGGGAGCTGCTGGACTGGATGCGCACCGCGCCGTCCGCCCCGCGCATGGTCTACCTCACCCATGGCGAACCGGATGCGGCCGATACGCTGCGCGGACGCGTAGAGCGCGAGCTGGGCTGGCATGCGCGCGTGCCGGAGCACCTGGAGCGTGTTGGCCTGGGGGATGCGCGATGACCGGGCAGGCCGCAGGCCACACCCGGCTGCGCGTCACCCGTGCCGGGATCGACACCTACCAGCAACCGGTGGTCTACATGCATCGCGACTGTGAAGTCTGCCGCTCGGAAGGCTTTGCCGCGATGACGCGCGTGAGGCTGGACGTGGGCACGCGCACGCTGGTGGCGACGCTGAACGTGGTCGTCGACGACAGGCTGGGACTTGACGAGGTGGCGCTGTCGGAGGTCGCGTGGACGCTCCTCGAACCCATGCCGGATGCACTGGCCCGGGTTCGGCACGCGGAACCCGCGGCGTCGGCAGGCGCGCTCCGCGCCAAGGTGTTCGGGGCACGGCTGGACGACGCGCAGTACCTCGCCCTGGTGCAGGACGTGATGGAAAGCAGGCTGTCGGACCTGGAGCTTGCCGCGTTCGTCACGGCCAGCGCGGGCGACCGCCTGGACCATGCGGAGACGACCGCGCTGACGCGGGCCATGATCTCCGTGGGCCAGCGCCTGGACTGGGGCGAAGGGCCGGTGCTGGACAAACACTGCGTGGGCGGCCTGCCGGGCAATCGCACCACGCCAATCGTGGTGGCCATCGTGGCCGCGCTGGGCTACCGCATCCCGAAGACGTCCTCGCGCGCCATCACATCGCCCGCGGGCACCGCCGACACCATGGAAGTGATGGCGCCGGTGGCGCTCGACCTGGCGGCGATGCGGCGGGTGGTGGAGCGCGAGGGCGGCTGCATCGTGTGGGGTGGCAACGTGCGCCTGAGCCCGGCCGACGACATCCTGATCCGGGTCCAGCGCCCGCTGGATTTCGACAGCGACGGTCAACTGGTGGCCAGCGTGCTGTCGAAGAAGATAGCCGCGGGCTCCACCCACGTCCTGATCGACATGCCGGTGGGTCCGACGGCCAAGGTGCGAGGTGAGGCCGCGGCCCACAGCCTCGGCACGCGGCTTGCACACACCGCCGCTGCGCTTGGATTGCAGCTGGGCATCCATCGCTCCGACGGCACCCAGCCGGTGGGTCGGGGAATCGGTCCGGCGCTCGAGGCGCACGATGTGCTCAAGGTGCTGCGCAACGCAGCCGATGCACCCGCCGACCTTCGCGAACGCGCACTTGCGCTGTCCGCGGCGCTGCTGGACATGGCACCGGGCAGCAACGCCGGCACCGGACTGGAGCGCGCGCGCGGCGTGCTGGATTCCGGGGCGGCGCTGGCCAAGTTCCTGGCGATCTGCGAGGCCCAGGGAGGCTTCCGCGAACCGCCACGGGCGGCGTTCACCGCCGACGTCCCGGCGCCTGCATCGGGCCGCATCGCGGCGATCGACAACCGCAGGCTGGCCAAACTGGCCAAGCTGGCCGGCGCCCCGACATCCCCCACCGCCGGCCTCGAAACCGGTCTGCGGATCGGCGATACGGTCGAGCGCGGACAGCCCATGATGACCCTGCATGCGGAGTCGCCGGGAGAACTGGCCTACGCCCTGGAGCACGCCGCGACGCTGCAACCCTTTGTGCTTGGAGAGGTTCCATGACCCGTGTGCTGATGCCCTTCCCGGCCGATGCAGTGTTGGCCGGCAACATCAACCAGCCCCTGCAGGCGCGCATTGCACCCGTGGCTTGGCGGCACTTCCCAGATGGCGAGTCGCTGGTCACCCTGGACGACGCACTGGCCGGAGCCGATGTGGCGCTCCTGGCCAGCCTGCGCAACGCCGATGCCACGGCCCTCCCGTTGCGCTTCGCCGCCCGGACCGCGCGCGAGTTCGGGGCTCGTTCGGTCGGCCTCATCGCACCCTACCTGGGGTATATGCGCCAGGACACCCGCTTCCATCGCGGCGAGGCGGTCAGTACACCGCTGTTTGCGCAATTCCTCGAAGAGGCTTTCGACTGGCTGGTGACCGTGGACCCGCACCTGCACCGCGTCGAGCGCCTGCAGTCGCTCTACCGCATTCCGACGGTCCACGTATCGGCGACGCCGGCCGTGGCCCGCTGGATCGCTGAGACCGTCCCCGACGCTGTGCTGATCGGCCCTGACAGCGAGAGCGAGCAGTGGGTAGCGGACATCGCCGCCCTGTCCGGCATGCCCTACCAGGTGCTGGCCAAGGAGCGGCACGGCGACTACGACGTGCGCGTCAGCCTGCCCGACCCGGCAGCCGTGGCTGGTCGGACTCCGGTGCTGATCGACGACATCGTGTCGTCCGGCCACACGATCCTGGAGACCCTCGCACACCTGCGCCGGTTGTCGTTGCCGTCGCCGTTGCTGGTCGCCATCCATCCGGTGTTCGCAGGCGACGCCTATGCCCGCCTGCAGGAGGCGGGCCTGGCCCGCATCGTCAGCACTGACACCATTTCCCACCCCTCCAACGCCATCGCGCTGGGTGCGGACCTCGCCGCCGCGGCATCGACCCTGATGACCGCTTCGACCGATTCCCCGGAGGACCCATGAACCTGCATCTCAACTGCTGCACCGCCGACCAGCTGTCGGCCGCCGAGCGCCAGCGGATCCTTGAACTCGCCGACGCCCACCGGCAGGCCGATCCCGCGTTCGCCCACTGGGCGGCCGGCTACGGGGTGATCCGACATGACCCGCTTACCCAGCTCCGGGTCCGCCAGATGGTGCACGAGCTGGTCGCCCTGGGCCGCACGCCGGATGCCGGCACCGCATGGCAGCGGCTCGCCGCGGCCGACCGCGTCACCAGCGCCGGCATGTGGCTGGTGGCGCACATGACCTACAGCCAGCGCGTTCGTACCGACGGCGCGGCCCTGGAGGTCGATGATTTCAAGACCACGCCTGAAGGCCACACCGGCGGGTCCCTCAACATGGTGCCCGCCTACGCCGGCTACCTGCTGATGGATTCCCTGGATGGCGTCACCCGCGCGTGGATGATGGGCCAGGGGCACTGCGTGGCCGCCATCGACGCGCTGAACGTGCTGGTTGGCAACATGACCGACCGGCACGCCGAACGTTACGACCGCACCGGCGAAGGGCTGAGCCGGTTCGTAAGCGACTTCTATGCCTACACCCTCAATCCGGACGGAACGCCGGCGTCGCCCCTCGGCTCCCACGTCAATGCGCACACCGCCGGGGGCGTGATGGAAGGCGGCTATCTCGGCTTCGCCGAACTGCAGTACGTGCATGCGCCGCTCAAGGACGAACGCCTGGTGGCCTTCCTCAGCGACGGTGCGTTCGAGGAACAGCGTGGTAGCGACTGGGCGCCGCGCTGGTGGCGTGCCGAGGACAGCGGGCTGGTCAGCCCGATCATCATCCTCAACGGGCGGCGCATCGAACAGCGCAGTCAGATCACCCAGCAGGGCGGCGAGCGATGGTTGGACCGGCACCTGCGATTGAACGGCTTTGATCCGATCGCCCTGGACGGGCGCGATCCGGCCAGCATCGCGTGGGGCATCCACGTGATGGAGTCGCGCCTGCAAGCGGGCGCGGCGGTCCCCGATATCGACGTGCGGCTGCCCTATGGCATCGCCGAAACCGTGAAGGGATTCGGCTTCCCCGGCGCCGGGACCAACGCCTCGCACAACCTGCCCCTTCCCGGGAATCCCGCGAAGGATGCCGAGGCACGCGCGCTCTTCAATGAAGGCGCCGGGGCGCTGTTCGTGGCCGCGTCCGAGCTCGATGAGGCCATTGCCGCACTCAACAGCCACGATCTCCAGCAGCGTGTGCGCGAGCGCGACCATGCGCTGGCCGACCGCCAGGTGGACCCGCCCCGCGTTCCAGCGATCGCCGACCGCGACGCCGGCGGCGAGAGCTCGCCGATGACCGCGCTCGACGAGCAGTTCGTCGCGATCGCCGAAGCGAACCCGGGCCTACGCGTGCGCGTGGGCAATCCCGACGAGCTGCGCAGCAACAAGCTCGACCGCACCCTGGACGCGATGAAGCACCGGGTGCATGAGCCCGAGCCCGGCGTCGCCGAATCGCCCACCGGCGCGGTCATCACCGCGCTCAACGAGGAAGCCGTGGTCTGCGCCGCACTCGGCAACAAGGGCGGGCTGAACCTGGTGGTCACCTACGAGGCGTTCGCACCGAAGATGCTGGGCGCCGTGCGCCAGGAGCTGATCTTCGCCCGCCATCAGGCGCAGGCGGGACGTCCGCCCGGCTGGCTGGGCGTGCCCCTGGTGCTGACCTCCCACACCTGGGAGAACGCGAAGAACGAGCAGTCGCATCAGGATCCGACCATGGCCGAGGCGCTGCTGGGCGAAATGGCCGACATTTCGCGCGTGGTGTTTCCCCCGGACGCCAATGGCGCCGCCGCGGCCCTCGCCCACGCCTACGCGCAACGCGGCACGGTCACCACCCTGGTCGTCCCCAAGCGCCCGGTGCCGCATGAGCTGACGCCACAGCAGGCCGAGGCGCTGGCCGTGACCGGCGCAACCTGCCTGGCCGGCGATCCGGCGACGGCGGCGATCCTGCTGGTGGCCACCGGCGCGTACCAGCTGCAGGAAGTGCGTCGCGCGCAGGCGCGCCTGGCCGAACGCGGGGTGTCGGCCGCGATCGTCTATCTCGGCGAGCCCGGCCGGTTCCGCGCGCCGCGCGATCCGGAGGAGGCGCGGTACGTGCACTCCGACAGCGCGGTCCAGGCGCTGTTCCCGGTGGGCCGACCGCGCGTATTCGTCACCCACACCCGCCCCGAACCCTTCCTCGGCGCCCTGCGCCGGCTCGACACCGGCCCGGCCACCACCGCGGCGCTGGGCTTCGTCAACCGCGGCGGCACGCTGGACGTGCCCGGCCTGCTGTTCGCCAACCGCAGCACCTGGGCGCACGTGGTCGACGCGGCCGCGGGCGTCCTCGGCGAGTCCCGTGGCAGCCTGTTGTCCGAAGCGGAGCTGGCGGCAGTGGATGGTCGCGGCGATCCGGCCACCGTCCTGCGCCCGGAAACGGGACAGGCATCGTGAGCCGGCCGGCCAGGACCGCGCGCTGATGGCGGGCACGGTGCGGCGCGGAGGGCAGATCGCCTGGGCCGGACTGAAGCTCGGGGTCGCCGTGCTGCGCCTGCGCCGGCGCGCACCCGAACGACTGCCCGCGTACATCAGCACGACCTTGGTGGAACTGGGAACCACCTTCGTCAAGCTGGGCCAGGGCTTGAGCCTGCGCTGGGACCTGCTGCCGGCGCCTTATCGCGAGGCGTTGTCACGCTTGCACAGTGACGTGCCGGCGTTTCCGGCGGACGAGGCGAGACGCATGGTTGAACAGGCGTTCGGCGCGCCGGTGGACGCGCTCTTCGCAAGCTTCGATGACAAGCCGTTGGCCGCGGCGTCGGTGGCCCAGATCCATCCGGCGCGCATGCAGGATGGTCGCGATGTGGTCGTCAAGATCACCCGCCCCGGTATCCATGCCCAGGTGCAGGCCGACCTGCGGCTCCTGCGGCGCACGGTGCGCGTGGCCCAGTGGCTGTGGCCGCCGCTCACGCGGCACCGCCCGCTCGAGCTCGTCGACGAACTGGGCGCATTCCTGCGCGACGAGATCGACATGCGCCACGAAGCACAGAACATGCGTCGCATGGCCAGGGTGCTTGATGCGCTGCCCGGCATCACCCAGCCGCACGTCGTCGAGCCGTACGCCACCCGCGACGTGCTGGTCCAGGATCGAAGCCACGGCATCCGCCTGGACGCCGCCTATGGGACAGCGGCCGCTCCCGCGATGGCGAGCGCGCTGCTCGATGCCTACGTGCATCAGCTCTTCGGCGCCGGCGTGTTCCATGCCGACCCGCACCCGGGGAACCTGTTCTTCTTCGACGACGGTCGCCTGTGCCTGCACGACTTCGGCTCGATCGGCGTGCTCGACCCGGCATCCCGCCTCGCGCTTGGCGGCATGGTCGAGGCCATCGCGGCCGACGACGCCGAGGGCGTGCTGGATGCGGCAATCGCCCTGGGTTTCTTCCCGCCACAGGTCGAGCGACGCTCACATGTGCGAGAGATCCACCTGATCCTGGCCGAGATGGCCAGCCGCCCGCTGGCGGAATGGTCCATTGCCGAGGCGATCTGGCGCGTGGCACGCATTGGGCAGGGCGCTGGGTTCCGGCTACCCGCCCACCTGTTGGCCCTGATCCGCACGTTGTTCTTGGTCGAGAACACGCTGCGGGCACTGGATCCGGACATGGACCTGCTGGGCACGCTGTCGGCGCGGGCAGCCGACGTCATGGCGATCGTCGACGCCAGCCGACCCGCGGGCCGACCGCTCGCGATGCGGCTGGCACGCACCGCCCGCCAGCTGCCGCAGATCGCCACCGATCTGTTGCGGCAGGCACAGCTGAGCGACGGACGGCCCGCGTTCTCGGTGCACCACCACGGCCTGGCTCCCACGCACGAGGCGCTCGCGCGCACCGGCAACCGGCTGGCGCTGGCCCTGGTCACCCTGGGCCTCTACGTCAGCGGCTCCCTGCTCGCCCTGCACAGCACCGGTCCGCTGCTGGCCGGACATCTGCCATGGCTGTCCGTCATCGCGTTCGCCGGCGCAGCGCTCCTGTCGCTGCGGCTCGTCGTTGCCATAGGGCGATCAGGCCACCTGTAAGCGCAACAACGCCACTGATGTCCGGAGGAACCGCCATGAAACGTCGCCTTGTCCTGTCCCTCGTCGGCATGCTGTCCCTGGCCGTCGGCAGCGCGTCCGCCACCGAGGCGCCCATGGCGGGTCCAGTCCAGCATATCGATGGATACACGCTGTATTTCGGCATGGTGCCCAGCGCGATTGCTGCGCCCTCGATCGGAACCCACAGCCCCGGTCCGCGCGACGCGCACGGATTGCCGCGCGGGGACTATGCGCGCGAACATCACCTGCTGGTCGTCGTCGAGCGCATGCGCGACGGGGTGCGTCCGACAAACGTGCAGGTCGTGGCGACCGTGCCGATCGCCGGGCAGACGGTGAGCCGCACGCTCGCGCCGATGACGATCAACGACTCGATGAGCCACGGCGCCGTGTTCGTACTGCCAAGCCCGGGGCGCTACGTCTTCACCACCACCGTGCGCGTGCCTAGCGAGCCCGCGCCGATCGTCGCCCGCTTCACCTATACGCTGGCGCACGGTCCATGACCCCGCTGCCAGGCTTCGCCGACCCGGCACATCCCGATCGACCCGAGCGCCTGCATGTGGAGTCTCTCGGCCGGGGGTCGCTACGGGTGACGTTCCTGCCGGGCCTGGGTGGCACCACGCGCTACTGGACCTCGACGCCGGTGGCACCGGCGTTCCGGCATGCGCAGACCGAACTGGTCGATCTCTACGGGTTCGGGCACTCGCCCCGGCCCTGGTGCCGCTACACGGTCGAGCGGCACGTCGACGCGCTCGCACGCACCCTCCAGGCCGGCCCGCCGCGGGTCCTCGTCGGCCATTCGCTCGGCGCGGCGCTGGCGCTCGCCTTGGCCGCGCGCCACCCCGACCGGGTCCAGGCGCTGTGCTTGTTCAGCCTGCCCGACTACGGCTCGCGCGCTGGCGCGATCGAATGGTTCGCCAGTCAGCGCGGTGGCTGGGTCTACACGAACATGCTGGCGACCGCGCTCGCGTGCCTGGTCACTCGCCGCGTGGCGGGCCGTTGGCTGCCTTACCTGGTGCGCAACGTTCCGGCCGAAGTCGCGCGCGACCTGGTGCTGCACAACATGGCCTCGTCCACCACGTCACTGTGGGAGGTGCTCTACCAGCACGACGTGCGGGGCGACGCGGCCGCTCTGCCACCGGACCTGCCGGTGACGTGTGTGCACGGCCTGCGTGATGCGACGGCACCGCCTGCGCGCGTGACCGAGCTGGCGGCGCGTTTCCCGCGCTGGCGCCATGTGACGCTGGATGCCGACCATCATCCGTGGCTGCGCGATCCGGGCGCCTGCCATGGGGTAATCGACGCCCTCTGCGAAGCGGTGCGGCCGGAAGCCGTCCGCGCCGAGGCGATCGCGTGATGGCCGGACGCGAACCCGTCGGCATCGCGAGCGCGCGGCCGGGGTTGGCGGCGAGCGCAGCGGTCGCGCTCGCCTACGGCGTGGTGCTGCCGGTCCTGCCCACGGTGGTGGCTTCGTCGCCTTCGCCGGCGCGCGCGATCGCCGAGTTGATGGCGGTCTACAGCGCCGCCATGGTGGTGACGGCACCGATCTGGGTACGGGTCTGTCGACAACTCCCGGCACACCTGCTCGTGCGCTTCAGCCTGCTCGGCCAGGCCGCGGCGATGATCATGCTCCTCTGGTCTTCGGAAACGACGGTGCTGCTGTTGGCGCGCGGCCTGCAGGGCATCTTCGCAGGCGCCGCACTCCCGGCCCTGCAGACCGCCGCTTCGCGCGCCGCTGGCAGCGAGGGCGACCGCTCGCAGCGCCTGTCGGACCTGACCCGCGCCGCGCTGGTCGGCAGTTTGTTCGGCCCGGGCGTGGGCGGCGTTGTAGCGGCTGACGACAGCCTGGTCGGCCCGGTCCTGGTCGGCGCCGCCGTGCTCGTGCTGGCAGCCGCGGCGCAGCGGCCGGCGACCGGGTCAGCCACCATCGTCGTGGCCGGTCCGGGTTCGCCCACGCGCCATCGCGACGTCGTCGTGCTGCTTCTGCTGGCCGCACTGGCGGCTGCGGCAATGAGTGTCTATGAAGTGGGACTTGCGACGCAGGGGGGCGCGGATGGTCTGTCGGCGCGCGAACTCGGCTTCATGTTCACCGGCTGCGGCGTGGTGATGCTGCTCGCCCAGTCGCTCGTGTTCCGTCCGCGTCACGACCCGTTGCGCGCATTCAACTGGGTGGCGCCCTCGTTTGTCGCCACCGCTGCCGGCCTCGCATTGCTCGCCTGGCTCGGCGGCAGGTGGCCGGGTGCGCTCGGCCTGGTCCTCGTGGCGGCAGGTAGCGGCGTGCTGCAGCCGGCGCTCGTCTACTGGACCTCCCGAGCCGCGGGGGCCGCCGAGGCCACCAGCCTGGGGTGGCGCGCTTCGTTCACGGGTGCCGGCCAGGCGCTTGGCAGTCTTGCCGGCGGTTTCGCGTTCGCCGTCACCCTTGCCGGAAAGATTGTGCTGGCCACCCTCCTCTTGATCCTGCTTGCCGCGGCCATGCTCGCGCTTGCACGACGCCGCGCACCGGCCGGGCTTCCACTTTCCGTATCGACTCAGGAGCGATGACCATGTCCCAGACCACTCTTCCTGCTGCCGACCGCGCTGCGCCGCCCGGCAACGTCCCCCATGCCACGCCGCCGACGCGCCGTCCGGTCCCTGGCCAGGCGGCCGTCGCCACTGTCCTTGCACGCGCCGACGTGCTTGTCGACGGGCCGCGCCCCTGGGACATGCGCGTCCACGATCCCGGCGTGTTTCCCCGCCTGCTGCGGAACGGCTCGCTCGCGCTCGGCGAGGCCTACATGGATGGCGCCTGGGACTGCGAGGCGCTGGACCAGATGCTCACGCGCCTGCTGCGTGCGCGGCTGGATGAGGCCGTCATCGGCTGGGCCGACCGCTGGCACGCCCTGCGTGCGCGGCTGTTCAATCGCCAGCGCGGCCGGCGCGCCTTCGAGGTCGGCGAGCGCCATTACGACCTGGGCAACGATCTCTACCGCGCCATGCTCGGCGCGCGCCTGGTCTACAGCTGCGCGTACTGGAGCGAGGCGACCGAGCTCGACGCCGCACAGGTCGCCAAGCTCGACCTGATCGCGCGCAAGCTGCAGCTCGCGCCGGGCATGCGTGTGCTCGACATCGGCTGCGGCTGGGGCGAGGCCCTGCGCCACTTCGCCGAGCACTACGGCGTCAGCGGTGTGGGCCTGACCATCTCCAGGGAGCAGGCGGACTTCGCGCGCGAGCGTTGTGCCGGGTTTCCCGTCGAGATCCGCGTGCAGGACTACCACGATGTGGGAGGCGAGTTCGACCGAGTGTTTTCCGTCGGCATGTTCGAGCACGTGGGCGTACGCAACTACCGCGCCTACTTCGAAACCGTGCACCGCTGCCTGCGGCCGCATGGCCTCACGCTGCTGCACACGATCGGCACCAACCGGTCGACCGACCGCACCGACCCATGGATCGAGCGCTACATCTTTCCCAATTCGATGCTGCCCTCAGCGGCTCAGATAACGGCCGCGAGCGAGGGTCTGTTCGTGCACGAGGATTGGCACAACTTCGGTGCCGACTACGACCGGACGCTGCAGGCCTGGCGCCGCAACATCGAAGCTGCCTGGTCACGGTTGCCGGCCCGCTACGACGAACGTTTCCGCCGCATGTGGCGCTATTACCTGCACGCCAGCATGGCCGCGTTCCGCAGCCGCAACGCGCAACTCTGGCAGCTTGTCCTTTCCCGCGACGGCGTGCCAGGCGGCTACGTCGCGCCCCGCTGACAGGAGGTCACCATGTGCTTTTCCGCCACGGCCAGTTTCACCGCCAGCGTCGCACTCACCGGCATCGGCGTGCTTGCGCTGCGGGCCGCGCACACGCCCGGCGAACGCATGTTCGCCCTGATCCCGCTCCTGTTCGCTGCCCAGCAGGCGACGGAAGGCCTGGTATGGATGAGTTACCCGTGGGACGCACCCACCCTGCGCGCCTGGGCAACACAGGTCTATTCGGTCTTCTCCCACCTGGTCTGGCCCGTCTTCATCCCCTGGGCGGTGCGTGCACTGGAGCCTGTGCCGTGGCGGCGCCACGTGTTGGCGCTGCTTGGTGTCGCGGGCTTTCTGAGCGCCCTGTTCCTGCTCTTCGGCATGGTCGCCACGCCGATCGAGGTGGTCCCCACCGGAGGCCACCTCGCGTACCGATCGCCACACTTCTTCCTGCCGATATCGCTGACGCTGTACCTTGCCGCGACGACGGTCGGGCTGGGCATGTCGAGCCAGCCGGTGATCCGCTGGTTCGGCGTGCTGGCACTGGCATCGGCGGGGTTCACCTATCTGGTGTATGCGCGCTGGTTCATCTCGGTCTGGTGCTTCTATGCCGCCTTGCTCAGCGTCATGGTCTACATCGCGCTGGCGTCGCGCCGGACCGCGGCTCGCCACGCCGTCTGACCGGGCGTATGGACATGACCCGACGTGGTTGACCCTGGCCAATGACGGCCATGGCGTTCGGCCGATCTGTCCTGTGGATAACCCATGCTCATCGCTAGTGGGCCTTGAGCATCGCCGCAAATCCAGAGCCCCGAGTGCGCACCGACGTCGTCTGGCGCCCGGCAGAGCCTGGCCGATCAACAGACACCGGCTTTGCACGTCAAGCGGTGCTGGGCGTGCGCACGCTGATTCGGAGAGCGCGAAGTCGGTCCGCCGGTTAATCCATCTCACCGGTGATGCATCATTGAATCAGTGCGGCCTTGAGAAAAGATCCATGAAACAACACCACCATCAACACAATCATCAGGCGCATGGCGAGGGACCGCCGCATCCCACCAAGGGCGCCGATGGCGACGTCCATGCCGGGCACGATAAGCATGCCGGCCACAGTGTGGCGAGCTTCCGCGACAAGTTCTGGCTCACGCTGCTGCTGACCACCCCCACCGTGGTCTGGAGCGGGATGATCCAGCACTGGTTCGACTACACCGCACCACGGTTCCCGGGATCGGCCTTCATCCCGGCGGTGTTCGGCACGATCGTGTACTTCTACGGCGGCTGGCCGTTCCTCCGCGGCGGATACCACGAGCTGCGAAATCGCCTGCCGGGCATGATGACGCTGATCTCGCTGGCGATCACCGTTGCCTTCCTTTACAGCGCGCTGGTCACGCTCGGCGTTGTCGAGGGATTGGACCTGTGGTGGGAGCTGGCGACGCTGGTGGCCATCATGCTGCTTGGCCACTGGATCGAGATGCGTTCGATCAACCAGGCACAGGGCGCTCTCAAGGAGCTGGCGAAGCTGCTGCCGGACATGGCGGTGCGGTTGGATGAGTCCGGTACCACGAAGGAAGTCCCAGTCGCAGAGCTGACACGGGGTGACCTGCTGCTCATCAGACCTGGCGCGAGCATCCCCGCCGACGGCGTCGTGAAGGAAGGGACCAGCGCCGTCAACGAAGCGATGATCACCGGTGAGTCCAAGCCGATGGACAAGGCGGCGGGCGACCGCGTAATCGCCGGTACCGTCAACGGACAGGGCTCGCTGCGTGTCGAAGTGACAGGGACCGGCGACGAGACCGCGCTCGCGGGCATCATGCGGCTCGTCGAGCAGGCCCAAACGTCGCGCTCGCGAGCCCAGGCCCTGGCCGACCGGGCGGCGTTCTACCTCACGATCATCGCCATCGTCTCCGCCGCCGTCACCGCCATCGTCTGGCCACTCCTCGGTCGACCGTGGAGCTTTACGATCGAGCGCGTAGTGACCGTGCTCGTGATCGCCTGCCCCCATGCGCTGGGCCTGGCCATCCCGCTGGTGACCGCCATCTCGACCACGATTGGCGCTCGGAACGGTCTTCTCGTGCGCGATCGACGCGGCCTCGAAGAGGCCCGTCTGCTGAACACGGTCGTGTTCGACAAGACAGGCACGCTCACCCTTGGTTCGCACCGCGTCGTGAAGACCACCGCCGCCGAGGGATTCACCGACGACGAGGTGCTTCGCGTGGCTGCGTCCGTCCAGCGCGATGCCGAGCATCCTATCGCGCAGGCATTGATGACCAGCGCAAATGAACGTGGCATCGACGTTCCGATGTCGCAGGACTTCAAGTCCATGCCGGGGCGCGGCGTACGCGCAGTCGTCGAGGAGCGCTTGCTTCACGTTGGCGGGCCAGCGCTCCTGAGAATGCTCGCGGTTGAGCCGCCGGAGACGCTTCGCCGGGCCGCCGAATCAGCGGCAGCTGACGGGCAGTCTGCAACCTATCTGGTGGAAGGCGACCGGGTGCTCGCCGTGTTCGCGATCGCTGACGCCATCCGTCCCGAATCGTTCGATGCGGTCAAGCGTCTGCACGACAACGGACTGGAGGTTGTGCTGCTGACTGGTGATTCCACCGCAGTCGGCAATGCGGTCGGGAAGGAGCTCAATATCGACACCGTCTTCGCCGAGGTCCTGCCAGAGGACAAGGTGGCAAAGATCGAGGAACTGCAGGCCCAAGGGAAGCGCGTCGCGATGGTGGGCGACGGCGTCAATGACGCGCCGGCGCTGCTCACAGCCGACGTCGGCATCGCCATCGGCACAGGGACGGATGTCGCGGTCGAGGCTGGCGACGTCGTACTTGTGCGCAGCGACCCGCGCGACGTCCCTGCGATCATTGCATTGAGCAAGGCGACCTATCGCAAGATGATCCAGAACCTGTGGTGGGCCGCCGGGTACAACATCGTCGCCATCCCGCTCGCTGCCGGCGTTCTCGCTGCATGGGGGATCATGCTGCAACCCGCGCTTGGTGCAGTGCTCATGTCGCTGAGCACCATCGTGGTGGCGATCAATGCGCAGCTGTTGCGCCGGGCGGTACGGTCCCCATGAACATGAACTGGCGACACCTATGACCACGCGCCGGCTTCTGGCACTCAACGTTGGCTCGTCCACCCTCAAGGGCGCGTGCTATCTGTTGCACGCTGAGGGGCCAGGCGCGCAGCCACGCGTCGTGGAGCGCTCCCGGGCCGAGATTGCCGTCGGCGCGGATGCGCAAGAGCGACTTGCCACCCTGCTCGAAATATTGTCGATACCGGCGCCCGGCCCCGACGTGGTGGTCCACCGAATCGTACATGGCGGCGACCTGCGCAACGCCAGCGAGCTCGACGAAGATGTACTTGCGAAACTGGATGCCTTGGTGCCATTCGCACCCTTGCACCAGCCGGTCGCCCTCGCGTTCGCGCGTGCCGCGCGCCTGCGTTGGCCGCAAGCCCGCCAGGGCGTGGCCTTCGACACGGACTTCCACGTGACACTCGCACCCTGGAGCCAGCGCCTGCCCATCCCCGAAGCATGGGATGCGCTGGGCGTCCGCCGCTACGGTTTCCACGGACTCGCCTTCGCCTCTGCACTGCGAGTCGTGGCCAGCCAGGACGCCGGAATCCTGCGGAGCCGCGCCGTCTTCGCGCATCTGGGGGGTGGTTGCAGCGTCTGCGCCGTCGAGGACGGTCGGAGCCGCGACACCACCATGGCGCTCACTCCGCTGGGGGGAATCCCGAGCCCTACCCGCTCCGGGGATCTCGATCCCGGTGCGTTGCTGTACCTGCTCAGGCACGAACGGCTGGACGCGCAAGCGATTGAGGACGGTTTGTCCCGCACTGCAGGTCTTGCCGGCATCGCCGGGCACGGCGATATGCGCGTGCTGCTTGCCGATCCGGGCCCGCAGGCCCAGCTTGCCGTGGACCTCTTCGCAGTCCGGATCGCGCAGTCCATCGCGGCCATGGCCACGGGAATCGGCGGACTCGACCATGTCGTCTTTTCCGGCGGCATCGGCCACCGCGCGCCGGGTCTGCGGGCGCGGATCATCGCGCGCTTGGGCTGGCTTGGCCTGGCGCTGGCACCTGACGACAACGATGCTGGGGCCACGCGGATCGATGCCGCGAGCGGGCCGGCCATCTGGAACGTCGCGATCGATGAGGAACGCGAGCTGGCCGAATCAGCATTGGCCTGGCTGTAGTCCACGGCATACCGCCAGGGCGGCCCCAGCCAGGATTACTCGCCGATCAGTGGCGTCGTGAGCACCGCTGCGAATCCACCACCTGGGGTGCGCATGTTCGTAGTCTGGCCCTGATAAAGCCGGGCCGCGAACAACAGCACACCCGCCTCGGACGCGAAGCAGCGCACATCCGCCTTGAGGGACTGGCCCCCATGCACGATCCGCATGCTCGGTGGCGCGAAGGCCTGTGCGATGTAGGTCGCCGACGCCATCGACTCCCACGTTCGCCGCGTGAGCTTGTCGCCCCGATAGCTGCCACGGCTGCCGAACCCTGCTGCAGGCTTGAAGAAGTAGCCGTTGCGTGCTGCCCACAGTGCATCCCGGTTTCGGGGGACGACTTCAACCGTTGTCGGGATCACCTCGGCCAGCAGGGCTGTCGAACCCGCATCGACCCCAAACCCGCCGAGCAAAGCCGCGTCTCCAAGCACCGCCAGGTTGCGCTTGTCGGCGAACAGCGCGTGCGCACGCGGATGCGGGGTGAGTGCGACGTCCCCTGCGAGATAAGCCTGACGAAGGTCCGCATGCGAAGCTTCCTCAAGCGCGAAATCGGTCAACCGGTTGTAGACCATGTCGATCGGGCCGTCGGCATCTGCAAGCCCCTCCGGGCCGAACCTCAGATCCTCGGGCGCGCGTATCACGCAGTCCACGCCGTGCTCCCGGAATGCGTCCGCGTACAGCTCGAACTCGGGGTAGAGGAACTGCTCCCGCGGGGCGCTGTCCACGATGGCCACACGGGACGGCGCGCGGCCCGACTGCTGCCGGGCATCGTCAAGCCAGGCGGCTACAGCCGCGCTATGGGCCTCCGTCGCCGTGGTCCAGGTGGTCCACGCAGCCGGCGCGCAAGATCTCACGGCATCGAGCAGCACGGCATTGAGGAGCAGCCCGCCTGGATTGGTGTTGACCTCGATCAACCGCGGGCCGTCGACGGTCAGGTGAAAGTCCAGCCCCAGGACGCCACCCGCCGAACCCGGGTAATGGGTTGCGATGTCGGGGGCCCATTGCAGGACGCGCTCGCGGTATCGTGGATTCTCTGCAACTTCGAAGAGCGCCGCCGCGACTCGCCCCATGGCGTCCAACGCCGCACGGTCGACGAACAGGGCGTACCGAGAGAACAGATGTGCGTGAACGGCCGGGTCAGACATGGACTCCGAGAAGGCGGCCCGGATCGACTCGTGCAGCCGCAAGACGTCGACTACTTCGCATGCACACCGCTGGTTGAGCGAGGCACCCACTGAAGTGGCACAGTTGATATTGCAGCCTGACTGGCCAGCCATTCTTGGGGCTCCCTAGGTTTACGCCTCGACGCAGCCTGGTTGCTGCGCTGCTGCATCGATCCCGCCCAGCAGTCATGTTATCTGCTCTCAGGACAAGCGCCGCTTCTCGAAGAAGACAGAGGTAGGGCGTGATGCCCCAACTGAACATCCGCTCGGGTTGGCAATCCAGCCCGCCCACCCTCGATAACGGCCCCTTATCGCGGGTACCGGTCGAAATCGCGGGCATCGCACGTGCTGCTCTGGCATGTCGGCGCCCTGCCCGCTGGTCAGCCCTTGGCGGCCAGGGCCGCCTCCACATCCTTGAGCACCTGCTTCTTTTGGCGCACGGTGAGGTCCTTCCACTGGAGCAGGAGCCGGGCCAGCAACTCGTCGTCCGTAAGCAGATACGCCGCAGGCACGCCCAAGGCCTCGGCCAGTCGCTGGAGCGTCTCGCCCCGGGGCTCGTGCTTGCCATGCTCGTACTGGTTGATGCGGGGAGAGGCCACGGACGGCTCCATGCCGGCAAGCAACCCCAGATCGCGTTGCGACAGGCCCGCCCGCTGCCGGGCCTCGGCCAGCCGCCGCGCAAAAACCGAAGGTGGTGCTGCCTGTTTCGCCACTGTGCCCCCCATGGGCGACAGATTGGCGAAGTTTTCGCGGCTTGCATACTAAGTTATTCTTAGTGCCCCCTCAACCTACAGGCCCATTTGATGCGCGCGTCCACTCCGCGCTCCCTTGAAGAACTGGGCCCTGTCGCCAGCCTGCAGCTGTGGGCCCTGCTGGCGGCCCAGACCGAACGCATCCCGGTGGCGCCTTCCGTGGACCTGACGATCGCGCTGCTGGATGATCTAGGTCGCCTCGGGATCATTGGAGCTCCGGAAGGCCTGCGGAGATGGACGGTTGCGTCCGACACCCGCACCACCCCGATTGAAGGCTTTCAGTGGCGACTGATGTGGGATGTGTACGAGCCCTCGCGACTGGGAGAAGCCCTGGAGGACTACTTTGCGGAGGTAGCCTTACAGCCGCTAACGGGTGGTGCGGTCATACGGCTGTGGCAAAACCTAGGTCGAGCAGAGGCCGAGCGGTTTCTGGCATCGCAATTGATTCGACACCGCTTTCCTGGGGAGTGGGCCCTGGATGTCGGGCGCGCGTTCTCTTGTGTTCAAGGATTGAGCATTGGTCAGTGGCGCTATTGCGGATGGGCGTCAGTGAGGCACGGGGCTTCCTTGGCGCTGCAGTGGCAGCGAACCGACGAACTCATCCGGCGGGCAATCGCTGAGGAACTGGTCAAGCGCGCACGCGGTGTCAGCAAAGGCGGGTGGACCAACTGCTCCTTTGTACCCCGAGAACCCAGGCCGGATACCGCACTGTCCCGCGGCTTTGCCTATGGCATTAGCGGATTGCAAGACTCGTTTTGGTCTGTTCCCACACTGGAGGAGTCGCTGCTGAGAGAGCGCCCAAGCATAAGTTGAGGTCAGAGCGATCGCAGCACACCGCACTGCAAATTCGGGCTAAGCACCTCACGAACTCCCAGGAGGAGGTCAATGCACTGATGCAGTCGCCAACAACGCCTCTTGTTGCTCGAAAATCATGCAGTTCGTCGCAACAATTGATTGGTCGACGTCTTTGTCTTGCAACTTATCCCCTACCTGCAGATTGGGAAGCAGGTTTATCAGAATGGAATTCAATAACGTCGTAAAGCCCTGCATGGTCATTCCCTGACCCTCAGGCAGTCCGTTATCCAAGCGGGCTTGAACGATGCGTTCATAGATCATCTGTGCGTCGGAGGACAATCGGTAGCCCGCCTCCCAAGGCAAAGGCGCGAAGTGCGCCGTGAACGACGGGCCGCCGGCGGGGTAATGCAGGTGCAGGTCGTAACAATCCACCGCAGCCTTAAAGTCCGTGATGCCGGTAAGCGGCTGAAACGCGTACGTGTCAGCCATGAAGCGGCCGACAATCTGCCTCTTACCTTCGGAGATGAAGGTAGTAACTATTGTATCGAGCTCAGGCTGACCCACGAGGATCCAAACGCACTTTATACGATATGTGCGCCATAACTCGTTGTGAACCCCAATCAGCAGCTTGAAGAGGGCATCGTCTAGCAACTGCGCCTCGTCAAGGAAAATAACGACCTTCTTCTTCTCGGAACGCGCTCCCACCTCGACCAAACGACCCACAAACAATTTCCGCCTGTCCTCAGGGCTGCGCTTCGTAGTTGGACGCCCCATTGAACTAAGCAAATCTCCCCAGAAGGCCCCTTCGGAGATACCGGCCTTGTGAAAAAGAACTTCCGCCGAAACCACGCCAACGGAGTTCCCGAGCCACTGTCGGTAATTCGATGCGAAATAATCTACCGCCCAGCTCTTTCCTATCCGTTGCAACCCAGGTACGAGGGCGCCGACTACGTTTGAATTAATCCAGCCGACGACCACGTTGATGAAATTCTCCAACGCATTGGTTGGCATGACATAAGTATCGAGCTCCACCGGATGCATAACAAGCCCTCCGCGCTACTTGATCTTGATCCAATTCTTCTCTGGTACTCGCGCCTTAGCATCTAGTTCTCGGTTGAGCTTCTGAGGCTCCCCGATCCTTCCAGCTTTGACGAGTTGGTTCGTAGCTGACTTGCGATCTTCTGCCTCACGCTGCTGAATCTCTTTAAACGTCTGAAGCATGTCGCTTCCAGGCTTGGCAACAAGCTTCCCTGTTCTTCTGGCGCGACGCACGATCTGTCGTTGCTCGAGAGTGTGGGGAGTCAAATGCCATGGCGGTCCTGCCTTTAGAATTCCTAGCGGGAACTCTTTCCCGCCTCTCCTCAGGTAGGCACGTACCAGTCGGATGTCTCCGTCCACATCGACAACGAGACGCACCTTCTTGCCTATCGAATCGGTCACCTTTCGCAGCACGTCATTTGTGTAACGAGCACCCCATAGCTCAACGTACGGCGCGCGGTGCGAGCTTCCGCCACCTCTAATTGTCTTAATCAACTCAACTCGAAGCAATCTTCGTGCCAACTCCTCCGGGTTAGCGACGCGTCTTAACGGTGAAGCCGCGTGGTCGTCCCACATCCGAATATACTCGTTGGGACTGCGGTTCACTAAACTCTCGTGCGGATCGGAATTGTAGTTTGCGAGCATCACGTCGATGATTTGCTCAAGCTCTTCGATGGTCACCGCGTGCTCGCTGGCGGCTTTCAAAGCGCGCTTTCTTTCTTCTGCTGGAGCTTTAGGATCGAAGCCTATCGGAAGTCGTCGAAATCCATGCGTCTCGAGTGTTTGATTCAATCGCTCTACGAATGGGCGCGCAATTGGAAATCGCACGCGGCCATAATTTACGGTAGCGCCGATCGCCGTGGTCAGTCCGCCCATCGTGAAATTCGCAGTATTAGCTTTAGCTCCGTCTAAGCAGACGAGATCTATGAGTCGACCTCTAGCTTGAGGGGCAACGCCCGATGGAAAGCCTGCGCCGTCTTTGTACCTGAGATGCGGCAGCGTTAGAGCCTTTGGCTCCCACGGAACGAGTGCATGAGCGAAAGAACGCATTACAGAGATCGCCGGGTAGTTGGTACTTCCCAGTCGATACGAATAACCCAGAATCGCTCGACTTGCTCGATCGACAGCTATCAGGAGCCACAGTCGCATGGGTGTCGTGTAAATCCATTCTCCCCGCAGGCCGGGAGTCTTAATGACAAAATAGAAATCCCCATTGTGACCGTCATGCTCTATCTCCTCGAATGGGCGCAACTGCTGCGCACCCGATGGCTGCCCCGTGAGCGGCTGCTCCAGGGCGGCTTCGCCCTCAGCGCTAGCTTCGATTGCGCATTGCTCCTGTCGCATTCGCTCGATAAACCGAACTAGAGCGCGGGCACCTTGGTCTTCAGTATTGAAGGGATACTGATTCGGGGCGCGGAACTTCGCGCACTTCTTGAGAAATTCGACACGGATTGCCTTGGCAAGAACAGATGAAGATCTCCCTGCCGCTTTACGAACATGTTTTTCGACGTAGCCGTACAATTCCTCGTGCTCCGCCAACAGATGCATAAAGGCCCCTGCAAAGCCCCTTCGCTGTCCTGCGAACTTGGGGTTAACGGGTGCCGTGCGCTTGTAAGCGGAGATCGTCAATCCGGGAATGAGCGCAAAAAAGCCGTACATCACGCCGCTTGGTCGTGTCGCCAAGCATCGATTTAGCATCCTGTAGACTTGACTCTTACTGTAGCCATAGTCCCTCTTGATAGTCGCGAAGGAGGCGCCGTTCAAGTACGCTGTCAGGCTATTCTTTCTTCTATGATATTCTCTGACGGAATCTTCAGGTACGTCCGAATCACGAGGCCGATCCCAGTTGCTCGTGTCCCGCAACTCGGGTGCGAGGGCCAGTCGCTCCGCTATGCTCATGGGAGACGCAGCACCGTAGTAGACGCTAACGGGTGTTCATATAGATCGGCTTTCACCAGCCCACGGTGGATGAGACGAGCTAGTTCCGTGTTGACGTATCCCTCAAATCGAGACGCAAACAATCTGGTCAACTCCGACCAACTAGCCGTCCG
The DNA here is from genome assembly GCF_020026895.1 of Novilysobacter selenitireducens. Lineage (GTDB taxonomy): Bacteria > Pseudomonadota > Gammaproteobacteria > Xanthomonadales > Xanthomonadaceae > Lysobacter_C > Lysobacter_C selenitireducens. The sequence continues at coordinate 497,468 of NZ_JAINZW010000002.1, forward strand.
AACCTTTTTCAGGTGAGCCACCACAGCAACTTCAATTTCCTCGTCCGAACTGTGCTCCATGGCGACGAAAGGTTGCAGCTGTTTTAGGTTCCGGACGTACGTGGCTCGACTTTGCAGATCGGCAGCCTGCCATACCTCGCATGTCAACTTGGATCCTTCGATCGACCGCTTCAGGAGGTCGGGGCTAAGAGCCTTATCGCGGGTCGACCTTATGTCGTACAACACGACACCGGCTTGCCGGCCTGATTGCCGCTTCAGCCAGAAGTCTAGAGCGCGCCGCTTGCCCTCTAGGGGTAGCAGATCGATGAAGATAGGAGGTCGCTCGCAGAACCAGGCAATATCGGGATCGAACTCGATCAACAGCCACGCGTCGTACTGGCTCGGGCCTATCAGGTGGACGTGACGATTGCTCTTGGCCGACCACGCCACGAAGACATTCGAGCGGCGGAACTCAGCGCCGCCGATCTTTCGCGGGTTAAACTGTGGACCAGCCTCGACCACCAGCGTGCCCTCGTTTAGACACGTAGAATGGGATACACAATTCTGTCCACTCCGTCAACTGCAAATCCGTACCCCCAGAATCCTAACTAGCTGTTTTTGTTCGCTTTCCATCGTACTGCGATTGTGAAAGCGGACACAGTCGAGTTCGCGGCCCGGTTCGCCCTCAACCCCTAACGCCGAATTTTCCAGTTTCGGTCGGTCCTACTCAGGGGAGGACGTCAGGGCGTCTTGCCCCCGCAGCGAGGGTCGGTAGTCAAGTTCTGCTTTCGGCCAGAAGCGGACATCGACCTTCAATACCTGAGTAGGCCGCGCCGCGAAGCAGCGTCAGCTTGGACGAATTGTTAGCCGGTTACGATGACTGCGCTGATCCGCGCCCTGATCTCTTCGCATGTCTCATCGACTGCTGCGAGAATCGCTTCACGGTTCGCCTTAGCTTCCTTCCAATAGTCGCGTGACGAACGATCCGAGTGCTCGGCATCCACCGATTCGCCATAGCACAGATCGATGACTTTCTGGAGATGTCCATAAACTGCGAAGGCATAGAAAGGCTTGTTCTTCTCCACCAGGTCGCGCAGTTCGCCGAAAGCGGGGCCGAATTCCTGGAGCCGCTTTCTCAGGCGCTGCTCTTGAGTCTCTTGAAGGTCAACAAAATCGACTAAAGGACGTATCCGAAGCGCCTTCATTCGGAAGTCGACGAGGCAAGACCAGATCTCTTTGTAGATGGAAAATTCTGCATCGAACTGCGTCTTTGTGACATGGAGGCTGCGGTCCAAGTCGGCCTGAAGCGCCTTGTTGTTCTGGTCTAGCTGACGCTGCAATGCGAATTTTTCGCGCTCAACGATACGTAGAACCCAGACGCGGCCCAGGAATGCAGCGAGGCCGCCGACAATCAACGTGTATCCGCCGATGGTGGCTATCAGCTGTTCAAGGGTGAGGAGCGTAAGACTTTCCATAACAAGCCAACACCTGAGTTAAGCCGCGCCGCGAAGCGGCGTCGGCTTGGACGAATTGTTAGGCCCCACCTAGCGAACTTCCACTCGCCGAATCGGGGTGCCTGTGACCCAGCCATCCGGCGATTTCAGCACGCGCATTTCCATCACGAACGATGTGCGGATATCCGCAATCTCGCGGGGAACCGCAGCTCGGTCCTTTGCTTCAATGAAGTATCCATAAGCCGAATAGCCCTGATTGAGCACCAGCGCAAGCTTCTCGTCGTGGTCCTTGCGAGCAGGCGTCTTGCAGCCGGACTCGTCCATGCCCCATTCGGGACCCTGGAGCGTGTAAGTGGTTTCACCATCCACCTTCTCCACATGGTCGGTCCAAACGCTGAGGTAGACTGCTCGTTCCGACTCATTAACAGCGCACCAGCTCCAGACGTGATTGACCTGGACTGCGCCGAAGCGCTCCATTAGCTGGGTTCTGTTCGCAGGACGTGCCACTTGACCTCCTTTGGTGCTAACACCTGAGTTAAGACGCGCCGCGAAGCGGCGATGGCCTGTGCGAATTGTCAGATGGCGCTCTCGCGAACCCGCAAGACGAACTCTCTAGGATCTGGATAGCAAGACTTGATCCTGACGTGCTGGAGTTCGCTCTGGTCTTGAATCATTCCACGCGCTTCCTCTTTTAGCTGCACCGACGCCCGAGCGCCAAGGACAACTCCGATAATGGCATCCGGAGGAACCTCGAAGAGGTAAATCTTTGACGAGCCTGAATTAGCTATGTCGTTCGCCTCCGTAAGCGCCATGAACATGCGCCACTCACGCTCGTAGGACCACTGCGTGCTCTTTACGAGGAACATGTCGGACACTTCAAGATCAAGCAGAACCCCAGAAGGACGGGCGTCTCGATAGAGTACCCGGCGTATGTGGCGGCACTCGTCATTCTCAGATCGTTGCGCGTGAAAAAATGGGTGATGCGCATCAAATTCTAGAACGAACCCGGTATGGCTCGCCGCGTAATGTGCCCACATGAGCAAGCTGTCGCATACCTCGGAGAGGCATAGGGCTCCGATGTAGGAGTCCCATTTTTGTGGCAGCCCTTCAAGGGCCTCCTTGACTCCTGCCTCAAGCGCTTTCTGCAGAACGGGATAGCTCTGCCGCATGGCTGGAACCATCCGATTGAGGAACTTAGTCTGGGATATGGCGGCCCGAAATTCTGGGGGCTGTCTGCTATAGGTATCGAGCAGCTCAGGAAGAAGAAGCTCCTCAAATGAGCCAAGCGTACGCTCTGCCGTCGCCAAGCCCTGGAGGTGCGGTCTCCCCTCAAATGGATCGTTGAACTCGCCCAGAGGAGTGAAACGCATCTTCCGCGTTAGCAACACGTCCAAGCGGTCAGGGCCGAAGTACTTAAATAGGGACTTTGGTGTGTCGCGCATCTTCAAGGCCATCTCACGCCTGAGTTAAGCCGCCCTGCGAAGCAGCGTCGGCTTGAAAGGATTGCTATATGGCACTCCTAGACCTGGACGAGCACGGCTTGGACGAAGGTCTCCGTGTTCGAAGCCCATGCATCGACCGTTGCCGGCGAGATTGGCTCCACCTGGAAGCGTCCTCTGCCCGGGTTCTCATTCTCGTCGGCGCGATGCACGATCTTGTGGCGGCGCTTCATGGTCTTCTCAAGCTCAGCCATGTGGCCCGCTAGAGGTGCGGTGTCTACCGAGAGAGACTGCAGCAAAGAGATTACTTCCGTTGTGTTGTTATAGTTTGAACGTTCAAGACTAGAATCGATCGACGCTTTAATCACGTCTTCCACCGTACTGCCTCTAAAGGCGGACAACGAACCGAGCGTAAACTTAATCGCGGCGCTTCCCTTCAGAGGAATTTCGGCTAACACTTCCGGTGCCGCGGCGGGCAGTTTCCAGTAGGCGAGGCTTCTTAGTACGTCTTCCATTGAGGCGTGGAGGAGGACAACCGCTGCTCGCAATACGTCCGTCTTTTCGTGACCCCGCCTGCCACGGCCGGCTCCCGATAGTTGCGTGCGGTAGATTGAAACAAGATTTCGAACACGACTAATGTTGCGGTCAAACCGATCGCTAATCTGTTGCTTCATGAGCAGCGCCCCTCTCGCGCCATATAACACCAGAATTAAGGCGATCCGCGAAGCGGGCTCGTCTCGACTAAACTGTTAGGTGACATAGGCAGCGATGCTACCGTAAAGGACGAGAAGGACGCCGAAGACCTGCTGCTTCACACCCCCCGTTGCCGACTTCTCCAATGTCTCCCGAATGCTCCTGATGTCTCGCGCGTTATCTGCAATTCCTGTAGCTGCGTCTTTGTCTACGCGCTCAATTTGCACCTGCATTTTCTTGATCTCTTCGGAGATCTCTTGGCGCACCTCAGCAATCTGATCTTGAAGGTAGTCGAGACGTTCTTCAACTGTCCTGGGCTTCCTTGTTACATGGAATTTGGCTTCTCCAGTAATTGCGATGGAGCCCGATCCGAATGCAGAAATTGCCACGCTGCGTTTGAATAGCGGAAATTCGCAAAGGTACTTGGCGAACATTGTCAGTAGCGATCCTTTTCTGACTAACCCGATCGCCGAGTTAACTGAGTGAAGGACAAGTAGACCACCCAGCATCTGAGACAAAAGAGACGCCGCTAGATTTATGCGTTGCGAGCTCCCTGGAAAATAACCTAATAGAAGAAGATGCACAGCAAAAAACAACGCAAATGACGATTAGAGGCCAAGCTCTGAGAAGCCAGACTAGGAGCGCACGCAATTTTCCCATGTCGCGTAACACCAGAATTGAGCCGAGCCGCGAAGCGGCGTCGGCTTGAAGGATTTGTTAGGCGTTACTGCCCCGGTGGCTAGCTGAATTCCCCAGCGCCAGCGACGGCTAACACCCCCAGTGCCGAACACTACCAGCCCGAGCCGACCGGCGCTTTCAAGCCCGCTCGCCTTGCTGTAGGACAGGGCCGACGTCCGCTTTGGGTCGGAAGCGGCCCTCCACGACCAAGCCCATCCAAGAGCACCCACATGGTCTGGTGCCGGCGGGATATGGGAGTCCGCGTGGAGCCCCTACCAGCCTCTAACCGTCCCCGCGCTGCGTCAGACACCAGTCGCGAAAGGTCGCCGGTCTGGTAGTCGCGCAGTTGTCAGTGCGCCCAAGTCGATTTGCATCCCGGGCAGCGTCCCCGGTTCGGGGCCGTGGCATCATCGGCGACGGGGAAAGACCAAGACGGGGACACATGGAATTGAGCACTGGGGAAGCTCCGGTTTCGGAGCCTGGCGCTGCCGGTTTCTGGCGGCGGTCGATCGCGTTCGTTGTCGATGCGCTGGTGTTGGGCATCATCGGTGCGTTGGCGGGCTGGGCGCTGTTCGACGAGTTCGCGCGGATGGGCGGCTACGGACGGGTGATCGGCTTCATCGTCGCACTGGCGTTCTTCGGCGTGATGAACAGTGCACTGTGCCAAGGGCAGACGCTGGGCAAGCGCCTACTGGGGGTGCGGGTGGTCGGCAGAAACGGATCACTGCTTTCATTGCCCCAATCACTGCTGCGCTACTCGGTGCTGGGAATCCCCTTTTTCCTCAACGGGGCGCCGTTCGATGCAGAGATGTTGTTCTCACCTATGGGCTATGTTCTATCGCTCGTGATCTTCGGCGGAATGCTCTCAATTCTGTACTTGTATGTATTCAACCGTCGCGGCCGCCGTTCACTGCATGACTTGGTAGTCGGCAGTTCGGTGGTTACTGCGCAGACGCCGGTCGCTATGGTCAGGCCGGTACCGGTTTGGCGGGTGCATTTGGCTGTGGTTGCTGTGCTCTTGGCCGCAGCGACTGCCGTGCCCGCGCTCACCGGACGCTTGGCGCAGAGCAACTCCTTCAAGGATCTGTTGCTGGCCTATGAAGCCATAAATGCCCTGCACGGAGTCCAGCACGCGCAGCTGACCCACAACACGGCGTTCCGCAGCGGGAGCCCAAATGTCGAGTCGGTGGTGGCGCAGGTGAACCTGGCCGAAGAGCGTGTCAATGATGGCGCGTTCGCAGAGCACATTGCCGAGGTGATTCTCGCTAAAGACAAGAAGGCCGGTGCCATGTCGGCCATCCACGTCACGCTTGTGTACGGGTACGACTTGGGCATCTCTTCCTCTTGGCGCGCGAAGAGCTACCAATTTGCGCCGGACGCCTTGGCAGCCGGTGGCGGCGCATCGACTCCGGAGAGTGCGAAGTAAGCTGCGTAGCTCATACTGACGAGGCCTTCCTCGGATGTCTGCTATCGGCCAGAAGCGGACATCGACCCTCGACACTTGAGTTAAGCCGCGCCGCGAAGCGGCGTCGACTTGAACGAATTGTTAGCTTGTGAGCGCACGGCGAATGCTTCCTGTCCTAGAGAGGTATTCGCGACCTATAAACACTGGCCTGTAGTAGTGAGTCCCGTCTTGAATACCTTGCGCAAAATAGACTAGGCACGATTCAACAGGGTGGTCTTCATTGACTTGGGTGTCGTACCACGCTTGGCCGGTCCAGTCCAAGACAGACGCATCATCTAGCGTTAGCCAAGTATGCACCGGAATTTCTCGGCTGTGATCAGGATGTCGCAGCTCGGCCACAAGTTGATCCATAGTTCTAGAGCAATAATCCCAGCCCTGCCCGTGCATGCTGCCGATGGTCATATGGGATCGCACCCCGCAGCGTTGCAGGAAACTCTGCAGAAGATCGTGGACGTGAACGCAGTTTCCGCTAAGCGCTCGAGAGCTGGACAATCCAATTGAGTAAAGGAACTGAGTGAACTCGTCCAGATGGCCAAAGATTGCTCTCTTATCAATCTCGCTTACGCTGAAGGAGAAATCGTCGTCGGCTTGAATTAGGCCCAACGCCAACGACCTCGCAACTGCTTCACCCAAAAGCGTTCGGTAACTCTCTTTCAAAAGCTAACACCAGAATTAAGTCGACCCGCGAAGCGGGTTCGGCTTGAATGAATTGTTAAGTGGCGCCCGAGGAACGCGGCCTAAGTACAACAAACTTGTGAATGCTGTCGGGCGCAATCTCTCCCAACTCAAGCATCCGACGCAAGTAGCTTACCCGATGGGTGCCTTCAATCAAGTGGATCTCACGCCCATATACGCGCCAGCCGTCATCGATAAGCAAGGTTGAATGGATAAGAACCGGGGGGAAAGGCGGGGTAAGGTCCTTGGACATCCTCTGATAGATCAGATAGTCCTGGTTCCGCGTCTTAAAGTGATCGTACTGCGTTCCCCAATCCGTCATGGGCTTGTCGAGGAAATACTTAATCTGCTCGTACGCCTCCTGGGCCGTCATGTACTCGATGAAGAAATCGTAAGCCTCCAAGACAAAGTCCGGGTAATGCTCATTGAAGTGCTCGAAGTGGTCGTAAACCACCTGCCTGTAAAACTCCAGTGTTGCTTCATGGTCCGGCAACTCGAGCCTCGTACGATATTGCTCCCATTCCTCCTTTTCCCACGTATTGAATCCAATGGGCTTGAGATCATTCGATAGCATGCGTACGCCGCCTAACGCCTGAGTTAAGCCGACCCGCGAAGCGGGTTCAGCTTGAATGAACTCCTAGACACCACCCCGTCTAGCAAACCAACTGCTTTGGATAGCGATATCCGGTCACAACCCAACCCTGCGTACTTTCATTCCACTCTGTCAGGTATGAGATCACACAGCCATTGCTGATCATGGAGCTGCCATTGGAAGTGATAGCCGTACGACCAAGCCAGTCGGTTGAATCAACTTGGCTACTGGAGCTCGTAATTATCGCAGTCTTGGGCGAGCCACCCCACATGAACTGGAACGCTCGGACACCGCTGCCCATATCCATGGCGGCAATGGGTTGGCCGCTAACAAGCATCACCTCGCGAATGTCTTGACCCACATAGCTCTTCATTTGGGTGGAAACGCATCCGACGAGGACACCTACCAGCAATGCGAGAACGAACCTCATTGAAGCCTCCAGTGGAGTCCAACTACCTAATAAATGGAACTGGTTCCGTTGGACATTACAGCGCTCTGGCAGACATGTCCGAAAGCCTTCTGCCGCAACGCTCTTGTAGCTATTGGATCACCAGTATGAGGAAACAATGACGGATTGGCGCTAGGTGGAGCAGCCCGATCCACCTGTCCAAGATCGCGAGCCAAATCCGCTTTGGGTCGTTAGCTGACCTCGTCGCACAGTACTAAGAACTGGCGGTCATCGCCACAGGCGTCCAAAGCACTTCTTGACAGGGTGGCGCGCTGGACTGAGGCTCGCCGCCCATGAAGATCGATGTCAGCGCGCTTAACCTGCGCGAGCTTAATTCAATACTGGCCGCCGCCGAGCATCGCAAGAGGCTGCTCGCGCGTCGTAGGCCTATGGCGGTCGTACGCCGAGAGCTGATCGCACTTGCCGCGTCACAGGGCTACCAAATCGAGGAGCTAATGGATGCAAAGGCCCCTTCCACCCCTACCAGACGCTCAAAGCCACAGTCGCGTGCTCGGGCCGCTCCGAAGTACCGTGATCCAGGGAACAGGCGGCATACGTGGTCGGGCCGCGGGCGCATGCCGCGCTGGTTGGCGGATAAGGTGAAGCGCGGTCACAGCGTGACCGACTTCCTCATCCCGGGCCTCGCCCGGCCTACTGCGAAATCAAGCCACCGGATCGGCCAGCGGTCGGTGGTCAAGCGAACCTGAGTGCCGGCGGTCGCCGGCGTCGAGGGCTCCAGGACGCCCTGCGGGGCGGCATCCGAGGCCATTTATATCGAGTTTAGTGAGTTTATCGAAATCCGATAAGGTCGCTAAACTCGGTATAACTCGCGCCGAAGCCCGTCCTAACAGCCTCTCCCGGGGCGCCGGACGAGGGGCATCCCCTCGCCTTCCTCGAGCGGTACCCGACACCCTGGGTCTGGCCGCGTCCCCATCCCCCACCCCACCCCGAAAGCTGCACTCCGAGGGCCACAGTCCGCCCCCGTCGTCGAGCGCGTGGACGGCCGCCCTGCCCTCCGGTCTACCCGCGATAAGCCCCGCTTACCACCGCTGCGGCCGGTCTCCACACTGTGGACGGCTAGCGCTGGGAAGTCCGACCAACCCGGCGCGCTTGTCATCTGGCGGCGTGGCACCCATCCGCATTCATCTCCTGGCTCGCCCCTGCGCGCTTCAGTGAGGGTGCAGGACGTTGGACCAGTCTGCGGCCATGTCCACCACGATCCAACCGCGCGACGGCGCGACGGCCAACGCGTTGGCGAGCCGGCCGCTCACCGGTGGGCTGGCGTCGTAGGCGTACTCGCGCCGGGCATCGGTGTGGTGGACCAGCACGCCGAGGCTCGGGTGCGGGTTGCCCAGGGTGGTGTACTCCAGCATGGCCTGGTCGCCGTCGCTGTTTCCCACGGCCATGACGGGACGACGACCGATCCGCTCGTGGATGCCGACCGGCTTGGCCAGCTTGTCGTCGATGAACATGCGCTCGGAGGTCTTCCTGAGCGCGGCCACGCCATCGGCCAGGACGAACTCTGTATCCGTGGTGGAGCCGATCACCTGCTCGGGCGGAACTCCATAGAGCTCTTGCGCGAAGGCGCGCATGAAATCGGCGCCGCCACCCGACACGATGTAGGTCGTGAACCCGTTGTTGCGCAGATAGTCGAGCAACTCGCGCATCGGCGTGTACGTGACCGCCGCCAGGCCGGCACCGAACCGCGGGTGCCGGTACTGCGCCGCCCATGCGCGCACCCGGCGCCTGAAGTCGTCCGTCGTCATCCCCGTATGCGTCAACTGCAACACGCGCAACAGGCCGGCGTGGGATTGGCCGGCCATCAATGCATCGAAGTCACCCGCCAACGCCGCCTGCACCATCGGATCGGACGCCAGTTCGGGCTCCTGCGGCGCGCGGCGCTTGAGCTCGTGGAGGACGAAGTCCATCTGCACCGGCATCGGTGCCTCGCTCCACAAGGTGCCGTCGTTGTCGAATACCGCGATTCGCTCGGCTTCCTCGACGTACTCGCCGGAGCCACGCGCGGTCACCTTCTCGACAAACGCGACGATCGCCTGCCTGGACGCACGGTCGCGCCAGGACGGCAAGGGGTCGGCGGCCACCGCGGTGCTCGCATGCATCGACAGCACGCACACCAGCAGTGTCGCCAGCCACCAACGGGCCGCGCGCGTCCTTGGCCCGTGACCCTGTGGTCGCACGTCGCCGGCACTCGCCGTCGTGCGTCCGCACGCGGTGCAGAAGTTCATGGCACCCCATAGTCCGTACTTGGCGTCTGCGGTCATCGTCTGCACTCCGACGTCGGGTGGTCCGGTGGTCCCGTAGTCCGGCGATTCCCGTGAATCCATCCCGGTCCGCGGCGATCACCCCATCACTACGGCGCGGGTCGACCCGTCACCGGTGGCTTGTCGTCCAGATGCTCGAAGAGCGCACGGTTCGCCGCACCGGCCGCGATGGCACCGGCAATCGGAGCCAGCCAGAACAGCCACAGCTGCTGGATCGCCCAGCCACCGACGAACAGCGCGGGGCCCGTGCTGCGCGCGGGGTTCACCGAGGTGTTGGTGACGGGGATGCTGATCAGGTGGATCAGCACCAGCGCCATGCCGATCGCCAGCCCGGCGAAACCCACGGGGGCCCGCTGGTGCGTCACTCCGAGGATCACGATCAGGAACATGAAAGTCAGCACGAACTCGGCCACCAGCGCGGCCATCAGCGTGTAACCACCCGGCGAGTGCTCGGCATACCCGTTGGAGGCGAATCCGCCCGCGGTGCTGAACTCGGCCTGGCCGCTGGCCACGACGAACAGCACCGCCGCGCCGGTGATGCCGCCCAGCACCTGCGCCACGATGTAGCCGGGCAGTCCGGAAGCTGGAAAGCGACCGCCGGCCCACAGGCCCAGGGAGACCGCTGGATTGAAGTGGCCGCCCGAGATCGGCCCCAAGGCGTAGGCCGCCGTCAGCACGGTCAGGCCGAATGCGAGCGACACGCCCACGAAGCCGATCCCCAGCTCGGGAAACCCCGCCGCCAGGACCGCGCTTCCACAACCGCCCAATACCAGCCAAGCGGTACCCAGGAATTCCGCGCACAGCTTCTTGAACATGGTGTCACTCCCGTCGTTGCGATTGCATGGCGTGGACCCGCCCCGGGGTTTCTGGCCGGTCGCGGCGCCACGCGGTCACGGATCGGTTGTCGGCCCGCCCGGTTGCCCCGGCTCCACCTGGGCGATGCGACGGCTCCAGTGCAAAGGGTTGCAAGGTTGCGCCGCATGCCATCGTTAATCCCCTACTCCCGGTCCAGCGTGATGCGCATGCCGCGCACCGTCTCGCTCGACACGCGCAGCGCGAAATCCGGGGCACCCCGACGCTTCTTGACGAGTACGTCCTCGCCGTCGTCGGTTTCCACGTGGTAGGCGGCGCCCCACTGCCCGCGCAATGCGTCACGTATGGCCCGCGCCACGTTGTTCTCCCGCGTGCCCGCTGCGATCCGCACCGTCACCTCCTGTGGCGGCAGGCCGTCCGGGGTCGCTTGCAGCACCACCACGCCATCGCTGTCGGCGCCGCCGTGGACCTGGAGGCGCCACTTGTTGGAGGCCTGCGCCAGGGCATCGCCAGCGAGCAACAGTGCCGTCGTCGCCAGGCACGCTCGGATGAGGCGGAGGGAGTCATGCATATCGACGTTCCGTGTGGTGGTGCAGATCACGCATCGGCATCGGCCTTGGTTCCGGCGCCCGAACGAGGCCCCGATACACCAACGCGGGTCCATGCCGGGTCTCTCCAACGTCCACATTGATGCCGGCCACGCATCGACGCCACCGTAAAAATACGGGCTGGCGAACACACGATTTACTTAGATTCACGGGGCACGCATCGCAGTACCCTGCTTGAAGGTCACCTGTTGCTCGCAGCACCGCTGATGGGGGCGAAGCACGTGGGCAGGCTGCGTCACGAGACTCCGGGCAATGTCACGCGGGTGCCGCCTGTGCGCACCTGGACGGTGCCGTTCGCGCGATGCGTTTTCCTCGTGTTGGCCTGGGCTGCACTGCTCGGCTTCGCACCATTGGCATCGGCTGTCGACCTGGAGATCGCCGACCTGTCCGACAGCGCGTCGGACCCGACGCCCGCCGGCGGCGTGGTCACCTACGACATCACCGTTCAGAACGTTGATGCCGACACCGCCGACGGCGTGTTCGTGCTGTTCGACCTGCCCGACGGCACCACCGCCGCCGGCCTTCCCGCGGGCTGCACGGCGGATGGGGCAGTTCCCACTCGTGTGGTGTGTGACCTCGGCGACATTGACGGCATCCTGGGCGGCGGCGCTCCGGTGGTGTTCCAGGTGCAGGTCGACACCACCGGTCAGCCGCCCGGGCTTATCTCGATCGAGGCGGCCATCGGCCAGGCGCCGCTTCCGCCCGCGTCGACTCCACTGGCTACGTTGCCCGACGACGACCCGTTCTTCGCGGGCGACGCGAGCCTGGCCAACAACCGTGCTTCGCAGAGTACGACGCTCGTCGCGTCGGCCGACCTGTCGATGGCCAAGTCGGCCTCGCCCAATCCCGTCGTCGCCGGCGGCGTGGTGACCTTCACCCTATCGGTCACCAACAACGGGCCCAGTCCCTCGACCAACTTCACCGTGGTCGACACGCTTCCCGCGGGGCTGGTCTTCATCGACGGCAGTGCAAGCGGCGCGGGCTGGACGTTCGTCGGGCCCGACGGCACCTTCGCTGGCACCCTGCCCGCCGGTGACGTCGCGACCTACACGTTCCAGGCCCAGGTGACCTCCACCAGCGGCACCCTCGTCAACAGCGCCACCGTCACCGCGACGGGTACGCCCGACCCCAATCCGGCCAACAACACCGCCGATGTTCCACTCGGTATCGGTGCCGGCGCCGACATGGAGATCAACAAGAGCGTGAGCCCGGCGCCGGCCACGGCGGGCGGGACAGTGACGTTCACGATCATCGTCGAGAACAACGGGCCGGGCGACGCGGAGGACGTCAGCTTCACCGACCCCATGCCCGACGGCTTCACCATCACCGGCGGCAACGAACCGGCCGGATGGACGTGCACGACCGGCCCCCTGGGTGGGCAGCGGACGTGTGCGCACGACGGCCCCTACCCTGCCGGGTCCAGCGACACCTTCACCATTACAGCCACCGTGCCCTCCAGTGGCCCCGGCAGCAGCGGCGACCAGACCAACACCGCCACAGTGGACTCCACCACGCCCGATCCGGAGCCGGCCAACAACAGCAGCAGCGTCACCTTCACGGTGCTGACGCCCGGTGCGGACCTCGCCCTGGCCAAGGAAAAGCAACCGGAACTGGTCAACGTCTGGGACGGCACCGAACCCGACCTCGACAGCCAGATGACATCCACCATCACGGTCACCAACCAGGGGCCGGACACGGTGACCGGGCAACTGCAGATGGTCGATGAGCTGGCGCCGGGCGAACAGTTCCTCGGCGCGGGACCGACGCCACCGTGGACGTGCACCGTGGCGCCGCTGGTCTACATCGGGCCAGGCAGCCCCCAGACGGTGACCTGCACGCTCGAAGCCTCCGCCCTGCCTCTGGCGGCTGGGGAAAGCGCGCCTCCGCTCACCATCACCACGCGGGCGCGCGAGCCCGGCACGCTGACCAACACGGCCTGCACCGGCGGTTCGGGCGGGTCGCTCGAACCCATCACCGGTGGCGGTGCCAATGTCGACGGCAATCCCGGTAACGACTGCTCCGGCGATGGCAGCAGCAGTACCACCGAGTCGGCCGACCTCAGCATCACCAAGCAGACCAACGGCCCGGGCACCGCGGACAACACGCTGCCCGTCACCTACACCAGCTTCACTTACACCATCACCGTCACCAACGCCGGCCCCGACGGAACGCCTGGCGTGGTCATCAACGATCCGATCCCCGGCTTCATCAACGGTCGCAGCAGCGCCACGGTCGTCGGTCCGCCGGGGTGGACGTGCAGCGTGGACGCAGGCGGCAGCCTGGTGTGCCGGTCGGGGGGCGCTGTCCTGGGCGCGGGCGAAAGCGCGGTCGCCACGGTCACCGTCAATGGCCCGCTGGACGACAGTGCGACGCGCCCCGCCGGCACCTGCGGGGCGGTCGCCATGCCGGCCGGGTCGTGGTGCAACACCGCAGGCGTGGCGGTCGACCCCGCGGTCCCGGGCGCAATCGGCGAGGTGGACGAAAGCAACAACAGTGGCTCGGATTTCGTCCGGGTCCCGCGCGTGGCCAACGTGCAGGCCAGGGCCAAGACCATCCCCACCGGCACGCAGGGCCAGGTTGGCGTGCCCAGCGAGCACCGCATCCAGTTCCACAACGAGGGACCCTCGATCGCACCGGGGGTGGTGTTCCGCGACGTCATCGAGCTGCCGGCGAACGACTCGGGCTTCGTGCTGAACTCTGCCACGCGCAATGGCCCCGGCCCCGACGCCTGCACGGCGGTGGCCGGTGCCAACGTCACGGTGGTCGCCGCACCGGGCGGCACGCGTTACCTCACCGAGGGCGCAGGTGCCGGGACCATCACCATCACCTGCGAACCGCTGGACATGGCCAGTGGCCAGACCAACGCCCTGACGGTCAACCTGACACCGGTGGTCAACCTCACCGGCAATCCGGCACGCGCCTTCCCGGACACCGGCGATTTCTTCTTCGACCGCGACGGCGACGGCGCGGCCGACCCCAGTGGCGGCACCGATGCGAGCGGCGATTTCGAATACAACACCGTCGCCACGCCGGCCGACGACGAGAAGTCCGCCACCCTCGTTTTCAGCTCTGGCAGCGTGGACCTGATCACCAACAAGGTCGACGTCGGCTTCCCCGGCGGGGTGGATCCGATGGGCTACGACCCCGACGACACCAGCCAGAACTTCGTGTCCTACCGGATCACGGTGATCAACAACGCCGGCCCGTCGGCGGCGACCGGGGTGCGCATCAGCGACACCATCACGCCACAGGCCGGTGCCACGGTGCGTTACGCGGGTGCCTCGCCGACTGCGGGCGGTCCGTTCGATCCCGCGGCGTGCTCGATCGAATCCGGCAGCAACCCCGTCACCGGACCGGACACGTTGACGCTGGCGTGCGTGATGCCCGGTGCGGGCTTCCCCGGCAGCGACCAGGACGGGGTGATCGGCGTGGACGCCCAGAGCACCCTGTACCTGAGTTTCGAATACCTGACACCGCCCGGCGCCATCGGCGACACGCTGGGGAACTCGGCCACGGCCACCTCCAACGAGGCCGACTCGCAACTGGGCAACAACAGCGAGGACGAGACCACCAGCATCCGCGCACGCGTGGACATGGCGGTGTCAAAGACGCTGGTGACGCAGCAGCCTGATCCCGACCCGCTCGTCCCGCTGCCACCCGCGGTCGATCCGGTGACCGTGCGCGAACCGTTTTTCTACGTGATCGATGCGGTGAACAACGGGCCAGGCTCCAGCCTGAGCCTGGACCGCAGCGGCACCAACCCGCTGAACGGGACCGGCACGCAGGTCGTTGACACGTTGCCGGACGGGGTGGTCGTGACCGGAGCCGTCACCTGGCAGAAGGCCGGCACATCGCTGGGCATCGGCGACGTCCCCAATGGGACGGGTGCCTGCCAGCTCGCCGGCACCACCATCACCTGCAACGTCGGCGACGTGACGTTCTCGCCGGGCCAGTCCGGCCAGGTGCGGATCATCGTCCCGGCGCGGTGGGACACCGTGCCCGCGGGCGGGACGAGCACCAACACCGCCACCGTGTCGACCGAGCAGGTCGACAACTTGCCGGCCAACGACACCGTAACCGTGCCGCTGGACGTGATCGCCTCGACCCTCACCGGGACCGTATTCGAGGACCGCGACCGGACCGGCACCAACGGTGGCGTGCCGCAGGACGCGGGGACCGAGCCGCGCGTCCCCGGCGTGACGCTCACCCTGACCGGCACCGACACCTACGGCAACGCGCTGAACCTGACGGCGACCACCGCTGCCGACGGCACCTATCTCTTCGACACGCTTTCCCCGTCGGACGGCACCGGCTACACGGTCACCCAGACCCAGCCGACCGGCTTCGCCAATGGCCCGGTTCCACCGCCCGCCACCGGGCCGAACGCGCCATCACTGGGCGGCACCTACGCCAGCGGCAGCCCCGACTCCAGCTATGCCGCCATCCCGGTGGGCCGGGAAGACGCCGGCGAGTTCTACAACTTCCCCGAACTGGTCAATGCCAGCCTCTCCGGCGTCGTCTATTCCGATGCCGACTTCGACAACGTGCGCACGGTCGGCACCGATCCGGGCATCGCCGGTGCGACCGTGGAGCTGCTCGACGCGGGCACCGGCGCGGTGCTGCAGACCGCGACCACCGACGCCGACGGCGCCTATTCGTTCACTGGTCTGGACCCGAACGTCACCTACACGCTGCGCGAGCCCCTGCCCGCCGGCGATTTCACGAATGCGCCGCTGGCGGTGAACCCCGGCCTGGTGGGCGGCTCGCCGTGCGCAACGGGGTGCACGCCCGGCAACGGCGTCGCCGGCGATGCGATCACCACCTCCCGCATTTCCGACATCGACCTGGCCGTCGGTGATGGACGGGGCACCGATTTCAACTTCGGCGAGAACCCCAGCGATACGTCGATCAGCGGCCGGGTCTGGCTGGATGCGGACGACGACGGCGTCATCGACGCGGGCGAGGCGGGCATCGCCGACATCGGCATCCGCCTGACCGGCATCGACGGCAACGGCCTGCCGGTGCTTCAGGAGACGACCACCGACACCGATGGCAACTACGCGTTCGCCGATCTCGTGGCCGGCACCTACACCGTGACCGAGCTGGTTCAGCCGCCGGGCACCTTCAATGGCACGACGGTGCCGGGCACACTCGGCGGCACCGCCACTGACCGCGCGACGGTGCCGTCGGCAATCAGCGGCATCACCACCACGGTGGGCAGCGCCGCGACCGGGTACCACTTCGGCGAAATTCCACCGGCCTCCATCGCCGGCCGCGTGTTCTACGACTTCAACAACGACGGTGCAGCCGATGGCGACGAGGCCGGCATCGCAGGCGTCGAAGTCACACTCACCGGCGCCGACGACCTCGGCGCCGCGGTCATCCTGGCGACGACGACCGACGCGATCGGCGCCTACCTGTTCGACGACCTGCGCCCCGGCGATTACACCCTCACCGAGCCCACCCAACCACCGGGCACCACCGACGGCATCACCACCGCCGGCACCATCGGCGGCGCGCCGGCGGGCACCGCGACGCCGGTCGGCACGTTGCCCTCGGCCATCAGCGGGATCGGGCTGTCCGCCGGCAATGCCTCCATCGACAACCTGTTCGGCGAGATCGCCGACGGTGCGATCTCGGGCCGCGTCTGGCTGGACGCGAACAACAACGGCACGATCGACGCCGGCGAAGCCGGCATCGACGGGGTGCGGATCGACCTGGCCGGCGCCATCGCCGGTGGCGGCGCAATCGCCCGCACCGTCACCAGCCAGGCCGACGGCACGTGGTCGTTTACCCGCCTGCCGCCCGGCACCTACGCGCTGGTCGAGCCGGAGCAGCCGCCCGACACGCTCAGCGGCACCACCCTGCCGGGGCCTGGCGGCGGGACCGCCACCGGACCGGCCACCACGCCGTCGCGCATCACCGGCATCACCCTGGGCATCAGCGAGCAGATCGACGGCTACCTGTTCGGCGAGATCCCGCCCGGGACCATCAGCGGCCGCGTCTTCATCGACGGCAACCGCAACGGCGAGCAGGACGGCGTCGAGATCGGCATCGCCGACGTGTCCATCGTGTTGACGGGCACCGACGACCTCGGGCAGGCGGTGGACACGGTGGGCATCACCGGCCCGCTGGGCGCCTTCGAGTTCGAGTCGCTGCGGCCCGGCACGTATGTCCTGACCGAGCCCGACCAGCCGCCGTCCACCACCGACGGCATCACCGTCGCCGGCGCCGTCGATGGCACCCCCAGCGGATCGGCGACCGCGACCGGCACCCTGCCCTCGCGGATCAGCGGCATCGTCCTGCCTCCGGGCCTGGCGCATGTCGACAACCTGTTCGGCGAGTTCCCGACTGGCGGGTTGTCCGGCCGCGTCTGGCTCGACGCCGACAACGACGGCGTGGTCGATGCCAATGAAGCCGGGATCGCCGATGTCCTGATCCAGCTCGCCGGACAGACCGTGACCGGCCAGCCGTTCGAGCTTGAGCGCACGACGGATGCGGAGGGCCGCTACGCCTTCGAGGGCCTGCCTGCTGGAACCTACACCCTGACCGAGCCCGAGCAGCCGCCCGGCACGGTCAACGGCACGACCGTCCCAGGCACGTCGGGCGGCACCGCCACCGCGATGGAGACCACGCCTTCCCAAGTCACCGGCATCGTCATCGCCCTCAACGAGAACGCCACCGGTTACGACTTCGGCGAACTGCCGGGTGCATCGATCTCCGGCAAGGTGTACGTCGACCTGAATCTCAATGGCACGTTCGACGACGGCGATATCGGCTACCCGAACGTGCCGGTCGTCCTCAGCGGCAACAACGACCTGGGGCAGCCGGTGACGTCACCGGTCCCTGTGCAGCCCAGGGGCACGGCCGCCGCGCCGGTGTCCGTCAATGTCACCACCGACGCCAACGGCGACTACGTCTTCGACACGCTGCGCCCCGGCACCTACACCGTCACCGAGCCCGAGCAGCCGGAACTGACCACCGACGGCGTGACCAATCCCGGCACCATCGACGGGACGCCGGCCGGCGTGGCGACGCCGCGTGGCACCCTGCCCTCGGCGATCAGCGGGATCGTGCTGCCGCCCGGCGCGGCCGCGGTGGGTGCCAACTTCGGCGAGATCGCCGACTCGCCCGACCTCAAAGCCACCAAGTCGGCCGTCCCCGAGCGCTTCACCGTCAACAACATCGGCCGCTACACGATCCTCGTGCGCAATACCGGGCCACAGGCCACCCGTGGCGAGTACGTGGTCGAGGACCGCCTGCCCCCTGGCCTGACCCTCGCCGCCGCTCCAACCGGCACGGCCTGGGCCTGCACCGGTGCGCCCGGCGAGACGCGCTTCAGCTGCACCAGCGACGTGCCCATCGCGCGCGATGGGACGCGCGCCGATCCGATCGACGTGCAGGTCAACGTCACCGAACCGGCGGCGGCGAATTCCCCGGTCGACAACGCGGTGCTGGTGTCCGGGGGCGGCGAGGACCAGGCCCACGTGCCGACCGCGGAGGAACGTGCCGCGTTCGAGGGCAACGTGGCGGCCCTGCCGGTGTGCGACCCGGCCATCACCCAGGACGCCTGCCGCGTGCCGACGCCGGTGCAACTGGCCTCGTCGGTGTCGGGCACCGTCTGGTTCGATGCCGGGAGCGACGACGCGGTCCTGGACGGCGACGACCGGCGCCTGGATGGCTGGCGCGTCGAACTGGTCGATCCGGCCACGGACGCGATCGTCGCCGAGACCACCACCGGCAGTGATGGCACCTACCGCATCCGCGACCTCATCCCCGGCGTGCGCTGGTTCCTGCGGTTCCGCCACCCGGTCTCGGGCGTGCTGTGGGGCTATCCGGTCTCGGCCGAAACCCCGGGCGGACCGCCGGCGCCGTGCGACACACCGGGTGCGATCGCACGCGGCACCGCCAGCTCGTGCCTGGTCACCGATCAGGGCATCACCGAGCTGGAGGTCGTGCTCCAGTCGGGCGCCGAGCTGCCGCAACAGAGTCTGCCGGTCGATCCCAGCGGCGTGGTCTACGACGTGGTCAGCCGCGACCCGGTCCCGGGCGCGGTGGTGACGCTGGCCCCGGCCGGCACGTGTGCGGGCTTCGAGCCGGCCACGTCGATCCTCAACGGCGGCGCAGGCGGCTACACCATCGAAGGCTCCGCCATCTCGATGACCGTCGGCACCAACGGCTTCTACCAGTTCCTGTTCGGCCCACAGGCGCCGGCCCGCTGCGACTACACCCTGCAGGTAGTCCCGCCGGCCGCGTTCGCGTTCCCGTCGGCGGTGATCCCGGCCGAGCCCGGCACCCTCAGCCCGCCTGGAGCCGTGGGTAGCACCTTCGAAGTACAACCCAATGCGACCGCGCCCACCGCACCGGTCGGCCCGGGCACCTCCTACTACCTTGCACTGTCGGTGGGTTCGGCCACCGCCGGCATCGTCCACAACCACATCCCGCTGGATCCGGCGGCGTCCCCCGGGCTGGTCATCACCAAGACCGGCGACCGCCGGATCGTCGAACTCGGCGACACCCTGCTCTACACCATCACCATCCGCCAGACCGCGGGTGCGCGGATGGAAACAGTCAATGTCATCGACACCCTTCCGCGGGGCTTCACCTACATCGACGGCACGGCCCGCGCCGACGGTGCCGGCATCCCCGATCCGTTCGGTGCGCCCGGGCCACGGCTGGTGTTCACCACGGGTCCGATCGCGGTCGGCGAACAGATCGTGCTCAGCTACCGGGTGCGCGTGGGTGTCGGCGCGATGCAGGGTGACGGCACCAACCGGGCGCAAGCCCACGGCTGCTCCATCGCCGGTGGCTGCGTGGATGAGGGCACGTTGCAGCCGCTACCCGCCACCGTACCGTCGAACGAGGCGCGGTACCGCGTGCGCGTCACCGGCGGCGTATTCACCGACGAGGGCTGCGTGCTCGGCAAGATCTACGTCGACACCAACAACAACCAGCTGCAGGACGCGGAAGAACTCGGAATCCCCGGCGTACGCCTGTACTTCGAGGACGGCACTTGGATGCTGAGCGACTCGGAAGGCAAGTACAGCTATTGCGGGCTGACGCCGCAAAGCCACACGCTCAAGGTCGATGCGTCCACGCTTCCACTCGGCTCGAAGCTGGTGGTGAGCAGCAACCGCAACCTGGGCGATGCCGACAGCCTGTTCATCGACCTCAAGAACGGCGAGCTCCATCGCGCCGACTTCATCGAGGGCAGCGGCTCGAGCCGGGTACTGGAACAGGTCAAGGCACGGCGCACGCAGGGCGAGGTGCGCGCGGCGGAGAACGAGATCGGTCGCGCGCCGTTGACCTTCGAGCGCAAGGCGCTGCGCCCGCCCGGGCAGGCCTCCGATTCCACGCGCCAGCACCCGGCGATCGTCCACCCGCGCCCGACCGGGGCGGCGGGGCCCACGCCGGTCGAATACCCGCACGATGAGTCCGGGGCGCCGGCACCCGCACCCGCAACCGCTTGGGCCGGCGACCCGGAAAGCGACGCGGCCGGGTTGATGAGCGCGATCCCGCTGGCACCGCAGACATTGCCGCCGACCGGCGCTGCGACATCCTCTTCCATCGCGCCGCCTGCCGGCGCCCAGACGCGGCGCTTCAGGCCCGCGCTGGGCGATGCGGCCCCGCTGTACCCGCTGTCCCCCACCACCACCGACACCCCGCCCCAGGCCATCGACCTCCAGTCCGGCCGGGTGGACTACGGCGCCAATGCCAGCGTCGGGACGATCGTCGTCGAACTCGACCGCGACGGCGTGCCGGCGGACGGCCAGTCGGCGGTGCGCGTCGTCGTGCGTGTGCTGGGCCCGGACGACAAACCGCTGCCAGGCCGCAGCTACGCCACCCTCGAGCACAGCGGTGGCCGCGTGAAGCTGCCCGGCGCCGGTACCGACGAACTGGGGCCGGGCCGGATCGGCGCCGACCGCGGCACGCCGGGCGTCCAGTTGCCGGTGGACCAGGGCCGCGCCGAGTTCGACCTGCTCGCGCCGGACGTTCCGCAGGACGTGCTGCTGCGCATCACCATGGGTGGCCAGGCGGCCGAGGGAACGGTCAGCTTCCTTCCGGAGATGCGCGAACTGCTGGCCACCGGCCTGGTCGAGGGTGTGATCAACTTCCGCGGGAACGGCAACCTCATCGAGCCCGCGCTCCGCGACGACGCATTCGAGCGCGACATCCGCCGCTGGGAGCGCCAGTTCAACGATGGCAAGGCCAACGCCGCCGCGCGCGCCGCGTTCTTCGTAAAGGGCAGGATCAAGGGCGAGTACCTGCTCACCGCCGCCTACGATTCCGACAAGGACGTTCGCGGACGCCTGCTGCGCGACATCCAGCCCGAGGAGTTCTACCCGGTCTACGGCGACGCATCGGTACGCGGATTCGACGCGCGCTCGGCGGAGCGGTTGTACGTGCGGATCGACAGGAACCGCAGCTACCTGCTGTACGGCGACTTCCAGTCCGGCGAAACGCTGGCCACGCAGACCGGGGTGGCCGACCGCGGCCGCATCATGATGCGCAGCCTGGGCGTCTACAACCGCACCGCGACCGGCCTGGGCTGGCACTTCGAGAACGAGCGCGTAAGCAGCAACGTGTTCGCGATCCGCGACTCGCTGCGACGGGTCATCGACGAGTTCCCCAGCCAGGGCAGCGGCCCGTACGGCCTCAGCAACAACGCGGTTCTGGAAGGCAGCGAACGCGTGGAAGTGATTACCCGCGACCGCAACCAGCCAAGCCGCATCATCGACGTGCGGCCGTTGGCGAGGTTGGTGGACTACAGCTTCGAGCCGTTTTCCGGGCGCATCCTGCTCAACAGTTTCCTGCCCGCCTTCGACAGCGACCTCAACCCGAACTCGCTGCGGGTGACCTACGAACTGGACCAGGGCACCGAGGAGTTCTGGGTGTACGGCGCCGACGCGCAGTTCCGAATTGGCGACCGCTTCGAACTCGGTGGCTCCTACGTCAAGGACGACAACGAGTTCGCCGGCTTCGAGATGGCCAGCGCAAACATGGGCTGGCGCTTCGGCAAGCAGTCGTGGCTGGTGCTGGAGGCCGCGCACACCAGGAGCGAGGTCAACACCAACCCGATCAACCAGTACGGCACGCCTGCCCTCCAGGGCGTGAGCGGCGAGGTGGAGGGCGATGCGTACCGCCTGGAGTTCGGGCACGACGGGGAGACGCTGGACGCCCATGTCTTTGCCGCGCGCACCGACCCCGGGTTCAACAATCCCGCCTCGCCGCTGTACGGCGGGCGAGGTGAATACAACGGCGAGGTCGCCTGGCGCGTCGGCAAGCGGTTGGAGCTGTACGCCGAAGCACTGCACAGCGAAGACCGAAACCCGGAAGGCGGCCAACGTACCGCGGCCGGTATCGGTGGGCGCGTGGGTGCCACGCCGCGGCTCACGCTCGATTTCGGCCTGCGCACCATTGACGAGACGATCGGGCGCTATTCGACCTGGAGCATCGGCGCGCCGTTCGGCGCCACCGGTGGTCTCAGCGGTGGCTTCGCCACCGGCGCGGGTGGCAGCGCACTGGGCTACGGGCAGCAGCCGCTGGATCCGCTCACCGGACTGCCGGTCATCCGCGGCGACGGCAGCGTGCCGACCTCCGACCTGCCGGTGGGCACCGAACTGGAGTCCGATACGGCGCGCGTCGGTGCGGGCTACAAGGTCAACGACAAGCTCCTGCTCGGAGCCGAGTACGAACACGCCATCAGCGGCGAGGACCGCGAGCGCGTCGCCCTGGGTGCCGACTACCGCCTGCGCGAGCGCAACCGGCTGTACGGCCGCTACGAGCGCCAGACCGGCCTCACGAGTGCCTATGGCATCACTACCACCGACCGCGAGAGCGATGCGCTGGTACTGGGCTTCGACAGCACGTACCTGAAGGACACCCAGGTCTTCTCCGAGTACCGGCTGCGCGATGCGATCGCCGGGCGCGACGTGCAACTGGCGTCCGGCATCCGCGATACCTGGGACATCAAGGACGGCTTGCGCATTACCGGCGCCGCCGAGCACGTGCGCGTCTACGACGGCGATGTCGGGGATGCGACCGCGCTGGCCCTGGGCCTCGACTACACCGCCAATCCGCTGTGGCGGGGCGCGATGCGGGTGGAGTACCGGGTGTCGGGCGACGTCGAGGGGACGGCGGAGATCGACGAGGAATTCGACACCACGCTGCTGCAGTTCCTGCTGGCGCGCAAGCTGAGTCGCGACTGGACGTTCCTGGCGCGCAACTACCTGCTGGCGACCGACTACCGGTCGCGCGGCGACGTGCTGCAGGACCGCTTCCAGCTGGGCGTCGCCTATCGCGACACCGACCGCAACCGCGTCAATGCGCTGGCCCGGTACGAGTACAAGCTCGAGGAGGACAACAGCGGGCTGGGCGTAACCGGCGTTGCCAATCCCGAGGCCGGCAGCGACGTCCGCACGCGTGCGCACATTCTCTCGGCCCACGCCGACTGGCACCCCTCGCGTCCTTGGTGGCTGACCGGCCGCGTCGCCGCCAAGTGGCAGGCGGACCGCTTCAGTTACAACGACGGTACCCGCGTGGACAGCCGCTTCCACGGCCTGCTGGTGTCCGGCCGCGCGGTCTACGACGTCACGGAGAACTGGGACATCGGCGTGCTGGCATCGACGTTCATGGGCGACGACGGCGCCAACCAGTACGCCTACGGCATCGAGTTGGGGCGCCTGCTGCGGCAGAACCTGTGGTTGTCGGCCGGCTACAACTTCAGCGGCTTCGCGGGCGATCCGGACCTGGCCGGTTACGAGTACACCGACGAAGGCGCATTCCTCCGCCTGCGCTTCAAGTTCGACGAGGACCTGTTCATCCGAGACGACGCGCGCTACCGCGCGCCGGACAAGTGAGGGCACCGGACATGACGACCCGCCATCCACGACGGCACCGCGACCGGCCGCTGGGCCTGCTGCTCGTCCTCCTGTGCGGCGCCCCGCTACACGCGCAGCAGGACGCGCCTCGGCCCGCCGCGGCATCGCCACAGCTGGTGCCCGCCGGCGCGCGCATCACGGACGAGGCGATGCAGTCCGACTACTCGACCTACCAGGCCACGCAGGACCGGATCCAGGCCCTCAATGACGCGGGCCGTCCGCTGCGCGACTACCACCTCGCCAAGGCACAGTGCTGGCTGGACACGTCGTTCCACGAGTACTCGCGCAACGATCGCAGCGACTTCCCGCAGGCGGCGCTCGAGCAGGCCGGGCAGTTGGTGACGGCCATGGAGCGCGGCACCGAACCGATGCCGATGGACACGCCGCTGGTGAATGGTGCGCTGCGCCTGCGCGCAGACCTGTGGACCCGCCTGGGGACGCTGCACGGATCACCCGGCTTCAAGTGTGCGCAGCAGCAGGTCGCCTGCGCAGAGGTCGAACTCGTCCATGCCGGGAACGAGTTCAACCAGCAGCAATGGCGTCACGCCAAACCCTACATCCAGGTCGCCGAGGAGCTTCTGGACCATGCCGAGGCATCCGCGCGGACGTGCATGCCGATGACGGAGACTTCGGAACTGCCGGCCACCGTGCTGTTCGGGTTCGACCGTTATCGCCTCGATGACATCCACGCCGGTTCGTTGGCCACGCTGGACCGCGTGCTGCAGCGTATTGGCGGCGAACGCCTGCGGTTGACCGCCGTGACACTGGTCGGGCACGCCGACCGGCTGCCGGGGACGACCGCCGAGTACAACCTGGACCTGTCCCGCAAACGGGTCTTGACGGTGCGCGACTACCTCGTCGAGCACGGCGTGGCGTCCGCCCTGATCAAGCACAGCGTCCGGGGCGACCAGGAGCAGGTGCAGACGTGCGACGGTGTGCGCCCGCAGGCCGCGCTGGAAGACTGCCTGCTGCCCAACCGGCGGGTGGAAGCGGTATTCCATGTCGAGCGCACCGTCGATTCGCCTGCCGGGGCGGCGCGCCCTGCCGCGCCGATGGAACAGGTTGCTGACTGAAAACGGGTCAATGCGCCTGCCGGAATATTTACCCAGGCAACGTGAGTAGCTTTATTGAATGCGTCCTCTCGCCGGCTGCCTATCCTGATTGCGCGTAGACACGCCATCCGCGGCGTGGTGCCGCCTTCGGGAGATACCCCATGAAAGCCCTCGCAGCAGCAGTCCTCCTGGCCGCCTGTCTCGGTGCATGCACGACCGCGCCGACGGTGCGGACCGACTTCAGCCCCACCGCGGATTTCAGCCCCTACTCGACCTACAGCTGGGCGGCCGACCCCGAGGGCATGGCCCCGCTGGTCAGGCAGCGCGTGCAGGCCGCCATCGACGCCCAGCTGCAGGCCAAGGGATGGCGCAGCGCCTCCGAGGGCGGCGATGTCACCCTTGTCGCCCGCGCGTCGACGCAACAGAAGCAGGACGTGAACACGTATTACCAGCAGCCGATGTGGGGCGGCTGGGGCTGGCGCGGCGGTTGGGCGTACGGGCCCGGCATCCCCACCACGATGGTGCGCAGCTACGAAGAAGGCACGCTGGTGGTGGACATGTTAGACACCGCCAGCAAGCAGGCGATCTGGCGGGGCACCGCCTCGAAGGCCGTGCCCCGCTCGCAGGAGGACCTCAACGCCGCCATCCAGGCCGGCGTGGCGAAGATGTTCGAGGGGTTCCCGCCCGGCTAGGCGCAGCCGCCTAGCCGCGTAGCCGGCATCGCATCCGGCGATCCACTGCCGCCGTGGCCGCGCCCAGGCGCGGACCCGGCTACGGCGCTGTCAGAAGCGGAACCCGTAACCGACTTGCGGGCCGCTCATCCTGACTTCGGTGTCGATGTTGTCGTTGCCAAGCTCGACCGCCAGGTAGCGATATCCGAACAGCCACATACCGTTGCGGGTGAAGTAGTGGCCCATCAGCGATGTGCCCCAGGTGCCTTCGGTATCTCCGGCGGAAACGTCCCCGCGCACCGTCATGCCCCAGCGCTCGGAGAACCGCCACGTGTAGCGGCCGCCGAACAGGAAGTCGGAGTAGCTGCGGCTGCCGTCCAGCACGCGCGTGGCGAACGCCGGGTCGTCGGGCCGGAAGCGGGCCGTCACATCGACATCGATGTAGCGCAGCCCGGCAAAGACATCCAGGCCGGTATCGCGCCTGCCGGCCGGCCGCCACGACACGGCGGCGTCGAGCAGGCGGGTATCCAAGTCGGTCTCCGTCGACAGTACCCGTCGTTGCTTTTCGTCCCCCAGCCCCAGGTACGTGAAATCGACGAACGCGCCGAAGCGATCGCCGCGGCCCTCCACCCTGGCCTGGATCACGCCGTCAAGCTTGTCGATGACGTCCGAGAACGACGTCTCGTTGTCCACATCGGTGGGCGGCTGGAACGTTTCAAGGTCCGTACCGATGCTGGCTCCCCACGCATACGGCTCGACCATCCAGTCCCAGTCGCCACCGTGGGCGTTGGCCGCGCATGGCCAGGCCAGCAGCAGCATCAACGGAAACGCGTCCAGGCCCCTCGGGATCGTTCGCTTCATGCCAGCACCTTCGCGTAAGTGGCAAGGTTGCGTCGCGGGCTTCCTGGCGGGAGCCGATCCGTGATCGACACGCCCGCCCCGGCTTCATGCACGAAGCCGACGGCCCGCCCTTCCAGGACGCGCCGCCCGACGTCCAGTCGTGTCGCCGACGGAGATGGATACCGCTCCGTACAACCTAAGGCGCGGGCTGCCGCCTCCACGGCGCTGCAAGAATGACGCCTGGCGGGCATGGCAGCATCCGCAATAACCATGTTGTGCGATAGGTATTTCCACTGGCTGGCCCCGTTGTAGGCGCTACCGGCTGGCCCGGGCGTTGGAGGCATCGACGACAATCTGGTCGTAATGCCACAGGGCCCTGAAGAAGCGCTGGGCCACATCCCACGACCCGGGGATCGCCTTGTCCACGATCCCGCCCATGCTGCGATGCCCGTCAATGGCCTGCAGCAATGCAAGCTCGTCAGGTCCAACGGGCAGGACGATGTCGTGGAACCTGTGGCTCCGGTTGAACAGCAGGCCGACGGCGCCGGCAGGTGCCCGGTCCCGTTCGAGACCGGTCGAAGGCATGCGGAGCGGCACGTAGTCCCTCCAGCGCTCGTCATCGAACCCGACAGGCGCCCCGGCTTCCTCGTCGTCCCGGCGGACGACCAGGCTGTGCGTCGCCATCGCGCCGCGCCACAGCTCCATGGCCGCGTACTGGGCGGCGGGTTCCAGTGCAGCGATCCGTGCCGCGTGGGCCGTCTCCGCAATGGCGCCGCACTGCGGAAGGTAGGGGGCCTGCCGGTACCATCGCGCGAGTGACAGCCCGTTGTCCGCCAGCGTCCCATACAGCTGCGGGACGCTGTACGCGCGATCGCGCGGGTTGAGCAGCGCGTCGGCGACGGCATCCGGATCCAGGAAGTCACGCGACTGGCCCAGCACGGCCATGAGGGGGTGCTGCCATGGCAGCGCCTCCACCACCCTGACCAGCTCTTCGATCTCACTCTTCGAGGTGCCGATCCCAAGCCGACGGGCGTAGTCCTGCAGCATGTAGATGCCGGTTCGTCCGTACGGGGCGTAGACCATGAGGTGGATCACACCACCGGGCTTGAGTACCGACCGCAGGGCGCGCAGGCCTGCGCCGGGGTCGGCGAGGTGATGCACGACGCCGGTGCACACAATGAGGTCGAACTGCCGTTCGAGCCCGGCGGCGTCCTCGATCGCACGCATCCGGATCGCCAGGTTGTGGAGGCCGTATCGGTCCTTCAATCGCCGGGTTTCTTCCAGGCTCTGGGCGCTGACGTCGATCCCGGTGACGCGTGCGTTGGGCCAGCACAGCGCGTGCCTGGCCGCCTGTGACGTTCCGCACCCCGCGACCAGGATGTCGATGTCGGTGCGGCATGGGCGATCGGGCCAGAGCAGGTGGAACTCGGCGCGCCGGCGGTCCGGATCGCGCCACCGTTCGCGCACCCGGTCAAGGTCGGCCACCGGCGGCGGATACGGATGCGCGTTGTAGAACGCCTGGATCGGGTCTGCTGATCTCGGGTCCACTGTGTCGCGCTCCCACGCAATGCGATGAACGGCCTGGGCGAGCATCGCCCCACCGTTGATCGGGGGTCAACCGGCGACCGCCGTGGCTGGCGGCGTCCTGGGCCCATTCGGCAGACACGACAGAGGGACCGGGGCGCGCCGCGCCGCCGGTCCCTCCTGCTGCCGGGTGCCGCATCCCTGCCGCACTGACAGCGCGCCTAGTTGCTGCTGGCGTTCGCCTGCTCCAGCTTGGCCATCGCGGACTCGAGCGCCTTGTGCAGGCTGAGCGTATCGGCGCCCTGGCTCGGCGGATACTCCTGCAGGCTCTTGAGGTGCTCCGCAATGAACGGAGTCGCGGCGGTCGGTGCC
The DNA here is from genome assembly GCF_020026895.1 of Novilysobacter selenitireducens. Lineage (GTDB taxonomy): Bacteria > Pseudomonadota > Gammaproteobacteria > Xanthomonadales > Xanthomonadaceae > Lysobacter_C > Lysobacter_C selenitireducens. Next base: position 525,934 of record NZ_JAINZW010000002.1, read on the forward strand.
CACAACTTCGAGGCCATGAACTTCCGCCCGACATAGCCCCACTCGTGGCTCTCCGGATCCATCTTCTCGAGCGGATCCATCAGGAGATTGAACACATAGGGTACGGAGGGATAGCTCTTGGGATTGAACCAGCTGCCTTCCTTCTTGACGCCGATGTGCATCTTCCACCCATCGACCCGAACCGCGGTCAGCTCGGTCTCGTCGTAATAGAAGTGCGCCCGGCGGGCAGACTTGTCGGTCTTGCCGGTCCACATGTCGAGCTGGTTGAAACCGTCGAGATGGACCTTGTACGTGATCTCGCTGTCGCCCAGCTTGGTGCCCTTGAGCAGCTTCTCCTTGATGTCGCCCATGCCCGCCGCCGCGGCGAGGGTCATGAAGGTGTCCTCGTGGTTCTGCAAGCCGTTGATGGTGCTTCCTGCCGGGATGTTGCCCGGCCAGCGGGCCAGCATCGGAACGCGCACACCGCCTTCCCAGGTGGTGCCCTTCTCGCCACGGAACGGGGCATAGCCGCCGTCCGGCCACAGCATCAGCTCGTTGCCGTTGTCGGTCGAGTACACCACGATCGTGTCGTCGGCGAGCCCGTTGTCATCGAGCCACTTGAGCAGCACACCGATCTGCTCGTCGTGCTCGATCATCTTGGCGCGCACCACGTCTTCCTCGGCGCGCCCCTCGGCCACGGCCTTCTTCTTGTACTCCAGCGGCGGGTGCGAAAAGATGTGGATCGCGGTGGTGTTGAACCAGCAGAAGAACGGGCCGTCCTTGTTGCGGTCGAGCCAGTCGAGCGTCTTCTCCAGCACTTCGCCGTCGAAGGTTTCCATGCGCTTGCGCGTCAGCGGACCGGTGTTCTCGACCTTCTGCTTCCCGCGCTTGCCGAACTGCCCCAGCTCGCCGTCGATGGTGTCGTCGTCCTTGTCGGTGGCCCAGGCATGAAGCACACCGCGCGGGCCGTATTTCTTCTGGTATTCCGGGTTCTTCTGGCCGGGATAGTCCAGCTCTTCCGGCTCCTCCTCGGCGTTGAGGTGGTAGAGGTTGCCGAACCACTCGTCGAACCCGTGCGCCGTCGGCAGGAACTCGTTGCGGTCGCCGAGGTGGTTCTTGCCGAACTGCCCGGTCTTGTAGCCGGCCGCCTTGAGTACCTCGGCCAGCGTCGGGTCGCTCTTCTGGATGCCGCGCGGCGAGCCGGGGATGCCGATCGTGGTCATGCCGGTGCGCACCGGCATCTGGCCGGTGATGAACGCGGCGCGGCCCGCCGTGCAGCTCGGCTGGCCGTAGTGATCGGTGAAGATCGCGCCTTCCTTCGCGATGCGGTCGATGTTGGGCGTGTTGCCCATCATCCCGTGGGTGTAGGCGCCGACATTCCACACGCCGATGTCGTCACCCCAGATGACCAGGATGTTCGGCTTCTTGTTCTGGTTGGACTTCTTTCCGGTTGCCATAGCGGGGGTCCTCGCGGAAATGGAGTGCTGATCGGTCCAAGAAGCAAACCCGACGCGCGTGGGCCTGCACAGGCGTCGGCGCGCTGGCGGATCGTGTTACGCATCAATGGGCCGACGCGGGTTCCCGCGCTTGTGCGGGCCCTTTAAATGGTGCGTGGTGAGGTGCGCGGGGGCATCCGCAAAAACCATGTCGCGCAGTACGTAAATCCACTGACCGGGCCACCCTGCGACACCGCATTGGTCTAGAACGCTTCCCCGATATAGAAATAGACCGCATCCTCGTCGCGAGCGCGCGCATAGTCGACGCTGATGTTCACCGGAAATTTGCTGGAGGCTCGGAAGCGCACACCCATCCCCGCGGATGGGAGCCGGCGGGCGTCAGCCAGGTCGCCGAAGCGCCCTGCAACCGCCCCCGTTCCGGCAAACCCGACCACACCCCACCGTGGGGTGAGCTGCATGCGCCATTCGGCCTGCAATGCCAGCAGCGCCTGGTCACGGTACTTTCCGGTCTCGTAACCACGCAGGTTGTTGGAGGCGCCGTACAGGCACAGCCCGTAGAACGGAGCCGCGTCGCCGGTGCGGCACCCGGTGGCACGCACGGCCAGCACGTGGCGCGCACCGAACGGGCGGTAATGGTTCCAGGTGACGTCGACCTTCGAGTAGCCGAAGTCGCTGTCCATCGCCGCCAGGTTCCACTGCAGCGTGCCGTCGACATATGTGCCGCGGGTCGGCAGCTGTTCGCTGTCGCGTGTGTCGTATTGCAGCACCGCGCCGGGACCGGCAAGTCGACTTTCAAGCGCGAGGCCCGGCAGCTCCAGGTCGGGCCGCGATGCGGGTGGCTCGACACGCAGCGATGTCTCGATCTCCACGGTGCGCATCCGCATGCCCAGGTAGGTGCTCGCGCCGAAGCGCCGCAGCAGTTCGGCCTGGACGGCCTTGCCACGCTGCGCAATGGGGATCGACACGCCGCTGGAGCCGGCCGCGGCGCCTACGCCGTAGAACTTGAGCCGCAGGTCCGCGCCGCCTGCAAACAGCGAATAGCGCCAGGCGTCCGCTGACCGGTTGCCCTTGTGGAAAACCGCCCCGCCGCGGCTGCCGTTGTCGGTCCAGAGCACACCAACGCCCGTAGTCCACGGACGCGGACTGTCCTCCGGCTGGGAGAACAGCACCGCGGCCAGCACCAGGCCGTTACCCAACGTGGGGCTGGCTTGCGGGATCGGAAGCACGACGACGCTGCGCGACGTCCCACCCTCCCCCGCATCGGCGGTGGCGGCCAGCGGCTCGGTACTGTCGAGGACAACCTCGCCGCTGGCCTGGGGCTCGCCGCCGAGGCACGGCCACGCCACCGCCATGGCCATCGCGAGCGCGACGCCCCGCATGCCGCCATCAATACGGGGGGTTGATGACGACGTACTGCACCGATGACCCGGCATAGCGCGGCTCGTACCAGGTCGATCCGCATTGCTGGTACGCAATGCCGTTGACCACGGTGGTCACGCAACTGGGCGGCACGCTGTAGACAATCGAGCCGATCACCGCGGAGGTCACCGCCACGCCGGCCGTAACGGCAGCGGCGGTGGCGAACGGGTGGTCCCAGTCATTGTCCCAGCCGTGGTCGTGGTCGACGTTGACGTTGATGTCGCGATCGATGTTGGTGTTGCGGTTGATGTTGGTATTGCGGTTGACGCTGTTATTGCGGTTGACGTTGCTGTCGCGGTTTGGACGGCTGGCAGCGGCGTTCGGCCGCGACCCCTGGCGAGAGGCGGCGCTGGCACCCGATCGGCTTGCCCGCGCTGCACCACCACCGCCGGCAGGCTTGCTTACGCGATGCGGCGCCTTGCCGCCGCGGGCTTCCACGGGAAAAGGTGCCAGCACCAGGCTGCCCGAACCGGCCAGCACGACCAGTGCGGCCAACAGGGTGCGGGCGCTGGACCAGCGCCGGCCCGGCCCGCGTCCGGGGTGTATCGCATGGGTCGAGGTATTCATGGCTGGCTCCCGTCGTCACTGGCTGTGGCTTCGCCGGCGGGCACGAGGGCGATCTCGTAGCCATCGCTGGGCGGCTTGAACTGGAAATCGGCGCGACTCAACCCGGGCGAAAGGTTCCAGCGGATCGCCGCGGTGTAGGACGGCCGCGCCGGGTCGTCATTGGCTGTCATCACCAGGCGCCGGGGAAGTGGCCGATCGCCGCGAGCGATCCAGACCTGCCAGTCGACCGTGCCCTGCCGCAGGATGTACTGGTCGACCACGTCGTTGTCGATCTTGCCCGGGCCGACATACAGCGCGGTCGTGATGGGCGCTTGGGCCTCGCGATCGGTGCCCCACAGGAACAGGTCCGCCAGGGGCATCTCGATGCCGTAATCGCCCTCCGCGACGCTCACCAGTTCGCGGATCGTCGGCGGCGCGTCGATGCTGGAGTAGAACCCCAGGCGCGGCGCCAGGATCGTGAGTGTCTTGCCGTCGTACCAGTAGTCGCGCTGCGCGCGATCGCTGTGGATGCTCGCGCGCAGTCCGGTGGGCGGCATCGCCTTGTACTGGATGGTGCCCATCAGCTGCACCTTCTGCCCGTTTTCGGCCACGACGTCGTTATGGACGTCCGCCTCGGCCTCGAACTGCTTGAGGGTACGCAGATAGGCGCCCATTTCATCGATCTTGCCGAGGACCCTCGGGTCCACTGACGAATCGGCCGACGCCGCGGGCGCGGCCTCTGCCGGTTGCGCCGCGCTTTGCGCCTGCGCCAGCGGCAGTGCGGCGACGAGTGCAAGGGTGAGGACTGCGACAGGCTGCTTCATGGCCATGCTCCGGTGGTGTAACGCGTGGATCGCCGTCGGGGCGCAGCGCCCTGCCGGCCTACTGTTTCGGGTAAAGCAATGTGAGCTGGAGGCGCAAGCCCCACTCGGGACCGCCGTCGGGTGCCTCGACGTACACCCGCCCGCCGCCAGCGACACTGACCAGCTGGCCGCCCCACTGGGTGACCTTCGAGTAGGTGATGTTCAAGGGCACGGTGGCGTCATCGGTCTTCCAGTTGTAGCTGGACTCCAGGTTGAACGTGAGCGTGCGCCCGCCGGGGAAGCTGCGCGTCAGAAAGGGCTGAAGGAAGGTAGTGCTGATGTCGGAGCGGTCGTCGTCACCCGCCAACGACCACAGGTGGTTGGCGAGCAGGCCGACGGTCCAGCTGCCGGTCTGCTTGAGCATCACCGCGCTGGGGCCGGCGGCCCACTGGTCCGCGCCGAGCAGGTCGTCAGTGGCTGTCGGCAGCAGGAATACGGGCCCGACACCCCAGACCAGACCGCCGGCAGTGGGCTGCTTGGGCGAGAAGAACAAGGTGGGCGTAATGTCACCCAGGCCGGTCTGGGTGCCGGAGGGACCGAACACGTCGTCCTGGTGGACCACCGGCACGATGACGCGCGTGATCAGGTTCCAGTCCGGGCCGATGGACATCGGGATGACCGGCTGGATGTTGAGCAGGTACCGCTCGCCGCCGCCGTCGTACCCGTAGTCGGCGTTGAACTGGAACGGCACGCTGACGAGCGATGCCACCGGATTGGACAGCTGCTTGGCCAAGGCGTCGGCGTCGCTGCCGTCCTGCGCATGCGCGGCCGTACCCGCCAGCACGCATATCGTGAGTAGGCAGAAGGCGGCCGGCAGCGTGCGAACGGTGCGCATCGTGTGGCCCTCGTGTCAGAAGTCCAGGCCCGGAGCCTGCGGCGCGCCTACGCTGCAAGGCCGGTTTGAAGATGCCAGCGCGGCCGCCATGACGTGCACGAGGGAGGGGATGCACGTCATGGCACCACGCCGGCAATGAGGCCCATCTGGCGCAATGCACGGAGCATGATCTGGAGGGAGAGCCCCACCGTCAGCACGCCGACGACCACGCCAAACAGCTGCAGGGGGATCGGCCCGATCGTCCGCATGATCGGCCGTGCGAAGACCATCGCCAGCAGGTGCAGCACCATCACCAGCACCAGCAGGCCGACAATGACCAGCGTCCGCGAGCCGGTGGTGCTGTTGCCAAGCAATACGATGACAGCGGCCAGGCCGTACGGGGTCACGATCATCGGGATGGCCACCTGGAACGCCGTCAACGGTGCAGCCGGTGCAGCCGCATCTCCCACCGCCGCGTGATTGAACTGGCTGAGCAGTGATTGGAGCGAAACCAGCAGGAAGATCAAGCCGCCGGTCAACATCAAGGTGGCCGGGGGGACGTGCCAGTTGTTCGCCAGCAGTTTGCCGAGGAAACCGCCCGCCAGCGCCGCGACCAGTGCGAGCACGAAGGTCCGTACGGCCAGGCTGCGCGCGTCGGCCGCGGTCAGGTGCTTCGTCAATTGCAGATACGCGGCTGGCGTCTTCAACGGCGGGCCCAGCGTGACGAACAGGAGGAGGAATATTTCCCCGAGCCGCAGCAGGTCAGGACGTACGCTGGCCGCCGCCGGCACGACCGCCCCAAGCAGGGCCAAATCCGCCAGTGCGGGAACCGCGATCATTCGCGCGACTCGCGCACGACGCAACGGAAGCCGATGTGGCTGCTGGTGCTGTCGATCGGCTGCGGGTAACGGGCGGCGGGCCGGTACCGACGGCAGTAGCTGGGCGCACACAGGTGCGAGCCGCCCTTCAGGACGCGACGCGGTGTCGGCAGGCCGGGCGCACGCGCGTCGATGCTGGCCGATGGGTCACCACCGCGCGGATTGAGGGGCACGCAGCACGGCTTGGAGGCGTCCTCGGGGTGCGAAGTGGTGTACCAGTCGTGCGTCCACTCCCACACGTTGCCGATCATGTCGAACAGGCCGTAGCCGTTGGCGGGGAAGCTGGCCACCGGCGAAGTGCGGAGGAAGCCGTCGTCCAGCAGGTTCTCGTGCGGGAAGCTGCCCTGCCAGGTGTTGGCCATGTGCCGCCCCCCGGGCGCGAGTTCGTCGCCCCATGCGAACTCTGCACCCTCCAGGCCGCCACGGGCGGCGAACTCCCACTCCGCCTCGGTCGGCAGGTCGCGTCCCGCCCAGGCCGCATAGGCCAGCGCGTCGGAGTACGCGACGTGCACGACCGGGTGGTCGTCCAACCCGTCCAGGTTGCTGTCCGGACCCAGCGGATGCCGCCAGTCCGCCCCCAGAACGAAGCGCCACCAGTGCTCCATGCTGGGCGGCACCGGGCCGGGTGGCGGGGTGAACACCAGTGAGCCGGGCTTGAGCATCGACGGGTCGGCGCCCGGGTAGTCCTCCGCGCGTGGCGGGACTTCCGCAAAGGTGACGTGGCCGGTCGCCTTGACGAAGCGGGCGAACTGGGCATTGGTCACCGGAGTGCGCTCGATGTGGAACGCGTCCACCCGCACGCGGTGCGAAGGACGCTCCTCCGGGTAGTGGTCATCGGACCCCATCCGGAACATGCCGCCCGGCACCGGGACCAGGGTTCCGGGCGCGTGCCGCGCATCGGGTGCATCCGAAGCCGGCGCGGGGGCATCCAACAGAAGGGTCGCAGCCTCGCTCATCGCCGTTCCTCAGTCGAAGGGGCCGGTGCGCAGGACCATGCCGGAAAGGGCGGTCACGCCGATGGCCAACAGCAGGATGGAGATCACCAGCGTCACCGAGATCTCGAACCGTCGAGGGCCGTGCAGCAGCGCCTGCTGTTCCATCGCCGCGTGCTCGCGACGCAACATCAGCATGAACCTGATGTGCCGCCAGATGCCCAGCGCCAGCAGGAGCTCGCCCAGCAGCACGAGGGCCAGCCCGAAGTTCTTCGCCGAGTCGGTGGTGACCGTGGCCTCGGCACCGACGTTCAAGGCCAGGTAGCGGAAGAACTGGAAAATCGTGAAGCCGAACCCGATCAGCGATAGCGATGTGCGCAGGATCGACATCAGCGTCCGGTCCGCGGACATGCGCGTGCGCTCGAACGACATGCCCGTACGGTGGGAGGACAGCTCGGTGGACCGGTCGCCGCCGATCCAGTTGTCGCTCGAACTGTGGTCGATTTCAGCCATGGTCGGTCTCGCGCAGGGATGGGGGTGGCGTGGTGGCGCGGGGCTCGCTCTGCCACGGCCACCGCCCTTCGATTTCCAGCACGACCGACCAGCTCAGGAACGTGCGGATCAGGACCAGCAGGCCGAGGGAGGCGATCGCCTGCAGGGTGCTCTCCAGCGCGACCGTGCGGATGATGTCGGCCGCGACCAGGATCTCCAGACCGATCAGCAGGGCTCGACCCAGACGCCTCCGGAAGCGCTCGTAGCTTTCGGCGCGGTCCCCGCGTTGCATCAGGATCGAAGCCACGTAGGTGGTCGTAGCTACCGCGATGGTCACCGCGATCAGCGCGATGGCCAGCAATTCGATCGACAGCGCCGACCATTCCACGAGGCGGATGATCCCGTCCTCTCCGGACGCTTCTTGCGCGGCTTGCAGTTGCGTCGTCTGCATGGCGGCTCGGCTCCCCGTACTGGCATCGACCTTGCCGCCACCGCAGTGACCGGGACAAGCGTGGAAGTACCGTCAGCCGGTCAGTAAATCTACGTGCCCGCGGAGACGGTCGGGCGCCGCCGTCAGGCGCGATCCGATCCGGGGGGCGGCCCGGCGGGGGCGCCAAGCACAGGCGCCTCCGGTTGCGCCTCGAAATGCGGGGACATGATCTGCACGCCGGCGGCATTGAAGGCGTCCTGGATGTTGGCGTGCAACTGCGAAAGCAGGTGCGGCTTGTGGGGCAGGTTGCGCAACGGCTGGTGCAGCGACGCGAACAGCTCGTAGCGCACGTAGAAGTCATCGAGTGCTCGCTGCAGCACGTAGGGCGGCGGGTCCGCGTCGAAGCCCTCGGTGGCCGCAACCGCGCCCGTCAGCAGGGCGTGCACCTGCCGCCACGGCGCGTCGTAACCGATGGTCACCGCCACCGACAGGAAGATCGGCCCTGTCTCGGCCAGCCGCGTGTAGTTGCGCACCGTCTGCGTCGTCAGCACCGCGTTGGGTACGGTGAACTCCTGCCGGTTGAGGTTGGCCAGCTTGGTGGCGAGCGCGTTTACCTCCAACACGATGGCTTCGCGGCCATCGACTTCGACCAGGTCGCCGCGTCTGAGCGCGCGTGAATAGACCACCACCAGCCCGCTCATGAGCTGCGTCACCACGCCGGCCGAACCCAGCGTCAGCATCAGGCCGAACACCACCGACAGGCCCTTGAATGCATCCGAGCTCGAGCCGGGGATGTACGGGTACGCGAACGCGATGCCCAGCCCCCAGATCACGATGGACACCAGGCGCTTGGTCGCGGCAGCGGTTTCCGGGTAGACAAACGGCGCACGCAACCGACCGCGGTGCACGTTGTCGAAAAACATGCCTGCGCCGTCCACGACGGCCCGCGTGAGCAGCAGGATCAGCACGATGGTCCCGATGTCGGGCAACGCCCCGACCGCTGCACGGGAGAACTGGTGCAGGCGTACGACGAAGAACTCCGCGAACATCCGCGACAGCGGCTGCGTCAGGGGAAACGCCTCCAGCACCACGACGACCCCGGTGTAGGCGATGAACAGGTACAGCACCCAGCGGGCGACCCCGACCAGGCGCGACATCAACGGCAGTGCATATTCGCCCCAGCGCCCCCCGCTCTGTTCGCGCTGCCTGAAACGCTTCTCGAGACCGGCCTGCAGCGCCTGCGTACCGCGCCCGGCCAAACGGACCAGCAACCACGCCACGGCAATGGTCAGCAATGTGATGCCGACACCCCGCGCGATCACCGTCGGACGTCGCTGTGCGTGGACGGCGGCCAATGCGGATTCGAGCCGCCGGACCGCGTCCGCCACTTCGAGCGCCTGCGATCGCCCCTCCACCGAGACGTCGCCCGGTGCGAGCGCCAGCGCCAGTCGATCGCCTACCCACACCGTGCTGACCCACCGTTCGTCGTAGCGGATGCGCCGCACCGTGACCGGCTCACGGAGGTCGGCGTCATCAAGGTCGGCCAGCACGGCCTCCGCGCGCCGCGCACGTTCGGCCGGCGCCACGCCTGCCAGCGGCTCGCGGAAGACGGCGATAGTGCGGTTGGCCCAGACTGCCGGGTAGGCCGGCCCGAAGGCGTCGGCCGGTGCCGCTGACGTCTCGGGCGGGGCATTTGCCGGCGCCGTCGCCGACGGCGGCGATGGGCTTGCCGCGGCGATGGACGGGGTGGTGGAGGCAAGCAGGCAGGCGAGCAGGGCCACTGCGTGCCAGCGGACGCCAGCAAACGCCGGGTGGCTACGGGGTCGCACGACGGTCCGCCTGGGCGATGCTGTCGGACAGGAACGTTTCGCCGCGAAGTACGGCGCGTACGGCCCGGATGAGGTCTTCCCCGGCGTCCGACTTCAGGACGTAGGCGCAGGGGCCGGCGCGCAGTGCGCGCTCAACGAGCGAGGGATCGTCATGGACGCTGACGTAGACCACGCGGACATCGGGGTGCAGCACACGCACCTGGTGCACCGCATCCAGCCCGTTGAGGTTCGGCATCGCGATATCGGTGACCACCACGTCGGGCGCCAGGGAGCGCGATGCCTCCACCAGCGCGACGCCATCAGGGAACACCCCGATCACGTCGAAGTCCGCCAGGAGAAGCTGCTCGATCTGATCGGCGACCTCTGGCTGATCTTCCGCGATGAGAATGCGGCTGCGTGTCATCGCATCCTGCCCGGGTATCCCGGTACAGCATCCCCATCCGCCAAGGCGTTGGATAGCGAAAAACCTCGCAGCCACGACAAGTAAAACTACGTGCCCATCAAGAGACGGACCTCGGCCCTATCCCTCCCGGTTCAAGGCCGCGGCGAGGCCCCGGCCACCAGGCCGGCCTGCTCGGCCTTGCGCACGAGCTCCACCGTGCTGTGCACGTCCAACGCCTGCATGATCGCGTACTTGTGGGATTCCACCGTACGGATGGAAATACCCAACTGGTGGGCCACCTGCTTGGAGCGCATTCCCGTGGCCACCAGCCCCAGTACCTGCAGCTGCTTGTCGGTGAGCACGACCGGCGGCTTGCTGGCGCCGCTCGCCAGGTGCGCGCCAAGGGATGGCGTGACATACCTGCCGCCCTCGAGCACCGTGCGCACCGCGGAGATCAGTTCCTCCCCCGCCGCACTCTTGAGCACGTAGCCGGCAGCGCCCGCGCGCAACGCTTCGGCTGCCAGGCACGGTTCGGCATGCATCGTCAGGAAGATAAAGGGCACCAGGATGCCGTCCGCGCGCAGCTGGGCCATTGCCTGGATGCCGTTGAGGCGTGGCATGCCGACATCCGCGATGACGACATCGGGACATTCGCCGCGCACCCATTCCACGAGGTCCTGGCCATTGGCGACCACGCCGGAGAGCTCGAAACAATCGAGCAGCAGGCGTTCCAGCCCCTGGGCAACCAGCACATGGTCATCCGCGATAAGAATGCGAGCGCGCAAGGCGCTTTCAGCGAAGGCTGCCTGTGCCATCCCCTCCTCCTCCTGAGCCTGGGTGGTCAACCACCGGATACTCAACTACCAGAACCGGCAAAGAGTGTGTGTGAATATTTTGTGAACAATCGGCGTCACATATCCACGGCACACTCCGCCAGGTGATCTCAGCCACGCACCCTGCCCGCCCCTCCGCGCAGCGGCTGGCACCGGCGTTCGTCATTGCCGGTGCCAGCGCGATCGGCCAGCTGTTGTCTATCGGCTTCTGGATGCCAGAACCCCAGAGCCACATGCTCTGGTTGCCAGGTGCCGTCCTGATGGGTGCCGCCCTGACCAGCCCCGCCAGGCGATGGCCCGTGTACATGCTGGCTTGGGCGGCGGGCATCGTCGGCACGCTCTACGCACTCGCGCTGCCGCTGGTGGGCCTGGTGGGGGTTGCGCTCGGAGAGGGGGTCTTGATCCTGCTTGCCGCCGCGTTGCTGCGATACGTTTCAGGTGATGACGCGCCGCTGCAGAACTTCCGCGTGCTGTGGATTTTCCTGCTCGTATGCGGTGCTGCCCTGCCCGCGATCAGCGCACTCTGGGTCGTGCACGTCGCGGCCCGAACCGGCCTGGACTTCTACCTGGGTAGCTGGGCCAACGTCGCGCTGGCCCATAGCCTGTCCTACATGCTGGTCGTTCCGCTCTGGTTACTGCGCGCCTCTGATGAGCGCAAGGCACCTTTCCAGCAGCGCCTGACCAATGCCGTTCTGGCGATCTCTCTATTCCTAGGCCTCTGGGTCTCGTGGCTCACCCTGAGCGATGTCGATCCGTTGCGCCCGTTGCTCCTGACGGCGCCCGCTCCGGTGCTCGTCTGGGCCTTGATCGTGTTCCGTACGCGCGGGGCCTGTTACGCGTTGCTGGCAACGTCGCTGTTGTGCATGCACATGAGTTCCCGCGGCGAAGGCCCGTTCGTGCAGGAGACCCTGGGCTTGACCACGTTGGCATGCCAGCTGTGGGTAGCCTGGGCGAGCATTGCCATGCTGTTCTTGGCCTGCCTTGCGGAGCAGCGCAGTGCGGGACAGCGGGCGCTGCGCGCCACGCACGGCGAGCTGAGCCGGATGACGGGCCGCCTGATCGTTGCGCAGGAAGCCGAACGGAGCCGGATAGCGCGCGACCTCCACGATGACATCAACCAGACACTGGCCTCGGTTTCCATCAGGCTCAGCGCGATCAAGCACGAGATGCACGGCACCACGCGCGAGTCCATCGACGCCGTGCAGCACCAGATTGGCGGGGTTTCGAAGTCGATCCGGCAGCTTTCGCACCAGCTGCATCCCAGCGTGCTGCGCTATACCGGCCTGGCGCCCGCGCTGAAGGATCTGTGCGAGGGCATCGGACAAGACGTAAACACAAGCACACGCGTCGCACTGGACGAATCCATCGCCCTGCCCGATTCCCACGCCTTGTGCCTCTACCGCATTGCCCAGGAGGCGCTGGGCAATGCACGCCGCCACGCCGACGCCACAGAGATCGAACTGACATTGGCCCGGGCGGATGGCGGCGTGCAGCTGCGCATTGCCGACAATGGCAGGGGATGGGACCACGACATCGTTGCTGCGCGTGCCAAAGGCGGCCTGGGCCTGGTGAGCATGGAAGAGCGCGCGCGTGCGCTCGACGGCCGCATCGACGTAGGCGCCAACCCTGGAGGCGGCACGGTGGTGTGGGCCGTCCTTCCGGTACCGAGCATGTCCGAGACTCCCTAGCTCAGCCAACGGACAAACGCTCAATTCGTCCTCCGATGTGCCCACGAACACCCGGAACCCGCAATGAGGTGGTCGCCCAACTGGCACCCCCATGCTCCGGGTCACGCGTGAATCCACTGCGTAGGTGCTGATGCCGCGAGACGCCGGAGGAGGACGTTTCCGATAGCACTGCGCGGCGTTCGCCGAAAGGCGGCCCAGCAAGACTCGCAAAGTCTGACGATGTCGAGCGTTGACCGTGGCCGCTCAACTACATTGCCCCGGAGCCGGGCCCTAGCGGGACTTCCACCTCTCGGGCCTACATATCTACGCCCGATAAACCCGCCTTATCGCGGGTACTAGTAGGGAGCACTCGTGGCGGAGTAGCCCCAACCGTCTTGCCGATTGAGCGTGCCCTGCCCGGCCCGGCCTATCACTCCGCCGCCGAAGAGCGCCTTCCGGGTCCCGAGCGCGTGCAAGCCCCAGCGTACGGATGTGCTTCCATGGCGCATGCAACGAGCTAGCATTTCGTCACCTTCTGTCTGCGGTCGAGGGCATGAGCCTTTGAATCAGCGACTTTCCCGCTGCCGTATTGTCCAGGTTTGGCACAATTCCTCTCGACGATCCGTACCGGGCCAACGCCGACGCTTCCAGCCAAGATCAACTAACCCGCAGGTCGCGAGCCCACCTCGTCACCTCGCGCTGCCAGCGCGTCGGCCAATTCTGGGCTTGCGATTCAAGCCACTTAAACGCCCGCCGAGGAGTGTGACGCATGACATGCCGCCAGCCCGGCAGGTCATCTTTCACCTGCTCTCTGAACCGCTCCGGCTGCAGAACCGAGTAGGCTGACAGGACGCACGCTCGGCGTTGTGCGGGGGACGCGATATTGCAGAAGTAACCGAGAGTCGGCGGCTCATACAGGGGCGGATGATCGTAGTTTCCGAAGTAATTTCTGTTCCACTGGGTCCAGATCGTGCGTGGGAGAGCGCGAAGTGCTAGAGGGGCTCCTCTATAATGTGACCATGGGCTGCACAGGAAAACCAATACGTCGGCCCAGACATCTTCTTCGTCGACCTCCAAGTAGCTCAGTACATCTCGGATCCCGCATGGGCCGCTCGGAACAAGCCAGGCAATCATCTCTGCGAACGAAATCGCATTTCGGAGCTGAGGGTCGAGCCGTGACCAGAAAACTTCGAGTGCAGCACCGGCCTCGGCAGGGTTCAGCATGAGCTTTATGTTCTTTCTGCGCTCCGCTGCGCGTAGTTCCATCCAGCCCCATCCCACTGCTGGAACTTCCACCAGGGGAAGTCCATGGATGTGACAGGTTGTATATGTTGCGTAGGTCCATTGCTTGGATCTGGCTTGCTTTGAAGGCGGCCCGTAAACGCTGAGGCATTCGAGGCAAGCGTGCTTGCGGCACGGCGGCGACAGGTGCCAAGGCCCTGCGGGCTGGCCTAACTCTTTCAGGATGTTTTCTTCGATTCCAGTCACCTCCGAAACCACGGCTGCCCAGCCCGGCCGATCCGGATAGTCTGGGTCAAAGGCCAAGGCGACCTCGGCGGCCGGATCCAGCTTACGGACCTGAGTCAGAAACTTGTGCTGTGTGATACCCCTCGTCGCTCGCCAGGTGCAGAGGTAGGAGGAGAGGGTTTCAAATGGCTCAGGCGCACGAAGGTCGGACGGTTGAAAGTGCTGAGCAGCGTTCATGCCGATGACTCGTACTTTTCAGCTAGCATCCTGTTTATCGCATTCTTTGCAGTAGTCAACGATATGTTCTCCTTGCCCGCCAGTAGGGCATCGCGAGCAGCCTCGCGAATCCCAGTTATGAGGGTCTGCGGATGGCCGCCCGATAGCCTTAGCAAGACAGGCAGTATTTTCTTGCTCGCTAACCCTGACGGCTCACGCAGCGGCAAGCGTGACTCTAACGTAGCCACAATACTGCGTGTATCTTGGCTTTCTGACCAAGCGACCAACTTGTGGCATCTGAATCGGTGCTTCAGTTGCTCGTCAGCCGCAATGCAGATCCGCGCTCCACCGATTCCAGCGCACACGATACTCAGCGGCAAATTCGTAAAATCTCTCAACACCGCCATTGCTTCGCCCAAATGAGAGCGCGCCAAAAGCAAGTTGTGGAGCTCATCGATGACTAGGATACGTGTGTTGGCAAACTTCAGCGATAAGCAGGTCTGCTCATACAGTGCGTGCGGACGCTCATTAAGGGTGTGCGGCGAGTCCAAGGCTCGAAGTATTCTGCTGAACAGACCGCGCAAATCTGACGAGCCCCCGAGCGATATCATGACCACAGGGATCTCTCGAGAAGCCCCCTCAGCTGGGGCCGAGTGAGTTCTGCGCCGAGCCTCCTCCAAGATCATCGACTTGCCCATTCCAGGTTCGCCAAATACCAATAAGCACTTAGGTCTATTTGTCGGGTCTTGCTTCAATATCCACTCGAACTCGAGAATTATGTTCTCGGCGGCAGAATAAGGGAGATACTTGTCAGCCAAGGCATACGCCGCACGCGTCTCCTTGTCAGCATCGGCGAGGTTCTCAAGCCGAGGGTCCAGGTGGTCGTATTTCATGTCGGACCAGTGGAAAACACAGTTGCGGGGATGCTGTAGTCCACCTTCGGCATCTGTTTCACGGCATTCTTAGTCACCTCTGGCTGTGAGCGGCTGATTTCATCCGCGCCAGTCCCCTGAGCGAGCTTTGCTTGTGCCAAGCGTTCTTCGCGCCGCGCCCGACGAGTAGACAAGCGTGACATCCGCCTGTCCTTTCGATTCTCATTCACAAGTTTAACGCGCGCCTGCTGATCAAACTCGTCTACGACCTCGGCCCGCTTTGCCTTCTGCAAATTGTCGAGCTCGAATTTAGGCAGGCAAGGCTTCGTAGTATCAGAATACGTCACATCCATATAGCCACACGGCAGCTCAAGATAGACCCGCCCCAGCCTGCGCGGATCATAGTGGACCCTGCGCTTTACACCAGGCCTGATATAAGGCCGAAGTTCATCAGTGAAGTATTTCTCATTGAACAGTGCAATCCCTTCGTGAGAGATTACACGTTCCTCATAGGGTAGGAACGATACGAAAAACTTCCTCTTGTCCGTCACGAGCAAGGGCAGCGGCGCGCCTGACTTACTTAGAAACCAACCGCGCCAGGCTTGGCCAGGCGGCATTCCGAGGGACGAGTGCCTCTTCTTGTGGTATCGCCAAACAATTTGGCGTGCTAACCAACGCTCGGCCTCCTGCAGTGTCATCTGAGCACCCTCCTGAGGAGATCGTTGCCCTCGCAACTTCTTCGGATCGCTTCCGCTAGCGCCCTCCTCCTGCGATACACCATGCTGCACGGTTCCGATGAGGCGTTCAACGTATCCGCCGTCCTCCTTCTTCAGTCTGAATTCCAAAGCTATTCCCCAACTACGACATGCCCGCTCGAATTTTGGGGACCTAAATTCCGCGGCATTGTCCACGCGAATACATCTAGGCAGCCCAAAGTATGGCCACGAACCCGGATCCAGGCCGCGCTCACTCAACCATTGTTCCTTCGGCATGACTGCATGCGTAAGAGCGAGAGCGACAGTTAGCGCGCTCGGGGGGTCGAGACCCAGATTGAATCCCAGAATGCAGCGCGTGAACGTGTCTGACACAATCGTCAGATATGCTCTGCCAATGCATTCGCGGCTCTTCGTACTGACGAGGTATAGATCGAGAGGGGAGTGATCGATCTCAATACACGCCAAGGGCGCCTCGGTCTTAATCGACCCCGGGAACGCCTGTACGCGTTCTTTCGCTCGCTGTGCTCCAAGCCTCCTCCTCAGCAGGAGTTCCGCGTGTGTCTCATCCATCCGGGCACGCACGGTTTTTAAGCAAGGTGCTGGTACGCCGGCGTTGACACAGTCTGCCTCCACTTCGCCATGCACTGTGACAATATCAATGGCGCGATTAGTTAGGCGGGCTGCGCGGAGTTGTCGGGCGATCGCATCTTCGGCCGAACTGGATAGGCGTTTGCTACCTAATTTTGGCCCTCGCTTGGCCGGTATTAGCGAGGCCGGATGCCGATACATTCGAAGTCGTTTGAGCGACGCGTAGACTTGCGAGCGACGCAAGTTCAGCTCTTCTTCCAACTTCACAACATCAGCCGCTGTACACGCCTGCGAGATGAAGGGGGCCAGCTTGCTGTAGCGCGTAAGCGCCACAGCGGCGTCTTGGTCACTCACTGGGCGGGGGTCGGCTTGGGCGAATTGAGCGCAAACCTCAACTTCGCCAATGCCAGCGTCGAGGCACTCGCCAGTTGACTCGTCCTGCAATTCGACCCGATCAGGGTGCGCGATCGCGGCTACGCGACACGCCCTTCCGTGATAGGTGACTCTCGCGCCTTCGATCAGCAGCGCTACAGGGACGTTTAGTGCAAGGATCTCCACCTCCTCACCTTCCCCAGTCAACTCTGGAGAGATCGGGAGGCCGTGAATTGTATTCGCTAGCTAGGGGCCGCGACTTAGTTTGCTGGACCACCCGACGAGCGGGCAGCCACCAAGCGCCATGACGACGAGTACGATTAATTAGGCGCGTAAGCATCTGATTTAAAAAGCCATTAGCGCTGATCCGATCTTTACTTTCCTGCCGAGAGCCGCCACCCTTGCAGGCCTGCTTCCGGTTATCCCATGCATCGACTCCTCGCCTCCGTCGGCCGACTTCTGCTCGTGCTCGCCCTGGTCCTCACCGGTCCGGGGCTGTCGGCGCGTGGGATGGCGGCGACCCATGGGCATGGCGGGCACGCTGCAGTCGTTGCGGCCGATGCGGCCGGGACAGTGCAGCATGAGGCCCCGAAGTCGGCGTGCCATGACATGGCGACGCCGTCGCACACGGTGAAGGAGCCCTCTAAGTCCCGCGCCCATGCCGCAGTGCACGCTGATCAGCACGGCCCGACCGCTATGGACACAGCGGCGACTGCGGCCGAATGCTGCGGCAGCGACATGGGCTGCGAGTGTGATTGCGCGCAGGTCCCGGCCCCGGCTGCGACAGCCAGGGCCTTCGTCGTCCCGACTCCGTACCGGGATGCACCCGCCAGCTCGGCCACCATCTGGCGCGTTGCCTCGCCCCGTGCCCGGTTGAACCGGCCACCCATCGCCTGATCCCGGCGACCTAGCACGCACCCCGCGGCGCGCCATTCGCCGCGGGCAGAATGTTCTCGCAGGCTTGAACCCATCGTCCTGGCGCGCAGCGCCCGGTGCGTGTTTCCTGCCCGCTCCCGTATCGAGGTAATGCATGAAATCCAACCCTCCGCATCCGCTCGACATCGGGCGACGTCGGTTCGTGACCGGCCTGGCCGCGGGCGGCGTCGCGGCCGGGCTAGGCCTCTGGCGCGGTCCGGCCTGGGCCGCGACCGGCCAGGCCGCAGGTGCCGTGCCTGTCCTGACGGGCACCGATTTCGACCTCTCGATCGGAACTTCCCCGGTCAATTTCACCGGCCGCACGCGACCGGCGATGACGGTCAACGGCTCGCTGCCCGCGCCCATCCTGCGATGGCGCCAAGGCGACACGGTGACGCTGCGCGTGGCCAACCGCCTGACGGATGCGATGACGTCCATCCACTGGCACGGCATCCTGCTGCCGGCCAACATGGACGGCGTGCCGGGCATGAGCTTTGACGGCATCCACCCCGGCGAGACCTATCAGTACCGCTTCCAGCTGAAGCAGTCGGGCACGTACTGGTACCACAGCCACTCGTTGTTCCAGGAGCAGGCGGGGCTCTACGGGGCGATCGTGATCGACCCGATCGAGCCCCTGCCCTATGCCTTCGACCGGGAGCACGTGGTGCTGCTGTCGGACTGGACCGACCTCGACCCGGGCGCCCTCTTCCGCCGGCTCAAGAAGTTCTCCGAGTACGACAACTACTACAAGCCGACGGTGGGCGATTTCATCCGCGACGTGCGACGCATGGGGCTGGCCGAGACGATCGAGGACCGGAAGATGTGGGGCGAAATGCGCATGACGCCAACGGATATTTCCGACGTCAACGCGCACACCTACACCTACCTCATGAACGGCGCGGCGCCGGGCGGCAACTGGACCGGCCTGTTCCGCAGCGGCGAAAAGGTGCTGCTGCGCTTCATCAACGGCTCGGCGATGACGTACTTCGACGTGCGCATACCCGGCCTGAAGATGACGGTGGTCGCCGCCGACGGGCTGCCGATCCACCCGGTGTCGGTCGACGAATTCCGCATTGCCGTGGCCGAAACTTTCGACGTGATCGTCGAACCCAGCGGGCAGGATGCCTTTACGATCTTCGCCCAGGACATGGGCCGGACCGGCTATGCACGAGGCACGCTCGCGGTGCGCCACGGGCTGGAAGCCCCGATCCCGGCACGTGACCCGCGCCCGCTCCTGACGATGGCCGACATGGGCCACGGCGGCCACGACATGTCGGCGATGAAGGGCATGGAGGGCGGCTGCGGAGCCTCGATGGGACACGGTGGGCACGACATGCATGGCGGCGGCGCGATGCAGTCGCACCCGGCGAGCGAGGACGGCAATCCGCTGATCGACATGCAGACGATGACGCCGGAGCCGAAGCTGCACGACCCGGGCATCGGCCTGCGCGACAACGGCCGCAAGGTCCTGACCTACGGCGACATGCGCAGCCTGTTCCAGGACCCCGATGGCCGCGAGCCCGGCCGCGAAATCGAGCTGCACCTGACCGGCCACATGGAGAAGTTCGCCTGGTCGTTCAACGGCCGGAAGTTCATGGACGCGGAACCGCTGCGCCTCAACTACGGCGAGCGCATGCGCATCGTGCTGGTCAACGACACGATGATGACGCACCCCATCCACCTGCATGGCGTGTGGAGCGACGTGGAGGACGAGAACGGCGAGTTCATGGTGCGCAAGCACACCGTCGACATGCCGCCCGGCACGAAGCGCAGCTACCGCGTTCGCGCCGATGCGCTCGGCCGCTGGGCGTACCACTGCCACCTGCTCTACCACATGGAAGCCGGGATGATGCGCGAAGTGAGGATCGAGGAATGAGCACGCAGCGCACCTGGAAGCATCGCGTCCTGGCGCTGTCGCTGGCGGTGGCCGCCGTCCCCGCAGCGCTGGCCCAGGATCATTCGCAACACGGCGTGGAGCCGGAAGCACCGTCCAAGCCGCCGGCGGACGAATCGAGCGACCGGGGACACGAGGGCCACTCGGGCGCCGACCGCTCGCAGACGGACCACTCGGGGATGGATCACTCAGGGATGGATCACTCGGGGATGGATCACTCGGGGATGGATCACTCGGGGATGGATCACTCGGGGATGGATCACTCGGGGATGGATCACTCGGGGATGGATCACTCGGGGATGGATCACTCGGGGATGGACCACTCGGAGATGAATCACTCGGAGATGAATCACTCGGAGATGAATCACTCGGAGATGGAGCACGGCCCCTCCCCTGCCCCGTCGCAGCCGCTCGAACCGATCCCTCCCGTCACCGATGCCGACCGTGCCGCGGCCTTCCCGAAACTCACGCATCACATGGAGCACCCTTCGGAGTTCAACACCTACGTGCTGTTCAATCGCCTCGAGGCCAGCGACGGCGATCATGGGCGGGGTCAGGCGTGGGAGGCGCAGGCCTGGTTCGGTGGCGACATCAACCGGTTGTGGCTGCGCAGCGAGGGCGAACGTGCTCGTGGTGAAGCCGAGTCGGCCGACCTCGAGGTGCTGTATGGCCGCAGCGTCACCCCCTGGTGGGACGTGGTGGCCGGCGTGCGCCATGACTTCGAGCCGGGACCGTCACGGACCTGGGCGGCATTGGGCGTGCAGGGCCTGGCGCCCTACATGTTCGAGGTGTCGGCCACCGGTTACGTCGGCGAGTCGGGGCGCACCGCGGCAACCGTGGAAATGGAGTACGAAGTGCTCTTCACCAATCGCCTGGTCCTTCAGCCGCTGGTCGAGGCCGAGTTCCATGGCAAGGATGACCCGGCGCGCGGCATCGGCTCGGGCCTGTCCAAGCTCGAAGCGGGGTTGCGCCTGCGCTACGAGATCCGCCGCGAGTTCGCGCCCTACATCGGTGTCGTGCGCGAGCGGGTCTTTGGCGGGACCGCGGACTACCAGCGCGCCGAAGGCGAGCCCGTCGACGACACCCGGTTCGTCGCTGGCCTGCGGGTGTGGTTCTGATGGCGGGGCCGATGAAGACCGTGCTGGTGACGGCTGCGGCGATGGCCGGGTTGGGCACGCTCGTCGCCGCTGCCGTGGTCTGGTCAGGGGCCTACAACGTGGCAGCCGACGTCCCGCACTCCAGGCCGGTCCACGCCGTGATCGAGGCCACGCGGCGGCGCTCGATCGCGGTGCGTGCAGCGGGTATCCAGCCGCCCGACCTGGCCTCCCCCGCCCGGATCCGCCAGGGCGCCGGCAACTACGACGCAATGTGCAGCGGCTGCCATCTCGCCCCCGGCATGGCGGCGACAGAAATGAGCCGGGGCCTGTATCCGCCGCCGCCCGACCTGAGCCGGGTCACGGTAGAGGTGACCGAGGCCTTCTGGGTCATCAAGCACGGGATCAAGGCATCGGGCATGCCGGCATGGGGCGGCAGCATGGACGACGCCTACATCTGGAACATGGTCGCCTTCCTGCAGGCCATGCCGGCGATGGATGCGGACCACTACCGCCGGATGGTGGCTGCGAGCGGCGGCCATGACCACGGCGGCGGCGAGACCCACCCGCACGGGAGCGCCAGTGACCCGGGTCATCACGACGCGGTTGCCGACGATGACGCAGTCGAGGGTGTCGTGCATCGCCATCCCGATGGCACCGTTGAGTCGCATCCGGCCCCGCCATCCGCCCTCCCTGCACCCGAGCACGCGGATAACGGACACGACCATCAGCGCTGACGCGGCACCCCTGCGAACGGCGCACATCACCGCACAACCATGATCAACCAGGGAATCACCATGAAGCACACCACGCTTAACCTCGCCATCCTGACGCTGGGCCTGTTGACGGTCCTCACCGCCTGCGCGCGCACGCCACAGGCGACCGACGGCGCCACCGCGTCGGCCGAGGCCACTCCCGTTACCACGGCAGCCGGCGGCACGGCACCGGCAGCGATTGCAGCAAACGAGGCCGATGCCGGCGTTTCACAGCCAACCCCTGCCCTGCCCCGGGTACTGGTGCACAAGAGTGCCAGCTGCGGTTGCTGCGGCCTGTGGGTCGAGCACATGCAGGCCGCCGGCTTCGAAGTCGAGGTGCGTAATGCCGACAACCTCAATCCGATCAAGGAGCGTGTTGGCGTTCCCCTCGGCAAGGGCTCGTGCCACACGGCGGAAGTCGGCGGCTACTTCATCGAAGGCCACGTGCCCGCCGATGACGTGAAGCGACTGCTGGCCGAGCGTCCGGACGCGAAGGGCCTCGTGGTGCCGGGGATGCCCGCCGGGTCCCCCGGCATGGAACTGCCCGATGGACGCACCCAGCCCTACACCGTCGAACTGGTCCGCGACGACGGGAGCACGTCGGAGTTCGCCAGGCACCAGCAGGAAGGTGAGAGCCAGCCCGCGACGCACGAAGGGCACTGATCAAAAACGAAAAAGGCCACCCGGAGGTGGCCTTTTCGTACTGCGTAAAGTGGCGTCCCCACGGGGATTCGAACCCCGGTCGCAACCGTGAAAGGGTTGTGTCCTAGGCCTCTAGACGATGGGGACGCAGTGGTTGGCCGTACCGGGTTCGGCTGCTTTCACTCAGCCGGGTAACGAACAACCTTTGAAGTGGTGGAGCCAGCCGGGATCGAACCGGCGACCTCTACAATGCCATTGTAGCGCTCTCCCAGCTGAGCTATGGCCCCACGTGCTGGAAAGTCGACAAGCTTAGGGACGGTTTCGAAAGTCGTCAAGCGGTCTGTGCAAGTCCGTCGCAATTTTTTTCGCAGGGGCGAAGAGTCGCCGTGCCGTGCCCCCGGTCGGCGAGGTATTCGAGCCACTTTCCGAGGAAGGTGTTCATCCGCATCCGGTGCCCGATCACCTGTGCAGGCGGCGGGTACATGCCAATGACGTCCTGCCACCGGCGGCCCACGTAGCAATGGGTGGCTTCGGCCTGGCGGGCGTCGTTGTACAGGCGCAGGTAGGCCGACGGATCGGGCTCGCCGGTGACCGGGTCGGGCATCGCGTACGTCAGGCGCAGCTCGGTGGTGTAGCGGTGCTGCTCGATGATCTCCACGCGCACGTCCAGTCCGTCGCCCACGCTGGAGAGGTGGACGCCGGGCGCCAGCGAAGCCGGGTCGAACAGGGCGTGCAGGCGCGTGTGGTTCTCGGCGTACAGGCCCATCAGCCAGCCGAACCGGGTCAGCCGGGGGATGCGCGCAGCGCGGGTCGTAGCGAGCGAACTCATGGCCTGATGCTACACGCCGACCCGGCGCAGCGGCAGCGTTGACGCGGCCTGGCGGCCGACCTACGTTAAGCGTTCGCGTGGTTCGAACCGTGCGCCGCCGGCCGGGCGCCCTGCCCCGCTAGAACATCTCCCGCCGCAGTCCCAGCGTGGACAGCACCTTGCTGGAGATCTCCTCGATCGACGTATGCGTGGTGCTGAGCGTGGGGATGCGCTCGGCGCGGAACATCATCTCCGCCGCGGCCACTTCGCGCCGGCAGGTGTCCATCTGCGCGTAGCGCGAATTCGGCCGGCGCTCCTGGCGGATCTGCTGCAGGCGTACAGGATCGATGGTCAGCCCGAACAGCTTGTCGCGATGCGGCCGAAGGCGCGGCGGCAGCCGGTCGTGCTCCAGGTCCTCCTCCGTCAGCGGATAGTTGGCAGCACGCACGCCGTAGTGCATGGCCAGGTACACGCACGTCGGCGTCTTGCCGGCGCGGGACACGGCCACGAGGATGAGGTCGGCTTCGGCGTAGTCGATGCTGGCGCCGTCGTCGTGGCTGAGCGCGTAGTTCATCGCGTTGATGCGGCGGTGGTAGGTCTCGAAATCCACCAGGCCGTGCGCGCGCCCGATCGTGTGCTGCCGGGTCTCGCCGAACTCCCGTTCCAGCGGTTCGATGAAGGGCTCGAACACATCGAGCATCAATGCGCCGCTCTCAGCCAGGGCCGCCCCGACCGTGCTGTCCATGCACGAATTAATCACCACCGGACGCGCGCCATGCAGCTCGGCCGCGGCCCGGATCCGCTCGGCGGCCTCGTGGGCACGCTCCACGCTGTCCACGAACGAGATCCGCTCGCTGACGAAACGCGTGGTGGTGAACTGGGTCAGCAGGCTGTGGCCGATGGTCTCGGCGGTGATGCCGGTGCCGTCGGAAACGTAGAACACCGGGCGCAATCCGGTCATCGAAAACCTCCGCCAGGCCCGCAGGGCGGGCCGCTCCATACGAAAAACCCCGTCGAATCAACCTTGTATGGATTCGACGCCCGGGCGATCATAGCGGCTTGGCCGCGCCCACCGCCGGCGCCTGCCAATTCCACCCCTGCCCTCGCCCCGAACACCCGGGAGATCGAACGCCTTGAACGAGAACATCCTCTGGCTGCACGCGCTGCGCCTCAACGACCTGGCCCGCGTGGGCGGCAAGAACTCCTCGCTCGGCGAGATGATCGGCCACCTGGCCGGGCTGGGCGTCTCGGTGCCGGGCGGCTTCGCCACCACCGCCGAGGCGTTCAAGGACTTCATCGCCCACAACGACCTGCACCAGCGCATCTTCGACCGGCTGGCCACGCTGGACGTCGAGGACGTGCCGGCACTGACGGCCGCCGGCAAGGAGATCCGCGGCTGGGTGATCGACGCCCCGCTGCAGCCGGCGCTGGACTCGGACATCCGCGCCGCCTACCGGCAGCTGTGTGGCGAGAACGGCGGCGGTGACGTCGCAGTGGCCGTGCGGTCGTCGGCGACCGCCGAAGACCTGCCGGACGCATCCTTCGCCGGCCAGCAGGAGACCTTCCTCAACGTCACCGGCGAGGACGACGTCGTCCACAAGGTCAAGGAAGTCTTCGCCAGTCTCTACAACGACCGCGCGATCGCCTACCGCGTGCACCACGGCTTCAAGCACGAGGACGTGTTCCTGTCGGCCGGGGTGCAGTTGATGGTGCGCTCGGACGTCGGCGCATCCGGCGTGCTGTTCACCCTCGACACCGAGTCGGGCTTCCGCGACGTGGTGTTCATCACCGGCAGCTATGGCCTGGGCGAGATGGTCGTGCAGGGTGCGGTCAACCCGGACGAGTTCTACGTCTACAAGCCGACGCTCGCGCAGGGCAAGCCGGCGATCCTGCGCCGCTCCATCGGCGCCAAGCAGCTGCGCATGGTCTATTCCGACGTACCGGGTGAGCGCGTGCGCACCGAGGACACGCCCGCCGAGCTGCGCAATGCATTCTCGATCAGCGACGAGGACGTGCACGAGCTGGCGCGCCAGGCGATCACCATCGAAAAGCACTACGGCCGTCCGATGGACGTGGAGTGGGCGAAGGATGGCGTCAGCGGCAAGCTCTTCATCGTCCAGGCGCGCCCGGAAACGGTGAAGTCGCGCGGCAAGGCCACCCAGATGGAGCGCTTCCAGCTGGGCGAGCGTGGCCCGGTGGTCTGCGAGGGCCGCGCAATCGGCCAGCGCATCGGCACCGGCGTCGCGCGCGTGGTGCGCAGCCTCGACGACATGAGCCGCGTGCAGCCCGGCGACGTGCTGGTCGCCGAGATGACCGATCCCGACTGGGAGCCGGTAATGAAGCGTTCGGCCGCGATCGTCACCAACCGCGGCGGCCGCACCTGCCACGCCGCGATCATCGCGCGCGAGCTGGGCGTGCCGGCCGTGGTCGGCACCGGCAACGCGCTGGACACCATCAAGGATGGCCAGACGGTGACCGTGAGCTGCGCCGAGGGCGACACCGGTTTCATCTACGACGGCGCCCTGCCCTTCGAGCGCCACGTCGCCGACCTGGAGCAGATGCCCGAGGCGCCGCTCAAGGTGATGATGAACGTCGCCAACCCCGAGCGCGCGTTCGACTTCGCGATGCTGCCCAACGCCGGCGTCGGTTTGGCGCGGCTGGAAATGATCATCGCCAGCCACATCGGCATCCATCCCAAGGCGCTGTTGGAGTACGCCAGCCAGGATGCGGCCACGAAGCAGAAGATCGACGAGCGCATCGTCGGCTACGGCGACCCGGTTGATTTCTACGTCGACCGCCTGGCCGAGGGCATCGCGACGATCACGGCGTCATTCGCGCCCAATCCGGTGATCGTGCGCCTGTCGGACTTCAAGTCCAACGAGTACGCCAACCTTATCGGCGGCGCGCGTTACGAGCCGCACGAAGAGAACCCGATGATCGGCTTCCGCGGTGCCAGCCGCTATGTCGACCCGAGCTTCACCGAGGCGTTCGCGCTGGAGTGCCGCGCGGTGCTCAAGGTTCGCCAGCAGATGGGTCTCACCAACTGCTGGGTGATGATCCCGTTCGTCCGCACGCTGGACGAGGGCCGCAAGGTGGTCGAGGTGCTGCGTGCCAACGGCCTGGAGCAGGGCAAGGACGGCCTGAAGATCATCATGATGTGCGAGCTGCCCTCCAACGCGCTGCTGGCCGAGGAGTTCCTGGAGATCTTCGACGGCTTCTCGATCGGCTCCAACGACCTCACCCAGCTGACGCTCGGCCTGGACCGCGACTCGGCACTCGTCGCACATCTCTTCGACGAGCGCGACGCCGCGGTCAAGAAGCTGCTCTCTATGGCGATCCAGACCGCGCGCGCCAAGGGCAAGTACGTCGGCATCTGCGGCCAGGGCCCCAGCGACCATCCGGACCTGGCCGAATGGCTGATGGAGCAAGGCATCGAGTCGGTGTCGCTCAATCCCGATACCGTGGTCGACACGTGGTTGCGACTGGCCAAGGCCAAGAGCAAGTCGGCCTGACAGGCGCCGGATGACATCGCGATAACGCGCGCGGCGCTACGCTGCGCGCAAAACCGACGCCCCGCTCTCCGCGGGGCGTTGCGTTTGCAGGCCCCGAACCAGGGCCATCGATTTCACAGTGTTCGATTCGACCGGGAGGTGGTACGTGCAGGCATGGTGGAACTCGGCCCAGGAGGCCGGCTGGACGGCAATGGCCGCCTCGATCGGACTACGCGTGCTGGGCGCCCTCGTCCTGTTCGCGATCGGATTGCGCATCGCCAAGTGGATTGCGGGCATCGCCGAGCGCGCCTTGACCCGCGCCGATGTCGAGCCCACCGCCGTGCTGTTCCTGCGCAAAGTGGCCTACATCGCCCTGCTGGTGGTGCTGGTGCTGGCGGCGCTGCAGGTCGTCGGCGTGCCGATGACGTCGATGATCGCGGTGCTCGGCGCGGCTGGCCTAGCGATCGGCCTGGCATTGAAGGATTCGCTGTCCAACATCGCTTCGGGCGTGATGCTGGTGTCGCTCAAGCCGTTCCGGGTCGGCCACATCGTCACGATCGCGGGAGAAACCGGCAAGGTCGAATCGGTCAGCATCTTCCAGACCGTGCTGCGTGGCGCCGACAACCAGACCATCGTGCTGCCCAACAGCCTGATCACCACCGACTCCATCATCAACCTGACGCCGGACGTGATGCGACGCATCGAGCTGGTCATCGGCATCGGCTACAGCGACGATATCGATGCGGCACGCGGCGTGGCGCTGAAGCTGATGCAGGAAGACGAGCGCGTGCTGTCTGAGCCCGCACCCGACGTACTGGTCTATGCCCTGGCCGACAACAGCGTGAACCTCGGCATTCGGTGCCACGTCGCGAACGCCGACTTCTTCGTCACCAAGTGCGAATTGACCGAGCGGATCAAGAAGGCGTTCGACGAAGCGGGCGTGAGCATCCCGTTTCCGCAACGCGACGTGCACATGTACCACCACGTCGCGGCCGACGCGGCTGCGTCCGGCCAGTACCGGCTGGTCAGCGACGCCACCGTGCAGGCTGCTTCGGACGCACCTCAGATCGGCGTCGACGACCCCGCCCACCAGCCCAAGGCCGACCCGCAGTAACCCCCTGCCCTACTCCTGGGGCAGGCCGCTCAGCCGCCCCATGAAGTAGCGGTAGTGGCGCAACTCGGCGATGGAGTCGTGCACGTCGCTGAGCGCGGTGTGCTTGGCCTCCTTGCCGACACCGGCCATGACGTCCGGCGCCCAGCGGCGGGCCAGTTCCTTGATCGTGCTGACGTCGAGGTTGCGGTAGTGGAAGTACCGCTCAAGCTCCGGCATTTCGCGATGCATGAAGCGCCGGTCCTGGCAGATGGAGTTACCGCACATCGGCGAGGCGTTGGCGGGCACCCAGTCGTTGAGGAAGGCGAGCGTACGGGCTTCGGCCTCGTCCATTGCGACGCCTTCTTCCAGCACCCGGTTCCACAGCCCGGACTTGCGATGCTGGTTGCGGTTCCACTCGTCCATGGCCTCGAGCCGCTGCAGCGAGTGGCGGATCGCCAGCTCGGGGCCTTCGGCCAGCACGTTGAGGTCGGCGTCGGTCACCACGGTGGCGATCTCGAGGATCGAGTCGTTGACCGTGTCCAGCCCGGTCATCTCCAGGTCGATCCAGATCAACCTGTGGTCGTTTCCATTCTTCGCCGCCATGGGCTCCCCGCCGTGTCCGTGTCGCGGCATGATAGCCGAGCCCCCGTAGCAAAAGAGTAGGCAGTGGATGTTCCAGAACACGCACTACGCCATCCTGACGGCAATGCTGGCACCGGCGTTCTTCCTGACCGCCACTGCATCGCTGTTGATGTCGGCCAACAACCGCCTGGCGCGCGTCGTTGACCGGCTGCGCGGCCTTCTGCGCGAGCTGGACGAAGGCGACCTGGATGCCGCACAGGTCGAGCGGATGGATCGGTTGATCAACGTGCAGCGCCGCCGTTCCAACCTGGTGCTGCGGGGCAGCCAGCTCTTGTACGCGGCGATCAGCTTCTTCGTCGGCACCAGCCTCTCGGTGGCGATCGACGCATTCCTCAACTACCGGTTGGGCAGCCTGCCCACGATCCTCGCGGTGCTCGGCGTCCTGGCGATGTTCGCTGCCAGCATCAACCTGTCGCGCGAGTCGGCGATGGCGGTGTCGGCGTTGAACGAGGAGATGGACCATGCCCACGGCCGGGCGCGGGCGAAGCGCCGGGGCGACGTGGAGTAAGCGTGCCAGGAGCGGCTTCAGCCGCCTACGTGGGGTGCGTTCGTGCCCGCAATGATCGCTGCTGAAGCCGCTTCTACAGGTCCGAGTACCTACTCAGGTCTACCGCCGCCCTGCCCCGCTACCGGCTTCCCGCGCTTGCGGCGGAAGTACGCCGTGAGCTTGCCCCCGGCCTCTTCACCGAGCACGCCGCCGGTCACCTCGACGCGGTGGTTATGGCGCGGGTCGGCCAGCAGGTCGAACACGCTGCCGGCGGCGCCGGTCTTGGGGTCATAAGCGCCGAAAACGACACGGGCAATCCGCGCGTGGACCATCGCCATGGCGCACATCGCGCACGGCTCGAGGGTGATGTAGAGCGTGCTGCCCAACAAACGGTGGTTGCCGAGCCGAAGACCGGCCTGGCGCATGGCGACGATCTCCGCATGCGCGGTCGGATCGCGTTCGGTGATGTTGCGGTTCCAACCCTCACCGATGACCTCGCCGCCGGCCGCCACCAGCACGGCACCGACCGGGATCTCGTCGTCCTCGCGCTCGGCCCGGTCCGCCAGCGAGAGCGCGTGGCGCATCCAGTGTTCGTCGTCGGGCAGTTGGATACTCAAGGCAGTGTCGCCACAGGTGCACACGGATATGCACGGACAAGGGAACGGTGCGAAAACGCTCTATCCGCGTACATCCGTGTCATCCGTGGCCAAACCCTACTCCCACTCGATCGTGGCAGGCGGCTTCCCGCTGATGTCATAAACGACGCGAGAAACACCGCGCAACTCATTGATAATACGGTTCGAAACGCGCCCCAAGAAGTCGTACGGCAGGTGCGCCCAGTGCGCGGTCATGAAGTCGATGGTCTCGACCGCCCGCAACGCAATGACCCACTCGTAAGCGCGCGCGTCGCCCACCACGCCGACCGAACGCACCGGCAGGAACACCGCGAACGCCTGGCTCGTCTTGTCGTACAGCCCGGCGCGGCGCAACTCCTCGATGAAGATGTTGTCGGCCTTCGCCAGCAGCTCGGCGTATTCGCGCTTGACCTCGCCCAGGATGCGCACGCCAAGGCCCGGGCCCGGAAACGGATGGCGGTAGACCATGGACTCGGGCAGGCCCAGTTCGACGCCCAGCCGGCGGACTTCGTCCTTGAACAGTTCGCGCAAGGGCTCCACCAGGCCCATCTTCATGTGCTCGGGCAGGCCGCCGACGTTGTGGTGGCTCTTGATGACGTGGGCCTTGCCGGTCTTGCTGCCGGCGGACTCGATCACGTCCGGGTAGATGGTGCCCTGCGCCAGCCACTTGGCGTTGCGCAGCTTGCCGGCCTCCTCGTCGAAGATCTCGACGAAGAGGTTGCCGATGATCTTGCGCTTGGCTTCGGGATCGCTGACGCCTTCCAGCGCGTTGAAGTAGCGGTCGGCGGCATCGACGCGGATGACCCGCACGCCCATGTGCTCGGCGAACATCGCCATCACCTGGTCGCCTTCCTTCCAGCGCAGCAGGCCGGTGTCGACGAACACACAGGTGAGCTGGTCGCCGATGGCCTTGTGCAGCAGCGCGGCCACGACGGACGAATCGACTCCGCCGGACAGGCCCAGGATGACCTCGTCATCGCCCACCTGCTCGCGCACGCGGGCGATCTGGTCCTCGATGATGTGCGCGGCCGTCCACAGCGTCTGGCAGCCGCAGATCTCGGTCACGAAGCGACGCAGCAGCGTCTGCCCCTGCAGGGTGTGCGTGACCTCGGGGTGGAACTGGACGCCGTACCAGCGCTTGTCCTCGTTGGCCATCGCGGCGACGGGGATGCGGTCGGTCTTTGCAGTGATGGTGAAGCCCGGTGGCGCGGTCGCGACGTGGTCGCCGTGGCTCATCCAGACGTTCAGGCGCGGCTCGCCGCCGTGGTCGCTCAGGCCGCCCAGCAGCGCGTCATGCGCGACCAGCTCGACTTCGGCGTGGCCGAACTCACGCGCGTCAGCGGCCTCGGTCGAGCCGCCCAGCTGCGCGGCCAGCGTCTGCATGCCGTAGCAGATGCCCAGGATCGGCAGGCCGCTGTCGAACACTTCCTGCGGCGCGCGTGGCGCGCCTTCGAGGGTGGTCGACTCGGGTCCACCCGACAGGATGATGCCCTTGGCGCCGTAGGCCGCGATCTCGGACGGGTCGTGGTCCCATGCCCAGATCTCGCAGTAGACCCCGATCTCGCGCACCCGGCGCGCGATCAGCTGGGTGTACTGCGCGCCGAAATCGAGGATGAGGATCTTGTCGGAATGGATGTCGGTCATGGAGCAAGAGGCCCGGATTTCTGTTATTGGCAGTCATTCCCGCGAAGGCGGGAATCCAGTGGCTTTGCGCTTTGCCGCCTGCGCCGTCACCTTGGAAGAACCAGGTCGCGGGGTTCCCGCCTTCGTGGAAATGATGGCGGTGAAAGCGACTCAACCCGCCCGGTAGTTCGGCGGTTCCTTGGTGATCTGCACGTCGTGCACATGGCTCTCTCGCGAGCCGGCGCCGGTGATGCGTACGAAGCTGGGCTTCTTGCGCATGTCCTCGATCGACGCACAGCCCACGTAGCCCATGGTGGCGCGCAGGCCGCCGGCGAGCTGGTGGACGACGTTGCGCAGCGGGCCGCGGTACGGCACGCGGCCTTCGATGCCCTCCGGCACCAGCTTGTCGGCGTCGGACGCATCCTGGAAGTAGCGGTCCTTGGAGCCCTGCTCCATCGCGCCTAGGCTGCCCATGCCGCGGTAGCTCTTGTAGCTGCGGCCCTGGAACAGCTCGACCTCGCCCGGGGCTTCCTCGGTGCCGGCGAACAGGCCGCCGACCATCACCGTTGAGGCGCCCGCGACCAGCGCCTTGCCGATGTCGCCCGAATAGCGGATGCCGCCATCGGCGATCAGCGGGATGCGGTCCTGCAGCGCCTCGGCGACCATCGCCACCGCGGTGACCTGCGGCACGCCGACGCCAGCGACGACGCGCGTGGTGCAGATCGAGCCGGGGCCGACGCCCACCTTCACCGCGTCGGCGCCGTGGTCCATCAGGGCCAGCGCGGCATCGCCGGTAACGATGTTGCCGCCGATCACCTGCAGCTGCGGGAAGCGTGTCTTGACCCACTTCACCCGGTCCAGCACGCCCTGCGAGTGACCGTGCGCGGTGTCGACCACCACCACGTCCACCCCGGCCGCGGCCAGCGCCTCGATGCGCGCCTCGGTGTCACCGCCGACGCCGACGGCCGCACCAACCAGCAGGCGCTCGCTGCTGTCGTACGCGGCGTTGGGATTGTCGGACTTCTTCTGGATGTCCTTGACGGTGATCAGGCCGCGCAGCTCGAAGCCGTCGTTGACCACCAGCACCTTTTCGATGCGGTGCTTGTGCAGCAGCTGGACAACTTCCTCGTCGCTGGCGCCTTCCTTCACCGTCACCAGGCGATCGCGCTTGGTCATGATGTGGCGGACGGGATCGTCGAGTTTCTTCTCGAAGCGCATGTCGCGGCTGGTGACGATGCCGACCAGCTGGCCGCCGTCCACCACCGGCACGCCCGAGATGTTGCGCGCGCGGGTGAGCTTGAGCACTTCGGCGATGGTGGTCTCGGGGCCGACCGTAAACGGCTCCTTGATCACGCCAGCCTCGAACTTCTTGACCTGCGCGACATGCGCGGCCTGCTGCTCCAGGCTCATGTTCTTGTGGATGATGCTCAGGCCACCGAGCTGGGCGAGTGCGATGGCCAGACGCGCCTCGCTCACGGTGTCCATCGCGGCCGAAAGGATCGGCAGTCGGATGGTGAGGTCGCGGGTGACGCGGGTTTCGAGCGATACGTCCTTGGGCAGGACGGTGGAATGCGCGGGGACGAGCGATACGTCGTCGTAGGTCAGCGCTTCAGCCTGGATGCGCAGCATGGGGCGGCCCGGGGGGATGAAGCGCGCCATTGTACCGCGTTCCCGGCCAGCCATGCAGGCGCGGATTCGGCCGGGAATGGGTGGCGCAGCGGGCCGGGATGGCACTCGCCGTCGTGCCTAGGCGTCCGCCGCTTCGGCCGCTTCCAGAGTGTTCTGCATGAGGGTCGCGACCGTCATCGGCCCCACCCCGCCCGGCACCGGTGTGATCCAGCTGGCCCGCTCGGCGGCCGCCGCGTAGCCCACGTCGCCCACCAGACGGCCGTCGTCCAGCCGGTTGATGCCCACGTCGATAACGACGGCACCTGGCTTCACCCATTCACCCGGGATCAGCTGCGGCCGGCCAACCGCCACCACCAGGATTTCGGCGCCGCGCACGGCCGCCTCCAGCACGTCTGGCGGCGTGAACTTGTGGCAGCAGGTGGTGGTGCAGCCCGCGATCAGCAGCTCCAGCGCCATCGGCCGGCCGACGTGGTTGGACACGCCGACGATGGTGGCGCTCTGCCCCCGGACCGGACGGTCGGTGTAGCCCAGAAGCGTCGTGATCCCGCGCGGCGTGCACGGGCGCAGGCCGAACTGGCGCAGCGCCAGGTGGCCGACGTTCTCGGGATGGAAGCCGTCCACGTCCTTGCGCGGGTCGATGCGGTGGATCAACGCGGTGGCGTCGCGGCGATCGGGCAGCGGCAGCTGCACCAGGATGCCGTGGACCTCAGGGTCCGCATTCAGGCGGTCGATCAGTGCGAGCAGCTCCTCGTCGCTGGTGTCGGCCGGCAGGTCGTGGTCGATCGCGCGGATGCCGACCTTCTGGGCGGCACGCCGCTTGTTGCGCACGTACACGGCCGAGGCCGGATCGTTGCCCACCAGCACCACCGCCAGGCCAGGCGCGGATTTGCCGGCGGCAAGGCGTGCATCGACCTGCGCCTTGAGGTTGTCGAGCAGGTCCTCGGCGATACGCTTGCCGTCGAGGATGCGGGCCTTGCCCGACTGGGTGGACGTGCTGGTTTCGGTCATTCGGGGATACGGGTGCGCGTTGGAGCGGAGCCGCGCATTATCGCTGATAGACACCGCCCTTTCCGGAGACCGGACATGACCGACCACGACCACGAAACCACTGCCATCGAAGCCGCTGTCTTCAGGCGCCTGCGCCAGCACTTGCTGGAGGCCCGTCCGGACGTGCAGAACATCGACCTGATGATCCTGGCCGGCTTCTGCCGCAACTGCCTGGCCGATTGGTACCGCGAGGCGGCCGAGGCCCGCGGCATCACCATGACGCGGGATGAAGCGCGGGAGGCTGTCTACGGCGAGCCTTTCGCACAGTGGAAGGCCACGCACCAGCGCGAGGCGACACCGGAGCAGCTGGCGGCATTCGAGGCGGCGAAGCGCTCGCACTCCGATTGAATCGATCCGCCATGGCACGCCTGACGTGGCCACGCACGCTGTTGTGGACTATGGCGCTGCTCGCCATGGGCTATGTAGCTGTGTGCGTACTGGTCGGGGTGCGCCAGCGCGACCTGATGTATTTCCCCGGGCTCACCCGCACGTCGGCCACCGGTACCGACCTGACGCTGGTCGTCGACGACGTGCGGCTACGGGCCTGGGTGGTCAATCCGGGTCGCACGCATGGCCTGGTGTACTTCGGCGGCAATGCGGAGGCCGTGCAGCAGCACCGGGCGACGTTCTCGCACTGGTTCCCGGGCCACACCGTCTACCTTCCGGCCTACCGCGGGTACGGCGCCAGCGAAGGTACACCTTCGGAGGCCGCACTCAAGCAAGACGCGCTGGCGTTCTTCGACCACGCCGCGGACCGCCACCAATCGGTCGACATCATCGGCCGCAGCCTGGGGAGCGGCGTCGCGGCGCACGTCGCTTCTCGGCGCCCGGTCGAGCGCCTGGCGCTGGTGACACCGTTCGACAGCATGGTGACGGTGGCCCGCCACCACTACCCGTGGCTGCCGGTGGACTGGTTGATCCAGGACCGGTTCGATTCCGCGCGCCCACTGGCCCGGTTCGAGGGCGAGGTGCAGGTCGTGCGCGCCGAACACGATGAGGTCGTGCCTGCCCACAGCACCCGTCGATTGATCGACGCCCTGCCCCGCGCATCCACGACCGTGGTGACGCTGGCCGGTGCCGGCCACAACACCGTGGATGCCGATCCCGCCTACGGCGCGGCGCTGCAGGCGCTCATGCGGCGCGACGCGAGGGCGCGCTAGTCACCGGTCGCCGGCGTCGCGCACCGCGGCACGCCCGAGCCGACGACGCAGTGCACGCAGCAGGCCTGCTGCGGTGGCGCCTGCGGTGTCATCGACGGCATGGCACGCATCGGCAGGCCCGGTTTCAGCTTGAGCAGGGACACCCACTGCTGGCGATTGAAGTTGCACGCCTGCGGGTTCACCGGGGAGCAGTTGGCAGTATCGCCCTGTGGCAGGCCCCAGAACTGACCACCGCGGTTGAGCGGCAGGATGCGCATGGTCACGGACTGCAGCACGTTGCCTCCGACCAGATAGGCATGCCCATCGCTGACGGCGTCAACTACGACGTCGCAGTGCATGGCCAGTTCAGCGCCCGGGTTGCGGTTGAACCACGCCGCGAGGGCTGGATGGCTGTCCACGCCAGCCCCGTTGCCCCGGACGTAACAGAGCAGGTCGCCTTTCGCCGGCCGACCCGTGCGTGGGTCCTCCGCGGTATACGGACTCGAGTCGGGCCGCTGGTAGGCATCGCGGACGTAATCGACGTGCGCGGGCGATGCCCGGAAACCCGGGACGCCAGACTGCGTCATTACGTAGGACATGAACGCAGCCGACCAGGGCTTGTCCACGATGAAAGTCCTGCAGCCGGGTACTGGCCCGCCGCCCCGGCGCGCGTAGGCGCAAGTGGTGGCACCCGGCGCGAAGGCCATCGCGCCCATCAACCCACTGCCCTGCCAGTAGTCGACCACTCGCAGCCACGCGGGCGTAACGCGATCACTGAGGCGCGTGTCCTCGGCCTCGTAGACCGCGGTACTGACCAGGCGGCCTTCGGCATCGATGAAGGGCTGGTACCAGAGCGCGTGCTCGCGGCAGGCAACAGCGGCGATCCGGGACGGGAGGTCACGGGCCCCGCCGGGGTCGGTCGAGATGCAGCGGGCCTCTGCCCCCGTCGGCCACACGGCGATGATCGCCAGCGCTGCCGAAATGCCCCACAACGCTGCTCGTCGCATCGCCTGATCCTCACATCGCCCGCCGGGAGTGGCCTGCAGGCCGATGGACGCGGGGCGTCAGGGGCCGGCGCAGAACCGCGCGTAGTCGATATAACCGGGGAACGGTGTACCGGGTGTGCACACCGGACACTGGGGATCCGCGCCCAGCCGGGTTTCGCGGAACCGCATGGCCAGGGCGTCGAAATGGAGCAGGCGCCCGCGGAGCGGCTCGCCCAGCCCCAGGATCAGCTTGATTGCCTCGGTCGCCTGCAGCAGGCCGATCACACCGGGCAGCACTCCGAGCACGCCTGCTTCGGCACAGTTGGGCGCGGCCTCCGGTGGCGGCGGCTCGGGGAAAAGACAGCGGTAGCAGGGCGCGTCGCCCCGATGGCGGCCGGCGTCGAACACGCTGACCTGGCCCTCGAACCGGTGGACCGCGCCGTAGACCAGCGGCTTGCCCAGCTTCACGCAAGCATCGTTGAGCAGGTAGCGCGCAGGGAAGTTGTCGGCGCCGTCGATGACTACGTCGGCGTCGGCGATCAGCCGTTCGACGTTGTCGGAACCGATGCGCTCGCCGAAGGGCTCGATGCCGACCGTCGGGTTCAGGGCCGCCAGGGCGATGCGCGCCGATTCCACCTTCGGCATGCCAACGCGCGCATCGCTGTGCAGGATCTGGCGCTGCAGGTTGCTGCGGTCCACGACGTCGTCATCGGCCAGCACGATCGTACCGATGCCGGCTGCGGCCAGGTAATAGGCGGCCGGCGACCCAAGCCCGCCCGCGCCGACCATCGCCACACGGGCCGCCCGCAACCGGCGCTGGCCCGCCTCGCCGACCTCGGGCAGGCGCAGGTGGCGCGAGTAGCGCTCGTAGAAGTCGCCCTCGCCTTCCGGGCGCTCGACCGGCAGCCCCTCCGCCATCCAGCGTTCGGTGCCGCCTTCGACCGTTGCCACGTCGGTGTAACCGGCCGATGCGAGCGCCTCGGCGGCCTTGAGCGAGCGACCCCCGACCTGGCAGATCAACATCACGGGGGTCGATTGCCGCGGCACCGCAGCGGCCGGGTTCGCCTCGAGGTCGCCGCGGGCGACGCCGGCCGCGCCCGCGGCAAAACCGAGCATGCGCTCGTGGTGCTCGCGCACGTCGATCAGCAGGACGCCTCGCGCCTGGCGCTGGCGGGCCTCGGTCGGGCTGATACGCTCGATGGCGCCTGGGGGCGTGGGAAAGTCCATGGCGTGATTATCGCGCGCCGGACTCACCGATACGGCAGCACCTCTACCACCGCGCCGACAGGCAACGCCTGTTCCGCCTCGGGGACGACGATCAGCGCATCCGAATCCGCCGCGACGCGCAGCCGGTGCGACCCGGTCGCACTGCTGGGCATGGCGCTTAGATGGCCGGCGTCATCGAACACGACCGTGGCGCGGATGAACTCCCGGCGCGGGTGGCGCTTGTCGATGGGCGCCACCAGTCGGGCTTTCCAGATGGGGCGCGGCTCGGTCCGGCCCTGCAGTCCGTCGACCAGCGCTCGGCCCAGCGTCAGCCAGGTCGCCAGCACGGAGACCGGGTTGCCCGGCAGGGCCAGGATACGGGCCTGGTCGATGCTGCCCAGCAGCGCCGGCATCCCCGGCTTCATGAGGACCTTCCAGAAGTGGACGTCACCGAAGCGTTCGACGACCGCCGGGATGTGGTCCTTCTCGCCGGCGGACACGGCGCCACAGGTCAGCACAACATCGAAGGCGCATGCGGCATCGCGCAGCGCGATCTCGACCTGCCGCGCGTCGTCGGGGAGCCGCGGCCACGCCGTCGGTTCAAGGCCTTCGGCCCGCAACAGGCCCATCAGCAATTCGCGGTTGCTGTCGTGGATCTGGCCGGGCGACAACGGCAGGCCCGGCTCGACCAGCTCGTCGCCACTGGTGAAGACGGCAACGGTGGGGCGGCGGCTCACGGCGAGCGATGAAATGCCCAGCGAGGCGGCGAGCGAGACGCGCGCCGGCGTCAGCACCTGCCCCGCCTGCAGCACACGGTCGCCTTCGCGGACGTCCTCGCCGGCGCGTCGCACGTTGGCGCCGGCCATCTCGCCCGCTGGGACGTGGACGCAGTCGCCATCGACGTCCACGCGCTCCTTGATCACCACGCTGTCGGCGCCGGCGGGCAGCGGCGCGCCCGTGGTGATGCGCCAGCACTCGCCCGCCGCGAGGGAACCGGGTTCGGCGGTGCCGGCGAACTGCTCGCCGGATAGCCGGAGGCGGGTCGGTCCGTCCGTGAGATCGGCATGCCGGTAGGCGAATCCGTCCATGGCGCTGTTGTCGAACGGCGGCAACGGCATGGGTGCGATGACGTCCTGCGCCAGTACGCGGCCGTGCGTTCGCCCAAGCGCCAGGGACTCGCTGTCGAGCCGATTGCGCCCGGCAACCTCGGCGATGATGCCGAGCGCCTCGGCGTGGAGGATCGAGGTCGGGAACGGTGCCGCGGTCATCGGTGTCCTCCATCGGGCAACGCCACGCGGGCGGCGGCCAGGTCGTCGAGCGTGTTGAGGTTGCCCAGCCGTACGCCGTGCAGCCGGACCGTCCGTAGCCCCGCGGCAGCGACCAGTTGGTGCACGGCCAGCCGACCCGCCGCCAGTGCAGCCGCGGCGTGGACGGCCAGGACATCGGTCGCCCAGAGCGCCGCCAACGGCTGCAGTCCCTCGTCGTCCTGGACTACCGCGCCGGTGGCGATTCCCTCGGCCCGGACCGCTTCCAGCAGCCGGTCCACCAGATTCGCGGGAGGGTCCAGCGTGTCGACCGGCAAGGTCAGCAGCCAGGGGGTCCGGCAGGCGTTGGCGAGCGCGGCCAGACCCGCGACCGGCCCAAGGCCGGGGGTGGCGTCGGCGACGACGCGCAGGCCCAGCGATGCGTAACGCGGATCCGAACTATTGCTGCTGACCAGCACGTCCGAGACGGAGGGAAACATTGCGATCAGACGGACCACCTGGGATTCGCCATCGCGCAGCAGCCACGCTTTGTCGACGACGCCCAGACGCGTGCCCTGCCCGCCCGCCAACAATCCAAGCGTGACCGGACGCGCGGGGGGCGCAGTCCAGCTCACCTGCGCTTGACGTGCCTGATCAGGCGACGCTTCTTCGCCACCTGCTTGTCGGTCAGCACGTTCTTCTTGCCTTCGTACGGGTTCGTGCCTTCCTTGAACAGGAAGCGCACCGGCGTGCCGACCAGCTTGAAGCGCTTGCGGAAGAAGTTTTCCAGGTAGCGCTTGTAGCTGTCGGTCAGCGTGCGCAAGCGGGTGCCGTGCACGGTGAACGTGGGCGGATTCGTACCGCTGGGGTGGGCGAAGCGCAGCTTGGCAACGTGCCCGCGCACGACCGGCGGCGGGTTGGTCTCGTAGGCAATCTCGACCGCCTTGGTGACCTCGGTGGTGCCGAACTCCCGGGTCGCCGATGTGTGCGCTCGGTGGATCGCGTTGAACAGTTCGCGCAGACCCGAGCCGTGCTTGGCACTGATGCGCACCGCTTCGGCCCATTCC
The DNA here is from genome assembly GCF_020026895.1 of Novilysobacter selenitireducens. Classification (GTDB taxonomy): domain Bacteria; phylum Pseudomonadota; class Gammaproteobacteria; order Xanthomonadales; family Xanthomonadaceae; genus Lysobacter_C; species Lysobacter_C selenitireducens. Next base: position 565,083 of record NZ_JAINZW010000002.1, read on the forward strand.
ACGAATGCCAGCTTTCGCGCCAGCAACGCTTCGGTCTGCTGCCGCTGGTAGTCGGTCTGCCCGTCCCACTTGTTGACCGCCACCACCAGGGCACGGCCGGCATCCAGTGCGTAGCCGAGGACGCTGGCGTCCTGGTCGGTCACGCCTTCGCCGGCATCAAGCATCACCACGGCGACCTGGCACTGCTCGATCGCCTGAAGCGTCTTGATGATGGAGAACTTCTCCACCGCATCCTCCACGCGCGCCTTGCGACGCACGCCGGCCGTGTCGACCAGCCGGTACAGGCGGCCATCGCGCTCCATGTCGACCGACACCGAATCGCGCGTGGTACCCGGTACGTCGGAGGCGATCATTCGCTCCTCGCCCAGCAGGCGGTTGACCAGGGTCGACTTGCCGACGTTCGGGCGGCCGATGAAGGCCACGCGGATGCGCGAGGGATCGGTGTCCAGCTGCGCCGTCGCACCCTCGTCGGGCAACTTCTCGATAATCTCGTCAATCAGGTCATCGATGCCCTGCCGATGCGCCGAGGAGATCGACAGCATCTCGGCGAAGCCGTACCGGGCGAAATCGGCGCGCACGGCGTTCGACTCCAGGCCCTCGGTCTTGTTGATGACCAGCATCGTGGGCCGCGACGCCTTGCGCAGCCAGCGCAGGATGTCGTCGTCCAGCGCGGAGGCGCCTTCGCGACCATCGACGATGAACAGCACGAGGTCCGCTTCTTCGGCCGCGGCCCGCGCCTGCCGGGCGGTGGCGCCGGCCAGGCCTTCGTCCTCCCCCGCAATGCCGCCCGTGTCGACGACCGCGAACGCCCGCTGGCCTTCCGGTCGGCAAACGCCGTAGTGGCGGTCACGGGTCACGCCCGGCTCGTCGTGGACGAGCGCGTCGCGGGTGCGCGTAAGCGCGTTGAACAACGTGGACTTGCCAACGTTGGGGCGGCCGACGAGGGCGACGAGGGGCAGCATGGTTCGACCTTGAAGCGGGAACGGAGGCGTGGGAGGTTCTGGGTCGCCCAGGATCGTCCCGGTCACCCGCGTTCAGCGCTCGATGCCCGCGATGGGCACCCAAGCATCGGCGGCGCGGACATGCCGCGCCGCCGCAGTGTCATTGCCCGAGACGGTAGGCGCTCAGGCGGCCATCGGTGTCCTGGGCCAGCAGGATGCCGTCGGCCACAATGGGCGCGGCGCGCAGGGCGTTGCCCGAGACCCGCGTACGGGCGGCGAACTCGCCGTTCTGCAGGTTCAGCCAGTGCAGGTAGCCGTCAAAATCGCCGACCACGGCGTACCCACCCTGCACCGCCGGTGCCGTGAGGTTGCGCCGCGCCAGACCCGGCTGCTGCCAGAGGGCGCTGCCACCGGCCTTGTCCAGGGCATACACGGTGCCGTCGGGTGCGGACACGACAAGGCGGTCCGGCGCGAGTCCAATGCGGCCCGCGCCACCCTGCTGGCCCGCCCACATCGGACGACCGGTCGGCCCGTCGATCGCGATCGTCTGCTCCTGGAAGCTGGTGGCGTAGATCGCGGCACCGTCGAGTACCGGCGTGCCGTCGACATCGGCCATGCGGTCCAGCTCAGTGCGGCCTTCCTGTGCGCCGACCACCTGCTCCCAGAGCGGCGCACCGTCGGTGGCGCTGAGCGCGGCGATGGTGCCGTCGTCGTTGCCGACGAACACGTAACCCGGGCCAAGCAGGACTGCGTCGTTACCGCGCACCGACAACGAAGGCACGTCGTGGTTCCAGAACCAGCGGCGCTCGCCACTGGTGGCGTCGAACGCCGTCACCCGCCCGTCGTTGGAGCGGACGAACACCATGCCCATGCCGATCGCGGGCGCGGCGATCACCTCATTGTTGACCTTGGCTTCCCAGCGCTGCGCACCGGTGGCGGCATCCAGCGCAATGACCTCACCGTCGAGGCCACCGACCACCACCAGCCCGTCGCCAGCGCCCGGGCCGCCACTGATGCGGACATCGGAGGGGTAATGCCAGGCGGAGGCACCGGTCTGGAGGTCGAACGCACGCACGCCGCCCTCGATTGCCGCGGCATACACGCGCCCATCCACCACGACGGGCCCTTGGCGGGCACCTAGGCGACCTTCGCCCTTGCCGACGTTGGCCGACCAGGCTTCCGAGATCGTCGCCGACGGCGCGAACTCCGTCAGCGCGGCGGGTTCGCGCGCCTCGTCATCATCGCCATCGAACCAGCCACGCACGGTCGTACAACCTGAAACGACGGCGAGGCAGGCCACGGCGGCGGCCGTGCGCAGGAGAAAGCGGTGCGGATGCAGTGCGGACTTCATCAAGACTGGGCCTCGGTACGGTCGACGGACCCACCGGCATCGGTGAGCTTCAATTCAAGGATGCCCCGCTGCGGCGAGGCGACGTCCATGCCCGCGAGCGCCTGCGTGTAGGCCTCCCGCGCCAGTTCGGGCTTGCCGAGCGCCAGTTGCGCATCGCCACGGATCTCCAGCGCAGCCGGGCTGTCGGCCGACGCCAGCAGCTCCAGCGCCTCTGCGGGCTCGCCGGTGTCGATCATCAGCCGTGCCAGCCGGCGTGCGACGACATCCTGCATTGCCGGGTCTTCACTGCGAATTGCACGCAGCGTAGTGATGGCTGCGTCGGCCTGCCCTGCTTCGACCTGCGCGGCCGCGAGCTGCAATGAAGCGAGGACCTGGAACGTGCCGGACGGCAACTCGGCAATCTGGCCGGCCGCTGCCGCAGCGTCAGCCTCGATGCCGTCTACCGCTTGCTGGTACTGGTCGGCGGCAGCCAGTTGGCGCGCGACCTGCTCGCGCTGCCACCACTGCCAGCCCCCGATCGCGGCCAGGCCCAGCACCACACCTCCGATCAGGCCGGCGCCGTTGCGCCGCAGCCAGTCCTGTACGCGTTCGCTTTGTTCGTGTTCGTCGAGCAGATCGTCTAGCGCCATGCCGGGCTGCCATGCAGGGGGCCCGCCAGTCGGCGGGCCAGGGATAGAAATGCGATCGGCCGGACTACGCCGGCCGATGCGAGGGGCGTGCGCCGCGGCGCGGGATCAGTCGCGAACCGGCGCCAGCGAGCCGTCAGAGGATAGCGTAAAGCGCGCCACGTTCGCTCGGATGAACGGCTCGAGGTCGATCGCTTCGCCCCCGCGGCGGGCTTCCACGGCCGCGGAATTGCCGAGTACCACGCGCCCGACTTCGCCCTTGTCGTAGCTCAGCCGTTGCCCCGGCTTCATCATGCCCTGTTCCAGCGCCTCGCCATCCCGCGAGAACACCTGCACCCAGCTGGGCTCGTTGAACTCCAGCGACAGGCCCGATGCCGGTGACGGCTCGACCCGCTTGCGCTGGGGCAGCGCCGCCATGGACGCGATGATGGGCGTGCGCTCCGCCGCCGGAAGCTGCTGCGGTACATCGCCCTTGCTGCCGGCACCGGTCGCGGTGGTCGTCGGGAGGTCCAAGGACTCCACCGCCAACCCGTTGGACAGGTGCGGGCGCGTCGCAAGCCAGACCGGCAGCGCGATCGCGACCGTCAGCACCACGTAGACGGCACGGCGCGCCAGTTGCTCGGCCACTACACGGTACCGCGGGACATGGGTGTGGCTGACGAGCTCGGGCGGCACGACCGGCTTGATCGGCGACTCCAAGAGCTCGTGCTCGATATCGACCTTGAGCAGCCGTGCGTAGCTGCGCAGCTGGCCCCGGACGAACACCGGTGCGCCCAGCGGGCTCCAGTCGTCGGCTTCGAGCGCACGCACGACGCGTACCGGCATTTTCAGCCGCGAGGCGACTTCCTCATGGGTGAGCCCGGCCGCCACGCGTGCGGCCTGGAGGCGCGCACCGCAGCCGTCGCAACCGGGTGCGACATCATCGGTCTGCTTCATCACCTGCTTTCTTCCCCCGTACCGGAGCCCGATGTGTTCGGGAACTCCGCCCTCATTCGCTGAACGTATCTAGCCGCTGCGGCCGTGTCGCCGAGCATTTCCTCAATCTGTGACGCAAGCAGCAAGGATGCAGCATCCGCCGGCGCCGCAGTCAGCCGCCGTTCAGAAAAAGCCCGGGCCTGCATCCCGTCCCCGCGCCTGTAGGCGCGCTCGGCCAACGTGGAGAGTGCGATTGGATTCTTCGGATCAAGCTCGATGGCCATCCGCAGGTACGCGGTGGCTCGTTCGTCCAGGCCGGCACGGTCGGCGCATCGGCCCGCATTTGCGAGCGCACCGGCGCGCGTCTGGTACCCCGGGCTGGCCACGGCCCGTTCGAACCACACAAGGGATTCCTGCTCCCGGCCGTTCGAACACAGCCACGTCCCGTAGTTGTTGAGCGTGCCGCCTCGGGTGGGCGCGAGCTCAGTCGCCTTGCGGTAGTACTCCCCGGCCCGAGCGGCCTGCCCCCGACGGTCGTGGACGACCGCCAGCGCCGTGTATCCACCCTCGGACGATGCGTCCAGCTTGATGGCGCTGCGGGCCTCGTCTTCGGCCTTGTCCAGCTCGTTCCGCGCCAGGTGGCCCCGCGCGCGCTGCAGGTGGGCGTCGGCCTTGCGCGCCGCGATCCTATCGCTGGATTCGCGTACCGTGACGTCACGCGCCACCTTATCGAAATCCCCCCGCTCCAAGCTGGGGCGGACGAAGGTCAGCCGGTTGCAGCCAGCGGTAGCCAGAAAGACCAACACCACGAAGCCCCAAGGCAACCGGTTACGCCCCCACGCCTTACGCCGCATCGCTGACTCCACCACCTTCAAGCGATTTACGGAACTCCGCCTGCCGGCGGGTCCGATCCATCACCTGCCCCTTGAGCTGCCCGCAGGCTGCGTCGATGTCATCGCCGCGGGTGCGCCGCACCGTGGTCAGGACGCGCGCATCCTGCAGCAGCTTCTGGAAGGTGCGGATGTCGGCCTCGGGCGATCGCTCGAAGCGCGTGCCCGGGAACGGGTTGAACGGGATCAGGTTGACCTTCGCCGCATCCTTCATCTGGACCGCGTTCTCGAACTGGCGCATCAGGCGGGCCAGTTCGCGCGCATGCTGCGGCTGGTCGTTGACGCCCTTCATCAACGTGTATTCGAACGTGATCGACGAGCGCGGCTTGCGGCGCACGTAGCGCTGGCAGGCAGCCATCAACTCGGCGATCGGGTACTTCTTGTTGAGCGGCACCAGCTCGGTGCGCAGCTCGTCGTTGGGCGCATGCAGCGAGACGGCCAGCGACACATCACTGACCTCGCCGAGCTTGTCGATCATCGGCACCATTCCCGCCGTGGACAGCGTCACGCGTTTGTTGGCCAGGCCGTAGCCGAGATCGTCGCGCATGATGCTCATTGCGCGCACGACATTGTCGAAATTGGCCAGCGGCTCGCCCATCCCCATCATCACGACGTTGGTCAGCTTGCGCTGCTGGTGCGGCACGTTGCCCAGGTGGCGCGCAGCCACCCAGACCTGCCCGATGATCTCGGCGGTCGACAGGTTCCGGTTGAAACCCTGGGTCGCGGTCGAGCAGAACTGGCAGTTCAACGCACACCCCACCTGGCTGGACACACACAGCGTCCCGCGGCCCTTGTCGGGGATGTAGACGGTCTCGATGGCGTTCTTAGGGTCCATGCCGAGCAGCCACTTGTGCGTGCCGTCGGCAGAGGGCTGGTCGTGCAGCACCATCGGCGCGCGCACTTCAGCGTGCTCGTGCAGCTTGGCGCGCAAGGCCTTGCCCAGGTCGGTCATGCCGTCGAAGTCGGTGACATGCCGGTGATGGATCCACTTCATGACCTGGTGGGCGCGATAGCGCTTTTCGCCCAGGGTCTGCTCGAAGAAGTCCTCGAGCGAAACGCGGTCGAGGTCGAAGATGTTGCGCTTCGACCCCGACCCCTTGGTGTCCGCGCTCCCCGCAGGCACCGAGCTTGCGCCGGAGTCCGGAGCGAGCGTGATGTCGATGCGTGCGTCTGAGGAGCTCATGGAAACCTGTATCGCCTGTGTTTGAAATCGATCAGCGTGCGTAGACGTCGGTGGCCGGAAAGAAATACGCGATCTCGATCGCGGCGTTCTCCAGGCTGTCCGAGCCGTGCACGGCGTTGGCGTCGATGCTGTCGGCGAAATCCGCGCGGATGGTGCCGGCGGCGGCATCCTTCGGATTGGTCGCACCCATCAGGTCACGGTTCTTCAGCACCGCGCCCTCGCCTTCCAGAACCTGGATCATCACCGGGCCGGAAATCATGAACTCGACCAGGGCGCCGAAGAACGGACGCTCGCGGTGGACGGCGTAGAAGCCCTCCGCCTCGCTGCGGGACAGGTGCTTCATCTTGGAAGCCGCGACCTTGAGGCCGGCCTTCTCGAAACGGGTGTAGATCTCGCCGATCACGTTCTTGGCAACGGCATCGGGCTTGATAATCGAAAGGGTGCGCTCCAGCGCCATGGGATGTCTCCAGGTGGGCGGGCCGCGGACCCTGCTTGAAAGGAGTCTCGCGCCCGAGGATAACAGAAAAACCCGCGCCGGGACGCGGGTTTAGCCGATATGGCTACGGTAATGCTATCGGATTGCGACGCGCTTTTGCAGGCCCGACGACCGGTTGTCCGCGAAAACAGGTCAACCCGTACGTTGGGGTTCAGCGTTGACGGCGACCCGTGCGCTCCGTAGCATCAAACAAGCGTTTGATTCACCCCCTCCCCATCACCTGACCATCCATGGCCACCTCTGCCCACTTCTCGACGAAGGACCGCATTCTCGGAGCCGCCGAGGAACTGTTCGCCCAGTTCGGCTTCTCCGGTACGTCGCTGCGCCAAGTCACCAGCCGCGCGGACGTGAACATCGCTGCCGTCAATTACCACTTCGGCAGCAAGGAGAACCTCGTCAACGAGGTGTTCCGACGGCGCATGGACGGCATGAGCGCCGACCGGCTGACGGCGCTGAAGGCCGCGGTCGAGCAGTCCCCGGGCGAACTGGAACCGATCCTTGCCGCGTTCGTGGAGCCCGCCCTGGCGCTGGCGCAGGATCGTCACGGTGGTGGCGCCTTCGTCCGCGTCGTGGCCCGCGCCTATGCCGAGAAGAACGACAGCCTGCGCAAGTTCCTGTCCGACCACTACGGCCACGTGCTGCGCGAGTTCGCCAAGGCGATCGCCACCTGTGTGCCGTCGCTGAGCAAGGAGGAGCTCTACTGGCGCTTGGACTTCCTCGCCGGAGCACTTACCTATGCCATGGCGGACTTCGGCCTGATCAAGCGGCCCACCGGCGTCAGCGAGAAGGCGCACCGTGAAAGGGCCGCGCGTGAACTGATCCGCTTCGCAGCGGCAGGCTTCAAGAGCTGATCTATTGCAACGGTGAAGTCGCGAAGGCCCGGCACTCGCAAGGGCCAGCTCGCAAAGAACGGCGATCAACATTATTTGTTTTCAAGGAGTTGCATAAAATGGCTGACAAATTGCTTGTGCGGCGTGCAGCAGTACTCGGCGCCGGCGTCATGGGCGCCCAGATCGCAGCGCACCTGACCAATGCGGGCGTGGACACGGTGCTGTTCGACCTGCCCGCAAAGGACGGCGACCCCAACGGCATCGTCAACAAGGCCATCGCCAACCTGGCCAAGCTGAGCCCCGCCCCGCTGGCCGACAAGGCGCTCGCCGAGCGGATCGTGCCGGCCAATTACGAAACCGGGCTGGAGCTGTTGGACGGCTGCGACCTGGTGATCGAAGCCATCGCCGAGCGGATGGACTGGAAGCAGGACCTCTACCGCAAGATCGCGCCGCACGTCGCTGACCACGCCGTCCTCGCCAGCAATACGTCGGGTCTGGGCATCAACGCGCTGGCCGACGTACTGCCCGACGCCATGCGCCCGCGGTTCTTGGGCGTGCACTTCTTCAACCCGCCCCGCTACATGCACCTGGCCGAGCTGATCCCGGCCAAGTCGACCGACCCGTCCGTCCTGGCGAAACTCGAAGCGTTCCTCACCACCACGCTCGGCAAGGGCGTAGTGATCGCCAAGGACACACCGAACTTCATCGGCAACCGCATTGGCGTTTTCTCGATGCTGGCGGCGATGCACCACACCGAGCAGCTGGGCCTTGGCTTCGATACCGTGGACGCGCTCACCGGCCCGGCCATCGGGCGGCCCAAGTCCGCCACCTACCGCACGGCCGACGTCGTGGGCCTGGACACGATGGCCCACGTCATCAAGACCATGGCCGATACGCTGCCCGACGACCCGTGGCACAAGTACTTCAAGGCGCCCAAGTGGTTGGCCGCCCTGGTCGAGAAGGGCGCGTTGGGGCAGAAGACCGGCGCCGGCTTCTACACCAAGAAGGGCAAGGACATCCTGGTCCTGGACCTGAAGGCGCAGGACTACCGACCCGTCGCATCGGACCTCGATCCGGAAGTCGCCGCCCTGCTGAAGGAGCGCGACCCTTCGAAGAAGTTCGCGGCCCTTCGCGCCAGCGACCACCCACAGGCCAAATTCCTTTGGGCCTGCTTCCGCGACACGTTCCACTACACCGCGTATCACCTGGAAAGCATCGCCGACACCGCGCGCGACGTGGACCTGGCGATCCGTTGGGGCTATGGCTGGTCGATGGGTCCGTTCGAGACCTGGCAGGCCGCGGGCTGGAAGCAGGTCGCCGAGTGGATCGCCGAGGACATCGTCTCCGGCGATGCCATGAGCAGCGCCGCCCTCCCCGACTGGGTGTTCGATGGCCGCGAGGGCGTGCACGTAACCGAGGGCAGCTACAGCCCGTCGCGCGAAGCCAGGGTGCCGCGTTCGGCAAACCCCGTATACGGACGCCAGAGGTTCCCGGACCCGCTGCTGGGCGAGCGGTTCCCGGAAGGCCGCACGGTGTTCGAGAACGACGGCGTGCGGATGTGGGCCGACGAGAACGACGACATCGCCGTGGTCGGTTTCAAGACCAAGATGCACACGGTCAACAACCATGTGCTGGACGGGCTGCAGGAAGCCATCGGCGTCGCTGAGCGGGATTTCGCCGGCATGGTGATCTGGCAGCCGAAGGAGCCGTTCTCCGCCGGCGCCGACCTCGCGGGCGCCCTTGGCCTGTTGCAGGCCGGCGACGTCGCCGGGTTCGAGGCGATGGTCGCCAACTTCCAGGCGACCAGCCAGCGCATCAAGTACGCGCTGGTGCCAGTGGTCGCTGCCGTCCGTGGCCTGGCCCTGGGCGGTGGCTGTGAGTTCCAGATGCATGCCGCGCGCAGCGTGTTCGGGCTGGAGAGCTACGTCGGGCTCGTCGAAGCCGGTGTCGGCCTGCTGCCGGCCGGCGGTGGCCTCAAGGAGTTCGCGGTACGTGCCTCCGAAAAGGCGGGACCGAACGGTGACGTGTTCGCGGAGCTGAAGGTCGCGTTCGAAAGTGTCGCGATGGGCAAGGTGTCCACGTCGGCCATGGAAGCCCGCAACCTCAAGCTGGCCCGCGATACGGACCGCATCGTCTTCAACGCGCACGAGCTGCTCCACGTCGCCAAGGCCGAGGCCCGCGCACTCGCCGAAGGCGGCTACCGTCCGCCCATGCCGGCGCGACGCATCCAGGTCGCGGGCGACGTGGGCATCGCCACGTTCAAGATGCTGCTGGTCAACATGCTCGAGGGCCGCTTCATCTCGCCGCACGACTATGAGATCGCCAGCCGGATCGCCACCGTGATGTGCGGCGGCGAAGTCGACCGCGGCGCACTTGTGGACGAAGAGTGGCTGCTGAGGCTGGAGCGCGAGCACTTCGTCGCGTTGGCGCAGATGCCGAAGACGCAGGAGCGCATCGCCCACATGCTCAAGACGGGCAAGCCGCTCAGGAACTGAGCGGCGGTTCCACCAGCGAGACTTCCCCAATTTCGCAGGGTCGCAGTGAATCGGGCCAGCCAAGCTCCATCGGCCGCCCCGCCACCGTCAGGCCCCGCCTCCGGAGAGACACCATGAAGCAGATCCAGGATGCCTACATCGTCGCCGCCACCCGCACCCCGGTGGGCAAGGCGCCGCGCGGCGTGTTCCGCAACACCCGCCCCGACGACATGCTGGCGCATGTGCTCAAGGCCGTGGTCGCCCAGGCGCCGGGCATCGACGTCAACCGCATCGACGACGCGATCATCGGCTGCGCGATGCCGGAGGGCGAGCAAGGCATGAACGTGGCGCGTATCGGCGTGCTGCTGGCCGGCCTGCCCGACACCGTCGCCGCGCAGACGATCAACCGGTTCTGTTCGTCGGGCCTGCAGGCCGTCGCGCTGGCCGCGGACCAGATCCGGTTGGGCAATGCGGACCTGATGCTGGCCGGCGGCACCGAGTCTATGTCGATGGTGCCGATGATGGGCAACAAGGTCGCGCTCTCCCCGTCCGTGTTCAAGGACGACCACGTGGCGATCGCCTACGGCATGGGCATCACCGCCGAAAAGGTCGCCGAGGAATGGAAGGTTTCACGCGACGACCAGGATGCGTTCGCCCTCGCCTCCCATCAGAAGGCCATTGCCGCCATCGAGGCGGGCGAGTTCAAGGACGAGATCAGTCCCTACGAAGTTGTCTCCGGCAATCCGGACCTCGGCGCGAACACGGTGCGGATCCGTCAACGCATGGTCGATACCGACGAGGGTCCGCGTCCGGACAGCTCGCTGGAAGGCCTGGCCAAGCTCCGCCCCGTCTTCCGTAACGGCCAGTTCGGCGGCACGGTCACTGCCGGCAACAGTTCCCAGATGAGCGACGGTGCGGGTGCCGTGTTGTTGGCGTCCGAACAAGCCATCAAGGACTACGGACTGACGCCGCTGGCCCGCTTCGTCAGCTTCTCGGTGGCGGGCGTGCGGCCTGAGGTCATGGGCATCGGCCCGATCGCCGCGATCCCGAAGGCGCTGAAGCAGGCAGGACTGACCAGGGACCAGATGGACTGGATCGAACTCAACGAGGCGTTTGCCGCGCAGGCGCTGGCGGTGATCCGCGATTCGGACCTGGACCCGGCCAAGGTGAACCCATTGGGCGGCGCCATCGCGCTGGGCCACCCGCTCGGTGCCACGGGCGCGGTGCGCACGGCGACGATCGTCCATGGCCTGCGCCGCCGCCAGCAGAAGTACGGCATGGTGACCATGTGCATCGGCACCGGCATGGGCGCGGCGGGCATTTTCGAGTCGCTGTAACTCACGCCGCCGGGCTGTCAACTCGCGCAAGCCGCCCGCGACACGGGCGCTCGTTATCCCGAGCTCTCCCGTCCGGCTTTCCATGCATCGCGCGCCTGGTGCCACCAGTACGTCAACTGCGCGCCGACGAAGCCGGCCGGCTTCAGAGCCGACACCAATCCGTAGTCCGAGAATTCCCGCCACCGCGTGTCGTTCTCGGCGATCGCGGCGGCCAGCAGTTCGCCCGCGAACGTCGTGGGCGCCACGCCATGGCCGCCAAAGGCCTGTGCCAGCCACAAGCCGTCTTCGATGCGGCCGATCTGCGGCATCTGGTGGCGGGCATAGCTCATCAGCCCTGACCACGCGTACTCGATGTCGACGTCGTGCAGCTGCGGGTACACCTTGATCAGGTCGCGCCGCAACAGGTTTTCGACGGCCGCAGGCGATCGATCCAGCACCGAGATTCGCCCGCCCCACAGTAATCGGGTGTCGGGCAGTGGCCGGTAATAGTCGAACGCGAAGCGGGTGTCGTAGACCGCCGCGCGCGTGCTCATCACCGACTCCAGGCGTCCGCCCAGTGGCTCGGTCACCATCACGTAGGTAGCGATCGGCATCACCGAAGCGTCCACGGCCCGCCGCAGCCCCGCAAGGTAACCGCCACAGGCCAGTACGACCTCGTCGGCCACGACGCGCCCGCCCGGTGTGTCCACTTGCCAACGGGAGCCTAGGCGCTTCAGCGACAGCGCCGGGCTGTGTTCGTGCACCCGCCCGCCATGCCCGACGATCTGGTCCGCCAACCCTTGGACGTAACGGAGCGGGTGGAAATGGAATCCCCGGCCCTCCATCAGGCCACTGTGATAGCGGTCGCTGTGCAACTGCTCGCGCAGCTCGTCGCGCCCCAGCCATTCCCATTCGACGCCGAAGTGATCGGCAAGCAGCCGCTGTCGCTCACGCAGAACGCGCTCGTCGCGAAACCAGTTCGCCCAGATCACCCCGGCTTCCACCGGCTGGCAGTCGATGCCGTGGGTATGGATGCGGCGTCGTATCAATTCGACGGCCTGCGACGTGCCGCCATACAACCCGCGGGCGCGTTCGGGCCCGAGGTCGCGCAGCAACGCATCTTCACCGCGCGAGAACCCCCCGAAGACGAAGCCTCCGTTGCGGCCGGAAGCACCGTGTCCAACGCGATCCGCTTCGAGCACGACAATGTCCCGCACGCCCCGCTCTACCAGGCCCAGCGCGGTATTGAGCCCGGCAAGCCCGCCGCCGATCACGCATACGTGCGCGTCAGCGGGGCCGCGCAGTGCCGCGTGGCCGGCGTCGCCAGCCGCGGTTTCAAGGTAGTACGAACGCATGGCGTCACCGGGAACTGGATCCGCATGGTCGCCCGCTTTTCATCAAGCCGGCAACCCGTGGGCCTCGCCTATTCCAGCTCGGTGACCCCGAGCTCCTTTAGCGCGTCCTGCATCAGCTGCTGGGCGGCGTCGCTGAGCTTCTCGTGATCCAATGCATACCGGATGGTCGCCTCGATCAGCCCGATGTGGGTACCGCAGTCGAACCGGGTGCCCCGGAACCGGTATGCATCGACCGCCTCTTCCTTCAGCAAGGCGGAAATTGCGTCGGTCAGCTGGATTTCACCGCCAGCGCCCGGTCGGGTCGACTCGAGGAAGTCGAAGATGCGCGGATTGAGAACGTACCGACCGACGACCGCCAAGGTGCTCGGGGCGACTTCGGGCTTCGGCTTCTCCACCATGGCGGTGATGCGGCCCCGGCGATCTGCGAAATCGTCCGTCGCTACGATGCCGTAACTTCCCGTCTTTTCTCGCGGAACGTCCTGCACGGCAATCACGCTGGAGCCGCTGGCCTCGGCCGTATCCGCCATCTGCTTCAGCGCTCCATCGCCGCGGTTCCAGATGACGTCGTCGGGCAGGATTACCGCGAACGGCTCGTTGCCGACTACCGGTTTGGCGCACAGCACTGCGTGCCCCAGACCCAGGGCTTCGGCCTGTGTGACGAAGATCGCGCGCACGCCTTCGGGCAACACGTTGCGGACGAGTTCGAGCTGCTCGGTCTTGCCGGCCCGCTCAAGCTTCTGTTCGAGTTCGTAGGCCTTGTCGAAGTAGTCCGCCACCGCGTGCTTGTAGCGGTTGGTGATGAAGATCAGCGTGTCGCAACCCGCCTCGATGGCCTCGTCGACCGCGTACTGGATCAGCGGCCGATCGATGATCGGCAGCATTTCCTTCGGGACCGTCTTTGTGGCCGGGAGGAACCTAGTACCCAGGCCGGCGACAGGAAAGACGGCCTTGCGGATACGGGGATGAGCGTGCGACTGCGTTGAACTCGATGACATCAAACCTTCCTGGCGTTGCGGGCGGGGAATGCAACGACGGTGGTCGAATCCTGTGCCACGGCAACCTGCTCGGTCATCGGATTGAAATCCGGCACCGTCGAGCGCAACAGGCTAGCAAGCGTGGTGCGGTCATAGCGTGCAGACGCGTCGCGCATCGCCAACAGGGCCGACTCGATCTCCGAGGCCGCAATCTGCCGCGGCTCCGCCTGCAGGATCTTGGGATGCCCGGTCGCACGGTAGCGCTCGTCGGCGTGGAACAGCGTTTCGTGAAGCTTTTCGCCGGGGCGCAGGCCGGTGTAGACGACCGCAATGTCGTGGCCGGGCTGCTTGCCGGCCAGGCGGATCATCTGCTCGGCCAGGATGCGGATCGGCACGGCCTCTCCCATGTCGAGGGTGTAGATGGCCTCGTGGGTACCGATCGCTGAAGCCTGGAGGATCAGCTGGCACGCTTCGGGGATCGTCATGAAGTAACGGGTGACGTCCGGGTCGGTCACCGTGACCGGGCCGCCATTCCGGATCTGTTCGCGGAACAGCGGCACGACACTGCCGGCCGAGTCCAGCACGTTGCCGAAGCGAACCGTCACGAACCGGGTCGAGCTGCGCTCGGCAAGTGACTGGCACGCCATCTCGGCAAGCCGCTTGGTAGCCCCCAGGACATTGACCGGATCGACCGCCTTGTCCGTGGAGATCAGCACGAAGGTGCCCACGTCTGACTTGAGACACGCGCGGGCAACCGTTTCGGTGGACAGTACGTTGTTGCGCACCGCTTCGCGCAACTGCGCTTCCAGTAGCGGCACCTGCTTGTAAGCGGCGGCGTGGAACACGGCCTCGGGTTGGGACTCCGACAGCGCATGCCCGATGACCGCGGGATCGCCGCAGTCGCCCAGCACCTGTATGAACTCCACGTCGGGGAAGTCCCGCCTCAGCAGCGACTCGGTGGTTGTCAACGCCAGCTCGTCGATTTCGACCAGTGCGATGCGGCGGGCACCATGCCGCGCGCATTGGCGACAGAGCTCGGAACCGATGGAGCCGCCTGCCCCCGTGACCAGCACCGAACGCGCGCCCAGCCAGTCGCGGATCGACTTCCAATCGGGCAGGACGGGCTTGCGGCCCAGGAGATCCTCGATCGCGACTTCCTTCAGTTCGCCCGGGAGAGAGCGGCCCTCCAGCACGTCGGCCAGGCGCGGCACCATGCGGAACGGCAGCCCGGTACGTTCACAGGCCACCACCACGCGCTGCAATGCCGTGGCATTGGCCGACGGCATCGCGATGACGAGAAGGCCCGCAGCCGACTCGCGTGCGACCTCGGTGACGTCCGACACGCGGCCCAGCACCGGCACCCCTTGGACTTTGGTTCCGCGCAGGCGACCGGCATCGTCAAGGAATCCCACGGGCTGGTATGTACCGAGCCGGCGCAGGTCACGCACCAACGCTTCGCCCGCGTGGCCCGCGCCAAGGATCAGGATGCGAACCGAGCGCTCATGGCCGCGTTCATTGCGGCTGTCCTTCCACGCGCGGTACATGAGCCGCGGCGCGCCGAGCATGCCCATCAGGACAAGCGGGTACAGGACCAGCACAAGCCTCGAGACCATGTCGAGGCGGTTGTAAAGGAACAACCCTACGGCGATGGCCACCATGCCGAGGGCGCTGGCCTTGAGGATGTTCCAGAGGTCGGGGACGCTGGCGAAACGCCACAGGCCCCGGTACAGGCCTACCTGCCAGAACACGACGCCCTGGGCGGCCAGCACCAGCGCGACTTCGGTGCTCCAAAGCGGAATCGCCGGCGGGTTCGGGATGATGCTGTAACGCAGCCAATGCAGGCCCAGCCACACCACCCACACCATGGCCAGGTCGTGACCGACCACCGCCAACCGGGGCAATGCACCACTCCATCGGTCACGCCAGGCATTCATTCGAAACGTTCCTTTTCCTTTAGCGCGATCACGCCCCCACGGCCGCGCCTCTGGAGCCATAGCCACACGAAAGCGGCGGACGTATACCACGCCAGCACGAAAGCCGCCATGAAAAAAGGCCCGCGTCCGGATCCGATCAGGGCCAGCGATGCGACTCCCCCGGCCAATGTGACGGCACCGTACGCAATCGTTACGCGCGCATGTCCCGCGCTGCTGGCCCAGACCTGGTAGGCATGCTGGACATGGGGCGTCCACCACCGTTCACCTCGAATGACGCGCCGGCCCAGCGTCAGCCCGGCGTCGACCAGAAAGGGCGCTGTCGGCAGGAGCAACCAACCGGCAGCGTCCGGTTGTGGAAGCGCGGCGAGGACCATCAGCGCCCCGACGCCGTATCCCAACGTTCCGCTCCCCACGTCGCCCATGAAGATACGCGCAGAGGGGAAGTTGAACGGCAGGAACCCCACGCAGCCGGCCACGAACGCCCAGCCCAGCGCCGCGGCGGGGCCGCCCAGCACCAGCGCGAGCATCGCCGACACCAATACGGCCTGGCTGGCAGCCAGGCCGTTGATACCGTCCATGAAGTTCCAGACGTTCGTGAGGGTCACGATCAGGCCGAAGCCCAGCACGACCAGCAGCAGGCTGCCCGTGGCCATCCAGACGGGTGCAAGGAACACCGCCACGGCCAGGCAGTGGACCGACAGGCGCAGCCAGGGCGACAGGGGCCGATGGTCATCGACCCAACCAACGCCTGCGACCATCGCAATGCCCACGCCAAGCGCGGTCAGCCAGGGGGCGTGCAGCGGCTCGCGCAGAGCCAACGCGATGCACGCGACCAGCAGCACGGCGACGATCGCGATGCCGCCGCCGCGCGGCGTGCGGACCGCATGGCTGCGTCGCTCTCCGGGTTCGTCGACCAGGTCTCGCTGCAGCGCATAGCGACGCGCGAGCCACGTGCCCGCCGCGCCCATCAGGAAGAACACCGCCAACCAGCCGATCATCAGGCGTCAGACCACCGCATAGTTCAACAGCGGTTTGACCGTGCCCCACTCCTTGCAACTCGGACACTGCCAGTGGTGGCTGCGCGCCCCGAACCCGCACCGGTTGCACCGGTAGCTCGGATTGCGCACCAGCAGCTGGTCGGTGATGTGCTTGAGGTCATGCAGGGTCGCCATCGGGTCGGCACCCTCTGCCAATGTGAGGTCGATCAACGCTGCCTCGCCGCGCACCGAGGGGCGGTCCTTGAGTTGCTGCGCAAGATAGGCGCGGGCCGCAGCGACGCCCTCGCCCGCTTCCACCATGCGTGTCAGGGCCAGTACCGGGGCGATGCCTCGATAGTGCTCGCACATCTCGGCGAGGAACGCCCGGGCACCGGTGACATCGCCGGTCTCCTCGTAACTGGACAGCAGCGACGGAAGCACTTCCGGCAGGTAGTCGGGGTCGTTGCGCGCCACGCGTTCAAACGCCCGTATGGCCGCCGGGTGGTGCCCCGCCTCCACCTCGATGCGGCCTTCGATCATGCCGGCGCGCACCGAGTTTGCGTCGGCTTCGTAGGCCCGAGCGACGGCCAGCCGTGCCTCGTCAACCTGTCCTGCCGCGCGGTGCCGGTCGGCCAGCTCGCACTCGAACTGGGCGATCAGCTTGCCCATGGGCTCGCCCGTCGCCGCCTCGAAGCGCTGGGCATTCTCGATGGCCTTGTTCCAGTCACGCTCGGACTGGTAGATACCGATCAGATGGCGCAGCGCCAAGGGTGCACGCATGTCCAATGCCACCAAGTCGCTGAAGACCGTCTCGGCACGATCCAGCAGTCCGGATCGCATGTAATCCTCGCCCAGTGCCAGCAATGCCTGCACCTTCTGCTGGTCGCTCAGGCCGGGACGCTGCACCAGCGCCTGGTGGAGGCGGATGGCGCGGTCGACCTCGCCCCGCCGACGGAACAGGTGGCCAAGCGCGACCTGGGTCTCGAACGTGTCCTTGTCGAGCTCCGCGATATGCAGGAACAGTTCGATGGCCTTATCGGGCTGCTCGTTAAGCAGGTAGTTCAGGCCGCGGAAATAGGTGGTCGACAACCGGCTGACCTGCGTGTCGCTGTGCCGCTCACCTCCACGACGGCCTATCACCCAGCCACTGACGGCGGCAATCGGCAGCAGCAGGAAGAACCAGAACCACTCGCTGATGAAGGCCATCGATCAGGCCTCCGGGCGGACGCTTACAGGCCCGGCATTGGAATTGGGCGGCGCCATCGCACGTTCGCGCTCAAGGCGCGACAGGCGGCGTCGAAGCGGGAGCACGACGGCCGCGCTGACCGCCAGCCCCCCCACCAGGACACCGATCAGCAGCGAAACGAGCAAGGCGATGCCGAGCGTGGTCGAGATCACGAGGATCCCGAAGTCGATCTGGACCAGGTCGCGGTTGAGCGCGCCGACGATGGCGCCCGTCGCTAGACAGGCAAATGCAACCAGGATGCGTATCAGGCGCATGCGGGACGTTCTCCTTCTGTCATGCGGGCCACAGCTTAGCCGACGCGCCCGCCCTTACCGCACTGGGTCGATTCCGGCGCCTTCAGGCCGCGTCGTCGTCCAGCGGCATGACTGCGCTGACACGCTCGCGCAGCTCCTTCCCCGGCTTGAAGTGCGGGACATGCTTGCCCTGGAGGGCAACGGACTCGCCCGTCTTAGGATTGCGGCCCATGCGCGGCGGCCGGTAATGGAGCGAGAAGCTGCCGAAGCCGCGGATCTCGATCCGCTGCCCGTTCGACAACGAAGCGCCCATCATGTCCAGCAACGCCTTGACCGCCATGTCCACGTCGTCTCCCTTCAGGTGGGGCTGGCGCTGGGACAGGATTTCGATCAGCTCGGACTTGGTCATGGCGTATGGCGACTCCCCCTGCGGCCTCGGCCACGCCACCAGACGGCCGCCGGACTCTTTACACCGTGCCGGACACGGACTGACGCGGATGAACACGGCTGGATGACGCCCTTCCGTGCCGATCCGCGTCAAGCCGCGCGCCGGCGAATCTGAAACACAACACACGTGCAGCACTACTTCCAAACCGGAGGCGGCCCCGCGAAGGGCCGCCTCCATGCTGCTTGCCGGATTACTCCGACTTGCTGCCCAGCTGCTCGCGCAGCAGCGCGCCCAGCTTGGTGGTGCCGCTGGCGGCGTCGGCGTGGGCACGGTTGTAGTCGGCCACGGCCTCCTGCATCTCCGCCTCGTCCTTCGCCTTGATCGACAGCTGCATCGTGCGGCCCTTGCGGTCCATGCCGATGAAGCGTGCCTCGACGTCGTCGCCGACCTTCAGGTACTTGGTGGCGTCGTCCACGCGCTCCTTGGCGATGTCGCGCGCAGCGACGTAGCCCTCGATGCCGTCGGCCAGTTCGATCGTCGCGCCCTTGGCGTCGACTTCCTTCACCTTGCCGTTGACGATCGAACCCTTCGCGTTGGAGGCCATGTACTGGCCGAACGGGTCCTGCTCCAGCTGCTTGACGCCCAGGCTGATGCGCTCGCGCTCCGGGTCCACCGCCAGCACCACGGCTTCAAGCGTGTCGCCCTTCTTGAAGTTGCGGACGATGTCCTCGCCCGTGGTGTTCCAGCTGATGTCCGACAAGTGGATGAGGCCGTCGATGCCGCCATCCAGGCCGATGAAGATGCCGAAGTCGGTGATCGACTTGATCTGGCCCTCCACCTTGTCGCCCTTCTTGTGCAGCACGGAGAAGGTCTCCCACGGATTGGAGGTGACCTGCTTCATGCCCAGCGAGATGCGGCGACGCTCCTCGTCCACGTCCAGCACCATGACCTGCACGTCGTCGCCGACCTGCACGATCTTGGACGGGTTGACGTTCTTGTTGGTCCAGTCCATCTCGGACACGTGGACCAGGCCCTCGACGCCCGGCTCGATCTCGACGAACGCGCCGTAATCGGTGACGTTGGAGACCTTGCCGAACACGCGCGTCTGCGACGGGTAGCGGCGGGCGATGTTGTCCCACGGATCCTCGCCCAGCTGCTTGAGGCCCAGGCTGACGCGGTTGCGCTCGCGGTCGTACTTGAGCACGCGCACGTCCAGCTCCTGGCCGACTTCCACCACCTCGGACGGATGGCGCACGCGCTTCCATGCCATGTCGGTGATGTGCAGCAAGCCGTCGATGCCGCCCAGGTCCACGAACGCACCGTAGTCGGTCAGGTTCTTGACCACGCCCTTCAGCACGGCGCCCTCGACCAGCTTCTCCATGAGCTGCTCGCGCTCCTCGGAGTGCTCGCTCTCGACCACCGCACGGCGGGAGACGACGATGTTGTTGCGCTTGCGGTCCAGCTTGATCAGCTTGAACTCGAGCTCCTTGCCTTCCAGGTAGGTCGAGTCGCGCACCGGGCGCACGTCGACCAGCGAGCCGGGCAGGAAGCCACGGACGTCCTTGATGTCGACGGTGAAACCACCCTTGACCTTGCCGCTGATGCGGCCGGTGATGGTCTCGTTCTTCTCGAGGGCTTCCTCGAGCTCGTCCCACACCATGGCGCGCTTGGCCTTCTCGCGCGACAGCACGGTCTCGCCGAAGCCGTTCTCGATGGAGTCCAGCGCGACCTTGACCTGGTCGCCCTCGGCCACGTCGATCTCGCCGGCGTCGTTACGGAACTGTTCGATCGGGACGATGCCCTCGGACTTCAGGCCGGCGTTGATCACCACGACGTCGCCGCGGACTTCCACGACGGTACCGGTGACGATGGCGCCGGGCTTCAGCTTGGCCAGGTACTGCTGGCTCTGTTCGAACAGTTCGGCAAATGATTCGGTCATTGGAAAAATACTCGGTTGATGACACAGACCGGCACAGCGGCCGGTCCACCCGTTGTCGGCCTGCGCGGGATTGCGTATGGCCGTGAGTGTTGTGGTGGATGACCCTCCGGGACTTACCGGCGGGGACTTGCTGCTGCATCTGCTACGGCGCCTTGCCCTGCACCGTCGCAAGGACGCGCCGGACCACTTCGTCGATGCCGATGCCGGTGGTATCGATGCAGACCGCGTCGTGCGCAGCCTTCAGCGGGGCCACCGCGCGATTGGCATCGCGGGCGTCACGGGCTAGGATCTCCCGTAGCAGACCCGCCAATGTAACCGGAACCCCCTTGTCTTTCAACTGCTTATAGCGCCTTTCGGCCCTTTCCTCGGCGCTGGCGGTGAGAAAGACCTTGTGGGCGGCGTCCGGGAAGATCACCGTGCCCATGTCCCGTCCGTCGGCCACCAGCCCCGGCGGCTGCCGGAAGGCACGCTGGCGGTCCTTGAGCGCCGACCGGACTTCCGGGATGGCGGCGATGGCGGAGGCCGCGGCTCCCGCCGTTTCCGTGCGCAACTCGGCGGTGGCGTCGGTACCATTGATCAGCACCAGCAGCTCATCGCCCTCTTCACGGAATGTGATGTCGGTGTCGAACGCGCAGCGCACCAGCGACGATGGGTCGGCCAGGTCGATGTCACCCCACCCTGCCGCGACGCCAATCGCCCGGTACAGCGCGCCTGAGTCGAGGTAATGCCAGCCCAGCTCCCGGGCGACGAGGCGGCTGATGGTGCCCTTGCCGGAGCCGGACGGGCCATCGATGGTGAGCACGGGGGCGGCCGAGGGGGCGGCAGCGGAGTGGTTCGGGGGGGCGTTCGTCATCCCGCTATTATGAATGCGTCGCGCCACGGCGGACGCCCCGCGGGGGCGATGCGCCGAGGCCCCGGCGAAATAAATCGCCCAAGCGCTTGATTCGCCAATCATTGCCCCGCTATACTCGCGGGCTTGATTTCTCCTATCCGTTGCCGAGGTCTGTCATGAAGGTCCTGTCCTCCCTGAAGTCGGCGAAGGCCCGTCACCGCGACTGCAAGGTCGTTCGCCGCCGTGGCAAGGTCTTCGTGATCTGCAAGTCGAACCCGCGTTTCAAGGCGCGCCAGCGCTGAGTCACCGGGGCCCGGTACCGCCGGGCATCGCACGAAAGGCCGCCGGAAGGCGGCTTTTCTGTTTTTGGCGACGGCTGGGGCCGCATCGCATCCGCTCCGGGCCGCAGGCCACATCGGGGCCCGGCCGGTGTGATTAGAATCGACCCCCGCGCGAATGGCGCCGACGACGAGGCCGACACCATGAACCATCGCATCACCGCCCTTCTCTGCGCTGCGCTGCTCGCGCTGCCGCTGTCGGCATCCGCCGAGACGCTGCTGATCGAGCGCGTCCAGGACGAGAACGCCGTAGCCCTGCCCACCCGCGGGCTGAGCATGGCCGAAGTCGAGGCCCGACACGGCGCGCCCGCCGACCGCATGGACCCGCGCGGCGGCCAGAAGAGCCAATGGCCGACCATCCACCGCTGGGTCTATCCCCAGTTCACCGTCTACTTCGAGCAGAACCGGGTGATCGACGCCGTGCTCAACAAGGCCGACCCCACCGAAGTCGGACCGAAGCCGGCGATCCGCTGAGCGATCGACCCACCCTGCCGCCCCGCCGGGGCGGCCGCCTACCAGTACCCCCATGACCAATACCTACCGATTCCCCGCGGAGTGGGAGCCCCAATCCGCGGTCCTGATCGCGTGGCCGCACGCCGGCACCGACTGGGCCGACCGCCTCGAACAGGTCGAGGAGACCTACATCGCACTGGTAGAGGCCATCACGCGCTTCCAGCCGGCAATCGTCTGCGTGTCTGATGACGACGTGCAGGCCTATGCCCGCGCGCGCCTGGCCTCCGCACGGATCGACATGGAGCGCGTGCATTTCATCGACGTGCCTTATGACGACACGTGGTTGCGCGATTCGGGTCCTATCACCCTCGATGGCGCCGGCGGCCACCGTTTGCTGGATTTCCGCTTCACGGGCTGGGGCGGCAAGTTCGAGGCCAGCCAGGATGATCGGCTGGTCGAGCACCTGCATGCGGACGGTGTGTTCGGCGATGCCGAACGCAGCACCATCGACTTCGCGCTGGAAGGCGGTGCCATCGACACGGACGGCCGCGGCACGCTGCTGACCACGTGGCAGTGCCTGCACGAGCGTCACCCCGATGCGAGCCGCGAGGAACTCACCGCACGCCTGGCCGAGTGGCTGCAGCAGGACCGCGTGCTGTGGCTCGACCACGGCTACCTGGAGGGCGACGACACCGACGCCCACGTCGATACGTTGGCGCGGTTCGCCGCGGTGGATGCCATCGTCTATCAGGGCTGCGACGACCCGTCGGACTCGCATTACGCCGAGTTGCAGGCCATGGGCCGCGAGCTGGCCGCCCTGCGCACGACGGACGGTGCGCCGTACCGCCTGTTCGAACTGCCGTGGGCGCCGCCGGTCATCGATAACGGGCGCCGGCTGGCAGCAAGCTACGCCAATTTCCTGATCGTCAATGGCGCCGTGCTGATGCCCGCCTACGGGCAGGACGATGCTGGCCGGCGCGTCGACCAGGCGGCAGCCGACGTGCTGTCGCAGGCCTTCCCCGGGCGCGAGATCGTCCAGGTGCCATGCCGTCCGCTGATCTGGCAGAACGGCAGCCTGCACTGCGTCACGATGCAACTGCCCGCAGGCGCGGTGGGTACCTTGACCTGACGCGTACGATGCAAAGGCCTGCCGGCGCTACATCTTTTACGGGCCCCGCGCCACCCAAATGTTGAGCCGGCGCCCCACGGCGCCCTTCTGTCTCCAACCGGTTCCACAACGCCATGATCAAGACCACCCTGCCCGTCGCGCTTATCCAGGAGCGCAACCACGGCGATGCCGACGCCAACCTCTCGGTGATCGAAGAGCGCGTGGCCGAAGCCGCGCGTCGCGGCGCGCGCCTGGTGCTGCTGCAGGAGCTGCACAACGGCGCCTACTTCTGCCAGCACGAGTCGGTCAACGAGTTCGACCTGGCCGAACCGATCCCCGGGCCCAGCACCGAGCGCCTGTCGAAGCTGGCCAAGGCGCACGGCGTGGTGCTGGTCAGCTCGCTGTTCGAGCGCCGCGCGGCCGGCCTGTACCACAACACCGCGGTGGTGTTCGAAGCCGACGGCTCGATCGCCGGCAAATACCGCAAGATGCACATCCCCGACGACCCGGGCTTCTACGAGAAGTTCTACTTCACCCCGGGCGACCTGGGTTTCGAGCCGATCGATACGTCGGTGGGCCGCCTGGGCGTGCTGGTGTGCTGGGACCAGTGGTATCCGGAAGGCGCGCGCCTGATGGCGCTGGCCGGCGCCGAACTGCTGCTCTACCCCACCGCCATCGGCTGGGACCCGGACGACGCCCAGGACGAGAAGTCGCGCCAGCGCGACGCGTGGATCCTCAGCCATCGCGGACACGCCGTGGCCAACGGGCTGCCGGTGCTGTCGTGCAACCGCGTCGGCCACGAGACCTCGCCCATGGGCACGTCGGGCATCGATTTCTGGGGCAGCAGCCACGTGCTGGGCCCGCAGGGCGAGTTCCTGGCCGAAGCCGGCGGCGAGCCGCAGATCCTGATGGCCGAGGTCGACCTGCAGCGCAGCGAGCACGTCCGCCGCATCTGGCCGTTCCTGCGCGACCGCCGCATCGATGCCTACGGCGACCTGCTGCGCCGCTACCGCGACTGATCCGTTGCGCCTCGACACCCCAATCGAACACCGCCCATGACCGACGCCGTTGCCCCCGAAGCCACCCTGCCCGCCGACTGGCGCGCCCAGCCCCACGAGGTGGTCGAACGCGATGGCGTGCGCTACACCCTGCTCGGCACCGCGCACGTGTCGCGCGCCAGTGTGGAGGCGGTGCGTGATGCCATCGCCGGCGGCGGGTTCGACGTGGTCGCAGTGGAACTGGACGAGAACCGGCTCAAGGCGCTGACCGACCCCGACACGCTGGCGCGGTTGGACCTGGTCGAGGTCATCCGTAGCGAGCGCACCGCGATGTTCGCCGCCAACCTCGCCCTGTCGGCCTACCAGCGCCGCCTGGCCGAGCAGTTGGGCATCGAGCCCGGCGCCGAGCTCAAGCGAGCCGTGCTGGAGGCGCGCCACCGCGACCTGCCGGTACACCTGGTCGACCGCGATGTCGGCCTGACCTTCCGGCGTGCGTCGGCGCGCCTGGGCTTCTGGGGCCGCGCCAAGCTGATGGGCGGGCTGCTGGCGTCGCTGCTGGCGGAGGAGTCCGTGGGCGACGACGAAATCGAGAAGCTCAAGCAGGGCGACATCCTGGAAGCCAGCTTCAGCGAGTTCGCCAGCGACAGCCCGGCGCTGTACGAGAGCGTCATCGCCGAGCGTGACCGCTACATGGCCGCGCGCCTGCGCGAAGTCGGCGAAGGCATCGGCGGCGAGCCGCTTGCCGCGGGCACGGAGGTCCTGGCCGTCGTGGGTGCCGGCCACCTGCAGGGCCTCGCCCGCCACCTGCGCGAAGACACCGTTGGGGCGACGGTCGAGCGCGAGTCGCTCGAAGCGTTGCCACCAAAGAGCAACGTGCCGTGGTTCACCCTGTTCCTGGCGGCCTTCGTGCTCGGCGGCTTTGCCTGGGGCTTCTGGCAGGGCGGCGTCGACGTGGGCGCGGACCTGCTGCTGCAATGGGCACTGACCACCGGCGTCCTGGGCGCGATCGGTTGTGCCATCGCCGGCGGCCACCCGTTGAGCATCCTGGTGGCCTTCCTGGCATCGCCAATCACCCCGCTCCACCCGGCGCTGGCGTCGGGTACGTTGAGTGCGCTGACCGAAGCTTGGCTGCGCAAGCCCACCTACGCCGACTTCATGGCACTGCGCGATGACGTGCAGACGGTGAAGGGCTGGTGGCGCAACCGCGTTTCGCGCGTGCTGCTGAACTTCTTCCTGACCAGCCTGGGCACCGCCATCGGCGTGTGGACCGGCGGCCTGCGGATGCTGGGCACGCTGTTCGGCTGAGGTGCCGGCGGGCTGGTGCCCGCCTTGCGTGACTTGCACTGCAGGAGCGACGTGAGTCGCGAATGTCGCTGCATCGAAGGTTCGGGTCGCGACTCACGTGGCTCCTACGCGTGCACCGGCGATCGCGGCTGAGGCCGCTCCTGCAGGTCCTCTATTACTCCGGGCTCATGGCGACCACGGCGCCTTCGGCGGGGGCACGCCCGCGCCGGGCACGTGCGCGACGGATGACGCGCGACGTGCCGTTGCTGAGGTCGTCGAGGATGGCGTAGATGGTCGGCAGGAACAGCAGGCTGACCACCGTGGAGAACGCCAGGCCACCGGCCACCGCGCGCGCCATCGGCGAGTACGTCAGGCCACCCAGCAGCACCGTGTCGCTGAAGGAGATCGGCACCATCGCCAGGATCGCCGTGCCCATCGTCATCATGATGGGGCGCAGGCGTTCGCGGCTGCCTTCAACCAGCGCGTCGGTGCGCGACAGGCCACGGCGGCGCAGGTTGTTGATGTGCTCCACCATCACGATGCCGTTGTTCACCACCACGCCCATCAGCACCAGGATGCCGATGAAGGCCATCACCGAGAAAGTAGTGCCGGTCAGCCAGAACAGCCAGAACACGCCGAACACCGAGAACAGCACGCAGCTCATGATCGCCGACGGGAAAAGCAGCGACTCGAACACCGCGGCCATCACCACGTAGATCATCACCAACGCAATCAGCAGGTTGAACATCATCTGCTGGCTGGCTTCCTCGTCGTTCTGGAACGCGCTGCCGTCGAAGCTGTACCCATAGCCGGCCGGGAACGAAACCGCACCCAGCGCTTCCTCCATCGCCTTGCGTGCGTCGGGGACGGTGGTCTCGCCGTTGAGGTTGGCCTGGATGGTCAGCGTGGTCTGGCGGTTGGTCCGGCTGATCTGGGTGGCGGACGGCGCTACGTCCAGGTCCACCATTGCCAACAGCGGCACGGTCCGGCCATCGGGCGAGCGCACCATGAACCCGCCGATGTCCTCGATACCGTAGTCGTCGGCACCGGAGAAGCGCACCCACACCGGCACCTCGGTGTCGCCGCGGTTGAACTCGCGCAGCTGCGCACCGCGCAGAGCCAGTCCGACGAAGGTTGCGACCTGCTGCGAGGTGAAGCCGAACGAGGCCGCTCGCTCGCGGTCGACACGGACGTTGAGCTCGGTGTTCTGGTCGCCGGCGTCGACGCGCACGTCGCGCAGTTCGGATCGGCGCGAGAGGATCGGCACGATGTCGTCGGCGAGATCGGTGAGGACCTGCGTCGAATCGCCCACCAGCTGCACCTGCACCAGTTGGCCCGGGCCACCGCCCTGGTCGCCGTCGCCGCGGAAGCCCAGTTCGGTCCGCGCCGACTTGGGCAGTTCCTTGCTGATCTCGTCGGTCAACGGCTTCGTGTCGCCCACGTCTTCGTCGAAGGTGATCATCGTGCCCGCATCGCCCTGCTCGCTGAAGTACGAGTACACCTGGGTGATGCCAAACCGCTCGCGGTTCTCGTCCAGGAAGTCCTCGACCCGAAGCACCTCGTCGGACATCTGCTCCTTCGTGTAGCTGCCCTTCCACTGGTAGAACAGGTAGGCCTCGTTGCCGCCGCCACCGCCGAACATGTCGAACTTGGTCTGCGTCATCGGCACCAGGCTCAATGCGACGATCAGCACGATGCCGATCACGCTCCAACCGCGGTGCTCCAGCGTCCAGCGCAGGAAGCCGGCGTAGCGGGACTGCAGGCGCCGGATCACGCCGCCCTGGGCGGCCACGGCCGGGGGCGTCTTCATACGCGCCGACAGCATCGGGATCAGGCTGACGGCCACCAGCCACGACGCCAGCAGCGACACCGAGATGGTGATCGCGATCTGCGACATGAAGATGCTGATGTTGTTGGTCTCGCCCAGCAGGTTCGGCACGAACACGATGCAGTGGCACAAGGTGCCGGCCGACAGCGCGATCGCAACGTTGCGGGTGCCGATGATCGACGCCTGCACCGGTTGGTCGGGCATGCGCTCGCGTTCCTGGTAGATGCTCTCCACCACCACGACGGCGTTGTCCACCAGCATGCCGACGGCCAGCAGAAGGCCCATCAGCGACAGGATGTTGAGCGTGACGCCGGCGAAGTACATGAAGCCCAGCGTCATCACGAAACAGATCGGGATCGCCAGCGTCACCATCAATGTCGATGGCCAGTGGCGCAGGAAGAAGAACAGCACCGCGATCGACAGCAGCAGGCCGATTCCGCCCGCCTCGGCCAGCTCCAGCAACGACGAGGTGACTTCCTCGCCCTGGTTCTGGATCACCTTGAAGTCGATCCCGCGCAGCTCCGGGTCCTGCTGGATTTCGGCGACCTCGGCCATGACGGCATTGGACACTTCCACCAGGTTGGCATTGCGCTCCTTGAAGATGTCCAGGCCCACGGCGGCACGTCCATCCAGGCGGCGTCCGTAGTCCATGCGCGCGGGCTTGAGCCGCACCTCGGCAATGTCCCCAAGGCGCAGGCCGCTGTCGGCGATCACGAGGTCGCGCAGTTGCTCGAGGTTTTCCAGTTCACCGACCGGCTGGACGCGAAGGCGGCGTCCGGCGTCATTGATCTGTCCGGCCGACACCGAGAAGTTGACCGCTTGCAGGCGCTGCGTCAGGTCGTTGAGCACCAGGTTGTGCGCCGACAGCCGCTCTGGGTCGATGGCGATCTCGACTTCGTTCGGCGGCGCGCCGCTGATTTCCACGCGCGCAACGCCCGGGATGCGGTCGATGCGGCGCTTCATGGTGCGGTCGATCAGGTCGTAGGCACCGGTCAGGTCGGTATCGGCCGCCAGGCGGACGCGCAGGACGGCTTCATCGCTGGTGGAGAACTTGAAGACGAAGTACCGCTGGAAGTCCTCGGGCAATTCGTCGCGGATCGCGTCGATGCGCTCACGCGCCTCCGAGGCGGTGATCGCGATGTCCTTGTCCCAATCCGAGAACTCGATCGGCAGGCTGGCGCCGTCCGATCGCGCGCGCCCTTCCATGCGCTTGATGCCGGGCATGGTCGCCAGCGCTTCCTCGGTTGGACGCAGGATCTCACGCTCGACCTCTTCCGGCGTCGAGCCGGCGTACGGCATCTGCACGAACAGGAATGGCGCCGACACGTCCGGCAGGGCTTCCAGCGGCAACCGGATGGCCGCGATCAGGCCGACCACGAACATCGACACGAACAGCATCACCGTCGTGACCGGACGCCTCAGGCTGAGCTCGGCGATGCTCATGCAGGCTGGTCTCCAATGGAAGCGGACCCGGAATCAGCCGGAGGCGCGTCCTGCAGCTTGGCGCGGCGCGCACGGGCCAGGTAGTGCTCGTCCGCGCGGCGGTCCAGCAGGTCGTAGACCACGGGGATCACGACCAGCGTGAGCAGTGTCGACACCAGCAGGCCGCCGATCACGGTGATCGCCATCGGCGAGCGGACTTCTGCGCCCTCGCCCATGGCAATCGCCAGCGGAAGGAAGCCGAACAGCGTGCACAGCGTGGTCATGATGATCGGCCGCAGGCGCGAGCGTGCGCCCTCCACCAGCGCCTCGCGCTTGGCCACGCCGGCCTCGCGCAGCTGGTTGACCTTGTCGATCAGGATGATCGCGTTCTTGGTGACCAGGCCCACCAGCAGGATCAGGCCGATGAACACCACCACCGAGATCGTGTTGCCGGTCACCAGCAGCGCCAGCACCGCGCCCACCATCGCCAGCGGGATGGTGAAGAGGATCACGAACGGGTGCAGCAGCGATTCGAACTGCGAAGCCATCACCAGGTAGACCAGGAAGATCGCCAGCCCGAACGCGAACAGCAGCGAGTTCAGCGACTGCGCCAGCTCCTCGCCCTGGCCGCCGATGTGCATCTGCACGTCGGTGAGCGGATTGGCGGCCACCATCTGTTCGACCTCCTGCACCGCGGCACCCAGGTCGATGTCGCGCAGGTTGGCCGAAACGATCGCCACGCGCGTCTGGTCGGCGCGGTGGATCTCGCTCGGGCCGGTGGTGGCGACCACGTCGGCGACCGACGACAGGCGCACCGATCGCGCGCTGCCCGGGTTGACGATCAGCTGGCGGATGTCCTCCACCGACGCGCGGTCGCCCTCCTGCGCACGCACCAGCACGTCGATCTTGCGATCGCGGAAGCTGTAGCGGGTGGCCACTTCGCCGCGCACTTTCTTGACCACCGCATCGGCGATCTGGCGCGTGGTGAGGCCGAGCGACGCGGCACGGTCCTGGTCGAAGCGGATCTGGATCTCCGGGAAGCCCTGCTCCACCGTGGAGCTGACGTCGGCGTAGTGCGGGTTGTCCCGCAGCATCGCCGCCATCTGCTGGCCGGCGCGCTCGAGCGACTCCAGGTCCTCGCCGCGCAGTTCAATCTCCAGCGGGGTGGAGAACGAGAACAGCTGCGGGCGGCTGAAGTCGACCTGTGCACCGGCCTGGTCGGCCATGCTGGCACGCAGGCGCTCGGTCACCGCGGCTTCGACCTCCTCGCTGCCGCCGTCGGCCATCACTACCGTGAGCTTGCCGATGTTCTCGCCGCTCTCGGTGGGGTTGGCATCCAGCCGCGTACCGGCACCGCTGACGCCGTACAGCGCATGCACGCCCGGCTCTTCGGCATGTTCGCGCTGCAGGTCGCGCACCACCGCATCGGTATCGCTCAGCGGCGTGCCCGGCGGCAGCTTGACCGTCATTTCGAACCGGTCCTGCGCCAGTTGCGGGATCAGGTCCGTGCCCAGCAGCGGCACCATCAGGATGGCCAGCACGAATGCGCCGGCGGCCGTGCCAAGTACCAGCATCGGACGCGCCATCGCGGCGGGCAGCAGCTTGAGGTAACCGCGCTCGGCCCGGCCGTACGGCGCCATCGCGACGTCGCTGGCCTTGCGCATGACCGGGCTGACGACGGCCACCAGGCCACGCCACGCCCGGACGATCGCCCAGGCGATGCCGAAGAACACGCCACGCACGCCCGCACCCGCACCACGGCCGGCCAGTGCCAGCGGCTTCTGCAGCTTGGAACGCGGCTCCCAACGCGGATGCGCGGGCTCCTCGGGGAACGCCATCGGCGGTCGGCCCTTCAGCGCGCTGAGCATCGGGATCAGTGTCATCGACACGACCAGCGAGATGGCAATCGCGATGGCGACGGTCAATGCCTGGTCGCGGAACAGCTCGCCGGCGATGCCTTCCACGAAAACCAGCGGCAGGAACACGGCAATCGTCGTCAGGGTCGACGCCACGACCGCCATGCTGACCTCGCGGGTGCCGACGATGGCTGCTTCCAGCACGCCCAACCCGCGCTCGCGCGCCTTGGCGATGGACTCCAGCACCACGATCGAGTCGTCCACCACCAGGCCGGTCGCCAACGCCAGGCCGCCCAGCGACATGACGTTGAGGCTCAGGCCCAGCTGGCCCATGAAGAAGAACGTGGTGATGATCGAAACCGGCAGCGACAGCGAGATCACGAACGTGCTCCAGCCGTCGCGCAGGAACAGGAAGATGATCAGGATCGCCAGCATGCCGCCGATCACCGCGTCCTTCTTGACGTCGCTGATGGCGTGGCGGATGAACTGCGACTGGTCGTCGATGACGGTCAGCTCGATGTCATCGGGCACCTGCTCGCGGATCTGCGCCAGGCGCGCCTCGATGGCATCGGCGGTGGCAACGGTATTGGCGTCACCTTCCTTGTAGATCGCCAGCTCGACCGCTTCGCGACCGCCCAGGCGGATGATGGCTTCGCGCTCCTTGTAGCCCTGGCGCACGTCGGCGACGTCGCGCAGGCGGATCGGCATGCCGCCGGCCACGGCATTGCCGCCGGACGACGTGCTCTGCACGGAGGCGGCGGCAGCCATCGCATCGGCCGAACCGGTCGCGGCCGCGACACGGGCCATCTGCTCGGCCGCGCTCTGCGCCGCACCGCCATCCGGGCCCTGCGTGGTGACCAGCATGTCGCGCATTTCCTCGACGCTGGCGAACTGGTTCACCGTGCGCACGAGGTAACGCTGCGAGCCCTCTTCCAGCCGGCCGCCGGAGACGTTGACGTTCTCCTGGCCCAGGCGCTGGATGACGGTATCGATCGGCAGGTTGAGCTGCGCCAGGCGCTGCTGGTCGATGTCGACCTGGATCTCGTCCTCGAGGCCACCGCCGACCTTGACCGCGGCCACGCCTTCGACCGGCTCGAGCTTCTTCTTGAGGTCGTCGTCGGCGTAGCGGCGCAGCTCGGTCAGCTGTCGCACCACCTCGCCTTCACCGGCGTCCGCCGTGCCCTTGGCCGCCAGCGCGATGCGCAGGATCGGCTCGGTCGACGGATTGAAGCGCAGCAGCACCGGCGGTGCGGCTTCCAGCGGCAGGTTGAGCGACTCCATCTTGTCGCGCACGTCGAGCGTGGCCTGGTCCATGTCGGTGCCCCAGGCGAACTCGAGCACCACGTCGCTCTGCCCGGTGCGCGACACCGACTTGAGCTTGCGCAGGCCCTTCACCACGCCGACGGCTTCTTCCACCGGCTCGCTGATCAGCGTCTCGATCTCCGCCGGCGCCGCGCCCGTGTATTCGGTACGGACCGTCAGGGTCGGGTAGCTGAGGTCGGGCAGCAGGTTGACCTTGAGGTTGCCGAGCGCGATCAGTCCGAACAGCAGGAAGCTGATGGTGAACATCGCCACGGTGACGCGGCGACGCGTGGAGAACTCGACCAGGTTGAACGGCGGTGCAGGCGGGTGCAGTGCGGGGTCGAACCCGTCCTTCCCGTGCGGCGGCGGGGTGTGCGTGGAATCGCTCACGTGTCGTCCTCGGGATTACTGCTGGTTGTCGTCGTTGTCTTCGGCTTTGGCAGCGGCCGGCTTCGCCGCGGCCACCTGCGTGGCCTTGGGCTGGCCGACCACCTGCACCAGGCTGCCTTCGCGCAGCGCGGCCTTGCCCGCCACCACCACCTGGTCGCCGGTCTTCAGGCCTTCGCGTACTTCGACCCACTGCCCGTCCACGTAGCCGAGCTTGACCGGCACGCGCACGGCCTTGCTCTCGCGCACCACGAACACCGCCGGGTCGCCCTCGCCGTCCAGCAGCGCGATGCGCGGCACCGTCAGTGCGTTGGCGCGCTGGTCGTAGGCGATGCTGATGCGGCCGAACATGCCCGGCTGCAGCAGGCCGCCGCCTTCGAACGCGCAGATCACGCGGAACGTGCCGCTGCCGGCATCGACCACCGGCGCCACGCGATCGACACGACCGGTGAAGGTCTGGCCCGGCAGCGAGTCCACCGTCAGTTCAACCGGCAGGCCGGCTTTGAGCGTCGCGAGTTCGCGCTCGGGCACGTTGAGCACGGCCTCCAGCTGCGAGGTGTCCACGATCCGGAAGATCGGCGTGTTGATCTGCACGAAGTTGCCGGTCTTGATAGACCGCGAGGCCACCACGCCGGAGATCGGCGCGGTAACGGACGCGTAGGAGACCTCCAGGTTGGCCAGGCGGTTGGCCGCGCGCGCGTTGGCCAGGTCGTACTTGATCTGGTCGTTGTCGTTGGCGCTGAGCAACTGCTGCTCGGCCAGTTGGCTGGAGCGCTGGTAGTTGTTCTGGAGCTTGGCGACCTGCGCGGCGGTCTGTGCGGCCTGCAGGCGTGCGCGGTCGGCATCCAGCCTGACCAGGGTCTGGCCGGCGCGGACGACATCGCCCTCCTCCACCATTACCTGCAGCGCGACACCGGAGGTCTTGGCCACCACCTGGGACTCGCCCAGCGCCTCCAACGGTGCAGTGCCCGTGTAACTGGCAGCCACCGCACGCAACGAGGCGGCGGCAACCTCCACCGGCACCGCCTCCTCGGCCGGCGTTTCCTCGGTGGTCTTGGCGTCGGCGGCCCCTTCGCCGCCCTTGCAGGCAGACAGGGCGAACGCGCCGGCCAGCGCGACGACGAGGGCGCGAACCAGGATGAGTCGGCCGCGGAACAGGATGGAGTGACGCATGGTGGGGCCCCGATTTGGAAGTGTCGTTGTTGGGTGGCCTGGACGCCGGCCCTGCTCCGCGCCCGGCCGTGCCGGCGGGCTGCATGAACAGGCCTGCGGACAGGCGTATGTCGGTGTTGTATGAAGGTATATCACCGGTAACGCGGCCGGCATCCGCCGAAGGTCATGGTGACTGCCGTCATCGCCCCCGGCGGCTGGCTGCCTCTGCCGCGACCCGACCCGCGCACGATGGCATTCGCGTGGTCCGGACCGGCGCGGCAGCCCGCAACACTGGTGATGCGGAACCGGGGCGCTTCGTTGCAGTGACCGTGCGGGCTATACTGGGCGACTTGTGCGCAGCGGCACACCGCCGTGCCCCAACGCGCAGCCAGCCATTATCCTTCGCTAGCCAAAGAGATTGCGGACAACGACATGATGCGACCGCTCACGATCGCCGCCTGCCTCGCCCTGGGTGCCATTGCCCCCATCGCGATGGCCCAGGACACCGCCCCCGCCGCTGCCCCGGCCGCCCAGCCCGCCGCCGATCCGGCGCCTGCTGCCGGCAACGCCGAGAACGGCCGGATGCTGACCTACACCTGCCAGGGCTGCCACGGCATCGACGGCTACAAGAACGCCTACCCGAACTTCCACGTGCCCAAGATCGGCGGCCAGTCGGCGCAGTACCTGCGCAACGCGCTGACCGGTTACAAGGACGGCACGCGCAACCACCCGACCATGCAGGCGCAGGCGCAGAGCTTTTCGGAGCAGGACATCGCCGACATCGCCGCGTTCCTTTCGAACCTGAAGTAAGCGAGCCGACCATGACGTCCAAGACGACCCCCCGCACCACCACGGGCGCCGCGATGATCGTGCTGGCCGCGACCCTCGCCCTGTCCGCCTGCTCCTCGCCCGAGACCCCGCCCGAAGGCGAAGCCGCCGCCGCGCCGACCTCCTCGTCCGCCGGACTGCCAGCGGGCAACATCGCCGCCGGCGAGCAACTTGCCAACACCAAGGGCGCGGCCACCGGCCAGTCCTGCATCGACTGCCATGGCGCCGACGGCAACGCCCCGATCGACGCGACCTACCCCAAGCTGGGCGGCCAGTACTACGACTACCTCGCCCATGCGCTGGAGCAGTACCGCGACGGCCAGCGCGAGCACGCGCTGATGTCGAGCCAGGCCGCCGGCCTCACCGATCAGCAGATCTCCGACCTTGCGGTGTATTTCGGTTCGCGCGACGCACAGCTGACCACGCTCGAGGGCGTGCACAACTGAGGTCGGCGAAACGTGCCGGCGTGACAGGAGAAGCCCGCTTCGAAGCGGGCTTTTTTTTGCGTCGCTTAGTACGGCGCGTCCGACTGCCCCCTGAGTGGAGGCTGGTCACACGACAGTGCGGCAGCTCTGGAGGTGACTTGCATAGCATTCCTGCAAACGCACGTTTCTGGGCCGTTGCACATGCGCATGCGTGACTACGCGCCGTCGGACCAGGATGGATCCCGGCCTTCGCCGGGATGACGGGATGGTCCATTCCTTATCGGCCCGAGCCTCTCGGCCCGCTAGATCAAAGCGGGCTCAAAGGCGCCGCTCCCAGTCCGCGCTCGTCAGGCGCCATGTTCCGCCTTCATCGCGCCAACCGGTGGTCACATCCTGCACGCGAACCGACTCGGGCAACACACCCGAGCTGCCCGTCAGGACGGCGGAGAATCGGACGGTGGCGTGGCCATCCTGGAGTTCGATGTCCGGCGGGCCCAGCGTGACGCCGACATTGCGATGGCGGCGCAACATCACAATGGCCATGCGCCGTGCCCCGTCCCGGTCCATGCCTTCGGGACCGACGAAGTCCTCGGCCAGATGGTCGGTCAATGCCGCGGCATCGCGTTGTTCGATGGCCGCCTGCATGCCCGCCATCGCCTCGCGCAGACGCTGCTCGGGGGGTGTGCGATTACACGAACCCAACAGCAGCGTGCCCAGCAGGAGGGCCCACGCGAGCCACGCCTGGCGCACCCCCCGCACATCCCTCCGCTTCACCGATTCCATCGTTGTCGTCCCCCAATTCGGTTAGCGCGTAATGCTGCCACGGACGCGCACTGGCGCGCCTTGCCAGCCCCTAGAGCCTATGCTCCAATCGAACGGCTCCGTACGCAGGCGAATCCGGGGCCGCCGCGTCGGCACTGGCCGGCCGCTATCGAAACAGACTCCGGCTTGCACCGGAAAAACATCCAAGGGGATCGCAATGAGCAATGACCGTCCGTGGCTGGCCCAGTACCCGGCCGGAGTACCGTCGCAGATCGACGTGGACGAATACCCGTCCATCGTTTCGGTGCTCGACAACGCCATTGCCAACTACCGCGACCGCCCCGCCTTCTCCAACCTGGGCCGGACGCTGACCTACGGCGAGATCGACGAACTCAGCGCCCGGTTCGCCGCCTACCTGCTGGGTGAGCTGAAGCTCAAGAAGGGCGATCGCGTCGCGATCATGATGCCCAACTGCCTGCAGTACCCGATCGCCACCTTCGGCATCCTGCGCGCCGGGCTGACGGTGGTGAACACCAACCCGATGTACACCGCGCGCGAGTTGCGCCACCAGCTGGCCGACTCGGGTGCCAGCGCGATCCTGGTGCTCGACAACTTCGGCTCGGTCGTCCAGGAGGTCCTGGCCGACACGCAGGTCAAGCAGGTGATCACCACGGGCCTCGGCGACATGCTGGGGTTCCCCAAGGGCGCGATCGTCAATTTCGTGCTCAAGCACGTCAAGAAGATGGTGCCGGACTACCGCATCGCCGGCGCGATCCGTTTCAAGGACGCGCTGGACCTGGGCGGCAAGCACACCCTGCAGCCCATCGACATCCAGTCGGGCGACATCGCCTTCCTGCAGTACACCGGCGGCACCACGGGCGTTTCCAAGGGCGCGATGCTGACCCACCGCAACCTGGTGGCCAACATGCAGCAGGCCGCTGCATGGATCGGCACCAACGTGCGCATGGGCGAGGAAGTCATCATCACCGCGCTGCCGCTGTACCACATCTTCGCGTTGACGGCGAACGGCCTGGTCTTCATGAAGTTCGGCGGCCTCAACCACATGATCACCAACCCGCGCGACATGCCCGGGTTCGTCAAGGAGCTCAAGAAGGTCCCGTTCACCGCGATCACGGGCGTCAATACGCTGTTCAACGGCCTGCTCAACACGCCGGGCTTCGAGGAGGTCGACTTCTCCCGCCTGCACCTCACCCTGGGTGGCGGCATGGCGGTGCAGCGCTCCGTCGCAGACCGCTGGAAGAAGCTCACCGGCACGACGCTGGTGGAGGCCTACGGCCTGACGGAAACCTCGCCGGCCGCGTGCATCAACCCGATGGACCTGGCCGACTACAACGGCGCGATCGGCCTGCCGATCCCGTCCACCGATGCCT
This sequence comes from Novilysobacter selenitireducens, assembly GCF_020026895.1. GTDB lineage: Bacteria > Pseudomonadota > Gammaproteobacteria > Xanthomonadales > Xanthomonadaceae > Lysobacter_C > Lysobacter_C selenitireducens. The sequence goes on from NZ_JAINZW010000002.1 coordinate 601,517, forward strand.
GCATCAAGGACGAGGACGGCAACCTGGTGCCGACCGGGGAAGTCGGCGAGCTGTGCATCAAGGGCCCGCAGGTGATGAAGGGCTATTGGAACCGTCCCGAGGAAACCGCGCAGGTCATGGACAGCGAAGGCTGGCTGCACACCGGCGACATGGCCCGGATGGACGAGAAGGGCTTCTTCTACATCGTCGATCGCAAGAAGGACATGATCTTGGTGTCGGGCTTCAACGTGTACCCGAACGAGGTCGAGGACGTCATCGCGATGATGCCGGGCGTGCTCGAAGTCGCGGCCGTGGGCGTAGCGGACGACAAGTCTGGCGAGGCGGTCAAGGTGGTGATCGTCAAGAAGGATCCTTCGTTGACCGAGGAGCAGGTCAAGACTCATGCCCGCGCCAACCTGACCGGCTACAAGCAGCCGCGCGTCGTGGAGTTCCGCACCGAGCTGCCCAAGACCAACGTCGGCAAGATCCTGCGGCGCGAGCTGCGCGACTAGTTCCCTCGCTCCTTGCCGCCGAAGAAGGCCCCTCCATGAGGGGCCTTTTGTTTGCGCGTATCTTTTTCATGCACGGTTCATGCCCGGGTGTAGCATCGCCGCGTGGGCTTCACCCAGCCGCCCGCGCCCACCATGCCTGCGGACGGCCATCCCCGAGGACCGCACCATGAGCCAGATCGAGAAACTCCACCGCGCCCGTTCCTACCCCACCCTGCGCGTCGAATCCGACCCGCAGGGCGACGCCCACTGGCTTTACATGCATGCCGACGCCGGACATGGAACCCGGCCGTGTTTCCGAACCGAGCTCATGGACGACATGTGGAGTTACCTCTCCTCGATCACCCTGCGCGATGCCCAGCGCCAGGCCGGCCGCCTGCGCCACGTCGTGTTGGCTTCAGATGCCAGCGCGTTCAACCTGGGCGGTGACCTCGCCCTGTTCTCGCGCCTGATCCGCGAGAACAACCGCGAGCGCCTGCTCGACTACGCCCGCCGCTGTGTCGACGGCGTACACCATTTCCATACCGGGCTGGGCGGCGACGTCCGCACGATCGCGCTGGTGCAGGGCGATGCACTGGGTGGCGGTCTCGAGCTGGCGCTGTCGTGCCACACCATCGTGGCCGAGGAAGGCGTAGACATGGGGTTGCCGGAGGTGCTGTTCGGCCTGTTCCCGGGCATGGGTGCTTACTCGTTCCTCTGCAAGCGCGTGACGCCGCAGATGGCCGAGAAGATCATCCTGGAAGGCCGGATCTACACCAGCGACGAGCTGTTCCGGCTCGGAGTGGTCGACGTGCTCGTGCCGAAGGGCGAAGGCACCGCGGCGGTCAACGAGATCATCCGCCAGCAGCAGCGCACGCCACACGCGTACCTGGCGCTCAATGCCGTGCGCGGTATTGCCCACCCCGTCGGCTACGACGAACTGATGGGCATCACCGAAGTCTGGGTCGACACCGCATTGGCGCTGGGCGAAAAGTCGCTGCGTACCATGGACCGGATCGTCCGGGCGCAGGAGCGTCGCACGGGAACACACGTCGGCTGAAGCGGATCGCAGCCGCACGGACGCGAATGCCATCCGGACGTCCGCCGCTTCGATGGGGACTCCAAGGGGATCTCAGGACGGAGAGCGCTCGCCGCTGCCGCTCGCGCCACGCGCGCGATCACGGGCTTCGAGCGCCGACCTTCCCTGTGCCAGCCGCTCGCGCAGTTGCGCCAGCCGCGCCTGCCACTCCTTCGCCAGTTGCCAGTCCGGCAATTGCATCAACTCGCCGCTGACCGCCGCGAGCTTGATCAGGCCCAGGTTGCTCGCGACGCCCTTGAGCGCGTGCGCGTGCTCCCGCGCCTTGTCGTGTTGCGCGGCTCCCGCCGCATCGGCAAACGCGACCACACATGCTTCGGCGTCGCGCAGGCATTGGCTGGTGAACTCACGCTCGAACGCCGCACCCATGCCCAGGGATTCCAACTCGTCCAGCACACCCGGGTCAAAGACGCCATCAATGGAAACCTTTGTGCCCCGGCCTTCGTCGCGCGCCCCGGTCACCATGGGTACGCCTGCGTCGATCCGGCTGTTGGATGCGATCTCGGCCAACGTGTCCAGAAGCCGTGGGGTGGACACCGGCTTGGCCAGGAATGCCCGCGCACCGGCCTGCTCGCAGGCCAGGATGGAGGCCGGCGTCACGTCCGCGCTGAGCACGACCACTGGGGTCCGGCGGCCGCCGCCGGCTTCCAGAATGCGCAACTGCCGGAGCATGTCCAGGCCACTCAGGCCCGGCATGTGCAGGTCGACGATGACCGCGTCGTAGTCCGACAGCTCCAGCGCGTCGAGCACTTCCTCGCCGCCCTCCACGCATGTCACACGATGGCCGGCCTTCTGCAACAGGCGCTGCACCACCATTCGATTGGCCGCATGGTCGTCCGCGACCAGTACGTGCAGGCTGCGTACGCGCGCGCGGTGGCGCAGGAACGGGTCCGAGAACGCAATGACGTTTTCGGGGCTGTCGAGCCCTGTTTTTGCCGTCGACTCGACCCGCGGCGACGTATCGAGCACCTCGCTGGAAATCGCCAGCCGGACCGGCTCAATGGCCCGATCGAATGGCAACTCCACCCAGAACCGGCTGCCTCGGTTCTCGGTGCTTTCAAACCCGATACTGCCGCCCATCGCTTCGGCCAGCCCCTTGGCGATCGTCGTACCCAGACCGGTACCACCGTGCCGACGGGCCAGGCTGACGTCGGCCTGCTCAAAAGCTTCGAACAGGCGATGCTGCGCCGCTACGGGCACACCCACGCCTGTGTCGGTCACGGTGAAGCGCAGGCGCATTCGATCCGGTGACGTGTCCACGACACCGACGTCCAGCCGGACCGATCCCTCATCGGTGAACTTCACTGCGTTGCCCGCCAGGTTGAGCAGCACCTGGCGCAGGTGCCCGACGTCGCCGCGCAAGATCGCCGGCACGTCGTGCGCCACGTTCTGCTCGTAGCGCAATTGCTTGGCGCGGGCTTGCGGCTGCAAAATCAGGCCAATGTTGTCGACCAGCTCGCGAGGGTCGAACTCCACCACGTTGAGCCTGAGTTTGCCGGCCTCGATCGCGGAGATGTCCAGGACGTCCTCGACCAGCGCCAGCAGGCTGCGGGTTGAGGCCTGGATTGTGCTCAGGCACTCGCGCTGCTCGGCGTCCAGGCGCGTGGTGGCCAGCAACTCCGACATCCCAGCCAGGCCGTTGAGCGGCGTGCGGAACTCGTGGCTCATGTTGGCCAGAAAACGGCTCTTGGCCTCATTGGCACGCCGGGCTTCGTCCGTGGCACGGGTCAGGGCGCGCAGCAGGCCGGACAGATAGGACGGGATCGCCACCAGGCCCAGCAGCAGGCCGACGGCCAGGACGCGGTTGTCGTGCCAGTAGGTATTGAAGGTGATGACACTGCCGAAGCTGGCGAACGCGGCCGCCACGGCAATCACGAGGTAGCGGTTGCCGAACCGCAGGCCGTTGCCGACCGTCACCCACATCAGGATCACGTACACCCAGGCCAGCGGCTCGCCGATGCGGATCATGGCCAGCGCCATCAGGCCATAGTCGGCGACCATGCCGATCCCGCGGCGCAGGTGCGACTTGCCGGGGCGCGCAATGATCCACGCCAGCAACACGCCTCCCACCGTGAAGCCCGTGGCGACCATCGCCAGGACATCGGCGTAGGCATCGCGGTCCAGCGTGCCGCCGGCGCCGCGCACCAGCATGTACACCAGCACCACCGCCAGCACGATCAGGCGGATGGTTGCCTGTCCGTGCTCGCTGTCGCCGCGTTGCGACAGCCGGGTCTTGAGCCAGGACAGGTGACGTTTCATGCGGCTCAGTCCATGCCTTTCCGCGGCGCCCGGGTGGCGAAGCGCGCGCAGATATCTTCCAGTCGAGCGCGGTTGCGCACCAGCGCGTCCACGCAGCGCGGGTCGAACAGGCGACCCTTCTGCGCATACAGGTAACCCAGCGCCGCGTCGATGTCCCAGGCCTCTTTGTAAGGGCGCTGGGAAATAAGCGCATCGAACACATCGGCCACCGCCACGATGCGGGCCTCCAGAGGGATCTCCTCGCCCACCAGGCCGTCGGGATAGCCGCTGCCGTCGAAGCGCTCGTGGTGGCGAAGCGCGATGACCGCCCCGGTCTGGATGAAGCGGTTCTGGCTGTCGGCCAGCAGTTCATGCCCGATGCGCGGATGGCGGCGCATGACCGCCGTCTCCTCTTCGTCCAGCGGGCCGGGTTTGAGCAGTACGGCGTCGGGGATGGCGATCTTGCCGATGTCGTGCAGCGGCGCGGCCATCTCGATCATCCGCACCTCGTCCTCGAACATCCCCAGTTGCTCGGCGATCAGGCCTGCCACGTGGGCCATCCGTTCCAGGTAGACACTGGTCCCGCTGTCGCGGTACTCGATCGCCCGCGCCAGGCGTGCCAGCGTTTCGCGCTCGCGCTCCTCGACCTCGTGCATGCTCGACAGCAGGCGCTGTTCCAGCGACAGCGCACGCTGTTTGACGTTCTCTGACTGCTGGCGCAATTGCAGCAGGTTGCGGCAGCGGGCGCGGAGCTCGCGCGGGCGCACCGGTTTGACCAGGAAGTCGATGACACCGGCATCCAGCGCCGCCTGGCGCACCGGCTCGTCGCCGACCACGGTCACAAGGATGATCGGGATGTCGCGATGGAGCGGCCGGCGGCGGAAACGGCGGGCGAACTCCAGCCCGTCGATGCCCGGCATGCGGTAGTCCAGCAGGAGCAGGTCCGGCTGGTTGGCCTCGCACCAGTTCAGGCCGGCCTCGGACTCACCGAAGTCATGCACCGACAGCTCCGGCGCGATGTCCTCGATGATGTGGCGCAGCATGGTGCGCGCCGATGTCTGGTCATCGACGATGACGACGTTCACGCCAGCCTATCCATGGGTTGCGGCCCCCCTCGACTGTTCCATCCCGAGCATACCCCCGCCGTCAAATTCTTGACAGCGGCCTCCCCTGCACTTCCAGTTGCCGGGATCGATGCAAACGGCATGCCGTCAGCCGTCAGCCGTGGGCCTCGGGCCGCATGTACGGGAACAGCAGCACGTCGCGGATGGAGGCCGAGTCCGTCAGCAGCATCACCATGCGGTCGATGCCGATGCCCAGCCCGCCCGTGGGCGGCAGGCCGACTTCCAGCGCCCGGATGTAGTCGGCGTCGAAATGCATGGCCTCGTCGTCCCCACCCTCCTTGGCATCGACCTGGGCCTGAAAGCGGGCCGCCTGGTCTTCCGGGTCGTTGAGCTCAGAGAACCCGTTCGCCAGCTCCTTGCCGCCGATGAACAGCTCGAACCGGTCGGTCAGCTCCGCATCGTTGTCGCTGGCACGTGCCAGCGGGCTTACTTCGACCGGGTGGTCGGTGATGAAGGTCGGCTGGATGAGCGTGTGTTCGACGGTTTTCTCGAACACCTCCAGCAGCAGCTTGCCCCAGCCCCAGCCGGCCTTGACCGGGATCTTCAGCCGCGCGCAGTGGGCACGCATGGCATCGAGGTCGCGGAGCTCGCCGGCGGCGATTTCCGGGTTGTGCTCCAGCACCGCGTCCGTCATCGACCAGCGACGGAACGCCGGCCCGAGGTCGATCGCCTGGCCGTCCCACTCCACCGCCGTGGTGCCGAGGACTTCCTGCGCGACGTCGCGGATCACGCCTTCGGTGAGGTCCATGATCTCGGTATAGGTGGCGTAGGCCTCGTAAAGCTCCAGCATCGTGAACTCGGGGTTGTGCCGGGTCGACACGCCCTCGTTGCGGAAGTTGCGGTTGATCTCGTAGACGCGCTCCAGGCCACCCACGACGAGGCGCTTCAGGTACAGCTCCGGCGCGACGCGCAGGTACAGCTCCAGGTCCAACGCATTGTGGTGTGTCACGAACGGCTTGGCCGTGGCGCCGCCGGGGATGTAATGCATCATCGGCGTCTCGACCTCCAGGAAGCGCCGCGCGTCCAGCCACGCGCGCATCGCCCGGATGATCCGGCTGCGCTTGACGAACACGTCGCGCGCCTCGGGCGAGACGATCAAGTCGACATAGCGCTGGCGGTAGCGCTGCTCCACGTCCGACAGGCCGTGCCACTTGTCCGGCAGCGGGCGCAGCGACTTGGTCAGCAGGCGCAGCTGGGCGACCTTCACCGACAGCTCGCCGGTGCGGGTGCGGGTCAGCACGCCGGTCGCGCCGACGATGTCGCCCACGTCCCAGCCCTTGAATGCGTCGTACGCCTCCCCCAGCGCGTTGGCCTGCAGGAACAGCTGGATGCGGCCGGACTCGTCCTGCACCTGCACGAAGCTGGCCTTGCCCATGACCCGCTTGAGCAGGATGCGGCCGGCCAGCGCGACTACGCGGCCCTCGCCTTCCAGCGCCTCGGCCGTCCAGCGCTCGGTGTCCTCGAACTCGGCCTGCAGGTCGCCCGCATAGGCATCGCGGCGGAAGTCGTTGGGGAATGCGATGCCCTGCCCGCGCAGCGCCTTCAGTTTGGCGCGACGCTCGGCGACCAGGTTGTTCTCGTCGGCGTGCTGCGGGCTCGGGGTGTCGGTCATAAACAGTGCGTCGGTGATGTGGGAGCGGCTTCAGCCGCGATCGGGGTCCACGTGGGCCAGCAGCCCCGGGTGAAGAAGGAACTCAGACTGCGTCGGCGCGTTTGGAGCCCGCATCCAGACCGGCCTTGAGCGCGGCCTCGACGAACTCGTCCAGGTCGCCATCCAGTACCTTCTGCGTGTCGCTGCGCTCCACGCCGGTACGCAGGTCCTTGATGCGCGACTGGTCCAGCACGTAGTTGCGGATCTGGCTGCCCCAGCCGATGTCGGACTTGGTCGCCTCGACCGCGTCGCGCTCGGCGTTGCGCTTCTGGATCTCCAGCTCGTACAGCTTGGCCGCCAGCATCTTCATCGCGTTGTCGCGGTTCTGGTGCTGGCTGCGCCCGGTCTGGCACGCCACCACGATGCCGGTGGGCACGTGGGTGATGCGCACCGCCGACTCGGTCTTGTTGACGTGCTGGCCGCCCGCGCCCGAGGACCGGTACACGTCGGTCTTCAGGTCGGCCGGGTTGATCTCGATGTCGATGTTGTCGTCGACCTCGGGGCTGACGAACACCGACGTGAAGCTGGTATGCCGGCGGTTGTCGGAATCGAACGGCGACTTGCGCACCAGACGGTGCACGCCGGTCTCGGTCTTCAGCCAGCCATAGGCGAAGTCGCCCTCCACGCGCAGCGTCGCGGACTTGATGCCGGCCACGTCGCCGCCGCTGGCTTCCATCAGCTCGGTCTTCCAGCCGCGCGACTCGCACCAGCGCAGGTACATGCGCAGCAGGATCTCAGCCCAGTCCTGGGCCTCGGTGCCGCCGGCGCCGGCCTGGATGTCGACGAACGCCGCGGCGCTGTCCATCTTGCCGGAGAACATGCGCTGGAACTCCAGCTGCTCGACGTCGCGCGCAAGCCTCTCGACGTCCTCGACGACGGCCTGTGCCGTGTCTTCGTCGTCTTCCATCTCGGCCAATTCGAGCAGTTCGCCCGCGCCGGTCAGGCCTTCGGTCAGCCGGCGGCTGCCGAGCACGACGCGCTCCAGCGCCGCGCGCTCACGGCCCAGCGCCTGGGCCCGCTCGGCGTCGTTCCAGACGTCTGGGCTTTCCAGTTCGCGGTTTACTTCTTCGAGGCGCTCGACCTTGGCATCGAAGTCAAAGGTACCCCCTCAGCGCATCCAGCCGACCCTGCAGGTCGGCGATGCGCTGACGGACGGGATTGGTCTCGATCATCCGTTCTCGTGTCCGTGGCTGTGGTGCGGAAAAGACCGCGGATTCTAGCAGTTGGCGGACTTCGGCACGCGCCCGTCAGGGCACCGCCTCACGGTGAACCACCACCAGCTGCACGGCATCACCGCCGCGGTAGTCGTCGGGTTCCAGCCGGTAGGCGATGTGCACGCGCGACGGCGCCGGCTGCCCGTCCCACCCGCCGAAGTGGATCGCGTTGAAGCGGGTGCGGCCCAGGGCGAGTTCAAGTTTGAGGTGGCGCTCGCCCACCACGCGCGTGCCCACCACGTCGAACTCACCATCGAACTGCGGCTCCGGGAAGCCCTGCCCCCACGGCCCGCCATGACGCAGCGCCTCGGCATTGCCGCGGCACAGGTCGGCCGGCTCCAGCGCGCCGTCGCTGTGCAGGTCCGCCTGCAACAGCGTGTCGTCCAGCCGCTCCCTCGCGCACTCCGCGAAAGCGGCGCGGAACGCATCAAGCGACGCCAGCGGCAAGGTCAGCCCCGCTGCCATCGCATGGCCGCCGAAGCGCTCGACCAGGCCCGGGTGGCGGGCCGCGACGTCGGCCAGTGCATCCCGGATATGGAAACCGGGGATGGAGCGGGCGGAGCCCCGCAGCACTTCACTGCCCGGCTCGGCCGGCGCGAATGCCACCACCGGCCGGTGCAGCCGGTCCTTGATCCGCGATGCGACCAGCCCGATCACGCCGGGGTGCCACTCGGGGTCGAACAGGCATGCAACCAGCGGTGCGACGCCGTCCTGCAGCGCGATGCGCGATACCGCACCCTCGGCCTCGTCGGTCATCTGCTGCTGCACGGCCCGCCGCTCGCCATTGATGGCGTCCAGCGTCGCGGCGATGCCGCGGGCCTGCGCGAGGTCGTCTGTCAGCAGGCACTCGATGCCAAGCGCCATGTCCTCCAGGCGGCCGGCGGCGTTGAGCCGGGGTCCGACCGCGAAGCCGATGTCGGCCGCGGTCAGGCGCGCTGGCACGCGGCCGGACACCTCGATCAGCGCCCGCAATCCGGCGCATCCCTGCCCCGACTGCAGGCGTCGCAGGCCCGCGGCAACCAGCGCCCGGTTGTTCGTATCCAGAGGCACCAGGTCGGCCACGGTGCCGACCGCCACCAGGTCCAGCAGCGAGGTGAGGTCCGCGCCGGCGTCAGGGTGGCCCGAATCGCGCAACCGGCGTCGCAACGCGAGCAGCACGTAGAACATCACGCCGACGCCCGCCAGCGCCTTGCTCGGGAACATGTCGCCCGGCAGGTTGGGATCGACGATCACGTCCGCCGGCGGCAGGGTCGCGCCCGGCAGATGGTGGTCGGTGACCAGCACGGTCCAGCCGCGCGCCTTGGCCGCCTCGATGCCGGCATGACAGGCGATGCCGTGGTCCACCGTGACCAGCAGGTCGGGCTCGAGTGCCGCCAGCTCGTCCACCAGTGCCGGCGACAGCCCGTAGCCGTGGACCATGCGGTTGGGCACCGCGTGCGAGACGCGGCGCGCGCCCAGCATTCGCAGCCCGCGCACCCCAACCGCGCACGCGGTGGCACCGTCGCAGTCGAAGTCGCCGACCACGACGATATGACGGCCCTTTGTAATTGCATCGGCCAGCAGTGCGGTGGCGTCCTCCAGCCCCAGCAGGCCATCAGGCGGCAGCAGGTTCACAAGTCGTGGCCGGGCATCGTCGATGCACAGCGCCCCACGCGCGGCATAGATGCGGCGCAACAGCGGTGGCACCTGCTCGGGCCACTCGCCGGGCGAAGCCGCTTCCCGGCGGCGGATGGCCACGCCGCGGCCGGGTGGCGGCGTATTCAAAGAGCGTCTTCCGACACGGCGGGAGCAGCCACGCCGGGCGCCGACCACGGCCGGCGCCAGAAACGCCAGCGGTGCGACCGCGCCACGCACACGCGATGGCCATCGGCGAAGTCCAGGGTGAAGCCCGCCAACCGGCCTGCGGCCATGTCCGCCAACAGCGGCGACAGCCAATCGCGGTCCAGCAACGCCAGGTCGCGTGCGTGGCGCAGGTCGATCAGCGTGCGTCCGTCGAAAGTGGGGCCCGCGCCCGCTCTGCGATCAGGCAGCGAATCGACATGCGCACCGCCGGCCGCAAAAAAGGCCACCACCGTGTCGTCGTCGCTGAGCGCATGGGAGACATTGGCCGTCACGTGGCCGGGCAGCGTGCCCGCGCCCCAGAACCACAGCGAGTTCACGGGTGCCAGGCCCGCGGCCTGTCGCTGCGCATTGCGCGGGTGGTTGTGCAGCGCCACCTGAGCCTCGCTCAGCAGCGCGCGCCAGCGGCGGCCTTCCGAGCCTTCCGGCAGGTGATCGAACAGATCCATGCCGACGGCCTGGTCCGGCGCAGCCATGGCGGGAAGCTTCGCGCCCGGAGGCGCCCTGAGATACCAGCGCGTCGGTACCGGTGCATCGATCGGCATGCCGATATCGCCGAACAGCGGCCGCAGCGCCGGCATGAACGCCGCCGCATCGTCCGCCGTCAGCCCGAGTGCATCCCCGTGCGACAGCAGCCGCGCGCCATTGATGTCGGGCTGGATGTACACCGGATCAGCGCGCAGCCACGTAGCGCCTGCCGCATCGCCGGCATCGCGCTGGCGCGTGATCGCGGCAGCAGGCCAGCCACGCGGCAGGATGTCCAGCCAGTCATGCAGCCGGTCGCCGTCGCCGGAGTCATGGTCGCCTCGCCCCAGCCAGCGTGCAGTGGCCTCCGGCACGCGCTGCCCGCCGAATCGCTCGCGCGGCGGAAGCAGGAGGATGGCGAAGGCGGCGGCCACGGGCTCAGCCCGGGTAGCTGACGCCGACGATCTCGTACTCGCGCGTGCCGCCGGGCGCCTCGATGGTGACGCTGTCGCCCTCGTGCTTGCCGATCAGGGCACGCGCCACCGGGGAGGACACCGCAATCAGACCCTTTTTGATGTCGGCCTCCAGGTCGCCGACGATCTGGTAGCGCGTCTCCTCGTCGGTGTCGGTGTCGGCCAGCTCGACCACCGCGCCGAACACGATGCGCGAACCGGCGTTGAGCTTGGAGACATCGATGACCTGCGCGTGCGACAGCTCGGCCTCGAGCTGCTTGATGCGCCCCTCGATGAAACCCTGCTGCTCGCGCGCGGCGTGGTACTCGGCGTTCTCCTTGAGGTCGCCGTGGGCGCGGGCTTCGGCAATGGCGTTGATCACCGCCGGGCGCTTGACCGACTTGAGCTCCTCGAGCTCGGCGCGCAGGCGCTGGGCGCCCTGGATGGTCAGGGGTGCTTGCATGGAACGTCCTCTTCCCGGCACGTCGCCGGGCCTTGAATGCGTGAAGCCGGCCCGGGGGGCCGGCATCGAAAAGGGTTGGAACCCGATGTCGCCCGATTGTGGACGATCACCCGGGGGTGGGCGCAACCGGCACCATGAACGGCCGCCGGTTGCGCCGGGAGCGGATCAGGCCGTGCCCAGCTCCGCGTGCAGCTCCTGCAGCGACCAGACCGGGCCGGTGCCACGGAACTCCAGCGAATGCAGGAGCGCGCGCGCGCCGGCGATCGTCGTCGAGTACGTCACCCGGTGCTGCAGCGCCTCGCGTCGGATCGAGAACGAATCGGAGATGGCCTGCCGCCCCTCGGTGGTGTTGACGATGTAGACGATCTCGCCGTTCTTGATCAGGTCGACGATGTGCGGGCGGCCCTCGGCCACCTTGTTGACCGTCTCGCACGCCAGGCCCGAATCGCGCAGGAACGCCGCGGTGCCGTGCGTCGCCACCAGCGTGTAGCCGCGCTCGATCAGGTCACGGGCGATCGGCAGCACGCGCGCCTTGTCCGGGTCGCGCACCGAGACGAACACCTTGCCCTCGGGCTTGAGCTGGCGGATGCCGCCGGCCTCCTGCGCGCGCGCGAACGCCGCGCCGAAGCTGCGACCCACGCCCATCACCTCGCCGGTCGAGCGCATCTCCGGCCCGAGGATCGGGTCCACGCCCTGGAACTTGGCGAACGGGAAGATCGCCTCCTTCACCGAGTAGTAGTCCGGGATGATCTCGGCCGTCGCGCCCTGCTCGGCCAGCGTCTTGCCAGCCATGCAGCGCGCGGCGATCTTGGCCAGCGGCATGCCCGTCGCCTTGGAGACGAACGGCACCGTGCGCGAGGCGCGCGGGTTGACCTCCAGCAGGTAGATGGTGTCCTCGAGCCCTTCCTCGCCGGTGCTGGCGGCGGTCTGCACGGCGAACTGGGTGTTCATCAGGCCGACCACGTTGAGCGCCTTGGCCAGCGCCACCACCTGCTCGCGCAGGCGGGCCTGGGTGGCCGGCGAGAGCGAGTACGGCGGCAGCGAACACGAGGAGTCGCCCGAGTGCACACCGGCTTCCTCGATGTGCTCCATCACGCCGCCGATCAGGACGTTGCCGTCCTTGTCGGCAATGATGTCGACGTCCACTTCGACCGCGTTGTCCAGGAACCGGTCGAGCAGCACCGGCGAGTCATTCGACACCTTCACCGCATCGCGCATGTAACGCGCGAGATCGGTATCGGCGTGCACGACTTCCATCGCGCGGCCGCCGAGCACGTAGCTGGGACGCACCACCAGCGGGTAGCCGATCTCGCGCGCCAGCGCCAACGCCTCGTCCGGGTTGCGGGCGGTGCGGTTGGGCGGCTGCTTCAGGCCCAGGTCGTTGACCAGCTTCTGGAAACGCTCGCGATCCTCGGCCAGGTCGATGCTGTCGGGGCTGGTGCCGATGATCGGCACGCCGTTGGCTTCCAGCGCCTGTGCAAGCTTGAGCGGGGTCTGGCCGCCGTACTGGACGATCACGCCGAAGGGCTTCTCCAGCTCGGCGATCTCCAGCACGTCCTCCAGCGTCAACGGCTCGAAGTACAGCCGGTCGGAGGTGTCGTAATCCGTCGACACGGTTTCCGGGTTGCAGTTGACCATGATGGTCTCGAACCCGTCCTCGCGCAGCGACAGCGCGGCGTGCACGCAGCAGTAGTCGAACTCGATGCCCTGCCCGATCCGGTTGGGGCCGCCGCCCAGGACCATGATCTTCCGACGGTCCGACGGCGCGGCTTCGCACTCATCCTCGTAGGTGGAGTACATGTACGCGGTGGTGGTGGCGAACTCTGCCGCGCACGAGTCCACGCGCTTGTAGACCGGCCGCACGCCGAAGGCGCGGCGCAGCGTGCGCACCGCGGTTTCGTCCGTGCCCGTCAACTGCGCCAGGCGCGCGTCGGAGAAACCCATGCGCTTGAGTTCGCGCATGCGCGCGGCGTCCAGCGAGGCCAGCCCGCCATCGGCGACGGCGTTCTCGGCGGCAATGAGCTCTTCGATCTGGTCGAGGAACCACGGATCGACGAACGACATGGCGTGCACGTCCTCGACCGACATGCCGGCACGGAACGCGTCGCCAATGTGGAACATCCGCTCCGGACCCGGCTCCTTGAGCTCGCGGCGCAGGGTGGCGAGGCCCTCCTCGCTGTCCAGGTCCAGCCCGGTGGGGTCGAGGCCGACCTTGCCGGTTTCCAGGCCGCGCAGCGCCTTCTGCAGGGACTCCTGGAAGGTACGGCCCATGGCCATCACCTCGCCCACGGACTTCATCTGGGTCGTCAAGCGCGCATCGGCCTGCGGGAACTTCTCGAATGCGAAGCGCGGGATCTTGGTGACCACGTAATCGATGGTCGGCTCGAACGAGGCCGGGGTCGCGCCGCCGGTGATCTCGTTGCGCAGCTCGTCCAGCGTGTAGCCCACCGCCAGCTTGGCGGCGATCTTGGCGATCGGGAAGCCGGTCGCCTTGGAGGCGAGCGCCGAGGACCGCGACACGCGCGGGTTCATCTCGATCACCACCACGCGTCCGTCGCGCGCATTGATGCCGAACTGCACGTTGGAACCGCCGGTGTCCACGCCGATCTTGCGCAGCACCGCGATCGAGGCATCGCGCAGGCGCTGGTACTCCTTGTCGGTGAGCGTCTGCGCCGGGGCGACGGTGATGCTGTCGCCGGTGTGCACGCCCATCGCATCGAAGTTCTCGATCGAGCATACGATGATGCAGTTGTCCGCCTTGTCGCGGACCACCTCCATCTCGAACTCCTTCCAGCCCAGCACCGACTCCTCGACGAGGATCTCGCTGACGGGCGACAGCTCGAGGCCGCGCTTGGCGATCTCCTCGAACTCTTCCTTGTTGTAGGCGATGCCGCCGCCGCTGCCACCCAGGGTGAAGCTGGGGCGGATGATGGTCGGGAAACCGACCTTGGCCTGGATTTCCACCGCCTGCTCGAAGGTCTTGGCGACCTCGGCCTTCGGGCACTCCAGGCCGATGTCGGCCATCGCCACGCGGAACAGCTCGCGGTCCTCGGCCATGCGGATGGCGTCGCGGCTGGCACCGATCAACTCGACGTTGTACTTCTCCAGCACGCCGTGGTCGGCCAGGTCGAGCGCGCAGTTGAGCGCGGTCTGGCCGCCCATGGTCGGCAGCAGCGCGTCGGGCTTTTCCTTGGCGATGATCTTCTCGACCGTCTGCCAGTTGATCGGCTCGATGTAGACCGCGTCGGCCATCTCCGGGTCGGTCATGATCGTGGCCGGGTTGGAGTTGACCAGGACCACGCGGTAGCCCTCGTCGCGCAAGGCCTTGCAGGCCTGCGCGCCGGAGTAGTCGAACTCGCACGCCTGGCCGATCACGATCGGGCCGGCGCCGATGATCAGGACAGTCTTGATGTCGGTGCGCTTGGGCATGTCAGTTGGCCTCCATGAGCGCAACGAATCGGTCGAACAAAGGGGATACATCGTGCGGGCCGGGGCTGGCTTCCGGGTGCCCCTGGAAACTGAAGGCCGGCGCGTCGGTCAGCTCGATGCCCTGGTTGGAGCCGTCGAACAGCGAGCGGTGGATGACGCGCACGTTGGCCGGCAGCGTGGCCTCGTCGATGGCGAAGCCGTGGTTCTGGCTGGTGATCATCACCCGCTTGCTGTCCAGGTCCTGGACCGGGTGGTTGGCGCCGTGGTGGCCGAACTTCATCTTCACCGTGCTGGCACCTGCAGCCAGCCCGAGCAACTGGTGGCCCAGGCAAATGCCGAACGTGGGCACCTTCGCGGCGATGAACTCGCGGATCGCGGCGATCGCGTAGTCGCACGGTGCCGGGTCGCCCGGGCCGTTGGACAGGAACACGCCGTCGGGCTTCATTGCCAGCACGTCGGCGGCGGGCGTCTGCGCCGGCACCACCGTCACGCGGCAGCCGCGCTCGGCGATCATCCGCAGGATGTTGCGCTTCACGCCGTAGTCGTAGGCCACCACGTGCAGCCGCGCATCGGCGGTATCGAAGGCGTTGCGGTCCAGGTCCAGCTGGCCTTCGGTCCACTCGTAGGCGGACTTCGTGCTGACCTCGCGCGCCAGGTCCATGCCCTTCAGGCCCGGGAACTTGCGCGCGGCCTCGATGGCTTCGTCCCGGTCGATGCGCCCGGCCATCAGCGCGCCGTTCTGCGCGCCGCGGTCACGCAGCAGGCGGGTCAGCTTCCGGGTATCGATGCCGGCGATGGCGACCACGCCGCGCTCGGCCAGCCATTCCGGCAACGGCTGCTGGCTGCGCCAGTTGCTGGGCCGGCGCGGCACGTCGCGCACGATCAGGCCGGCCGACCAGACCTGGGCGGCCTCGTCGTCCTGCGCGGTGCAACCGGTGTTGCCCACGTGCGGATAGGTCAGCGTGACCAGCTGCCGGGCGTAGGACGGGTCGGTGACGATCTCCTGGTAGCCGGTGATCGCGGTATTGAAGACGACTTCGCCGACCGAAAGGCCGGGCGCGCCTACGGAAACGCCCTCGAAGCAGGTGCCGTCTTCGAGTGCGAGGAGTGCAAGTTCAGTCACGTGGGTCGCCTTGGATGCCGGGGGGCTGACTGACCCCGGCGCAGGCCTCGCAGAATGCGGGCTGCAGCAAGGCACGGACGCGGTGCGGGACCGGTCCGGCGAGCGGGGTTCAGGCGAGCGGGAATTCTAGCGACCCGGCGCCCCTCGCGCCAGCACGGAATTCATGCACCAGCCTGGTTTCTGCTCCGTAGGCCGCCTGGCGATGCGCTGGAGCGCCGCGACGGCGGCGCCGCGCAGATCAGAGGAAGAGGTCTGCCACGCGGTAACGGCCCGGCGGCCGGCCCGCGAGCCGCTTGGCGGCCAGCAACGCACCCCGGGCGAAGACGTCGCGGTCGGTGGCGCGATGCACCAGTTCCAGACGCTCGCCCGGGCCGGTCAACTGGACGGTGTGCTCGCCGACGATGTCGCCCGCCCGCAGGGAGGCGTAGCGTGGGCGCAGGCCACCCTGCTCGGCCCGGGAGCCCAGGGCCAGGGCGGTGCCGGACGGCGCGTCCTTCTTGTGGACATGGTGCGACTCAACGATGTCGCAGTCCCAGCCGTGCAGCGCCGCGGCCGCACGCTGGACCAGGTCGCCCAGAACCGCGACCCCCAGGCTGAAGTTGGCCGCCCACAGCACCGGCACGCGCTCGCCAGCCAGGTCGATGGCCCTCTGCTGGCGCTCGTCGAGGCCCGTGGTACCGCTCACCAGCCCGGCGCCGCGCTCCTGGCACATCGCCAGCACCGCCTCGAACCCGTCGGGCAGGCTGAAATCGACGGCGACATCGAACGCCGGCACCCCGTGCGCCTCCGCCACCGCGAACTGCGGCACGCCGTCGATGACACGCTGGGTCGGCTTGCTCCGTGACACCGCGGCCACGACGCGCAGGTCGTCCCGGCCTGCGGCCAGCCGGAGCAGAGCCTGGCCCATGCGGCCGCTGGCGCCGTGGATGAGGATTCGTGCGGGTTCGTTCATCGGCGCAGGCTAATCGTGCAGGGCACGCGGGACAAGGATCGTGGTGGATGCCACGCAGTTCGCTTGAGCCGGATGGCGCTCATTGCACGCGCGTCGTCGCGGGGACGCGCTGACTGCGCTCGGTACCCGGCGTAAGAAAAGAACGCCGCGCTGAAGCAGCACGGCGTTCCATCGATCACATGGCTGGGCAGTCGCTGCCGCGACGCGCGCCGGGTCAGGACGACTTCATTCGATCCCAGACGCCCTTCACCCCATCCAGGAACGTCGACGAGCGCGGCGAATGCTTGCGCGCGCCCTCCCCCACGAACGTGCCTTCGAACTGCTCCAGCAACTCGCGCTGCTGGGCCGTCAGGTTGACCGGGGTTTCCACGACCACCTCGCAGTACAGGTCGCCCGGACGGCGGCTGCGCACGGACTTGACGCCCTTGTCGCGCAGGCGGAACAGCTTGCCGGTCTGTGTCTCGGCCGGGATGCGCAACTCCACCTCGCCATCCAGCGTCGGCACGCGGATGGTGTCGCCGAGGGCCGCCTGCGAAATGCGGATGGGTACTTCGCAGTGCAGGTCATCGCCTTCGCGCTTGAAGATGTCGTGCTCGCGCACCCGCACGTCGACGTACAGGTCGCCCGGCGGCGAGCCCGAGGGGCCGGCTTCGCCTTCGCCCGACAGGCGGATGCGGTCGCCGTTGTCGACGCCGGCCGGAATCTTGACCTGCAGCGTCTTGGTGTCTTCGATGCGGCCCTGTCCGTGGCAATCGCCACACGGGTTGGCGATCGTCTGGCCGCGCCCTCCGCAATGCGGGCAGGCCTGCTGCATCGAGAAGATGCCGCGCTGGAAGCGCACCTGGCCGCGGCCCTGGCAGGTCGAGCAGGTCTCGAGCTTGCCGTCCGCCGAGCCACTGCCGTCGCAGCTGTCGCAGGCGTCAAGCGTCGGCACTTCGATGGTCTTCTCGATGCCGCCGACCGCCTCTTCCAGCGACAGCTCCATCACGTAGCCGATGTCGGCGCCGCGACGCGGGCCGCGTCCGCCGCCCATGCCCCCGCCGAAGATGTTGCCGAAGATGTCGCCAAAGATGTCGCCCATGTCGGCGTGACCGAAGCCACCGCCGTTGCCGCCCATCCCGTGTTCGAACGCGGCGTGGCCGTGCTGGTCGTACATGCGCCGGCGTCCGGCGTCGGACAGCACCTCGTACGCCTCCTTGCACTCCTTGAACGCGGCTTCCGCGGCGGCATCGCCGGGGTTGCGATCGGGGTGGTGCTTCATCGCGCAGCGGCGATAGGCCTTCTTCAGCTCATCGTCGCCGGCGTTGCGGGCCACGCCCAGTACTTCGTAATAGTCGCGTTTGCTCATGTAATGCAGGGAACCGGAAACGGGGAACGGGAATGGAGCGAGGCGCGTCGGGATACGAAAACAGGAACGGGGAACCGGGCCTTGAGGCGGGCGGAGAGTTCACTCCACGCATCCTGTTCCCGATTCCCCATTCCCTGCGTTCGCCTTACTTCTTCCCGTCGTCCTTGACTTCGGTGAACTCGGCATCGACCACGTCGTCGGCCGCCTGGCTCGCCTGCGCCTGACCGGCGTCACCCGCCGGCTGGCCCTGGGTGGCGGCCATCAGCGACTGCGCGGCGGTTTCCAGCGCCCGGCTCTTGGCCTCGATCTGGGCCTTGTCGTCGCCCTTCATCGCGGTCTCGAGCTCGGCAATGGCCGCCTCGGCCGCACCGATCGCCTCGCCCGGCAGCTTGTCGCCGTGCTCCTTGATCGTGCTGCGGGCCATGTGGATCAGGCCGTCGGCCTGGTTGCGCGCCTGCACCAGCTCGTGGAACTTCTGGTCTTCCTCGCGGTTGGCCTCGGCGTCGGCGACCATCTTCTGGATCTCTTCGTCCGACAGGCCCGAGCCGGCCTTGATCTCGACCTTCTGCTCCTTGCCGGTCTTCTTGTCCTTGGCGGTGACGTGGACGATGCCGTTGGCGTCGATGTCGAACGACACCTCCACCTGCGGCATGCCGCGCGGTGCCGCCTCGATGCCGGTGAGGTCGAAGCGCGCCAGCGACTTGTTGTAGCGGGCCTGTTCGCGCTCACCCTGCAGCACGTGCACCGTCACGGCGGACTGGTTGTCCTCGGCGGTGGAGAAGGTCTGCGAGGCCTTGGTCGGCACCGTGGTGTTCTTCTCGATGATCTTGGTGAACACGCCGCCCAGGGTTTCGATGCCCAGGCTCAGCGGGGTCACGTCCAGCAGCAGCACGTCCTTGACGTCGCCGGCCAGCACGCCGCCCTGGATCGCGGCGCCGATGGCCACGGCCTCGTCCGGGTTGACGTCCTTGCGCGGCTCCTTGCCGAAGAACTCGCCCACCGCCTGCTGCACCTTCGGCATGCGGGTCTGGCCACCGACCAGGATCACCTCGCTGATGTCGCTGGCACGCAGGCCGGCGTCATTGAGCGCGATGCGGCATGGCTCGATCGTCTTCTTGACTAGGTCCTCGACCAGCGACTCGAGCTTGGCGCGGGTCAGCTTGATGTTGAGGTGCTTCGGGCCCGTTGCGTCGGCGGTGACGTACGGCAGGTTGACGTCGGTCTGCTGGCTGGAGGACAGCTCGATCTTGGCGCGCTCGGCGGCGTCCTTCAGGCGCTGCAGGGCCAGCGGGTCCTTGCGCAGGTCGATGCCCTGCTCGCGCTGGAACTCCTCCACGAGGTAATCGATGACGCGCTTGTCGAAGTCCTCGCCACCCAGGAACGTGTCGCCGTTGGTGCTGAGCACCTCGACCTGCATTTCGTCGTCGACCGAGGCGATCTCGATGATCGACACGTCGAACGTGCCGCCGCCCAGGTCGTACACGGCCACCTTGCGGTCGCCGCCCTTCTTGTCCATGCCGTAGGCCAGCGCGGCCGCGGTCGGCTCGTTGATGATGCGCTTGACCTCAAGGCCGGCGATCTTGCCCGCGTCCTTGGTGGCCTGGCGCTGCGAATCGTTGAAGTACGCCGGCACGGTGATGACCGCCTCAGTGACGGTCTCGCCCAGGTAGGCCTCGGCGGTCTTCTTCATCTTGGCCAGCACTTCGGCCGAGATCTGCTGCGGCGCCATCTTCTTGCCGTCCTGGGTTGCGACCCAGGCATCGCCGTTCTCGTGCTGGACGATGCTGTACGGCACCAGGTCCAGGTCCTTCTGCACTTCGGCGTCGGTGAACTTTCGGCCGATCAGGCGCTTCACCGCGAAGAAGGTGTTCTTGGGGTTGGTGACGGCCTGGCGCTTGGCCGACGCGCCAACCAGCACTTCGCCGTCCTTGGTGTAGGCGACGATGGACGGGGTGGTGCGGTCGCCCTCCGCGTTCTCGATGACGCGGGCCTTGCCGCCTTCCATGATCGCCACGCACGAATTGGTCGTGCCCAGGTCGATGCCGATGATCTTGCCCATGGTGGTGCTCCCTCTCGAATCTCTGGAATGTTTGGGGCGGCGGGGCCGCCGATGACCGCTATCTGGGGGTCGTGCCCTGCCCTTCAAGGGCCAAGGCACCGCGTACGGGGATGTGTGGCGCGTCAGTCCTGCTGGCTGACCACGACCAGTGCCGGACGCAGCAGGCGGTCGTTCAGCAGCCAGCCCTTCTGGTAGACCTGCACGACGTGCCCGGGCGCGTGCTCCTCGCTGGGCACCATGCTCATGGCCTGGTGGTGATCGGGATTGAACGGCTGGCCCACCGGGTCGACCGGCACCAGGCCGTTGTCGGCGGTGACCTTGAGCAGCTGCCGCAGGGTCAGCTCCATGCCTTCGCGCAAGGCGCTGGCATCGCTGCCCGCCGCGCCGAGGCCGGCTTCCAGGCTGTCGATCACCGGCAACAGGTCGGCCAGCAGACGCTCGTTGGCGAAGCGCCGGGCGGAATCGCGCTCTCGCTCCAGCCGCTTGCGCTGGTTGTCGAGATCGGCGCGCTCGCGCAGCGCCTCCTCGCGTAAACGGGCCAGTTCGGCTTCGAGTTCGGCCGCCCGCGCCTTGTCGCTGGCATCGGAGGCGCCAGCCAGCGGCGCATCGTCCGCCTGCGGGTTTTCGTTGGGATCGATCGATGGTTCTTGATGGGTCATGCCGGGCGGGTCCTGGGCCTGATGGACATGCGCGATGCGCGGGTGGCCCAGCAATGGGGGCAGCCCCCGGCGTTTCAAGCGTCAGGCCGGATCGCGGCCCGGTCCGTCAGCGCGTCGACTGCGGTGCGAACGCCTCGCCCAGGACGCTGGCGGCCGCCTGCACCACCGGAATGACGCGCTGGTAGGCCATGCGCGTCGGGCCGATCACCCCCAGCACGCCCAGCACCTGCCCGTCGGCCGCGTAGGGCGCGGTGACCAGCGACACACCCTCCAGCGGGGCGAGTCCGGTTTCCTCGCCGATGAAGATCTGGACGCCGGGTGCGGACACCGTGCGCTCGAGCAACTGCAGGATTTCGCGCTTGCGGGCGAAGGCGTCGAACAACTCACGCAGGCGATCCACGTCCGACAGCTCATTCAGGCCCATCAGCCGGGTCTGCCCGGCCAGCACCATGTCGTCGCCGCCCGGCGCCAACACCTGCTCGGCCAGTTCGACCGACCGCGCCAGCAACGCCTGCATCTCCGACTGCGCCGATCGCAGTTCGTGCACCAGCGTCGTCCGGATCTCCGCCACCGGGCGGCCTGCAAAGTGCGCGTTGAGGTAGTTGGCGACACGCTCCAGCTCGCCGCCCTCGAACTGCCGGCGGGTCTGGATGATGCGGTTCTGCACTTCGTTGTCGGCGAACACCACGATCGCCAGCACGCGTTCGTTGTCCACCGGCACGAAATCGATGCGCCGGAACGCGAACTGCTCGCGCCGCGGCACGCTGACCAC
The DNA here is from genome assembly GCF_020026895.1 of Novilysobacter selenitireducens. GTDB lineage: Bacteria > Pseudomonadota > Gammaproteobacteria > Xanthomonadales > Xanthomonadaceae > Lysobacter_C > Lysobacter_C selenitireducens. The sequence continues at coordinate 622,868 of NZ_JAINZW010000002.1, forward strand.
GCCGACGAAATGCGTCATCGCCGACAGCAGCTCGGAGGCGCTGCCCAGCAACGCCTGGGTGCCCGAACCCGGCGGCAACTCGCTGCGCAGGCGCACCACTTCACCTTCCGGCAGCGGCTTGAGCTGCAGGAGGGAGTCGACGAACAGCCGGTAGCCCTGCGCGGTCGGCACCCGGCCGGCGGACGTGTGCGGCGCGGTCAGCAGGCCGGCGTCCTCGAGGTCGCACAGGATGTTGCGGATCGTCGCCGGACTCACGTCCAGCCCCGCGTGCCGGGCCAGCGTCTGCGAGCCCACCGGCTCGCCATCGCGGATATACCGGCCGATCAACGTGCGCAGCAATTGGCGCGCGCGTGGGTCCTGGCTGGGGTCGGCTGGGGTGCGAGGCATGCCCCGGATATAAGGGGGCGGGACGGACGACGCAAGTCGCGGGCCATGCAGCGGATCGCCCTGTGCGACGCACGCCCCTTAGAATCCGCACCCATGCTGACCCACCTCGCGCTCAAGGATTTCGCCGTCGTCCAGTCCGCCGAGCTGGCGTTTGGACCCGGCCTGACCGTGATCTCAGGCGAAACCGGCGCCGGTAAATCGCTGCTGGTCGATGCCCTCGGCCTGCTGTCGGGCCTGCGCGCCGACAGTGGCGTGGTACGCCACGGGGCGAGCCGGGCGGAACTGGTTGCTGAGTTTTCGCTCGCCGACGCGCAGCCGGCCACCGACTGGCTCCGCGAAAATGCACTGGACGAGGACGGCGACGACGGCCGCCACTGCCAGGTACGCCGCGTGGTCCGTGCCGACGGCGGGTCGCGGACATGGATCAACGGCCGCCCCGTCACGGTCGGCCAGCTTGCCGAACTGGCTTCGCATCTGGTCGAAATCCACGGCCAGCACGAGCACCAGGCCCTGCTCTCGCGCCCCAGCCAGCTCGCGCTGCTCGATGCCTACGCGCGCAACGACGCCGAACGGCGCGCCGTCGCCGAGGCCGCGGGCCGCTGGTCGGACCTGCTGGCCGAGCGCGAGCGCCTCACCGCCCAGGGCGATGTCTCCGACCGGATCGGCTGGCTCGAACACCAGCATGCCGAACTGGAACGGGAGACCCTCGACGCCGACAGCCTCGCGCAGCTGAGCATCGACCACCGTCGCAGCGCGCATGCGGCCGGTCTGCTGGAGGCGTGCGAGCGCGCATTCGCGGTCATGGACGGCGACGAGGGGCCATCGATCACCCGCGCGCTGCGGCAGGCGCGGGACACGCTGCAGCGGGTCGCCGAGCACGAGCCGCGGCTCAACGAGGTCGACACGATGCTCGACAACGCGGCCATCCAGCTGGACGAAGCGGCTGTGCTGCTTGACCGCATCCGCGGCGACCTGGACCTCGACCCACAGGCGCTGGAGGCGCTGGAGCAGCGCATGGGCCGCCTGCATGAGCTGGCGCGCAAGCATCGGGTGACGCCCGAGCAACTGGCGGCCAAGCGCGATGAGATCGCCACCGAACTCGAAGCGCTGCGCGGCGCGGACGAGCGCCTGCAGGGCCTCGACGCCGACATCGCTGCGGCAACGCGTGCCTGGCAGGCGGCCGCCGAGGTGCTCGGTGCGACCCGCCGTGATGCCGCCCGCCGACTGTCATCGGACACCTCGGCATTGATCGCCGAGCTGGGCATGGGTGGCGGCGCATTCGACGTTGTGCTGGAGGTACTGGAGACGGTCCGCCCGGACCCGCAGGGCGCCGAACGCGTGGAGTTCATGGTGGCCGCCAACCCCGGCCAGCCGCCGCGCCCGCTGCGCAAGGTCGCCTCGGGTGGCGAGTTGTCGCGTATTTCGCTGGCGATCGAAGTCGCCGCACTCGGCCTGGATGCCGTACCGACGATGGTGTTCGACGAGGTGGACTCGGGCATCGGCGGCGCCGTGGCCGACATCGTCGGACAGAAGCTGCGTGCACTCGGCGAGCGACGCCAGGTGCTGTGCGTCACCCACCTGCCGCAGGTGGCCGCGCAGGGCCACGCGCATTACCGGGTCAGCAAGTCCGCCAGTGACGGCGTCACCCAGAGCGAAGTCCAGGCCCTGGGCGCGAAGCAGCGCCAGGACGAGTTGGCACGCATGCTGGGCGGTGTGGAGATGACCCGCGAGGCCCGGGCCGCCGCGCGCCGCCTGTTGAGCGACGCCGGCTGACGGCACGAGGAGGGGCGGTTCGAAACACGCCCCGCGGATCTCGAACGGTCAGCGCTTCTTGCGTACGTAGAGCACCAGCGAGTGCTCTTCGATCTCATAGCCGTGCTTGGCGGCGATCTTGCGCTGCAGCTCTTCGATCTCCGCGCTTTCGAACTCGATGATCTTGCCCGAGTCGATGTCCACCATGTGGTCGTGGTGGTGGCCGCGGTCCAGTTCGTACACCGACTGCCCCGACTCGAAGTTGTGCTTGAGCACAAGGCCGGCGGACACGAACTGGGTCAGCACGCGATAGACCGTCGCCAGGCCGATGTCCTCCCCCTTCTCCAGCAGGCGCCGGTAGATGTCCTCCGCCGTCATATGGTGGGACTTGGTGCCCTCCAGCAACTCGAGGATGCGCAGGCGCGGGTGCGTCACCTTGAGGCCGACGTTGCGCAGGTCTTGGGATTCCATGGCGAAGTTCCTGGGAAGGTCGTCAGGGAGCGCGCGGAAAGCTCGCGTCCGGATGGGAGGATGGCCGCCGCCAGTGGATGCCGGCAAGCAACGCGGTGGCCGTGCCCGAATGCCGCGTGAATGCGGGACCGGCAGCGGCCTCGCGCCGGGTCGCCAGTGTATCATCGGCCGGTCTTTCGCCCTGCCGTGAAAAACCGAATGCGCAAGCTGCTCCTCGTCCTTCTCGTCGCCGCCTTCACCGCAGGCTGCGGCATCGTCTACCGCCAGCCGATCTACCAGGGCAACCTGCTGGAGAAGACCAACGTCGACCAGTTGCAGGTCGGCATGGGCAAGCCGCAGGTGATCGCGCTGCTGGGCAGCCCGTCGGTTACCGACCCGTTCCACCACGACCGCTGGGACTACACCGCGAGCCAGCGCACCGACCGCCTGGGCCGGACCGAGGTGAAGAACCTCACGCTGTGGTTCGAGAACGATGCGCTGGCGCGCTGGGAAGGTGATTACTTCCCGGAGCAAGACGAGGAAATCGCGCGCAACTCCGTCAGGCAGTTCGGCCGCAACCTGGCCCGCGAGAAGAATTGAGTCGAGGCCGCTGGGCCCGCGATTCCTGCTGTATTCCAACTCAACGCCGCGCGCGGTCCTGCGCGCGGCGTCGCCGTGCGTCCTTGGGGTCGGCCTGCAACGGACGCAGCAGTTCGACGCGGTCGCCGTCACGTAACGCGGTATCGGGATCGGCGCGCTCGCCGTAGATGGCCACACCCGTACATGCCGGGTCTCCATCCATTGCGGCCGCCTTCAGTGCATCGCTGACCGTCGCACCATTCGGCACCTCGACTTCGACACTCTCGAAGCGACCGGGCCACGCGCGGATCACGGCAACCCTCATTCCAGGTCTTCGCGGTCGGCGACGCGGACGAAGTCGTCGACCATGCGGTCGGCCAGCGCCTGGAAGCCGATCGAAAACGCCGGCGACAGCAGCTTGACCGACGGCTCGAAGTCCAAGGTCAGCGTGACCTTGCAGGCGGACTCGTCCAGCGCATGGAATTCCCACCGGCCGCCCAGTCGCCGGAAGGGGCCGTCGACCAGTTTCAGGTCGATGTGGTGTGGGGGGCTCAGCGTGTTTTCGGTGGTGAACCACGTCTTCAGTGCGCCCAACCCCAGGTCCAGCCGCGCCACCATGCGTGCCTCCCCTTCCTCCAGCACCTGGGCCGCGTGGCACCAGTCGAATCGCCGCGGGTAGGCGGCCACGTCGTTGACCAGCGCGAACATACGGGCGGCGGAGTGTTCGACCAGGGCGGAGCGTCGGATCGTCGGCATCGTCAGGAGGCAGTCGGCTTGCAAAGTGGGCCACGTCGCCGGGACGACGCGACCGTAAAGGTTTTCCCTATGCCCGGTACCCGGCATCTGGGACAATGCCGCGATGGCCAAGAACAGCAGCAACAAGGGCGGCAAGGATAAAGGAAAGGCCGCGGGCGGGACGATCGCGCTCAACAAGCGTGCCCGCCACGACTACCACCTGGAACAGCGCTTCGAGGCCGGCCTTGCGCTGCAGGGCTGGGAGATCAAGTCGATCCGGGCCGGGCGCGCCAACATCGGCGAGAGCTACGCGGTGATCCGCGACGGCGAGATGTTCCTGTTCGGGGCACAGATCACCCCGCTGATCTCGGCGTCCACCCACGTGGTGGCCGAGGAACGCCGCACCCGCAAGCTGCTGCTCCACCGCAACGAGATCGACACGCTGATCGGCAAGGTGCAGCGCGATGGCTACACGGTCATCCCCACCGCCCTGTACTGGAAGGGCAACCGCATCAAGGCGGAGCTGGCGCTGGCCAAGGGCAAGCAGAGCCACGACAAGCGCGACGCCAGCAAGCAACGCGACTGGGCGCGCGAAAAGCAGCGCGTAATGCGGCAGCACAACAAGAATGCTTAGCTCGATTTAGGGACTAGAGACTAGAGGCTGGGGGCTGGCATCCGTAGCACCGGAAATGCGGGCCACTGGCTGCGCGCGTCTGGCCACCCCTTCGACGTGGAGTGTCCCCGACCCCGTTGAACCCCAGCCCCATACGGGCGTCATCGCGCGATGCCGTCAGGTTGCCGGATCCAACCCGGGCGCCGCGCCCTCGCCCGGCAGCGTGAACCGGAACGTGGCGCCCTGCCCTTCCGCGCCTTCCGCGCGGATGGTGCCGCCGTGGCGCTCGACGATGCGCTTCACCGTCGCCAGCCCGATGCCATGCCCGGCGAACTGCTCCTGCGCATGCAGCCGCTGGAACGGCCGGAAGAGCTTCTCGACGTAGTCCTGCGGGAAACCCGCGCCGTTGTCGCGCACGTGGAATTCGGTCGTGCCGTCGTCGCGGGTCGTCGCCCCGAACTCGATGCGGGGGCCCTGCGTGCCGCGCGTGAACTTCCAGGCATTGCCCAGCAGGTTCCCTAGGAGGTTGCGGACCAGCGCGGCATCGGCATCGGCGTGCAGGCCCGGGGTGATGTCGATCTCGGGGGCGTGGCCGGCGTCGCCCGCACGCAGCTCCTCCACGACTTCCGCGGCAATGCGGCTCAGGTCGATGCGCTCGATCTTGAGCTCGCCGCGGGTGACGCGCGCGATCTTCAGCAAGGCATCGATCAACTCGCCCATGCGCGATGCCGCTTTGCGCACACGCGCCAGGTAGTCGCGGCCGCTGTCGTCGAGCCGGTCGCCGTAGCGCTCCGTCAGCACGCGACTGAACCCGTCGATCGCGCGCAACGGCGCGCGCAGGTCATGCGAGACGCTGTAGGCGAACGACTCCAGCTCCTGATTGGCCTGGCTCAGCTCGCGCGTGCGCAGCGCGACGCGGGCCTCCAGTGTCCGGTTAAGCGCATGGACGCGCGCTTCGGCGCGCAGGCGCTCCGTCACGTCCTCGACCTGCACCAGGCCGGTGACGTCCTGGCCGACATTGCCGGGCACAGGCGCGTAGGTGAGCTGCGCGTGGCGCGGCAGGCCACCGGCATGGTGGTGCAGGCGCCGCGTGGCCCTGTGCACGCCCTGCTCGGCGCCCGAGCCATGGCCGATCGGCAGCGCCTCCTCGTCCTCGAACAGGGCTTCCAGCTTCATGCCGATCAAGGTGGCCGAGTCCCGCCCGATGATGCGGCCCAAGGCGGGATTGGCCTCGACGATGCGCCCTTCGCTGTCCAGCAGCGCCTTGCCGATGGCCGAATACTCCAGCGCGCTGCGGAAGCGCTGTTCGCTGCGCCGGTAGTCCTCGGTCATGCGCATGGCGAGCGTCTGCGCCCGTGCCTGCGTGCGCGCCAGCACCCAGGCGATGGCGTACATCAGCAACGACGTGAACAACCCCAACGCCAGCAGCGACTGCAGGCCGCTGGGCCCCGACAGGCGCGGCACCGCCTGTGCCAGTGGTGGCGAGTCGAACTCCACCCGCCAGCGCCGGCCGAAATGATCAACATGCCGGGTATGGCGGAACGCGGGGGATGCCTCGATGTCCGACAGCTGGGTGGTGTACAGGAGCTGGTCGCGCCCGTCGGTCACGTCGTAGACGCGGAAGCGCTCGTTCTCGTAAAGGCCGCCCAGGGCCATGTCGACGAAGCCCTGCATGCGGAACGGCATGTAGACCCAGCCCTGCATCGACTCCAGCCGTGCCGCGCGGGTGGCCGGTCGGTCGCCAGCGCGGTAGATCGGCTCGTAAAGGAGCAGCCCGGTTTCCCGATCCACGCCGTCCTGCACGAGGTGCACCGGGCCGGTCAGGCGCGATTCGCCCGACTCCATCGCCGCTTGCATCGCGGCACGGCGCGTCGGCTCGGAGTACATGTCGAAGCCCATCGCTGCAAGATTCTCGGGCGACTTGGGTTCCAGCAGCAGGATCGGCGCGTAGTACGGCCGATGTCCACGCGGTTCGATCTCCAGCAGCCCGTACCCCGACTCGCGCCACTGCGTCTGCAGGATGGGCAGCTCGGAGTGGCTGACGTACGGCGCGAATCCCAGGCCGACCAGCGCCGGGAAGCGCTCCTGGCTGTCCAGGCCCACCGCATAGGAGTGCCATTGCTGCGGGCTGGGTCGCGCGACGGTCGCGAACAGTGCCGAGCCACCCTGCAGCACCAGCTCGAAGTTGCTCATGCGCTCGCGAAGCAGGTAGACCACTTCGTCCGTCCGCGCCACGAAGCGCGCCCGTGCCGTGGCCACTTCACGCTCATACGCCGCCCGCCAGGTCACGAAGACGATCAGCAGCGAGCCGATGAGTACTGCGAGCGCCAGCACGTGTCCGCCGCGCGAAGGCGATGCCGTCCTGACGTCGTCTGGCTGGGGGGGCTGGGCTGATTCGGACATGGGCCTGCAAGCATACAAGCCCGCGTGCCGCCGGGCGCAGATGAACGCCACCTTCGGCCACCCATCGCGGGCATTGAGTCGGGGCCACCAGCCCCTATACTGCGGGAGTCAGCGATGACGATCCCGGGGGTGCACTGGCTTCGACGGGGGTCGCGAAATCGCCTGGTGCATGCCGAGGGGGTAGCTTTCCTCGTAAATCCAGCTGCAAAACTCTAGTTGCCAACGACGACAACTACGCTCTCGCCGCTTAAGGCGTAAGCCCCGAAACAGCTTGTGTCCGTGCTCGCTGCGTAGGGTCATCATCACGGAATCGCCGGTGATGGCTGCCCGTCAGTCGCCGGTTAACCCAAAGCGGGCTGGTCCGCCGATGCGCTTTGCGCGCCGTGCTGTTGGTGGACGAGACTTAACGGCGAGCTAAGCATGTAGTACCGGGGATGGAGTGCCTTCGGACGGCGGTTCGATTCCGCCCACCTCCACCAATTCGGTCCCTCGGGGCCACGACGAAAGGCCGCACCTTCGGGGGCGGCCTTTTTCGTGGGCGGGACTTTTCATGGCCGTGCGTGGCCGGGATCCGAACGGCCTCGTTATTCGGTTGTCGGCCGCACGCGGAACACCGCGCTGATACGGGCCCCTTGCGCGCGGCGGGTCTTGGGGATGCCGTGCTCGTGGGTCTGCTGGGAGGCGTGGCTCATCGACAGCACGCTACCGGGCGCCAGGTCGACGGACAGGGTTTCGCGCGCGCCGTCGCGGGCACGGATCAGCATGCGCCGGGGCGCGCCCAGCGATACCAGCGTGATCGGATGGCCCGCCGCCAGCGTGTGCAGCTTGTCGCCGTGCATGGCGACGCTGTCGTTGCCGTCGCGGTAGAGGTTCATGCCGATGCGCGAGTACGGCGCCGGCGCCCTGGCCTGCACGCAGGCCAGCAGCCCGGCCAGAGGCAGGTCGGCCGGCAGGTGGTCGACGGCGTAGTTCGCCAGCAGCCGCGGCACGTCGACGATGCGGTCGTACATCGGCCGCTGCAGGTGCGTCCACCCCGCGCCCTCGCGCAGGGCATCGAACCAGCGCCGGGCGGTGTCGGGGTCGATGGCGGCCGGCCAGTAGCGGATGCCGCCCTGCTCGTCATCCACCAACTGGTGCATCGCCGGAGCGAAGAGGTCGTCGGTGAGGGCCCTCAGCGCGTGCATGCCGGCTCAGTGGAAGTCGCGGGAACCGGGCTGGATCCCGCCCAGCAGATGGCTGAAATCCTCCAGCCGACGTGCGATCAGGTGGGATACGCCGTCCACCTGTTCCCAACGGCCCCGTACCGCCATCAGCCGGGCGCCGAGCAGCGCCTTGCGGTCGCGCAGCGCCACGTGCGACCACACCACCACGTTGACCATGCCGTGCTCGTCCTCCAGCGTGACGAAGATCGTGCCCTTGGCGGTCGCCGGCCGCTGCCGCTGGGTGACGATGCCGGCCGCGAACGCTCCACGCCCGTGCGGCAACCCGCGCAGTTGCCGCGAATCGACCACGCGCTGCCGCCGCAGGCTTTCGCGCAGCAGCGACAGCGGATGCTCGCCCAGCGTCAGTCCCGTCATGCGGTAATCCGACGTCACGTCCTCACCCGCCGTCGGCGCGGACAGGACGATCTCGTCCTCGTCGGGACTGCCGGGCAGCAGCGGGCGCTGCCGTTCGATTCCAGCGACCGCCCAGCGTGCGGCATGGCGATGCCCGGCGAGCGACTGCAGCGCGCCGGCTTCGGCCAGGGCATTGCGCGCCTTCTCGTCGAGCCTGGCCCGCAGGCACAGGTCGCCGACATCGGCGAAGGGACGTTGCGCCCGGGCAGCCATGATCGCCTTGCCGGCCTCCTCCGACAGACCGCCCACCTGCCGGAAACCGAGCCGCAGCGCCGCCTGCCCACCATCGTCGACACCCCGCCGCACGTGACCGCCTTCCAGCGTGTTGTCCCAGTCGCTGACCGCGACGTCGACCGGCCGGACCTCGATGGACGCCCGGCCGCCGTGCCCACGACGCGCGTCCTGCACGATCTGGCTGGGCGAGTAGAAGCCCATGGGCTGCGCATTGAGGAGTGCGCAGGCGAAGGCGGCCGGTTCGTGCCGCTTCAGCCAGCAGCTGATGTAGACCAGCTTGGCGAACGAAGCCGCATGGCTCTGCGGGAAGCCGTAGGAACCGAAGCCCTTGATCTGTTCGAAGATCTGGTCGATGAACTCCGCGGCGTAGCCCTTGGCAGCCATCAGCTGGCGGATGCGCAAGCGGTGGGGCTCCATGTCGCCGCCGCGTCTCCATGCGGCCATCGAGCGACGCAGGCCATCGGCCTCCGCGGGCGTGTAGCCGGCATGGATCACCAGTTCCATCACCTGTTCCTGGAACAGGGGGATGCCCAGTGTCTTTCCGAGGATCTCCTTCACCCCCTGGGAGGGGTACGTCACCGGGTCCTTGCCCTGCCGGCGGCGCAAGTAGGGATGCACCATGCCGCCCTGGATCGGGCCGGGACGCACGATGGCCACCTCCACCACCAGGTCGTAGTACTCATTCGGCTTCAGCCGCGGCAGCATGCTCATCTGAGCGCGCGACTCGATCTGGAACACGCCGACGGTGTCGGCGGCCTGGATCATCTCGAAGGTCCTTGCGTCGTCGTTCGGCAGCCTGGCCAGGTCCAGGCGGAAGCCACGATGCCTTTCCACCAGTTCCACCGCCTTCCTGATGCAGGTCAGCATGCCCAGCGCCAGGCAATCGACCTTGAGCAGCTGCATCGTCTCCAGGTCGTCCTTGTCCCACTGGATGATGGTGCGTTCGTCCATCGAGGCGTTTTCCACCGGCACCACCGTGGACAGCGGCGCATCGCCGATCACGAAACCGCCCACGTGCTGCGAGAGATGGCGCGGGTGGCCGCGCAGCTGCTCGGTCACCGCCAGCACGCGCCGGACCAGCGGATTTTCCGGATCGAAGCCCGCCTCGCGCAGGCGCTGCTCCATCGGCGCCTCGCCATTGCCCCAGCCGTAGCACTCGGCCAGCAGTGCGATCTGGTCGGGCGGCAGGCCGAAGGCCTTGGCGACGTCGCGCACGGCGCTCTTGCCACGGTAACGGATGACGGTGGCGGCCAGTGCGGCGCGGTGGCGGCCGTACTTGCCGTAGACGTACTGCAGCACTTCCTCGCGGCGCTCGTGCTCGAAGTCGACGTCGATATCGGGTGGCTCGTCGCGCTCCTCGGACAGGAAGCGCGCCATCAGCAGGCGGCTTTCGGCGGGATTGACCACGGTGATGCCCAGCGCGAAGCACACGGCCGAATTCGCCGACGAGCCGCGCCCCTGGCACAGGATGTTCCGCTCCTTGGCGAAACGGACGATGTCCTCCACCGTCAGGAAGAATGCCTCGTACTTCAGCTTCTCGATCAGCGCCAGCTCGCCGTTGATCTGCGTCACCACCTGGGGCGGCGCGCCTTCCGGCCAACGCTCGCGCATGCCCCGCTGCGTGAGTTCGCGCAGCCACGTGGTCGGCGTGTATCCCGGCGGTACCAGCTCGGCCGGATACCGGTAGTGGATGTCGCGCTTGAGGTCGAACCTGCAGCGGCGCGCCAGCTGCACCGTGGCGTCGATCAGTTCACGCGGATAGATGTTGCCCAGCGCCCGTCGCGCACGCAGGTGACGCTCGCCGTTGCGGAACAGGTGCTCGCCGCATTCGGCCAGCGACGTGGCGTGGCGGATCGCCGTCATCGTGTCCTGCAACGCCCGGCGTCGGCGCACATCCATATGCACGTCGCCGGCCGCCACCGGCACCATCTTCAGGCGCACGGCGCTTTCGAGCAGGCGCGCCAGTCGCGCCGCATCGTCCTGCTCGCGGTGCAGTTCGACCGCCAGGTGCGAGCGATCGCCGAACACCGAACGCAGCCAGCGTCCCTGCGTTTCGTCGATGTCCCGCGCCGGCAGCCACAGCGCAAACAGGCCACAGACGGCGGGATCGACATCGGAGAGGACGCGTTCCACGTCCTGCCGCGTGAGGCGGTACCCCTTCTTGTCGACCGCGCGCCGGGCGGTGGTGATCAGCTCGCACAGGCGCGTGTAGCCGGCGGCGGTCTCCACCAGCAGGACGCACTTCAGTCCGCACGCCAGGGTGAATTCGCTGCCGACGATGAGCTTCAACCCAGTCGCACGCGAAGCCTCCCAACCGCGCACGATGCCCGCCAGCGAGCATTCGTCGGTGATCGCAAGCGCTTCATAGCCGAGATCGCGCGCACGCTCGAACAGTTCCTCGGCGCTGGCTGCGCCACGCAGGAACGAGAAGTCCGACAGGCAATGCAGTTCCGCATACGCCGGCCAGGCATCCTCGCGTGGGCCATCGTCGTTGGCTGCGCCATGCCGACGCAGCCGGTGCGCCACTTCCCACGCGCGTGGGGGGCGACCACCGGGCGTGTCGCGGTCGACGCCGTCCACCGCATCGTCCCAGCTCATGCGAACCACCCGTGCAGCATCCAGCCGCCCTGCTCGCCCGGAGGCGCGAACGCCCAGGCCCGCTGGCCACTTGAGGTTTCCAGCACGTAGTAGTCGCGGCGTACGTCGTCGCCGTCCCACCAGCCGCTTTCCAGCCGCTCCGGCCCGGAAACGATGCGGGGGTGGAAGTCGCGCAACGGGATCGGCCGCGGCAGCAGCCACATGGGCCTCGGGGGACGCACGGGGGCCTGCGTGATGCGTTCACTCTCCCCCTGCATGCGTCGCCACGCGCGCTCCGGTCGGGGGTCGCCTGCCGGTGCCACGCGATGCACCGCGTCGTCGCCCAGGCGCGCACGCAGGCGTTCGCGCAACTGCGGCCAGGGCAGTTGTTGCTGCTGGCGGGCATCGAACAGGTCGCGCGAGGCCGGCACGAACGGCGGCAGTTCGCGCGCCAGCAACCGCACCGCCACCACCGGTTTGTCCAGTTGCACGCGCTCGAGCCGGTTACGCGTCAGCTCGAACAGCATCGCCGGCTCGCGCTCGGCCGCCAGCAGGCCGACCGGGACGTCGGTGTGTCCGCCCTCGTGCTCCAGCCGAAGCACGAAGCGCTGCACTCCGCCGTCGCGCACCGAGAGGTAGGTGCACAGGTCGCCCACCAGCCGCCGCAGCGGGAACAGCAGCGCGGTGTGGTTCTCGACCTCGTAGCCCAGCTCCACCCGGGCATCGAAATGATCCGGCGGCGCGTAGTACGCCAGCGCGTCGTCGGCCTGGCCGTAGAGCCGGTCCAGGTGGTCCAGCACCGGCAGGCCGAAGCGGCGCCGCACCGCGTCGCGCGGCAAGGCGCGCAGCTGGCGCAGGTCGCGGATGCCCATGCGCCGGAGGCGTTCACCGGCATCCCCGTCCAGGCGGGCGCGGCGCACCGGAACGCGGTCCAGCGTTTCCGCCATCGCGGCCGGATTGGGCACCGCCAGGCTGTCGCGCAGGCCGGCGAACACGTGCGCGGCGCGCGGCGTGGGCGCCAATGCGATGCGGTGGGTGAAACCGAGCGCGACGAGGTCCTCGCGCAGCCGCGCCTCGATCCGCGGCCACGGACCCAGCAGGCGGAAACTAGCGCGCACCTCCAGCACGATGCAGCCCGGCCACTGCACGCTGACCAGCGAGCTGTAGCGGTAGGCCCACGCGGCCAGGAAACGCTGCCAGCGGGCTTCGGCAGCGGGGTCATGTTCGACTAGGGCGACCTCCGGCAGCAGCGCGTGCGCCGCGGTCAGCCGCATCCCGGGCCGCAGACCGGCCTCGACGGCACTGGCGTTGACCGCCTGCAGCGTGCGCAGCTGCGCGGGCCCGGCGACCAGCGCCAGCGGCGTGTCGGGGTCAGGCAGGCGGCGGAGGACGGCGTCCAGCGCCAGCTGCGGCAGCAGTACACAGGCCCAGAGCATGCGTGCGCCTCAACGGGCCACGGGCCGCCCTGCGACGGCCTCCGATCCGGGGACGAAGGCCTGCGCCGGTGCCGGACCGCCCCGGCACTTGAGCACCCGCCACGCCGCCTGGCCGGCGTCGTCGCGCACCGCCTCCAGCCGCAGCGCGGCCGGCGACGGGTTGGCGGCGTGCCGGCGGTCGCGCAGGGCGAAGCCCAGGCAGTCGCCGCTGTCGGCCGCCACCTGCAGGCGCCGCAGCGCCGGCCCGTCGGCCTTCTCGGGCCACCCCAGCACCGCCGAACACGCACCGCTGCGCAGGCATTGCTCGAACGCCCACAGCGCATCGCGCGGCGCGGCGTCGACGATCTCCAGCAGGCCTAGATCGATGCCGGCGGCCTGCCATGCCGGCGCATACGGCACGTACGGCGGCGCTACCACCGCCACCGTACCGCCGGTGCGGGTCAGCCGGGACAGCGTCGGGGCCAGCAACGACAGTTCGCCGACGCCATCGGCCGGCAGCAGCAGTTCGGTCAGCGCGCCACGTGGCCAGCCCTGCCGGGGCAGCAATGCGTCCAGCGCATCGTGGCCGGTCGGCTCGCCCGCCGCATCCGGGGCAATGCCGCGCCCGGCGTGCCAGAGCGTGCGCTTGGCCAGCAGGCTGTCGAGGGCCACGACCGCACCCATCTCAGCCCCGCCGCACCAGGCCGCAGTACACGCCCTCGATGGCGAAGTCCTGCCCGGGTTCCACGTCGATGGGGGTGTGCGCCGGGTTGCGCGGCATCAGCCGCAGGCGCCGGCGCTCGCGACGCAGGCGCTTGATGGTGAGTTCGCCATCGATGCGCGCGACCACGGTCTGGCCGTCGCGCGCATCGGGCGTTCGGTGCACGCCCACCAGGTCGCCGTCGAGGATGCCGTCGTCGATCATCGAATCGCCCTGCACCTTCAACAGGTAGTCCGGCACCGGCGAGAACAGCCGGCGGTCCAGCCACAGTTGCTGGTCCAGCCCGATGTCGGCGCCGATCGGCACGCCGGCCGCCACCCGGCCCAGCACCGGCAGCGGCAGCAAGTCGGCGCGGCCCTCGGGCAGGCGCAGGCCACGCTTGCGGCCCGGCACCTGCTCCAGCAGGCCCTGCCCCACCAGCGCCTGCACGTGCTTCTGCGCGGCGTTGCGGGACGCAAAGCCAAAGGCCCCGGCGACCTCCGCGAGGCTGGGCGCGCGCCCGGCTGCGAGTTCGCGGCGCAGGAAGGCCAGCACGGCGGCGCGCTGGGACGACAGGGCGTCGGGGGACGGGAAATCGGGGTCGCTCATCAGGTGTACATTTGTACACCTTCGTGTCGCATGGGGCGAGATGCCGGGCCGCATTCAGCCGCTTTTTTTGCGGCGGCCCCCGTTCATCTGCCGGGGTCGGAATGGCGCTGCTACTGCTCCACGAACCGCACCCGCCGCGTGATCGAGCAGGTCAGCTCGTAGGCGATGGTGCCGGCGCCTTCGGCAATGCGCTCGACCGGCAGCTCGGGGCCCCACAGGATGACCGGATCGCCCACGCGCGCATCCACGCCGCGCAGGTCGACCGCCATCAGGTCCATCGAGACGCGGCCGATCACCTGCGCGGGCTGGCCATTGACCAGCACGGGCGTGCCCGCCGGCGCCGCCCGCGGATAGCCGTCGCCATAACCGATCGCGGCCACGCCGACCGGCATGTCCTCCGGGCACGTCCAGGTCGCCGAGTACCCGATGTGTTCGCCCCGGCACACCGGGTTGATGGCGATCAGCCGGGTGGCCAGCGTCATCGCCGGGCGCAGGCCGAAGTCCGCCCCCGTCGTGCCGGCGACCACCGACATGCCGTACAGCGCGCCGCCCGGACGGATCCAGTCCGCGTGCGCCTGCGGCCAGCCCAGCACGCCGGCGGAATTGGCCAGCGACCGCGCGCCGGGCAGTCCTGCGGTGGCTTCGGCGAACACCCGCAGCTGCTCGCGGGTCTGCCGCCCTGCCCCGTTGTCGCCCTCGAACTCGTCCGAGCTGGCGAAGTGGTTCATCAGCACGATGTCGGCGGCGACGGCCGGGGCCGCCTCCAGCCGCGCATGCGCGTCGCGCACCGCCTCGGGTGCGAAGCCCAGCCGGTGCATGCCCGAGTCGACCTTCAACCAGCATCGAACCGGCGCACCGGCCGGTGCCTGTTCGAGCATTTCCAGCTGGCTGTGGTGGTGGACGACGGACTCAACGCCCAGCTCGCGCACGCGCGCGATGTCGTCGGGCTCGTTGATGCCCGACAGCAGGACGATGGGCTGCGACAGGCCGGCGGCACGCAGCCGCTCGGCATCCGACAGCGCCGCCACGCCGAAGGCATCGGCCGCGCCCAAGGCCCGAGCGACGCGCTCCAGGCCATGGCCGTAGCCGTCGGCCTTGACCACCGCCATCACCCGGCTGCCGGGCGCGCGGGCGCGCAGCTGGCCGAGGTTGTGGCGCAACGCGTCGGTGTGGATGGTGGCGGAAGTGGGTCGGGCCATCGGGAAACGTTAGCAGGGCAGCGGCGCCGAAGCATGCGCACCGCGCGTATTACTCGAAGCTGCCCACTGCGTCGTGGCTGAGGTTGTCGAAGCGCGTGTACTCGCCGAAGAACTTCAGCTTCACCGAGCCCGTCGGGCCGTTTCGCTGCTTGCCGATGATGATCTCGGCCAGCCCCTTGTCCGGCGAATTTTCCTTGTTGTAGTAGTCGTCGCGGTAGATGAAGACGATGACGTCGGCGTCCTGCTCGATGGCGCCGGACTCGCGAAGGTCGGCCATCACCGGGCGCTTGTCGGCGCGCGTTTCCAGCGAGCGGTTGAGCTGCGACAGCGCGATCACCGGGACGTTGAGCTCCTTGGCCAGGTGCTTGAGGCCGCGCGAGATCTCGGAGATCTCGGTGGCGCGGTTCTCGCTGTTGCCCGGGACCGACATCAGCTGCAGGTAGTCGATCACCACCAGGCCCAGGTCGTGCTCGCGCTTGAGGCGGCGGGCCTTGGCGCGCAGCGCCTCGGGCGACAGGCCCGGGGTGTCGTCGATGAAGATCTTGGCTTCCTTCAGCATCCGGATCGCGCTGGTGACGCGGCTCCAGTCCTCGTCCTCGAGCTGGCCGCTGCGCAGGCGCTGGGCGTTGACGCGGCCGTTGGAGGAAATCAGTCGAAGGGCCAGCTGGCTGGCCGACATTTCCATCGAGAACACCGCCACCGCCTTCTTGGTGCGGATGGCCGCGTGCTCGGCGATGTTGAGCGCGAACGTCGTCTTGCCCATCGCCGGACGCGCGGCGAGGATCAGCAGGTCGGTGGGCTGCAGGCCGGCCGTCATCTCGTCGAACTCGGTGTAACCCGTCGGCAGGCCGGTCACGCTGCCGCCGGCGGCGTAGCGCGTCTGCAGCACGTCGAAGGCCTCCGACAGCGCCTTGTTCATGGCGGTGAAGTCGGTCTTGCCCTTGGC
This sequence comes from Novilysobacter selenitireducens, assembly GCF_020026895.1. Taxonomy (GTDB): domain Bacteria; phylum Pseudomonadota; class Gammaproteobacteria; order Xanthomonadales; family Xanthomonadaceae; genus Lysobacter_C; species Lysobacter_C selenitireducens. Next base: position 639,083 of record NZ_JAINZW010000002.1, read on the forward strand.
GCCTGCCTCGGCGATGGCGAACACCTGCTGCTCGGCGCTGGCCAGGATCTCGCCGCTCTCGCGGCCGTCGGGCTGGAAGCCGTCGTTGACGATGGTCGTGCCGACTTCGATCAGCTGCCGCAGCACCGCCTTGTCGCGGACGATCTCGGCGTAGGCGACGATGTTGGCCGCCGAGGGCGTGGTGCTGGCCAGTTCGATCAGGTAGGCGCCACCGGCGACCAGTTCGGACTGGCCCATCGACTCGAACCACTCGCCCAGCGTCACCGCGTCGAAGGGTTTGCCCTTCTCGGCCAGCTCTCGGATGGCGCGGAAGATCAGCTGGTGGTCGCGGCGGTAGAAGTCCTGGTCGTTGAGCTGGTCGGCGACGCGGTCGTAGGCGTCGGGCGCCAGCATCAACCCGCCCAGCACGGCCTGCTCGGCCTCCACCGATTGCGGCGGCACGCGCAGCTGGTCCACGCGCTGCTCGGCACGGGTCTCGAAGCGCTTGTCGCCGCGGTATTCGCCCCTAAGTCCCGGTCGTGCATTCATCAGTGTGCGCGGTTCCCATGCGCGGCCGGGTCCATGGCCTGGATCGAGTGTCGGACACGCATCCTAGGCAGTCCGCCTGTGGGCACGCGACGGAACAACCTGTGGATAACGTCGATTTCTAACGTGGATCGGTCTCATCGACCGAGATCACGGCGCTGCAGCGGCACTGTGGACGCTGCCGCCGCGCAAAACGAAACGGGCGCCGAGGCGCCCGTTCGTGTACCGCATGCGCATTCGGGCATCGCCCGGGCGCGCGAGGCGGATCAGGCCGCTTCCGGCGCCACGATCACCTTGACGGTGGTTTCCACGTCGGCGTGGAGGTGCAGCAGCACTTCGTACTCGCCGGTGTGGCGGAACGCGCCCTCGCCGAGGATGACCTCGGACTTCTCGACCTCGTAGCCGGCCTTGGTCAGCGCCTCGGCGATGTCGCGGTTGGTCACCGAGCCGTACAGCTTGCCTTCGGTAGCGGCATTGGCGTGGATGGTGACCTCGGCGCCCTCGAGCTTGGCCTTGCGGCTTTCGGCGTCATCCAGCGAGGCCTTGGCCTTGGCTTCGTACTCGGCGCGCTTGGCTTCGAACTCGGCCAGGTTGGCTTCGGTCGCCGGGACGGCCTTGCCGTGCGGGACCAGGAAGTTGCGGCCGTAACCCGGCTTCACGGTGACCTTGTCGCCGAGCTTGCCGAGGTTGAGGACGTTCTGCAGGAGGATCAGTTGCATGGTGGTGCTCCAGTGCTCGTATCGAGCTTGATTCGTTAGCGACGCGGTGCGCCGCAGCGGGGTTCGCTGTCCGAATGCACGTGCAGCGCAGGGCGGGCATGGTGCCCGCCCCGGCCGGACCGCTTAGACGTTGTGGTTGTCCGTGTACGGGATCAGGGCCAGGTAACGGGCGCGCTTGACGGCCGTGGCCAGCTGGCGCTGGTACTTGGACTTGGTGCCGGTCACGCGGCTCGGCACGATCTTGCCGGTCTCGGTGAGGTACTGGCGCAGGGTGTTGAGATCCTTGTAGTCGATCTCGGTCACGCCTTCGGCGGTGAACTTGCAGAACTTGCGGCGGCGGAAGAACTTGGACATGTCGGTAATCCTCAGGCGGCTTCGGCGTTGTCGCCGGACTTGTCGTCGGACTTGGCGTCGCTCTTGTCGCCTTCGCCGTCGTTGTCGGTGCTGTCGTCGTCACGACGACGACGCTCACCGCGCTCGGGCTTGTCGCCCTTCTCGTCCTTGAACTTCATGATCAGCGACTGCTCGGTGTCGGCATCGTCGCGCTTCATGACCAGGTGGCGCAGGATCGCGTCGTTGAAACGGAACCCGTCGACCAGCTCGTTGAGCACGGCCTGGGTGCACTCGATGTTGAGCAGCACATAGTGGGCCTTGACCAGGTTCTGGATCGGGTACGCCAGCTGGCGGCGGCCCCAGTCTTCCAGGCGGTGGATCTTGCCTTCGCCGCCTTCGATCAAGCCCTTGTAGCGCTCGATCATGGCCGGCACCTGCTCGCTCTGGTCCGGGTGGACCAGGAACACGACTTCGTAATGACGCATGGTGGTTTCCTTGTGGATGAAGGCCGCACGTCGCCGCGCAGGCCCGTTCAGCCCCCCGTCGCCCGGATGGGTGCGGTGGGGCAAGGTTCCGGCGGCCAGGCCGCAGGAAGCCGCGCATTATGGCAGCTTCCGGGCCGGCCAGCCACTGGAAGGGCCACGTGCCTAGAAGGCACGGGCTCAGAAGGAGATCGGCACCCGGGCGGTCAGGGTCATGTCCGGGGTGTCGCGGGTGACGCCGACCCCCAGCGCCACGTTCAGCGAGACGCGGTCGTTGAACCGGTACGAGCCGCCCAGCAGCAGCGTGCCCAGCACCACCCGGACCGAGCCCGGGGCGTCCTCGCCGTTCTGCTGGGTCCGGCCGACGGTGCTCTGGTCGTAGCCCAGGCTGATGGCGGCCTTTTCGTTCAGTGCCAGGCCCATGCCCAGGTTGAAGCCGATGATGTCGCCGGCCTTGACGTCGCCGATCGGCTCTTCCACGCCCCCCAGCACTGTCCGGGACACATCGCTCCGCTCGAAGTTGTGCAGGTAGCTGAAACTGCCGAAGAACACCACGGGATCGGACGGATACAGCCAGGTCACGCCGGGCTGCAGCGATTCGAAGCCGCTGCCGGTGGGGAGTTCGAGCGGCAGGCCGGTACCCGTGGCATTGGCCACGCAACGCGTCACGCAGTCGGTCACGACCTCGAACAGGTCCTTGCCGGTGCGACTCTTGTAGCGCAGCCAGCCGACCCAGAACGGCCGGTCCGGCCCGCCCTGGTTGATCTGGTAGCGCGCGGTGAGCTCGATGTCGCCGAGCCCGTGTCCGCTCGACTCGAATACGTTGTCCACGGCGGTGCCGGTGAAAATTTCCCGGCTGATCGTGTCGGTGTACGAATACACGTACGGGACCTGCGCCTCCAACTCGAAGCGCTTGCTGACGCCATAGCGTCCGGTGAGCGTCGCGATGGCCGTGGTCGCCTTGATCTGCCGCACATCGATGAGACCGATGAGGATGGCCGGGATGATGGTGAAGCCGACCAGCGCGACGCGGCCGTTGGCCGAGTAGTCGAACTCCAGCGAAGGCTCGAGCACGAACTTGCCCGGGGGCGTGAGTACACCGGGCTGCTCGAAGATCTGCGCGATTTCCGGGGGGCGGGTATCGGACTCGGGTGCCCGGCCGACGGGTTGCTGCGCCACGGCCGGATCCGGCTGGGGCTCGGGGGCCGGCGGCATCGGGTCCTGCGTCGGCGCGGCCTGCGCCACCGCCGATTCGGGCAGCACCGACTGCGCCAAGGTGACGTTGGCCAGCGGTACCTGGGTGAGCGCATCGCTCCGGGCGGCCTCGCGCCCCTTGGCGCGGGTGGTGTCCAGGCGCTGCTCATCCAGCGCGCCGCGCAGCCGGTCCAGCTCGCCCTCCTGCTCGGCCAGCAGCCGCTTCAACCCCTCCAGCCGCTCTGTCTGAGCGGCAATTTCCCGCTGCAGGGCGTCCAGTCGCGCGCTGTCCGCGGGCGACTGCGCATACGCACCGCCGGCCAGCAACAACCCGGGAGCGAGCCACCAGAGCCTTCGGGATGAGTGTCCGTGCGTGCCCATGGGGTCGTCCTCTGGCCGGATGGAGGGTGCTACACGCGGTCAAACGCTCAAGGGCCACCGATACCGGCCAGCACCGCGGCCTGCAGGGCGTCGTGTGCGTTGAGTTGCTGGAAGGTGCCCAGCGTCCCGACGTCGACCGACAACGTCGTCAGCGCGCGGATCGCCTGGTTGTCGCGGGTGTTCTGGATGACCAGCGCGCCGCTGCCGGGCGCCACGAGCACGTTGCCGCCGCCCACCTGTATGCCCATGCCCTGCTGGAACGCCTGCAGTTGCGCGGCCTGTTGCGGCGTCATCTGGGCGATGTCGTTGATCTGGACGCGGGTCGACGCCACGAGCGCACCGTTGACCCACACGGCGCGTTCCACCCCGAACGACAGCACCAGCCCGCTGGGCAACTGGAAACCACCCCGCATGTCGTCGAGGCGTTCGTGCGCGATGGCGCGCCACTCCGGGCCAAGCCCGGAAGACGCAACCGATTCCCCTGCATGAGCGGCCGGGGGCACCGCGATCACCGCCGCGGCGAGCAGGACGTGCGTGGCCAGGCGGGTGAACGCATGCATGTCAGAAGTCTCCAGGACCGCGCTTGGGTATGACGGTGTTGCGCAGGCCATCGCGCTGGATACCGAGGTCCATCGGCGCCGGTGGCGCGGTGCGCCAGTCGCGCGGCTGGTTGAACTGCGCCACGTCCCGCCGGTTGTGGATCACGAACATCACGCCGTTGTCCCAGAGCTCGTGGAACCGCGGCACCGGCATCGCCCGGGTGCCACGCGCCGGGTCACCCAGCAGGATGCGCCCGTTGCGCAGTCCCTTGACCACCACGAAGTGCCGGTAGCCGCGGTCGTTGAGCAATACGATGGCCGGCAGCCCTTCTTCGGCCAGCTTCTCGATCGGCAGCTCGAAGCCGTCGGCCTCGAACCCGTGCGCCGCCAGGTAGCGGCGCATGTCCAGCAGCGAGAAGCCCTCCTCGCGGATCTTGGCCTGGTCGCCGTTGGCGTACATGCGCAGGAACACGTCCGCCTCGGTCACCGGATATCCGTACTGGTGCGTCAACAGGGTGGCCGTTGCCGCCGAGCCGCAGCTGAAGTCGTACTGCTGCGGCACGGTGGTGGAGAAACGTGCCTGCTTGAGGCTGGTGATCCGCAACTGGTAGGCGCCGCCATGGGGCGTGCGCAGGTCGAGCGTGTCGGCGGCCGTCGGCGCGAACGCGGCCGGAGTTGCGATGGCAAGCGCCAGGAAGGCGCCTGCACATCGCCGCCAGCCTCGGATACCCCGGTCTGTCACGGGGTGGGATCCGCAAACTGCACGTTGACCACCATGCCGTTCTGGATCAGCACGTTGGCGCCGGTGTTCTGGATCACGGTGGTGATGCCGCTGGCGCCGGCGAACGACCGTTGGTTGATCGTGTTGTCACCGCTTACGACGGCTTCCACCGAGTTGTTGCCGACTTCGCCGTTGACGCGACTGGTGCTGTCCCCACCCCGCAGGTCGTCCAGCGACTCCAGTGATACCGGACGCTCGAACGTATCGGAGGTGGATTCGGCCGCAATGAGGGGCGAAGCAAAGCAGACAAGGGCAGCCAAAGCCGCTGCCAGGGCTCCACGGTGTTGCATGGCGATTTCTCCCGGATACCGGCGTTGAAGCCGGCCCCCGAACGCGCCATAGGCGCATGACAACGCGCCGCAGGGCGGGGGCACCTGCGGCGCGTCGTACCGGGCTGTTACGGACCGACCGACAGGTTGGCCTGGACGGTTACGCCCTGCTGGATCAACGACGCGAAGCCACTGTTCTGGGCCACGGTCATGATGCCGGCTGCGGACTGTCCGACGTTGGTCATGTTCGCCGACATGTTGAACGCACCCGCGTCATTGCTGACCGATCCGCCGCTGCCGCCGGCTCCACCAGCCGCGCCGTTGCCCGCGCCGCCATTGGCGCTGCCACCCGACCCGGCACCACCGCCGCCACCGGCCCCACCATTGGAGGCCACCGATCCGCCGTTGCCACCCGTCGCGCTGCTGGAGCCGCCGGACGCGGTGGCTGAGCCTGACGTGGCCGCGCCGCCGCTTCCGGAGGCTGCGCCGCTCGTGGCATTGCCGCGACCACGGTCGCGCGCGTCGCCGCTGTCGCTGTCGCTGTCGCCCCCGTCGGCATCAGTTTCAGCGTAGCTGTCACCCGTGTAGGCGTAGGCGTCCCCGCCGTTCGCGCCGCGAGCACGTGCGTTGCCGCCGTCCCCGCCGCTGCCGCCATCGCCTTCTCCACCGTCGGCCTCGCCGCCATATCCCTTGCCACCGTCTCCACCATGCCCGCCATTGGCATCGCCCCAGTTGTTGGCGACGTTGCCGATGTCGCGGATGCGGATGTCGGTCACGTATCCGTCAAGGCGGGTTTCGGCGATCGCCTTGCTGGTGTTGAAGGAGTTGGAGAAATTGGACGTGGCAGTACTGCCGTTGTTGGCGGCAGTGGTGCCATAGCCTTCGGAGCGTGCGCGACCTTCGTTGTCGCGGTTGTTTCCGCTGTGGTTGCTGTTGTCGCTGTTATTACTGTTATCGCTGTTGTTGCTGTCATCGTCGATGGCGATCTGCAGGTTTTCGCCATTCTCGCTTTCGGTGTTGGTTGCCTGTGCCCACGCCTGTCCGGTGACTCCAAGACCCACGAGCACGGCTGACGCAATGAGAGCTCTACGAATGCGCATTGTTGTTCTCCTGTTGCGCCGCTCCGGCACCCAGGGGATGGCACCGGCTGGGACGCATCGGGTAGACACGCATGGGCGATGCCATGTCCGTTCAGGAACGCGGAAACCGTTACTGGGTGGAGAGCAGGGGGAGCTTGCGAAGGCAACTCACAGACTCGGGCGCCGTCTACCGCGGCAACTCGGAGCCATTCGTTTCACACCTGAAACGCAGCCTGCGTGCGCGGGCCTACTGCTCGGAGCAACTGTCGCCTGTCGCAGGTCGCTACAACAGCCCTCGAGCGACGGGCCGCGACGAGAGTTCCTGTTCAGCCTCGCGTTGCAGCTTTGAAACAGAGTGCTGTGACGGGGCAATTACACCGTCGGTTAGTCCAGCCACATCAGCCACATGGCCGATACTGCTCATGCGGGTTCTGCGTTGCCGCCGCGAAACAGGTACTGACGCGCGCTTTTCGCGGTCCGCAGCCTCGCATCCCTAAGCGTCGCCCGCTGGCTTCCTGACCGGCGCCGAACTGGCCCGCGCTTTGGCGCGCTGGTCACGAAGCGCATCCAGCTTCTGCTTGAGCTTGATCTCCAAGCCCCGCTCCACCGGCCGGTAATAGGTACGCTCCCCCATCGCGTCCGGGAAGCCGGTCTGGTCGAGCGCCACGCCACCCTCGGCATCGTGGTCGTACTGGTAGCCCTTCGAGTAGCCCAGCGACTTCATCAGTTTCGTCGGTGCGTTTCGCAGGTGCATGGGCACGTCCTGCGTGCCATGTTCGCGCACGTCACTTTGTGCCTGCTTGTAGGCGGCATAGGCGGCGTTGGACTTGGCCGTGCTGGCGAGGTAAATCGTCAGTTGCGCCAGCGCCAGCTCGCCCTCGGGCGATCCCAGCCGTTCAAAGGTGTCCCAGGCCTCCAGTGCCATCTGCAGCGCCCGCGGATCGGCCAGGCCGATGTCCTCCACCGCCATCCGCGTCAGCCGTCGCGCCAGGTACGCGCGGTCGCAACCGCCGTCGAGCATCCGCGCCAGCCAGTACAACGCGGCGTCCGGGTTGGAGCTGCGCACGGATTTGTGCAGCGCCGAGATCTGGTCGTAGAACTGCTCGCCGCCCTTGTCGAATCGCCGCGTGCGATCGGCCAGCACCTGCGCCAGCGTGGCATCGCTGATCCGGCCATCCTCGTCGATGGCCAGCTCCGCTGCGATCTCCAGCAACGTCAGCGCGCGACGCACGTCGCCGTCGGCGGCCTGCGCAATCTGCGCCAGCGTGCCCTCGGCCACCTGCAGCTCCATCGATCCCAGGCCACGCTCGGCATCGTCCAGGGCCTGCTTCAGCGCGACGACGATGTCATCGGCCGACACCGCCTCCATCACGTGCACGCGGCAGCGCGAAAGCAACGCCGAATTGAGTTCGAACGAGGGGTTCTCCGTGGTCGCCCCCACGAAGATGATCGTGCCGCGCTCGATGTGCGGCAGGAATGCATCCTGCTGTGCCTTGTTGAAGCGATGCACCTCGTCGACGAACAGCACCGTGCGCCTGCCTTCGGCGAACCGGTGCGCGGCCTCGGCCAGTACCTGGCGGACCTCGGGCAGGCCCGAGAGCACCGCGGAGATGGCGCGGAACTCCGCCTCGGCGTACCGGGCCAGCAGGAGGGCCAGCGTCGTCTTGCCGCACCCTGGCGGGCCCCAGAGGATCATCGAGTGCACCCGGCCCGACTCCACTGCCCGGCGCAGCGCCGAGCCCGGCGCCAGCAGCCGGCGCTGCCCAACCATGTCATCGAGAGCCCTCGGCCTCATGCGCTCGGCCAACGGCCGCATCGCGTCGCGATCGGCGGTCAGCAGGTCAGGCTTATCAGAGGGCGGGGAAGAAGCAGAACGTCGCGGCACTGCACGGTCCGTTGGGGGGCACGGGAAGCGGTGGTCACGATAGCAAGGCCGTGCACCCGGGGTGTTGGAGCGAGGCGTGGGGAGGCTTGGGAATGCCGAAGCCCAACACGTCGACGGCGCCATCAGGCGCCGTCGACAAGAGCTCAAGCGTGCCGCACGAATCAGCGGCTGGCGACCCGGTGGTCGGCCGCCCAAGGCTGCGGCGCCTCGCCCAGTTCGTAGCTCACGCGCACCCAGCGGTTTTCCTGCTGGTCGAACAGGCCGTGCACCTGGGCGGCGGCATTGCCCTCGCGACCGAAGTCGGCCGTACCCGAGGCATCGACCCGCAGATAGCGCTCGCCTGCATCGACGCTGCGCACGTCTTCCAGCGCAAGGCTGACCGGCTGCTGGGCAAACTCATCGACGAGTGCAGCCTCGGCGCGATCCGAAAGGGTCGTGGCAATTGATGCGTCCAGGGCAACCGGGGTCGCCTCAGACCCGTCGGCCAAGGTCAGGCGCGGGTAGCTGACCACGGACTCGACCGTGTCATACAGCGCTTCGAAGCCGAACGGGATCCACTCGCTGCTGTCGCCCAACTTCAACTCGCCGCGGCCGAGCAACTGGCGATCGCGCAGGCTCGCTTCCTCCACGTCGACATCGACCAGCCGGACTTCCACGTCGTCTTCCTCGAACTGCCCCGCCACCGCACCGATCAGCGCCGCGGCTACGGAGGCGTCCAGCGCCTGCTCGGCTTCCATCCGCGTGCCCGGTGCCGTGGTAGCGGCCTGGGCGACGACGCCCTTCTGCGGAGTCGCGGCGTCGACCGTGTCGGTACGGCCGGCGATCAACGCGACAGCGAGGCTGAGGGTGGCGACGGGGAGCAGCGCGAGCGGAGTACGACGCATGGGATGGCCTGCCTTGGTTCCGGGGAAACCCTCCGGGTGATCCGGAGTGCGGGGCCACTTTGCGTGCCGGGCCGTCGATACGACGTGAGCCCAAGCCATTGAAAATGAACGATCTACGACTCCGCAATGCGAAACGGCAGGCGCGAGGCCTGCCGTTTCGGACACCTATCGTCGAGCGGGGTCTTGTTCAGCCGCCGATGACGTCGACGCCCTTGGGCGGCGTGTACTTGAACGTGCTCGCAGGAAACGCCGGGTTTCGCTTCCACTGGCTGAAGCCGATTTCGGTGCGCTGCCCCACGGCATCGACGACGATCATCTTCTCCAGCCCCGCGTCACCGAACGCGAGACGTGCAGAGCGGAAACTCGCACCGCCCTCGTCACGCGGGACCAGCGACAACCAGCTCAGGCCACCCTTCTCACCCTCTTCCTTCACCACAAACTGCCGATCCAGCTTGCTTGGATCGATCAGTGCGGTCAGCGGGCTGTTCTGCTCCTCGGCGCCCTGCGGGCGACGGGTGACCTGCTCGAGGTCCTCGTCGTAGATCCAAACCGTCTTGCCGTCGGCCACGATCAGCTGGGGGTACGGCTTGGCGTATTCCCAGCGGAACAGCCGCGGCGCCGACAGCGCGACCTCACCGCTGGAGGTCTCCTTCAGCCGGCCACCGGCGTCGTACACCTTCTGGGTGAACTGGCCGTCCAGGCCCTTGAGGCCACGGGTGAAGGTGTCGAGGTCGTCACGCGCACCGGCCATGGCCGACGAAGCAAACAGCGCGGTGGCGGCCACGGCCCCGGCGAGTGCGGAATAGCGGGCAAATCGGATCATTGCAGGCGCTCCTGTTTCGATGGCGCGAAGTCTGCCGCGACCCGGATGAACATGCGCTCACGGGGCCGCGCGATACCGGCGAGGCCATGCCCCGGATTCAGCTGGACCGGGCGTTCAACGCGGCGGCGGCGGTGCCAGCACGCTGCGATCGCCATTGTGCTCGGGCGGCGTCACCACGCCCGCCGCTTCCATGGCTTCGATCAAGCGAGCCGCACGGTTGTAGCCGATCTTCAGGCGCCGCTGGACGCCGGAGATGGACGCGCGACGGGTCTCGGTCACGATCCGGACGGCTTCGTCGTACAGCGGGTCGGACTCGTCGCCGCCACCGCCGGCTTCCGGCAACCCGGTCGCGCCCACGACCACGCCGTCGCCGAGAGTCTGAACTTCCTCGAGCACGCCTTCGATGTAGTCCGGCCCGCCGCCGGCCTGTTTGAGGTGCTCCACCACACGGTGGACCTCGTCGTCCGACACGAAGGCGCCGTGGACGCGCTCGGGCATCGCCGTGCCCGGCGGCAGGTACAGCATGTCGCCATGGCCCAGCAGGGTTTCGGCGCCGGACTGGTCCAGGATCGTGCGCGAGTCGATCTTGCTCGATACCTGGAACGCGATGCGGGTCGGGATATTGGCCTTGATCAGGCCGGTGATCACGTCCACCGACGGGCGCTGGGTGGCCAGGATCAGGTGGATGCCGGCGGCGCGGGCCTTCTGCGCCAGGCGGGCGATGAGTTCTTCGACCTTCTTGCCGACGATCATCATCATGTCGGCGAATTCGTCGATGAACACGACGATGTATGGCAGCGGCTCCAGTTGCGGCGCCGCCTCCTCGATATCGGGATTGGGCTTGAACAGCGGGTCCAGCATCGGCTGGCCGGCATCGATGGCGTCGCGGACCTTCTTGTTGAAGCCGGCGAGGTTGCGCACGCCCACGGCCGACATCAGCTTGTAGCGGCGCTCCATCTCCGCCACGCACCACCGCAAGCCGTTGCCGGCCTCCTTCATGTCGGTGACCACCGGTGCCAGCAGGTGCGGGATCCCTTCGTAGACGCTCAGCTCCAACATCTTCGGGTCGATCATCAGCATCCGCACGTCCTTGGCGGACGCCTTGTACAGCAGGCTCAGCACCATGGCATTGACCGCGACGGACTTGCCCGAGCCGGTGGTGCCGGCCACCAGCAGGTGCGGCATGCGCGCCAGGTCGGCGACGGTGGGCCGGCCGGCGATGTCCTTGCCCAGCGCCAGCGTGAGCGGGCTGCCCGACTTGTCGTACTCGCGCGAACGCAGCAGCTCCGACAGGTAGATCATCTCGCGCTGCGTGTTCGGGGTTTCCAGGCCGATCACCGACTTGCCCGGGATGACGTCGACCACGCGCACCGACTTCACCGACAGACCGCGGGCGATGTCCTTGTCCAGCGAGCTGATCTGGCTGACCTTTACACCAGGCGCGGGTTCGATCTCGAACCGCGTGATGACCGGACCCGGGTAGGCACCGACCACATTGGCGTCGATGCGGAAGTCCTTGAGCTTGAACTCGATCTGCCGGGACAGCGTCTCCAGCGTCTGCTCGTCGTAACCCTTGGGCTGCGGCTTGGGATCGTCCAGCAGCGCCAGCGGCGGGATGCCGCTGCCATCGCCGACATGGAACAGCGGGATCTGCTGCTCGCGCTTGGCGCGGTCGCTCTTTTCCACCGCGGCCGGTGCAGGCGGCTCGATCTTGACCGGTGCACGCTTGGCGCGAAGTTCGGTATCGACCTTGCGGACCTCCTCGCGCTCCTCCCGGTACGCCCTCGCCTGCTGCCACTGGGTGGCCTGCTGGCTACCGCGGCGGAACAGGCGCGACAGCGTCGGCCCCAGCGCGAGCACGCCCTGCCCGATCCGGTCCATGACCGCGAGCCACGACAGGCCCGTCGCCAGCGTCACCGACACCAGCAGCAATGCAAGAAGGAACAGGTTGCCGCCCACCGGGCCGAACCCGCTGTAGAGGGATCGTCCCACCAGTTGGCCGAGGATGCCGCCGGCGCCCGCGGAGAAGTCCGGCGCGATGCCGACTCGCAGGTGAAGCAGGCCCGTCGCCGAGACGAGGAAGCCGACGATACCCACCAGACGCAGGGCCGGCCCGAGGTCGGCATCGCCATCGCCGTCGGTGTCCATCCCGAACAGCGCGATCCATGCGATCGCCCCCAGCACCACGGGTAGCAGGAATGCCACGTACCCGGTCAGGTACAGGAGCATGTCCGCGAGCCACGCACCCACCACACCGCCCTCGTTGTTCAGGGGCGCGGTGACGCTACCGGACTGCGACCAGCTCGGGTCCTGCGGGGAGTAGGTGAACAGGCAGACCAGCAGGTACAGCAGGAACGGCGCGATCAGGATCATCGCGATGTCGCGCATGAGCCGCTGGCGACGCGGCGACGGCGCGCTGCGCTTCTCGGTGGATGGTGATTTCCTGCGACTCGGAGCGGCTGCCACCGTGATGTACTGCCTCAGCTAGGTTGCGTTACTCGTTGAATGTACAGGAAACCGGGTAGCAAACGGGTGGCGGCAAATGCCGGCCACCCGTACCGACCGCTCAGAGTGCCATGCCTTCCAGCGCCGGATGGACCAGCTGGCCGGACTCGACGTTGATGCCCCGCACCAGCGCCTGGTTGTCGCGCCAGTTGCCCGAGGCCAGCTTGTTGACCCACGGCAGGATCGCCGCGCAGATGGCCTGCGAGCTGGTCTGCGGCACCGCGCCCGGCATGTTGGTCACGCAGAAGTGGGTCACGCCCTCCTCCACGTAGGTCGGCTCCTTCCAGTTGGTCGGGCGCGAGGTCTCGAAACACCCGCCCTGGTCGATGGAGATGTCGACCACCACGCTGCCGTCTTCCATGCCCTTCAGCATCTCGCGGGTCAGCACGTGCGGCGCCTTGGCGCCGGTGACCAGCACCGCGCCCACCACCAGGTCGGCGTTGGCGACCTCACGCATCACCACGTCGTCGTAGGGGTACAGCGCCGTGACGTTGTTGCCCAGGCGCATCATCTCGTCCATGCGGTCCTGGCGCTTCTCGAACACCACGACGTTTGCACCGCCGGCCGCGGCCAGCGCCGCCGAGGCGCCACCGGCCTGGCCGGCGCCGAGCACCACGACCTTGCCGCGCGAGGTGGACGGCAGGCCGCCCAGAAGCTTGCCCTTGCCGCCCTGCGGCTGGTGCAGCAGCGTGGTGCCGGCCTGCACGGCGATCTTTCCGGCGATGATGGACATGGGCGCCAGCAGCGGCAGGTCGCCATTGGGCAGCTCGACCGTCTCGAACGCGACGCCGGTCAGCCCGATGTCCAGCAGGTGGCGCGTCAGCGCCGGCTCGGCGGCCAAATGGAGGTAGCAGAACAGCAGGTGGTCGCGGCGCAGGTGCGCCAGGTCGCCGGCGATCGGCTCCTTCACCTTTACGATCAGCTCGCCCTTCTCGTACAGGGCGGCCGCGTCCGGGGCCACCTTCACGCCGAGCTGGGTGTACTGCTCGTCCTTGAAGCCGCTCTTGATGCCCGCGTCCTTCTCGATCCAGACCTCATGGCCACGGTTGACGAGATCGCCGGCGGCGGCCGGCACCAGGGCGACGCGGCCCTCGAGGGTCTTGGTTTCCTTGGGTACGCCGATACGCATTGCACTGCTCTCCGGTGCGGCCAGAAAAAACGCCGCATGCGCGGCGGGTGCTGGCCTGGTTGGTCTGGGTGGGACAAATCTGGGTTGAACGCGGTTCGGGAGTCGCGCCGCCGACCTGAAACGCAGTGTCCGCGGGCTTGCCTTGTCTTGCCGGGGTGCGGACGCCACTCTATGGCACCCGCCGGGTCGTCGGCGCCGCACTGCGGCCACCTGCACGAGACCCGTTTCCGCGCCGGCCCTGGCGCTTCCCAAGAGCCCACGATTATACCCATGAGCCCCTCCAAGCACGCCCGCCTGATCATCCTCGGTTCCGGACCCGCCGGCTGGACCGCCGCCGTCTACGCGGCCCGCGCCAACCTCAAGCCGCTGGTGATCACGGGCCTGCAGATGGGCGGGCAGCTGATGACCACCACCGAGGTCGACAACTGGCCGGGCGACGCCCATGGGCTGATGGGCCCGGACCTGATGGCGCGCATGCAGGCGCATGCCGAACGCTTCGACACCGAGGTGGTCTTCGACCACGTCCACACCGCCGACCTGTCCAAGCGTCCGTTCCGCCTCGTCGGCGACAACGGCGAGTACACCTGCGACGGCCTGATCATCGCCACCGGCGCCACCGCCAAGTACCTGGGCCTGGCGTCGGAGGAGGCCTTCAAGGGGCGCGGCGTGTCGGCCTGCGCCACCTGCGACGGATTCTTCTACAAGGACCAGGACGTGGCGGTCATCGGCGGCGGCAACACCGCGGTCGAGGAAGCGCTGTACCTGTCCAACATCGCCCGCAAGGTCTACCTGGTACACCGCCGCGACACCCTGCGCGCGGAAAAGATCATGCAGGACAAGCTGATGGCGAAGGTCCAGGCCGGCAAGATCGAGCCGGTGTGGCACCACGTGGTCGAGGAAGTGCTGGGCAACGATGCCGGCGTGACCGGCATGCGGGTGAAGTCCGTGCAGGACGACAGCACGCGCGAGATCGACATCCACGGCCTGTTCGTGGCCATCGGCCACACCCCCAACACCAGCCTGTTCGAAGGCCAGCTGGACATGAAGAACGGCTACCTGACGATCCAGACGGGCCTGCATGGCAACGCGACCCAGACCTCGGTCCCGGGCGTGTTCGCCGCCGGCGACGTCGCCGACCAGGTCTACCGCCAGGCGATCACGTCGGCCGGCTTCGGCTGCATGGCGGCGCTGGATGCCGAGAAGTTCCTGGACAAGGAATGATCGCAGGCGCGGGACGGCCCGGATGACCGTTCCGCGCCATCGCCTGCCCCTTCGGCCCGGACGCCGGGGCATGGCTGATCTCGCCTGGACCGGCAGCCGTGGCTGAGATCCGGGTCCTGCAACGCCTGGATGAGGTCCCGGCCCCGCGGTGGGACGCGCTGCATGACGGCGCCAATCCGTTCATCTGCCACGCCTTCCTTTCCGGCCTGGAACGGCACGGGTGCCTGCGCGCCGCGTGGGGATGGTCACCCCATCACATCACCGTATGGGAGGGCGAGCAGCTGCTGGCGGCCGCGCCGGCCTATCGCAAGGACAACTCGCACGGCGAGTTCGTGTTCGACCACGCATGGGCGCACGCCTACGCGCAGCACGGCCTGGACTACTTCCCCAAGCTGTTGGCCGCGGTGCCCTACTCCCCTGTCACCGGGCCGCGACTGCTGGCACGCGATCCGCGCCACCGTGGCCTGCTGGCCCTCGCCCTGGCCCGCGTCGCCGGGGACTCGGGCTGGTCGTCCGCGCACGTCAATTTCCACACCGCCGGCGAGGACGATGCGTTCGACGGCGACTGGATGCAGCGGCTGGACGTGCAGTACCACTGGCGCAACGTCGCAGGTTGGACATCGTTCGACGACTTCCTTGGCGCCATGGACCATCGCCACCGCAAGAACATCCGCCAGGAGCGGGCGAAGGTGGCGCGCTCCGGGATCAGCTTTCGCGTGGTGCATGGGGACGAAGCAAGCCCGGACGACCTGGCAGCCATCCACGGCTTCTACCTGCAGACCTTCGCCGAGTACGGCAACTCGCCGGCATTGACCCTGCCCTTCCTGTCCCATCTGGCCGCCTCCATGCCGCGCCAGCTGGTGTTGATCCTCGCCGAGCGCGGCGGGACCCCGATCGCCGGCGCGCTGTGCCTGCGTGGCGGCGATACGCTCTACGGTCGCTACTGGGGCACGCACGAAGCGCTCCCCGGCCTGCATTTCGAGACCTGCTATTACCAGGGCATCGACTACTGCCTGCGCGAGGGGCTGCCCGTGTTCGAGCCCGGCGCGCAGGGCGAGCACAAGCTGGCCCGCGGGTTCCTGCCGCGACTGGTCCGGAGCCACCACTGGGTGGCGGATGCCCGTTTCCGGGAGGCGCTCCAAGCCTGGTGCCGCCAGGAGGCCGACGCGGTGCGGCGCCACGCCGAGTTCCTTGCCACGCGCTCACCTTTCAAGCAGCCGGGCGAGACAAGCGGCCGATGACCTTGCGCGTATACCGCCTGCCGGACGACCCCGAAGCGCCCTTCCCCGACGCCGCATTGGCGCTGCGCGAACCCGACGGGCTGCTGGCCGTGGGCGGCGACCTGTCGCCCACCCGCCTGCTCAACGCCTACCGGTCGGGCATCTTTCCCTGGTACTCGGACGGCCAGCCCATCCTCTGGTGGTCGCCCGACCCACGGATGGTGTTCCACACCGACGGTATCCATCTCTCGTCCCGCTTCCGGCGCCAGCTGCGCGCCAGCGGCTGGACGTTGCGGGCCGACACCGCATTGGACGCCGTGGTCTCGGCCTGCGCCTCGGTGCCACGCCCGGGGCAGTCGGGCACCTGGATCACGCGGGACATGGCGTCCGCCTACGGCCGTTTGCACCGCCTGGGCCACGCCCACAGCGTGGAAGTCTTCGATGGCGAGGCGCTCGTCGGCGGGATCTATGGCGTGGCCGTGGGCCGGATGTTCTTCGGGGAGAGCATGTTCAGCGCGCGACCGGGCGGGTCGAAAGCCGCCCTGGCCGGACTGGCGCAGCTACTCGCGGGTTGGAGCTGGCCGCTGATCGATGCCCAGGTCGAGAATGCGCATCTGGTCCGGATGGGCGCGCAACCGATGCCCCGCGCCGCGTTCTTGGAAAACGTCCATGCCCTGTCCCGGATGCCCGGACGTCCCGGACCTTGGTCCAGCGCGATGGGGGAATGCCCGGCGGCATCGGTGGCCGGCGCCACCGGGGATTGACTTCCGTGCTTTTGCACAATGGGTCGCTGCGTGGCAAGATATGCGGCTTGGCGGGCGCGCTGCGCCCGTTTTCAATGCGACAACAGGAACCACATGGCAAAAGACGACGTGATCGAATTCGAGGGCACGGTGGCGGAAACCCTTCCGAACACCATGTTCCGTGTGCGCCTCGAAAACGGGCACGAAATCATCGCCCACATCTCCGGCCGCATGCGGAAGAACTACATCCGCATCCTCACCGGTGACCGGGTCAAGGTGGAAATGACGCCTTACGACCTGACCAAGGGGCGCATCACCTACCGCATGAAGTAATCGCGGCAAGGAATCCATGAAAAAAGGCGGCCACTGGCCGCCTTTTTCGTTCCACCTTCAGGTGACTACACCGTCGCCGGCAACAGCTTCTCGGGCTCGGCCTGGGCATCGACGGTCAGCTCGCCATCGCGCACGTCGATCGTGACCCTGCCACCGCCCACCAGGCTGCCGAACAGCAACTCGTCGGCCAGCGGACGCTTGATCTTCTCCTGGATCACCCGCGCCATCGGACGCGCGCCCATCAGCGGGTCGAAGCCGTGCTGGGCCAGCCAGTCGCGCGCGGTCGGCGTGGCGGTCAGCGTCACGTGCTTCTCGTGCAGCTGGCTTTCCAGCTCGATCAGGAACTTGTCCACCACCCGCAGGATGTGGTCGAAGCCCAGCGGCTGGAACTGCACCACCGCATCCAGGCGGTTGCGGAACTCCGGGCTGAAGCTCTTGCGGATCACTTCCATGGCGTCGGTGGCGTGGTCCTGCTTGGTGAAGCCGATCGACCGCCGCGCCGCCTGGGCCGCACCGGCGTTGGTGGTCATGACGATGATGACGTTCTTGAAATTCGCCTCGCGGCCGTTGGTGTCGGTCAGCGCGCCGCGGTCCATCACCTGCAACAGGATGTTGAAGATGTCCGGGTGGGCCTTCTCGACCTCGTCCAGCAACAGCACGCAATGCGGCGTCTTGACGATCTTCTCGGTCAGCAGGCCACCCTGGTCGAACCCGACGTAACCCGGGGGCGCACCGATCAGGCGGCTGACCGAATGCGGCTCCATGTACTCGGACATGTCGAAGCGCACCAGCTCGATGCCCAACTGCAGCGCCAGCTGCTTGGTCACTTCGGTCTTGCCCACGCCCGTCGGGCCGGCGAACAGGAAGTTGCCGATCGGCTTGTCGGGGTTGCCCAGACCGGAGCGCGCCAGCTTGATGGCCGCCGTCAGCGAGTCGATCGCCGGGTCTTGCCCGAAGATCACCATCTTGAGGTTGCGCTCCAGGTTCCGGAGCACGTCCTTGTCGGTCGCCGAAACCTGCTTGGCCGGGATCCGCGCCATCTTGGCAACGATGGTTTCGATTTCCTCGACGTCGATGTTCGACTTGCGCGTCTCCAGCGGCAGCAGCCGTTGCCGGGCACCCGCCTCGTCGATCACGTCGATCGCTTTGTCCGGCAGCAGACGGTCGCCGATGTGCTTGACAGACAGGTCCACCGCCGCCTGCAGGGCGTCGTCCCCGTAGGTCACGCCGTGGTGCGCCTCGTACTTGGCCTTCAGGCCCTGCAGGATCTCGAACGCCTCGCCCACCGTGGGTTCGACGATATCGATCTTCTGGAAGCGACGCGCGAGGGCCCGGTCTTTCTCGAAGATGCCGCGGTATTCCTGGAAGGTGGTGGAGCCGATGCAGCGCAGCTCGCCCGACGAGAGCGCCGGCTTGATCAGGTTGCTGGCATCCATCGTCCCGCCCGACGCCGAGCCGGCACCGATGATGGTGTGGATCTCGTCGATGAACAGCACGGCTTCCGGGATCTTCTTGAGCTGGGCCAGCACCGCCTTCAGGCGCTTCTCGAAATCGCCCCGGTACTTGGTGCCCGCCACCAGCGCACCCAGGTCGAGCGCGTAGATGGTGGCTTCGCTGAGCACCTCCGGCACGTCGCCGTCGATGATGCGCTTGGCCAAGCCCTCGGCGATCGCGGTCTTGCCCACGCCAGCCTCGCCCACGTACAGCGGGTTGTTCTTGCGGCGGCGGCACAGCACCTGGATGGTCCGCTCGACCTCGTCGGCGCGGCCCACCAGCGGGTCGATCTTGCCGTCGCGCGCCAGCTGGTTGAGGTTGATGGCGAACTCGTCCAGCGGGTCGGCCTTGCCCTCGCCTTCCACGCCTTCGGCCGCCTTGGCCTCGCCTTCGTCATGCACCGGGTCGCTGCCGCCATGCTTGGCGATGCCGTGCGAGAGGTAGTTCACGACGTCCAGCCGGACGATGTCCTGCTGGTTGAGGTAGTAGACGGCGTGGGAGTCCTTCTCGCCGAAGATCGCCACCAGCACGTTGGCGCCGGTGACCTCTTTCTTGCCGGAGGACTGAACGTGGTAGACGGCGCGCTGCAGCACCCGCTGGAACCCCAGCGTGGGCTGGGTGTCGCGGTCGATGTCGTCGGGGAGCACCGACACCGAAGTGGCGATGGCCTGCTCCAGGTCGCCGCGCAGGCGGTTGAAGTCCGCGCCGCACGCCTTGAGCACCGCCTCGGCCGACGGGTTGTCGAGCAGTGCAAGCGCCAGGTGCTCGACCGTCATGTACTCGTGGCGCGCCTCGCGGGCGCGCTTGTAGCACTGGCCGATGCTGTACTCGAGATCCTTGCTGAACATGGGGAGGGAGCCTCCAAAAGCGTCTGCCGTCCTAGATGGGGACACACACCGCCTTTTCCATGCGGCCCCGCACCGCGTTGGACCCGCCTGCTTACCGTGCGTTCCGGAAAGCCGGGCCTCTTATTCGTGAGACGTGTTGCAGCCCACTATCAGGCCTTTTCCATCGTACAGAGCAAGGGGTGCTGGTTGAGCCTTGAGTATTCGTTCACCTGCGCCACTTTCGACTCTGCGACTTCGCGGGTGAAGACCCCGCACACGCCACGGCCCCGGGTGTGGACGTGGAGCATGATCTGGGTGGCCTTCTCGGCGCTCATCGGGAAGAAGCGCATCAGCACTTCGACCACGAAATCCATGGGCGTGTAGTCGTCGTTGAGCAGCAGGACCGAGTACAGCGGGGGGCGGGCGACTTCCGGCTTTCCGGTCTCGACCAGCACGCCGTGCTGGTGGTCGTGTTCGGTGTGTTTGGGCATGGCGCGATTATAGGCGGCCGCTATGAAACCTTCGTCCCCAAGGCGTCCCCATGGGCACCCGTGGACGCTTCCCGGGCCCGGGCGTCAGAATGCGGTCTCCGCCGGCACCTGGATTTCCATGCGACCCACCGCCCTGCTGTTTCCTATTCTTCTGGCCCTCGCCCTGCCCGCTGCCGCCATCGCTCAGGATCAGGAGCCCGAGGCGCCGCAGGCCGACCCGCTGGTGCGTGCGCAGCTCGAGGCGCTGGGCTATGGCTTCGAGGTCGACGCCGATGGCGACTTCAAGCTGCTGTTCGACCTCGAGGAGGGCCGCAGCCAGCTGGCCTACGTCATCTCCGGTACCGAGGAATACGGCGCGCTGCAGGTTCGGGAGGTGTGGTCGCCCGCCTACCGGACCGAAGGCGATGCGTTCCCGGTCGACGTGGCCAACCGCCTGCTGCAGGCCAGCCACACCGGCAAGCTCGGCGCGTGGGTGAGGCAGGACGACATGGCCGTGCTGGTGGTGAAGGTCGCTGCCGGCGCGACCGGCGCCGAGCTCGATGCCGCCATCACGTACGCCATCCACGTCGCCGACGGGATGGAGGCCGAACTCACCAACGGCCAGGACGAATTCTGACGTGAGCTATCGGCAAGGCCGCTTCTGGCAACCGGATGTCACTGTCGCCACGGTGGTGGTGCGTGACGGACGGCTGCTGATGGTCGAGGAAACCGTGGGCGGCCAGCAGGTGCTCAACCAGCCGGCGGGCCACCTCGAGCCTGACGAAAGCCTGCAGGACGCCGCCTGCCGGGAGACCCTTGAGGAAACCGGTTGGGAGGTTCGCCTGACCGGGTTCGTCGGCGCCTACCAATGGAAAGCGCCCGACGGGCCCGACGGCCGCGCCGGGCGTCATTACCTGCGGTTCGCCTTCGCGGCCGAGCCGGTCCGCCACTACCCCGACCGCACGCTCGACGAAGGCATCATCCAGGCGGTGTGGCTGACTCCTGCCGAGCTGCAGGCCCAGGCCGGGCGGCATCGCAGCCCGCTGGTGTGGCGCGCTGCAGCCGACTTCCTGGCCGGGCGCCGGCGCCCGCTGGACCTGCTCCAGCACCTCGCCTGACGCCGGGGTGGCAACGGCGCGGACCATCGTTGGCATGTCGGGGGGCGTGGACTCCTCCGTGGCGGCATTGCGCCTGCGCGAGTCGGGTGAGCCGATCGCCGGCCTCTTCATGCAGAACTGGGCGGACGACGGCAGTGGCGATTGCCGTGCCGAGGACGACCGCCGCGATGCGGTCGCCGTCTGTGGGCGCCTGGGCATACCGATCCATTTCCGGGACTTTTCGTCCGAGTACTGGGCCGGAGTGTTCGAGCACTTCCTCGCCGAGTACGCGGCCGGGCGCACCCCCAACCCGGACGTGCTGTGCAACCGCGAAGTGAAGTTCAAGCACTTCCTGGATGCCGCCCGCGACCTGGGCGCGCAGTTCATCGCCACCGGCCACTACGCCCGTATCGCGCTCGATGACGCGGGCCGGCTGCAACTGCTGCGGGCCGCCGACCGCGGCAAGGACCAGAGCTATTTCCTGCACCAGCTCGGACAGGCGCAGCTGGCCGCAACGCGGTTCCCGTTGGGCGACATGCTCAAGTCCGACGTCCGCGCGCTGGCGGCCAGCGCAGCCTTGCCGACGGCGGCCAAGAAGGATTCCACCGGCATCTGCTTCATCGGCGAGCGCGATTTCCGGGAGTTCCTCGGCCGCTACCTGCCGGCACGCCCGGGCGCGATCCGGACGCCGGACGGCCGTGAGATCGGCCAGCACCCCGGCGTCTTTTATTTCACGCTGGGCCAGCGCGAAGGACTGAACATCGGCGGCGTCCGCGGGTTCGCGCAGGCGCCGTGGTACGTGGTCGGCAAGGACGTCCAGCGCAACGTGTTGTACGTCGACCAGGGGATCGACAGCCCATGGATGATGTCGACCGTGCTGGACACCGAAGCCATGCACTGGGTGTCGGGCGCCCCCCCTGCAGCCGACTTCGAATGCACGGCGCAGACGCGCTACCGGCAGGAAGCCCAGGCCTGCCATGTGCAGGTGCGCGACAATGGCACGCTGCATGTGCGCTTCCACGCGCCCCAGCGGGCTGTCACGCCGGGCCAGTCGCTGGTGCTGTACGACGGCGACGTGTGCCTCGGCGGCGCTGTCATCGCGACGACGGACGCGCCCCTTGAATCACGCGCCCCACCCCACCCCAAGGATGTCCCCGCTGCATGAACCAGACCCGCTTCAATCCCATGTCCGACCGCGTGCTGGCCCTTGCGGGTCTCGTACAGGCGTTGGCGCAGGTGCGCCGCATCGCCGATACCGGTCAGGCGGAGTCGGCGGCGGTCAACCCGGTACTGGAGTCGATCTTCCAGGTGGACGCTGCATCCACCGAAGAGGTCTACGGCGGCGTCCGCGGCGTCCGCCCGGGCCTGGTGCTGCTGCGCGACTACTTCGAGAGCCGTTCGGCCGACGAGCAACTGCCGCGTCTTGCCTTGGCCGTCATGCAACTGGAACGCCGATTCGTGCGCGATGGCGACATGGTCGAGCGCGTGCACGCCGGGATCCTCGCCCAGAGCGATACGGCCCGCACCGAGGGCAGCACCCATCCCGACGTGCTGGCGGCGCTGGGCCGGCTCTACTCGGAGACGCTCAGCCACCTGCGGCCGCGCGTGCTGGTGCAGGGCAACCCCCATTACCTCGGCCAGCCCCAGGTGGTGGCCGAGGTCCGCGCGGTCCTGCTGGGGGCCATGCGTTCGGCCGTGCTCTGGCGCCAGCTCGGCGGCAGCCTCTGGGACCTGGTGTTGCGCCGGGCCCAGCTGCTGGCGGCGGTTCGCGCGCACCTGGGCGGCTGACGCGCACGCCCGTCGCTGCACGTCCATCGGACGAAAGTAGCGGGCCCGATCCGGGCAGTACGGCGCCGTTTGCGGCATAATCACGGGGCTTTACCGCGGTGTTTCCGCGCCCGCCTGATAGGCGCGCGTCCCGCCTCCCTTTCGCTGCAGCCACGGAGCCCCCAATGGCAGACTCCTTCGCCACCCGCGCGCAACTCGACGTCAACGGCAAGTCCTACACGTACTTCAGCCTGCCCAAGCTGGGCGAGCGCTTCGACCTGGGCAAACTGCCCTACTCGATGAAGATCCTGCTCGAGAACCTGCTGCGCCACGAAGACGGCGGCATCACGGTCGGCAAGGAGCACATCGAGGCGGTCGCGCAGTGGGACTGCAATGACGAGCCCGAGACCGAGATCGCCTTCATGCCTGCACGTGTGGTGTTGCAGGACTTCACCGGCGTGCCGTGCGTGGTCGACCTGGCCGCGATGCGCGATGCGGTCGGCAAGCTCGGCGGCAAGGCCAGCCAGATCAACCCGCAGATCCCGTCCGAGCTGGTCATCGACCACTCCGTGCAGGTCGATGTGTTTGGCCGCGCCGACGCGCTGGACCTTAACGGCAAGATCGAGTTCGAGCGCAACATGGAGCGCTACAGCTTCCTGCGCTGGGGTCAGAAGGCGTTCGAGAACTTCAAGGTGGTGCCGCCCAACACCGGCATCGTCCACCAGGTGAACCTGGAGAACCTCGCCCGCGTGGTCTGCGATCGCGAGGTCGACGGCGAGCTGCTGGCCTTCCCGGACACCGTCTTCGGCACCGACAGCCACACCACGATGATCAACGGCATCGGCGTGCTGGGTTGGGGCGTGGGCGGCATCGAGGCCGAGGCCGCGATGCTGGGCCAGCCCTCTTCCATGCTCATCCCGCAGGTCGTGGGCTTCCGCTTGAACGGCAAGCTGCCCGAGGGCGCCACCGCCACCGACCTGGTGCTGACCGTTACCCAGATGCTGCGTTCGCTGGGCGTGGTCGGAAAGTTCGTCGAGTTCTTCGGTGAGGGGCTGGCCGCACTGCCGCTGGCCGACCGCGCGACGATTGCCAACATGGCGCCCGAGTACGGCGCGACCTGCGGCATCTTTCCGATCGACGCCGAAGCCATCAACTACCTGCGCCTGTCGGGCCGCAGCGAGGAGCAGATCGCACTGGTGGAGGCCTACGCCAAGGCCCAGGGCCTGTGGCACGAGCCCGGCCAGGCGGACGCGCACTACTCGGCCACGCTGGAGCTCGACCTGTCCGAGGTCAAGCCGTCGCTGGCAGGTCCCAAGCGCCCGCAGGACCGCGTGTTGCTGGAGAAGATGAAGCAGAACTTCGAGGCCAGCCTCGAGGGCCTGACCGTCAACCGCAAGGTCGACTACGAACGCATCACCGACTTCAAGGAAGAAGGCGGCAACCAGCCGCAGGCGCACCACCTGGCCGCGCGCCCGGTGTCGAAGATCACCATCCGCGACGAGCAAGCCGAGCTGCGCGATGGCTCGGTGGTCATCGCCGCGATCACCTCCTGCACCAACACGTCCAACCCGGCGGTGATGCTGGGCGCGGGCCTGCTGGCGCGCAACGCCGCGCGCCTGGGCCTGAAGTCCAAGCCGTGGGTCAAGACCTCGCTCGGGCCGGGCTCGCTGGTGGTCACCGACTACCTGAAGAAGGCCGGCCTGCTCGATGACCTCGAGCAGCTGGGCTTCTACGTGGTGGGCTACGGCTGCACCACGTGCATCGGCAACTCCGGCCCGCTGCCGGAGGAAGTGTCTGCCGGCATCGCGCAGAACGACCTGGTCGTGGCGTCTGTGCTGTCGGGCAACCGCAACTTCGAGGGCCGCGTGCACTCGGAGGTCAAGATGAACTACCTGGCCTCGCCGCCGCTGGTGGTCGCCTACGCCATTGCCGGCACGGTCGACATCGACCTGACCAGCCAGCCGATCGGCCACGACAAGGACGGCAAGGACGTCTACCTGCGCGACATCTGGCCGACCAACAAGGAAATCGGCGACCTGATCGCCGCGACCGTCGGGCCGGAGCTGTTCGCTCAGAACTATGCCGACGTGTTCAAGGGCGACAGCCGCTGGAACCAGATCGCCTCGCCGGAAGGCGAGTCGTTCGAATGGCAGGGCAGCTCGACCTACATCAAGAACCCGCCCTACTTCGACGGCATGACGATGGAGGTCGGCTCGATTGACGACATCCACGGCGCGCGCGTCATGGGCCTGTTCGGCGACTCGATCACCACCGACCACATCTCGCCGGCCGGCAACATCAAGAAGGACAGCCCGGCAGGCCAGTTCCTGCAGTCGCGCGGCGTGCAGCCGGCCGACTTCAACAGCTACGGCAGCCGTCGCGGCAACGACGACGTCATGGTCCGCGGCACCTTCGCCAACATCCGCATCAAGAACCTGATGCTCGGCGGCGAGGAAGGCGGCAACACGCTGTACTACGGCGCAGGCGCGGCCGGCGAGAAGATGCCGATCTACGACGCGGCGATGAAGTACAAGGCCGCGGGCGTGCCGCTGGTGGTCTTCGCCGGCAAGGAGTACGGCACCGGCTCCTCGCGCGACTGGGCGGCCAAGGGCACCAACCTGCTGGGCGTCAAGGCCGTGGTGGCCGAGAGTTTCGAGCGCATCCACCGCTCCAACCTGGTCGGCATGGGCGTGCTGCCGCTCCAGTTCAAGGACGGCGACAGCGTCAAGTCACTCGGCCTGGACGGCTCGGAGACGATCGAGATCACCGGCCTGCAGGACGGCGCTTCCAAGCGCGCCACCGTCACCGCGCGCCGGAGCGATGGCAGCGAGAAGACGTTCGAGGTCAAGGTGCTGCTGCTGACGCCGAAGGAAGTCGAGTACTTCCGCCACGGCGGCATCCTGCACTACGTGCTGCGCCAGCTGGCGTCGAAGAAGGCGGCGTAAGCACGCTGTAGCGCACTCAAACGAAGTAGCAAAGCCCCGGCGTCAGAGCCGGGGCTTTTTTTTGCCCGCTCTGGGACAGGCAGGATGGGCTGAATTCCGCGGCGCCAGGTTCTGCACCGTACGACCCAGGCGATCCTTGCCTCCGCTCGGATGCGCTTGCTCGAGTTCGTGCCGCACCACGTGCGAAGCGGGCCGTCTGAAAGCGCTCGGTCTTGATCGCCCCATGATGCGGCACTGCATTGGATCGGAAAGATCGCCGCGGCGCGCGCAAAAAAAAGGCTCCGCCGGAGCGGAGCCCTGAAACTGGAGGCCGAGGTCGGAATTGAACCGGCGTACGCGGATTTGCAGTCCGCTGCATAACCACTCTGCCACCCGGCCGGTGACTGGATCCAAGCATACCGCGCACGACGTCATGTGCGGCGGCCTGAAAAGACAAAACCCCGCGAACGGGGTCTTGGCAGGCGACCCGGTGGACTGGATCGCCGGAGAAACTGGAGCGGGAAACGAGACTCGAACTCGCGACCCCGACCTTGGCAAGGTCGTGCTCTACCAACTGAGCTATTCCCGCTGAGGAGCCGCCATTTTAGGCATGGCGGCGATTGTGTCAACTACCTTTTTTCTTCCCGAAGCAAAGTCGGCCACGCTGCGCGCAGGTACTCGAAGCCTGACCACAGTGTCAGCAGTGCCGCCGCCGCCAGCAGCCAGTCCCCGATCACGAACACGGCATCGCCCATCCACGGGTCCACGTACACCGGGCGGTCCGGACGCAGCGCATACAGCAGGCAGATCAGCGCCACCATCTGCACCACGGTCTTGACCTTGCCGACCGTGGCGACCGACACCTTGGCGCGCTGGCCCAGTTCGGCCATCCACTCGCGCAGTGCCGACACCGCGATTTCGCGCCCGACGATCACCGCCGCCCACAGCGCCATCCAAGGCGTCGGATGTGCCTGAACGATCAGGAACAGCGCCGTGGCCACCATCAGCTTGTCGGCCACCGGGTCCAGGAACGCGCCGAACGCAGAGTACTGGTCGTAACGCCGTGCAATCCAACCGTCGAGCCAATCGGTGATGGAGGCAAAGGCGAAGATCGCCGCGGCCAGGAAATTGGTCCACCGGAACGGCAGGTAGAACACCAGCACCAGCACGGGGATCAGCACGATCCGCAGCAGGGTCAGCATGGTGGGAACCGTCAACTTCATCATCGCTCCGTGCGTGCGGGGGTGGCGCCGCCAGTGGTGGGGGTGTCCAGGCCATGAAGGGTGGCATAGATGCGCTCGGCCAGGGCGGCATTGACGCCCTCCACGCGCGATATTTCCTCCACCCCGGCGGCCTTGAGCCCGCCCAGGCCACCAAAGTGGCGCAGGAGGCTGGCGCGGCGCCGTGGCCCGATACCGGGAATGTCCTCCAGCCGGCTGCTGCTGCGCACTTTCTGGCGCTTTCCGCGGTGGCCGGTGATGGCGAACCGGTGGGCTTCGTCACGCACCTGCTGGATCAGCTGCAACGCGGGCGACTGCGCGCCGGGTCGCACCGATCGGCCGTCGGGTAGCAGCAGCTCCTCCTCGCCGGGGCGGCGTGCAGGACCCTTGGCTACGCCCACCAGCACGACGCCAGGTACCTCCAGCTCATCGAGTACGGCGCGCGCCTGGGCCACCTGCCCCGCCCCGCCATCGATCAGCAGCACGTCCGGCAGGACGCCCGGCGCGGCGGATGCGCGCGGGTGCTTGCGAGGCTTTGCCTCCCCGGAAGCGGGACTTGTGGCCCCGTCCTGCAGCGCGGCACGCTCCTCCATGGCCCGCGCGAACCGGCGCCGCAGCGCTTGGTGCATCGCCGCGTAGTCATCGCCTGGCTCGATGCCCGTGATGTTGTAGCGCCGGTACTGGCCGCGCGTCGGGCCTTCGGCATCGAACACCACGCACGAGGCCACGGTCGCCTCGCCCATCGTGTGGCTGATATCGAAGCACTCGATGCGCCCGGCGACTTCCGCCAGCCCCAGCAGGTCGCGCAGCGCCTCGGCGCGGCCGCGCTGCGCAGCGTGGCTGGTGCGTTCGTTGGCCAGCGCCAGCTCGGCATTGCGGCGCGCCATGTCGACGTAGCCGGCGCGTTCGCTGCGCACGTTGCAGCGGATCTGCACCTTGTGGTCGCCCGCGGCCGACAGCGCATGTTCGATCAGCTCGCGGTCGGGGATGTCGCGGTCCAGCACGATCTCGCGCGGCGGCACCTGCTCGCCGTAGTACTGCGACACGAACGCGGCGAGCACCTCTTCCGGGTTGTCGACGCCATTCGTGCGCGGGAAGAACGCGCGCGTGCCGAGGTTGCGGCCGTCGCGGAACGACAGCAGCACTACGCAGGCCGCCGCGTCCTGCATCGCCACCGCAAGCACGTCCAGGTCGGCCGCGCGGCCGTCGACGTACTGGCGCGCCTGCAACGTGCGGATCGACGCCACCAGGTCGCGCAGGCGCGCGGCCTCCTCGAAATCCAGGCGCGCACTGGCCGCCTCCATTGCCCGGCCCAACTCGCGTGTCAGCTCATCGCTCTTGCCGTCCAGCAGCAGGGTGGAGCGTCGTACTGCCTCGGCGTACTCGCGCGCCGGCACCAGTCCCACGCACGGTGCGCTGCAGCGGCCGATCTGGTGCTGCAGGCACGGCCGCGACCGGTTGCGGAACACGCTGTCCTCGCAACTGCGCAGCTTGAACAGCTTGTGGATCAGGTTGAGCGTCTCGCGCACCGCCCCGACGCTGGCATAGGGGCCGAAGTAGCGGCCCGGGGTCGAACGCGGCCCGCGGTGCATGGCGATGCGCGGCCACGGCTCCTGCGTCATCAATACGTAGGGGTAGCTCTTGTCGTCACGCAGCAGCACGTTGTAGCGCGGCTTGAGCGACTTGATGAGCTGGTTCTCGAGGATCAGCGCCTCGGCCTCGGTCCGCGTGACCGTGACCTCCATGCGCGCCACCTGGCGCAGCATGGAGGCGATGCGGGCCGACTTGGCAGTGGCGTTGAAGTAGCTGGCGACGCGGTTCTTCAGCGCGCTGGCCTTGCCGACGTACAGCACGCCCTCGTCGGCGGCGATCATCCGGTACACACCGGGTGCCGTGCTCAGGCGCTTGGCGAAGGCCTTGCCGTCGAAGGCCTCTGCCGGCTTGGCCCGGCTCACGCGCACGCCCCTGCCGCACGGATCGCATCGCGATACGCAACGGCGTGCAGGCGGGAGCGGGCTGCAGGAGCAGGAAGCGCGATCAAGTACGGCGGCATCGGCGAGGGGATGGGGCCGATTATGCGCGAGGGCAAGGGGCGGCCCGGTCGCGCGCCAGTCCCGGCCCAAGGAGCGACCAGCGCACACGGTCCGCTGTTAGCTGAGGTCGCGATACCCGCGCGCTCAGCGTCCGTCGCCCAGCTCGCGCGCCAACCGCGCCACCACGCCGTCGGCCGCACGTTCCAGCAGCGCCCATACGCGCTCGAATTGGTGGGCATCGCCGGTGTAGGGATCCGGCACTTCGCGCTGATCCAGGCCGGCCCACTCCAGCAGCAGCGCCGATTGCGCGGACGCGCCCTTGGGGGCCAGTTTCCGCACATCGCGCAGGTTGGCGCTGTCGGCGCACAGCAGCCAGTCGAACTCATGAAAATCGGACGGCCCGATCTGGCGGGCACGCAACCCCGAGAGGTCGATGCCATGACCCGTCGCACACGCGATGCTGCGGCGATCCGGCGGCTGTCCGACATGCCAGTCGCCGGTACCAGCCGAGTCGACCGTTACCCGGTCGGCCAGTGAGGTGGCTTCCAGGCGATGGCGGATCAGGCCCTCGGCCGTCGGCGACCGGCAGATGTTGCCCAGGCACGCGACCAGCAGCCGCATGCGTTCAGCCCTGCCCGCTCAGCCGGGCCTCGGCCCGAGCCAGGTCATCGGGCGTATCGACGCCGGGCGGAAATGGCGCCGGTGTGTCGGCCACCGCAATGCGGTACCCGGCTTCCAGCGCCCGCAGCTGCTCCAGCGATTCGACCTGCTCGAGCCGGCCCGGCGGCAACGCCGCAAACCGCTTGAGGAATCCGCAGCGGTAGGCGTAGATCCCGATGTGCCGCCGCCAGTGCCCACCGGGCGGCAGGCGCGTGCGATCGGCCTGGAAGGCGTCGCGCGGCCACGGCAGGGGCGCACGGCTGAAGTACAGCGCGTCGCCGGCCTGGTCGGCGACCACCTTGACGGCGTTGGGATCGAACAGTGTTTCGATGTCCTCGACCGGCGCGCACAGCGTCGCCATGTCCGCCCCGGACGCGACCAGCAAGGAGGCCACGCGCCGGATGCCCGTGGCCGGCGCGAACGGCTCGTCGCCCTGCAGGTTGACCACCACCGTTCCGTCGCTCCAGCCGGCGCGCGTCGCGCATTCGGCGAGCCGGTCGGTACCGGACGCGTGGTCGCGTGAAGTCATCGCCACCCGCACACCGGCGCCTTCCAGCGCACTCGCCACGCGATCATCGTCGGTGGCGACCCACACCTCGCGCGCGCCGGCATCCAGGGCGCGACGCGCCACGTGCAGGACGAGAGGCTCGCCGGCCAGCGGGCGCAGCGGCTTGCCCGGCAGGCGCGAGGCGTCGAAACGCGCCGGGATGACGACGACGAAGTCGCCGGCATCCTTGGCCTTCTCGTGCGCGTGCTGTCCGGTCACGTCACGGCCCCTGCCGTCTGGGAACGGCCGTCCAGTCGATCCAGAAGTGAAATCCAGAAGGCTTCGGTCAACTCCGCGCGCACCGGCACGCTGTAGTGCGACGGGTCGACGAACTCGGCGCATTTGACCGCGTCCTTCTCCGTCATCAACACGGGAAGGCGGCTTCCGAACTCGAAGTCCGATGCCCGGTACCGGTGGTGGTCCGGGAAGGCATGCGGCACGACGGCGATGTCCAGCGCGCGCAGCATCGCGAAGAAGCGCTCGGGGTCCCCGATGCCGGCCACTGCATGCACGCGATGCCCGGCAAAGGATTCGAGCGCGCGGGGACGACCACCGGCCAGCGGCAGCGCGCGGTCGCACACCAGCCGCATCGGCCATTCGCCAAAGCCCGTCTCCGGCGCGGCATTGCCACCGCTGTTGACCACCCGGAAGTCGCATTGCGCGCCGCGCCAGGTCGGCTCACGCAACGGACCGGCCGGAAGCAACAGGCCGTTGCCGTAGCGCCGACGGCCGTCGATCACTTCGATCTCGACATCGCGCGCCAAACGGTAGTGCTGCAGGCCGTCGTCGCAGACCACAACGTCGCAGCCTTCACCGACCAGCGCACGCGCCGCGGCGGCACGGTTGCGATCCACCCTCACCCGCGCGCCGGTCTGCCGCGCGACCAGCAGCGGCTCGTCGCCGGACTTCGCCACCGGCGTGTCGGCCTCGACCCATAGCGGGTCGTCACCGTCGCGGCCGTAACCGCGACTGGCCACGCCCGGTGTCCAGCCCTCGCTGCGCAGGCGCTCCACCAGCGCCACCGTCAGCGGCGTCTTGCCGGCGCCACCGGCAATCAGGTTGCCGACAACGATGACCGGCACGCCCGGATGACTGCGGCGGAGAAGCTTGCGCTCGTACAGCCCGCGCCGCAGCCCGGTCATGCCGCCATACAGGGCGGCGAGCACCCGCGCATGCAGCGGCACCGGGCTGCCCTCGTCGAACCAGTAGTGCGGGCCGTGTGTATGTGGCTTGGCCGGTGCGTTCATTGCGGCTCGCGGAATTGCATGCGGTGGAGGTGCGCGTACAGCCCGTCGCGTGCCAGCAGCTCGGCGTGGGTGCCCTGCTCCACGATGCGGCCCTGGTCCAGCACCAGCACCTGGTCGGCGTGTTCGATGGTGGACAGCCGGTGCGCGATCACAAGGGTCGTGCGGTCGGGCATTAGGCGCTCCAGCGCGTCCTGCACCAGGCGTTCGGATTCGGTGTCCAGCGCCGCGGTCGCTTCATCGAGGATCAGGATGGGCGCGTCCTTGAGCATCGCGCGAGCGATCGCGATGCGCTGGCGCTGGCCGCCCGACAATCGCCCGCCCTTGGCGCCGATCGACGTCTCCACACCCTCGGGCAGGTCCTCGACGAACTCCATGGCGTTGGCGCCGCGTACCGCCTGCTCAAGCGCCTTGCGGCTGGCGCGTTCCATCTCGCCGTAGGCCACGTTGGCCTCCACGCTGCCGTCGAACAACATCACCTGCTGGCCGACCAGCGCGATCTGGCGGCGCAGGTCGGCCAGGCGGTAGTCGTCGATCGGTTGCCCATCGAGCAGGATCTGCCCGGACTCGGCTTCGTAGAACCGCGGGATCAGTTTGATCAGCGTGGACTTGCCGCTGCCGGAGCGCCCGACGATGGCGGTCACGGTGCCAGGCCTGGCGACGAAGCTCACGTCGCTCAGTGCGGCCCGGTCCTGCCCGGGATAGCGCGCGGACACGCCACGGAACTCGAGGTCCCCGCGCGCCCGGTCCAGCGGCCGCGTTCCGGCATCGCGCTCGTCGGGCGAGTCGATCACGTTGAACAAGCGCTCCGCGGACGCCACGCCACGCTGGAGCATGTTCTGCACGTTGGTCAGCTGCTTGAGCGAGGGCAGGATCGCCATCATCGCCATCATCAGCGAGAAGAACCCGCCCACGGTCAGCCGCCCCTGCGAGGCCTGCCAGCCGGCAACCACCAGCAGCAGGGCCAGGCCGATCGATCCCACCAGCTGCACCATCGCCGAGGAGATCGCGCGGGTGGATTCGACCTTGAGGTTCAGCCGCATGTGGTTGTCGGCAATCGCCGCGTAACGCGCGTGCTCAACCTCCTGCGCGCCGTAGACCTTGACCTCCTGGTGGCCGCTCAGCGCCTGGTCGGCGGCCTGCATCAGCACCGCGCTGCTTTCCTGGATGCGGTGGCTGACACGGCGATAGCGCCGCGCCACCTTGTCCATGATCCACGCCAGCGGCGGCGCGATCACCAGGATCGTCAACGTCACCTGCCAGCTGGCCAGCAGCATCACCACCAGCGAGGCGATGATCTGCAGTGACTGCTGGATCATCACCTTTGCCGCGTCGATCGCCGCCTGCGAGACCTGGTCGCTGTCCGACCCCAGTCGCACCAGCATCGAAGGCACCGGCTCGGCATCGAAGCGCAGTCCCGGCAGCCGCAGGTACTTGCCCAGCACCCGCACGCGGAGGTCGCGGGCCACGCCGCGGCCCGAGCGCGCCATGTAGTAGTCGGCGAGATACCCGGCGATGCCGCGCAGCACGAACAGCCCCACGATCGCCGCCGGCATCCACAACTGCGCCCCCGCCTCGCCGACCACGAAGGTCTGGTCGATGATGGGCTGCATCAGCCAGGTGAACGCGCCACCCGCTGCCGCTTCCAGCAGCATGCCCAGCGCCGCGATCGCCAACAGGCCGCGGTACTTGGTGGCGAATCCCAGCAGGCGCCGGTAGGTGGGCCAGGCCGGGGTGGTTTGGCTCACGGGGCGGACCCCGGCGTCGCCGAAGGGGCCGGCGCGGTGGCGACCATCACGCGGCGGAAGCCGAGCTGCCCCAGCGCGTCGTAGGCGGTGACGACCGCCTGGTGAGGCGTGCGGGCGTCTGCGCGCAGAAGCACCGGGCGGTCGCGGTCATCGCCGGCCACCTCGGCCAACGTCGTCTTGAGCGATTCGATGTCGTCGCGCAGGACTTCCTGCTCGCCAATGAAGTAGCGCCCGTCGGCATTGACCAGCACGCTGAGCGCGGTGGCACTGTCGGCGGCCGGCTCACCGGTGGCCCGCGGCAGTTCCAGCCCGAGCATCGAGCGCGAGTCGAACGTCGTGGTGACGACGAAGAAGATGATCAGGATCAGGATGACGTCGATCAGCGGGACCAGGTTGATGTCCGGCTCGTCGTCCGCGCGGTGGTCGCGAATTCGCATCGGCGCCTCAGCCGGCGGCCGTTGCCGCGGCCGGGCGCACCGGCGCCACCGCCGTGACGGGACGCGGCTCGATGGTGTCCAGCAGCAGCATGGCTTCGTGCTCCATCGCCACGATGTATTCGGCGATGCGGCCCCGGAACCAGCGATGCGCCATCAGCGCGGGGATCGCCACGATCATGCCGGTCGCCGTGCACACCAGCGCCTTGCCGATGCCGGCCGCGAGCTGGTTGACGTCACCCAGGCCGCCGTCGCCGATGGCGAGGAACATCTGGATCATGCCGACCACGGTGCCGAACAGGCCCAGCAGCGGTCCGGATGCGGCAATCGTGCCCAGCGTGTTGAGGTAGCGCTCCATGCGGTGCACGAGGTGCCGGCCGACGTCCTCGATGCGCTCGCGGACCAGGTCGCGCGGACGGGCGCGCACGTCCAGCGCAGCCGCCAGCAGCGAGCCCAGCGGCGAGGTGCGGCGCAGGGATTCGATGTGCGAGGGGTCCAGCTTGCCGCGTGCCGCCCACGCCCGCACCTCATCCCCCAGCGACGGCGGGATCACGGCGCTGCGCCGGAGCGTCCAGGCCCGTTCGACGATGATCGCGATGGCGACCGCGGACAGCAGCAACAGCGGGATCATCGGCCAACCGCCGGCCTTGACCAGTTCCAGCACACGAACCTCCGGCCCAGGGCCGTTTCATTCCGGCCCGTAGGATAGCCCAGAGCCCCCGGTATCCAACCCGCGCCGGGTCCCACTCCGGGCCTGTGCGTCCCACAATCGGGGTTGTGCGTCGCGACGGGTCCGAACCTGAATGCCACCGGGGTCGAATCGGACGGTGATCGCCCCACCGTCGGCGGTGTCGTGCAGGTCAGCGCCCGCGTCCCGCCAGCGGGCCGACACCTCGGGTTTGGGGTGCCCGAAGCGGTTGCCATGGCCCGAGGCCACCAGCGCGTGGCGTGCACGGGTGGCGGCGACGAACACCGGGTCGGACGAACCGGCACTGCCGTGGTGCGCCACGGTCACCACGTCCGCGGCGACCTGCCCGGGATGCAGCTTCACCAGCGTACGCTCAACCACTTCGCCGATGTCGCCGGTCAACAGCGCGTGGCCGTGGGGTCCACGCACGCTCAACACACAGCTGGCTTCGTTGCCCAGATACGGGAAGTGCGGCGGCGGGTGCAGGAACTCGAACGTGACGCCGTCCCACGTCCAAGGCCGGCCTGTCTCGCAGGCGGTCGCGCCCTCGCCCCCCAGCAGCCCGGAGCCACCGGGCGCGACTATCGGCGCGTCGAACGCCTCCAGCACCGCCGCGACGCCTCCCGCGTGGTCGTTGTCGGCATGGCTGACCACCAGCCGGTCCAGGCGGCGCACGCCCAAGGCACGCAGCGCGGGCACCACCACGCGCTCGCCTGCATCGAAGCCTTCGGGCACGGCAGGTCCGGCGTCGTACAGAAGCGCGTGGTTGGCAGTGCGCACCACCACCGCCAGCCCGTGGCCGACATCCAGCATTGTCAGTTCGAAGCCGCCCGCATGTGGCAACTGCCGTGCTGGCAGCAGCAGCGGCAACCAGAGCACGATCGCCAGCGGCCGCCCCGGAAGTCCGCGCGGCAGCAGCAGCCAGAACGCGCCGATGAGCGCCAAGGGCAATGCGAACCAGCGCGGCTCGGGCAGCCACCACAGCGCGAGTCCGGTGTCGGCCAGCCAGCCGAACAGCGGCCAGGACGCGTCGAACAGACCGGCGGCCACGCGCCACGCCCATTCGCCTGCACCGGCGTGCACCACCTCCAGCAGGGTGCCCAGCAGCGCCATGGGCACGACGACGAGACTCCACCATGGCACCGCCACGAGGTTGGCCAAAGGGCCGGCGAGTGAGGCCTCGCCGAACAGCGCCACCGTCAGCGGCAGCAGCCCCAGACTGGCCACGCCCTGGGCCGACAGCAGTTCGCGCACGGGGCGCCGCTCGCGCTCGGGAAGGCACCACAGCAGCCATGCCACGCCCGCAAAACTCAGCCACAGGCCCGCGGTAAGCAGTGCGAGCGGATCGAACAGCACCAGCACGATGGCCGCCAGCGCGAGGGCTTCGGCCATCCGCACCGGACGGCGCTGCCATTTGAGCGCGGCGACGACGGCGATCATCAGGACGGTGCGGACCGTGGGCAACGCGAAGCCGGCCACCGCCGCGTACACGAGTGCGCCTGCGAGCCCGGCGCCTGCAGCGGCGACCGGGCGGGGACACCAGCGCGCCAGGCCCGGCAGGCATCGCCACGCCAGAGCGGCCAGCAGGGCGGCCAGGCCGGCAACCAGACCGACGTGGAACCCGGAGATCGCCACCAGATGGGTCAGTCCGTTGGCACGCAGCCGCTGCCAGTCCGCATCCGACAGGCCGCGGGTATCGCCCAGCGCCAGCGCCTGCACGAACCGCGAGGAAGGAGACGGAACGGCCTTCGCGATGGCGTCCGACATCGACTCGCGCCACGCGTGCAAGCCCGTGGCCGGCGCCAGCCGCACGGCTTCGGACGGATTGCGGACGTAGCCCGTGGCGGCCAGGCGCTTGACCATCGCGTTGCGCTCGCCGTCGAAACCACCGGGGTTGCGCAGGCCGCGCGGCGGACGCACGCGCAGGTCCAGCGTCCAGTGCTCGCCTGCGCGTACCCGCACGTGCGGCGACCCGGCTGCGTCGCCGTAGCCCTCTCCGTACCAGGCGATGCGCAACCGGCGCCCGCGCAGCGCTTCGGGCTGCGCGGGATCGTCATCGACACGGAACGTCATGACCGAGCGTCGTGGCTCGTGCACCGGCAGTTCGATGACACGGCCGCTCACCGTGACGTCCTGGCGGCCGGCGTCGGGCGGCAACTGCACCGATAGCGAATGCGCGGCATGCAACCCCGCCAGGCCCGCGCCCAGGACCGCGGCCCAGAGCCAGCGAAGCGCCCCACCCCGCCGCCAGCCCCAGCCGCCGGCCAACATCGCCGTCGCCAGCAGCGGCCACGGCGGCAACACCGGCACCCACAGCATCGCGGTGGCGCCGGCCAGCAGTCCGAGGGCGGCGGAGATTCCGAAGGGCGGCGTCCTTGCCGCGTGTTGCATGTCCTTACACCTCGTCGGGTTGCAGCTGCCTGAGCTTGCCTTCGTGGAGTTCCAGCACGCGGTCCAGCCGTCGCGCCAGGCGGCGGTCGTGGGTCACCAGCACCAGGGCGGTGTGGTGCTCGCGGTTGAGTGCCAGCATCAGGTCGAACACCGTGCCGGCGGTCTTCTCGTCGAGGTTGCCGGTCGGCTCATCCCCGAGTACGCAGGCCGGCCGGTTCACGAGCGCGCGGGCGACTGCGGCGCGCTGGCGCTCGCCACCCGACAGCTCGCCGGGCTTGTGCCGCAGTCGATGGCCCAGGCCGACCGACTCGAGCAGTGCCTGTGCCCGCGTGGAGGCCTCCGGCACCGACGTGCCATTGAGCAACACCGGCAGCATCACGTTCTCCAGCGCGGTGAACTCGGGCAGCAGGTGGTGGAACTGGTAGACGAAGCCGAGCGCACCGTTGCGCAACGTGCCGCGCGCGGCATCCGACAGCGCGCTCATCTTCTGTCCGGCGACGAACACTTCGCCCGCCGACGGCATGTCCAGCCCGCCCAGCAGGTGCAGCAGCGTGCTCTTGCCCGCGCCGGACGCGCCCAGGATCGCCACCGTCTCGCCGGCATGGACCTCCAAGTCCAAGCCATCGAAGACCGGCGTGCGCAGGTCGCCCTCGGCGTAGGTCTTGCCCAGCCCGGCGGCCCGGATCACCTCGCCCGTGTGCTTGTGGGATGCCACTGCCGAAGCGTTCGTCGTCGACTCACTCATAACGCAGCGCCTCTGCCGGGGCCGTGCGGGCGGCGCGCCAAGCCGGGTACAGGGTCGCAATGAAGGCCATGGCCAGCGCCACCAGCGCGATCATGGTCACGTCGCCGGCCTGGAGGTCCGTCGGCAGGCCGGTGATGTAATAGACGTCGGCCGGCAGCAGCACCATGCCGAACAGCGACTCGATGCCCTGCAGGATGTGCTCGAGGTTGAGCGTCAAAACGATGCCGCCCACGACGCCCAGCACCGTGCCGATCACGCCGATGAGCGAGCCCTGCACCATGAACACCTGCATCACCGCACGCGGCGTCAGGCCCAGCGTGCGCAGGATGGCGATATCGGCCTGCTTGTCGGTCACCAGCATCACCTGCGAGCTGACCAGGTTGAAGGCGCCCATCGCGATGATCAGCGACAGCAGGATCGCCATGATGGTCTTCTCCATCTTCAGGGCGCGGAACATGTTGGCGTTCTCGCTGGTCCAGTCGCTCACCCGGTACGGGCCGCCCAGGTCGACCGCGAGATCGCGCGCCACCTCCCATGACTGGTCCATGTCGTGCAGGCGCAGGCGCACGCCTGTGACGCCATCGCCCATGCGCATGACGCGCTGCATGTCGTCCATGTGCACGAACGCCATGCCCTTGTCGAACTCGTTGTAGCCGACCTCGAACAGACCGCTGACGGTGAAGCGCTTGAGCTGCGGGACGGCGCCGACCGGCGTGCTGCGGAAGTCCGCCAGGGTCATCACCACGTCGTCGCCGACGCCCACGCCGAGCCACAGCGCCAGCTCGGTCCCGAGCAGGATGTTGAACTCGCCGGGCACCAACGAGGCCATCTCGCCGGCCTTCATCTTCTCGCCGAGCACGGAAACCTTGGACTCCTCTTCCGGAACGATGCCGCGCACGAACGCCGGTTGGTTCCGTGCGCCGTTGAGCAGGGCCTCCTTCTCGACATAGGGCGCAGCGCCGGCCACGCGCTTGTCGGCCAGCGCGCGCTCGACGGCCTGCGGCCAATCGTTGAGCGGCTCGCCATAGGCGCTGACGGTCGCGTGAGCCGCCATCTGCAGCATGCGGTCGCGGATCTCGCGCTGGAAGCCGCTCATCACCGCCAACGTGGTGATGAGCGCGGCCACGCCCAGGGCGATGCCGAGGATCGACGCCAGCGAGATGAAGGAGATGAAGCCGTTGCGTCGCTTGGCGCGCAGGTAGCGCAGACCGATGGCGACCGGGATGGGTTTGAACATGCGCAGACCAACCGGGCGAAGCGGCTATGGTGCCATCGAACCGGCACCGCGCGCAGTCCCGCGGGCCGGCGTGGCCAGCCGGAGTTCACGCCGTCGCGCGGCAGGCAGCGTGTCGGGCCACCAGACCAGGCTCGCCGGCCGGCGGGATTCGCGCCAGCGCACGAATAGCAATGGCCCGCGCCAGTCCACCCGGAGACCGGGCATCGGCTCGCCGTCGATGCGCCACAACCCAGCGTCCGAGGGCGCAACCAGCTGGCGTGAAGGCCGCGAGCGCTCGCGCAAGACCAGCCGCAAGCCGTACAGCGCTGCCAGCACCGCCATCGGAAGCGCCACGGGTCGGGGAAGATCGGATGCCAGGAGAGACAGGACCGCCCCTGCGGTCAGCGCGAGCAACGCTGCCGCCAGCCAAACCGAGGGCCGCCACTCAAGCCGGCATGGCGCGGATGTGTTGGACGAGGCGTGCGAGTTCGGCATCGGTCGGCGTGTCGTGCCCCATGAACCAGTGCCACAGCCTATCGTCTTCGGTTTCCAGCAGCCGTAGGAAAACAGCGCGTTCGGCCGCCGGCGCCTGCCGCCATTCGCGGTCGAGATAGCGCCCGAACATCTGGTCCAGCTCGCGCATGCCGCGCCGGCATCGCCAGCGCAGGCGGCGGAGTTCGGCCTCGTCGTCGGGCAGCGGCGCGTCCGCGCTCATCCCTTCAGCAGCCCCAGCGCGAGGTAGCCCCACAGCATCCACAGCACCAGCCCGCCCAACGCGTAGCTGATGAAGCGGTGCCAGACGCGGTTGTAGGTGCAGTGGATCGCACTGTGCGCGACACGCAGGGCGACGAAGAGCCAGGCCAGCACGTGCGTGGTGGGCGTGACCAGGTCGCTATGCGCGGCCACCAGGATCGCCACGTAGAACAGCACCGGCAATTCGAACAGGTTGCGGAAGTTGTCGGCGGCGCGGCTGTCGGTCAGCAGCGAGGCCGATTCGACCGACGTGGCCACGCGCTGCGGGTGGATGCGTTCGCGCTTCATCTGGCCGATGCGCATGAAGTACATGCGCCACCAGACGGCGAAGGTCAGCACCGCCATCGCCAGCACGGGCAGGAAGATCGACGTATCCGACATTGCGACGCCTCCTTGAAGCATCGCCGCCCGGAGGCGGCGATCGATTCCGTAGCAGCTGGCCCTTGCGTGCCCGGATCAGGCGCGACGCGCGAGCATCAGCTTCTTGATCTCGCCGATCGCCTGCGCCGGGTTCAGGCCCTTCGGGCAGGTCCGCGCGCAATTCATGATCGTGTGGCAGCGGTAGAGCTTGAACGGGTCTTCCAGGTCATCCAGGCGTGCGCCGGTGTCCTCGTCGCGGCTGTCGACGATCCAGCGATACGCCTGCAGCAGCACGGCCGGACCGAGGTAACGGTCGCCGTTCCACCAGTAGCTCGGGCAGCTGGTCGAGCAGCACGCGCACAGGATGCATTCGTACAGGCCGTCGAGCTTCTTGCGGTCGGCCGGTGACTGCAGGCGCTCGCGGTCGGACGGCGTCGGGCTCTGCGTGCGGAGCCACGGCTTGATCGACGCGTACTGGGCGTAGAAGTGGGTCAGGTCCGGGACAAGGTCCTTGACCACTTCCATGTGCGGCAGCGGGTAGATCGGCACCTCGCCGTCGCCGCCGCAGTCGGCAATGGCCTTGGTGCAGGCCAGCGTGTTGGTGCCGTCGATGTTCATCGCGCACGAACCGCAGATGCCCTCGCGGCACGAGCGGCGGAACGTCAACGTGGGGTCAATCTCGTTCTTGATCTTGATCAGCGCGTCCAGAACCATCGGGCCGCACGCGGCCAGGTCCACCTCGTACGTGTCGACGCGCGGGTTCAGCCCGTCATCCGGGTTCCAGCGATAGACCTTGAAGGTGCGCGGCTGCTTGGCGCCCGGCGTGTCGAAATGCCGGCCCTTCTGGATCTGCGAGTTCTTGGGGAGTGCGAATTCGGCCATGGCTTGCGTCCGGTCAGTACACGCGCTTCTTCGGCGGGATCACGTCCACATCGCTGGTCAGCGTGTGCATGTGCACCGGGCGGTAGTCGATGGTGGTCTGCCCGGCCGGGTCGACCCAGCACAGGGTGTGCTTGAGCCAGCCGGTGTCGTCACGCTCCGGGTAGTCCTCACGGGCATGCGCGCCGCGCGACTCGGTGCGGTTCTCGGCCGAGACGATCGTGGCCAGCGCCTGGTCGAGCAGGTTGGCCAGCTCGTAGGTTTCCACCAGGTCGGAGTTCCACACCAGCGAGCGGTCGCTGACCTTGACGTCTGCGAACGATGCGTGGATATCACGCATCTTCGCCACACCCTCGGCCAGCGTCTCGCCGGTGCGGAACACCGCGGCATCGGCCTGCATGGTGCGCTGCATCTTGTCGCGGATGACGGCGGTCGGCGTGCCGCCATTGGCATTGCGCAGTTTGTCGAGGCGTGAGAGCGATGCGTCCAGCGCGTCGCCGGCCAGCGTGGCCGCCTTGCCGTTGGGCGTGATGGTCTCGGCGCAGCGGTTGGCCACCGCGCGGCCGAACACCACCAGGTCGAGCAGCGAGTTCGAACCCAGGCGGTTGGCGCCGTGCACCGAAACGCACGCGGCCTCGCCGATGGCGTACAGGCCCGGCACGACCGCATCCGGGTCGCCGCCGCGCAGCTGCACCACTTCACCGTGGTAGTTGGTCGGGATGCCGCCCATGTTGTAGTGCACGGTGGGAATAACGGGGATCGGCTCCTTCTCCACGTCCACGTTGGCGAAGATGCGGGCCGACTCGGCGATGCCCGGCAGCTTCTCGTGGATGACCTCGGGCCCGAGGTGGGTCAGGTCGAGCAGGATGTGGTCCTTGTGCTCGCCCACGCCGCGGCCTTCGCGGATTTCCATGGTCATCGAACGGCTGACCATGTCGCGCGGCGCCAGGTCCTTCACGCTCGGGGCGTAGCGCTCCATGAAGCGCTCGCCGTTGGCGTTGCGCAGGATGCCGCCCTCGCCTCGCACGCCCTCGGTGATCAGGCAGCCGGCGCCGTAGATGCCGGTCGGGTGGAACTGCACGAACTCCATGTCCTGCAGCGCCAGGCCGGCGCGAAGAACCATACCACCACCGTCGCCGGTGCAGGTGTGGGCGGAGGTCGCGGAGAAGTACGCGCGGCCGTAGCCACCGGTGGCCAGCACCGTGCCCTGCGCCTTGAACAGATGCAGCTCGCCTGTGGACAGGTCCAGCGCAAGCACGCCGCGGCAGGCGCCGCTCGCGTCCATGATCAGGTCGAGCGCGAAGTACTCGATGAAGAACTGCGCGTCATGCGCCAGTGACTGCTGGTAGAGCGTATGCAGGATGGCATGGCCGGTGCGGTCGGCGGCGGCGCACGTGCGCTGCGCCGGCGGGCCTTCGCCGAAGCGGGTGGTCATGCCGCCGAACGGACGCTGGTAGATGCGGCCGTCGTCGGTGCGCGAGAACGGCACGCCCTGGTGCTCGAGCTCGATGATCGCCGGGATGGCCTCGCGGCACATGTACTCGATGGCGTCCTGGTCGCCCAGCCAGTCCGAGCCCTTTACGGTGTCGAAGAAGTGGTAACGCCAGTCGTCCTCACCCATGTTGGCCAGCGCCGCGGCGACACCGCCCTGGGCGGCCACCGTGTGCGAGCGGGTGGGGAACACCTTGGTGATGCAGGCGGTCTTCAGGCCCTTCTGTGCCAGGCCGAAGGTGGCGCGCAGACCGGCGCCGCCGGCACCCACGACGATCATGTCGAAGGTGTGTTCGTGGATCTTGTAAGCGGCACCCATGGATCAGGCTCCCAGCGCGATGCGGATGACGGCGAGCACGCTGGCGATGGCCGCGAGGACGCACACGAAAATGACGGTCAGCTGCGCGGTCGCGGCCAGCCACGGGGTATGGACGTAGTCCTCGATGATCACCTGCATGCCGAGCTTGGCGTGCCAGAACGCGGCGACGAGGAAGGCGATCAGCAGCAACGCGTTGGCCGGGTGCGCGACGGCTTCGCGCACCGCGCCGTAGCCGGAACCGGCCAGCCACGCGACGAAGCCGACGACGTACAGCGACAGGAACACCAGCGCGATGGCGGTGATGCGTTGCAGGATCCAGTGGTGCGTACCGTCCTTGGCCGAACCCAGGCCGCGGGCGGTCTTGAGGGGATGGCGCAGGCTCATGCGTCACCCCGCAGGAACATGGCGGCCAGCCAGATGATCGCCGTCAGCACGAGGCTGCCGATCACCGAGATCCAGCTGCTGGTGACGAACGACTCGATCCGGTAACCCAGCCCCGCGTCCTGCACGAGGTGGCGGATGCCGTTGATGAGATGGAACGCCATCGCCCAGCTCCAGCCGAACAGGATCAGGAAGCCCAGCGGCGAGCCGGCGAAGCCGGTGAAGTCACCCCAGGCCTCGGGGCCTGAAGCCAGCGCCAGCAGCGCCCAGACGATCAGCAGGCTGCCAACGGTGAGGATCACGCCGGTCGCCCGGTGCAGGATCGAGGTCACCATCTGGATCTGCCAGCGGTAGACCTGCAGATGGGGCGACAAAGGACGTGGGCGACTGGCCATGGGCGGCGGCGGTCTCGGCTGGGCGGCAGGGCCGCGTGGCGG
The DNA here is from genome assembly GCF_020026895.1 of Novilysobacter selenitireducens. Lineage (GTDB taxonomy): Bacteria > Pseudomonadota > Gammaproteobacteria > Xanthomonadales > Xanthomonadaceae > Lysobacter_C > Lysobacter_C selenitireducens. Next base: position 682,253 of record NZ_JAINZW010000002.1, read on the forward strand.
ATGGAACGGCGGTTACGACGTTGCGGATCGTTCGGGGCAAGGCATCAGAAGTCGATGCAGCGCCCGTTCTTCTCCCAGTCGCCATACCGCACGGGATCGGGCCCCTCGCGTCCGCCCCACTCCCTGGGCGGTGCCGCGTCGCGATCTTCCACGCGCTCGATACCGTCGCCCCCGGACGCCGGAACAGGCGTCTCGTCAGGGTCGGCCGGGGCGGTCGAAGTGGAGGATTCGCCTATCATCGGGGCGTTGAAGCTTAATTCCCGCCCCCATGCCTGACAACCCGCAACGCCCGTCGCCAAGCGACTTCCGGCTCGATGGCCACGCCGTACTGGCCCTTTCCGGACCCGATGCCATCGCCTTCGCGCAAGCCCAATTCATGAACGACGTCGCCTCGCTGGGCGTAATGGACTGGCACTGGAGCGGCTGGCTGACGCCCAAGGGACGCGTGATTGCCCTGTTCGCGCTGCTGCGGCGCGACGAGCAGACGCTCTGGCTGGTGCTGCCGGACGCAGATCCCGAAACGGTGCGTTCCGCGCTGTCGCGCTTCGTGTTCCGCAGCAAGGTGCGGATCGAGGTGCTGGATGACGTGGCGGCGACCGGATCCTTCATGGCGCCCACAGAAGCCGAGGGTGCACGGGCCGCACTGCTGGATGGCGGCTTCATCGAGATGGACATGCGCGGCTCTGGAGGTGAGCGAACGCTCCGCCTCGGGCCCGCAGATGCTGCGCCCAATGCCAGCGCGCAGATGGAGTGGCAGGCGGCCGACCTGCGACACGGGTTGCCGCGCCTGCCCCAATCGCAGGTCGAACAGTGGACGCCCCAGCAGCTTTCGCTCGACCGACTGGCGGCCTTCAGCGTGAAGAAGGGCTGCTACCCGGGACAGGAGATCGTCGCGCGTACGCACTTCCTGGGAAAGGTGAAGCGCGGACTGGCGCTGCTCGAGTCGGACGCACCGATGGACGTGGGCGCCGAGGTGCGTGGCGGTGACACTCCGCTGGGCACGGTCGCCGCGAGTGGCAGCCTCCCCTCCAATGGCTTCGTCGCGCTGGCGGTCCTGCCGCTGGAGCGGAGTGCGGCAGACCTGCACGTCGACGGACAGCCCGTGGGCGAAGGCGAGCTTCTCGCTGGTCTGGCCCGCCGCCCTACCCCGCCTTTGTAGGAGCGCCTTCAGCCGCGATCACGCGGCGAAACCGTGCCAGGGCTGCGGTCCATGCGATCGAATCGCGGCTGAAGCTCCTGCAGTTCAAAGGGATTGCGGGGAAAGCGGCTGCTGGAGGATCAGCCGGCGAGCCGGTCGGCCGCCGCGACGATGTCCTCTTCGCCGGGGATGACAAGGAACGCGGCTCCGGCGAGCGGCGTGTAGGTGTCGACGCCCACCACGCGCTGGAACGGCCGCGCCCCGAAGCCGCCCTCGGCGATCGCGGTGATCACGCCTTCGCCCACGCCGGCGCTGTGGCGCCCTTCATCGACGATGAGAACACGCTTGGCCGTCTTCGCCTGCGCAACGATGTAATCGGCGTTGAGCGGCACCAGCCAGCGCAGGTCCACCACCCTCGCCTTCCAGCCGTGCCGGTTTTCGATCTCGCGCGCGGCGCGCAGGCTCATCGGCACGCCGTTGCCGTAGGTGAAGATGACCAGGTCATCGCCGTTGCCACCGCTCTCGGGCAGGTAGACGCGCCCCTCGCCCAGCGTCATCGCCTCGTCGGGCGCGGGATAGGTCGTCAACCAGCGACCGTCGCCCGGCTCGTACAGGTCCTTGGTCATGTACAGCGCGATCGGCTCCAGGAACACGCTGACTCGTCCGTCGACCTTGGCCAGCGCGGTGAGCGTGCGCAGCATCGTGGCGGCGTCGTCGCCGCGCGACGGGCAACCCACCACCAGCCCGGGGATATCGCGAAGCGCGGTGATCGAGTTGTCGTTGTGGAAGTGTCCGCCGAAACCGCGCTGATAGCCCAGGCCGGCGATGCGCACCACCATCGGATTGGCGTACTGGTTGTTGCTGAAGAACTGCAAGCTGGCCGCCTCGCCGCGGATCTGGTCGCAGGCGTTGTGGAAATACGCCAGGTACTGGATCTCGGGGATGGGAAGCAGGCCGAGGTTGGCGAAGCCCTGTGCCATGCCCAGGATCATCGTCTCGTCCAGCAGCGTGTTGAACACGCGCCGGCGGCCAAACGCCTTCTGCAGGCCCTTGGTGACGGTATAGACGCCGCCCTTCTGGGCAACGTCCTCGCCGAACAGCAGGGTTTCGGGGTACTTCGCGAACAGGTCGTGCAGCGCGTTGTTGATCTGGATGGCCAGGTGCCTGGGCGGTTGCCGCTCGGGCAGCTTGGCCTCGCCACCGAACGCCTCGATGCGCCGGCCCTCGTAGTCCACCCGCGTGGCCTCGGCGCGCACGGCCTGCGGCGTGTACGGCGCCAGCGGCGCGATCACGTGCTCCAGCGTCTCGATCTTCGGCCGCCGGTCAGCCTCGCCCGCCGCGGCAAAACACCGCTCGCGCGTAGATTCGTACAGCGCGAGCACCTTGTCGGCCGACATCAGGCCCGACTCCATGGCGATGGCCGCCGAACGCAGCAGCGGGTCGGTCGCCTCGACGGCGCACAACTCCTCGATCGAGCGCCATTCGATTTCAAAGTCGGTGCCGGCGTGGCCCATGATCCGCGTCGTGCGCAGGTGCAGGAACGTCGGCCGGCGCGTGCGGCGGCAGTGCTCGATTGCACGCTGCACGTCGCCGTAGCCGCCTGCCAGGTCCAGGCCGTCGGCGTAGAAATAATCCAGGTCCGGACGGTTGGCGAAATTGCGGGCGATCCAGCCTCTGGGCGTCTTGACCGAGATGCCGATGCCGTTGTCCTCGCACACGAACAGCACCGGTGCGGGCAGCTTCTGGTAGGCCGACCACGCCGCGGCATTGAACGCGGTCTGCGCGGTGGCATGGTTGCTGGACGCATCGCCGAACGAGCAGATGGCGATGCTGTCGCCGGGGATCGGCAGCGGGTGGCCGAGGCGGCGCGCGGTCTCGATGGCCATCGCGGTGCCGAGCGCCTTGGGCAGGTGGGACGCGATGGTCGAGGTCTGCGGCAGCACCCACAACGGCTTGCTGCCCCACACCTTGTGCCGGCCGCCGCTGGCCGGATCTTCGGCGCTGGCGGCAAAGCTCAGCGCCGAATCCATGATCGGATCCATGCCCGGCAGTTTGCGGAAGCGCTCGGCCATGAAGCCGCCGCTGCGGTAATGCAGGAACGCCGGATCGGTATGCCGCGTCAGTCGCGCGACCATCGCGTTGCCTTCGTGGCCGGAGCTGCCGATGGTGTAGAAGACCTTGTTCTGCACGCGCAGCACGCGCGCCATCAGGTCCAGGTGGCGGCTGATCAACTGCGATTCGAACACTTCGCGGAAGCCCGCGGCATCCAGCGCGCTACCCTCGAGCACCGCCTCGTCCGGCGCGGGCGCCGCATCCCGCCGGCCATCCCAACCGCGGACGAACTCGGTGAAGTTGACGTCGCAGATCTCGGCACGGTTGAGGCCGCGCATGCGGGCCGGGATCGGGGTCGGAATCGAAGCGGTCATGCAGGTCTCCGCCCCGTGGCCGGCCACGGGGTCGACGGAAGTGTGGGGTCAGGAAACGGCGGCGGACGATCGGCGGGCCTGCCACTGGGCGCGTGTCTGCCCCCAGAGATCGGCATCGACGGTGTCCAGAGGGGGCGGCAATGTCACCGGCCCGCGATTGATCGAGCCCAGGCGGCGTGCCACCGACTGCGACCCGGCATTGGTCCGGGCGATGGTGTGCACGACCTCACGCCACCCCAGCACGTCGAAGGCGAAGTCCATCGCGGCCGTGCAGGCCTCGGTCGCGTACCCCTTGCCCCAGGCGTCGGGATGCAGCGAATAGCCGACTTCCGTGCCCGGCCAGCCATCGGGTTGCCACGGCCCCGCCAAGCCGACCCATTGGCCGGTGGTCTTCTCGATTAACGAGAACATGGCAAAGCCCTGCAGCATCCACGCACCGGGCATCTGCAGGAACCGCCGCCACGCGTCCCCGCGCACCAGCGGGCCGCCGATGGAACGCAGCTCGTCGCGCGCGAACATGTCGGCGTACCGTTCGAAGTCCTCGACGCGCGGCACCCGCAGCACTAGGCGCTCGGTCTCCAGACGGATGGCCGCCAGCCCGTCGGGCACCCGTCCTTCGAATGGCACGGTGCCCACGCGACCCTCGCCGGTGTCCATGGTCAGAACGCGTTGATGCCGGTCAGCTCGCGGCCGACCACCAGCTGGTGCACGGTCTCGGTGCCCTCGTAGGTGATCACCGACTCCAGGTTGAGCGCATGGCGGATGGCCGCGTGCTCGGTGGTGATGCCGGCACCGCCCAGCAGGTCGCGGCAGTCGCGCGCAATGTCGATCGCCATGCGGCAGTTGTTCCACTTGGCCAGCGACACCTGGGTCGGCGCCATCTTGCCGGCGTCCTTCAGGCGCCCCAGCTGCAGCGACAGCAACTGCGCGCTGGTGATGCGGCGCGCCATGTCGGCCAGGCGCAGCTGGGCGGCCTGGTTGGCGGCCAGCGGGCGGTCGAACAGGATGCGCTCCTTGCTGTAGTTCAGCGCCTCGTCCAGGCACGCGATGGCAGCGCCGATCGGGCCCCAGGTGATGCCGTAGCGGGCCTGCGTCAGGCAGCCCAGCGGACCCTTCAGGCCCTTCACGTTGGGCAGCCGGTTGGCCTCCGGCACGCGCACGTTGTCGAAGAACAGCGAACTCGTCACCGACGCGCGCAGGCTCATCTTGTGCTTGATTTCCTGGGCAGCGAAGCCGGTCATGCCCTTCTCGACCACGAAGCCCTGGATGCCGTCGTCGGTCTGCGCCCAGACGATGGCGATGTCGGCCAGGTTGCCGTTGGTGATCCACATCTTGGCGCCGTTGATGACCCAGTCGCCGCCGTCCTTTTTTGCGACGGTCTTCATGTTGGCCGGGTCGGAACCGCCGTGCGGCTCGGTCAGGCCGAAGCAGCCGATGACCTTGCCCGCGGCCATGTCGGGCAGCCAGCGCTTCTTCTGCTCCTCGGTGCCGTACGCGAAGATCGGGTACATGCACAGCGAGGACTGGACCGACACGAAGCTGCGGATGCCGCTGTCGCCGCGCTCCAGCTCCTGGCAGATCAGGCCGTAGGAGACCGAGTTCAGGCCGCCACCGCCGTACTCCTCCGGCAGGGTCGAACCCAGCAGGCCCAGTTCGGCGATCTCGCCGACCAACTCCTTGGGGAACCGACCCTCGTCGAACGCGTCGCCGATGATCGGCAACACCCGCTCGTCGGTGAAGCGGGCCACGGTGTCCTGCACCGCGCGCTCCTCCTCGCTGAGCAGGGAGCGGACGTCGTAGAGGTCGTACGGGTGCAGGGCCATGGCGGACTCGGACAGGTCAAAGATCGCCATTGTATCGGGGCGCCGGAAGCCGCGGCACCCCGCCGGAACACGTGAAAACGGTTGTAGCCCAAATGAAAAGAGGGGCCGGAAAACCGGCCCCTCCTGTTTCGAACTTGCGATCGGCCGCGATTAGCCGCGATCGTTCTCGGTCACCAGCGCAGTGCGCGTGACCACCTGGCCGTCGATCACCGGCAGGCGATCGCCCGGCTCGTCGTCCATACGGATGGTCTGCTGCTGGCTGCCGTAGCGGTAGGTCACGTCGTAACCCACGACCTGGTCCTCGCTGCCCAGCGAGATGCGGCTGCCGGGCTTGCTGCCAGTCCGCATGGTGCCGGTGGTGCCGTCCGGGTTGCGGTAGGTCACATTGTAACCGACCACGCGCGAGGACTGCGAGGTGTCGGAAACCGTGCGGCACTGGCGGTCGACACGCTCGACGACGCGGCCACCGACGTGCCGGCGGTCGACGCGGTTGCCCACGTAGCCGCCCCCCACGGCACCGGCAACGGTCGCCAGCTTCTTGCCGTTGCCGCCGCCCACCTGGTTGCCCACGAGGCCACCGATGAGCGCGCCGGCCACCGTGCCACCGACGTTGCCGTCGCGCTCGGGCAGGCGCTCCTGCACCACGACGTCCTCACAGACTTCGCGCGGGCTGGAAACGGTGCTGGTTTCGCTGATGGGGTCGGTGCCGATCACGGTCGCGTACAGCGCCTGTTTCTCGCTGACCGGCTTCACGTTGACGACGTCTGCGTACTCGATGCCGTCGATGGCACCGTCTTCAACGAGGTCGGCATCAAGGCCAAGGGCGGCGGCATCGGAAGCGGTCGCGATGTCGACACGGTCGTCATCGGCAAAGCTGTTGTATGCGGCGACGGCGACGCCGCCGACCAGCAGGGACGCCAATGCGACTGCGAGCATATTCTTGTTCATTACTGCCCTCCTGAAGCGGGGTCTGGTGCCCGCACTGGGTGTGGGCGGCATTGCACCACTGCGGACCTGAACGCCTCCCGATTTTTTAACGTCAGCCTGTCGTTTCCGTGAACCCCGCCACAGGACGCGTGCTAGCTTCAGTCCGCGCCGCATCCCAGGTAACCCTGCATGCCCAACCCCGTCCTGCTGCCCGTACTGAACTGGGCCCGCAAGCTGCGCTATCCCACCCTGTTCAAGCTGACCGCGGCGCTGTTCGCGATCAGCCTGCTGGTCCCCGACCCGTTTCCCTTCGTCGATGAAATCCTGTTCGGCCTGGGCACATTGCTGCTGGCGAACTGGAAGAACCGCAAGGCACCTGTCGAACAGGACCGGCATACCTCCAGGTGACGTGCGGGCCCGCTACTCCATGGACCTGATCGACAGCCACTGCCACCTCGACGCATCCGAATTCGATCCTGACCGCGCCGCGGTGCTGGAACGGGCCCGAAGCGCGGGCATCAACCGGCAGATGGTGCCCGCCGTGACAGCCGAATCCTGGCCCAAGCTCAAGCAGGTCTGCGACGAAGGCGCCGGGCTTTTTCCCGCGTACGGGTTGCACCCGATGTTCCTGGCTGAACACCGACCGCCGCACCTGGACGCGCTGCGCGACTGGATCGAGCGGGAGCGGCCCCACGCCATCGGCGAGTGTGGCCTCGACTATTTCGTCGAGGACCTGGACCGCGAGGAGCAGGCGCACTACTTCGATGGACAGCTGCGCCTGGCGCGCGACTTCGAGCTCCCCGTCATCGTGCACGCGCGGCGTGCGGTGGACGACGTCCTGGCCGCAATCCGGCGATTCGCACCCCTTCGCGGCGTCGTCCACAGCTTCTCCGGGAGCCGCCAACAGGCCGAACAGCTGTGGGAGCAAGGCTTCCTGGTGGGCCTCGGCGGGCCCGTCACCTATGAGCGCGCGCAGCGCCTACGCACGTTGGCGGCCACGATGCCGATCGAATTCCTGTTGCTGGAGACCGATGCGCCGGACCAGCCCGATGCCGAAATCCGCGGCCAGCGCAACGAACCCGCGCGCCTGACCAGGGTGCTCGACACGATCGCCTCGCTTCGCGACGAGAAGCCGGACCTCGTTGCCCAGGCCACCCGACTCAATGCCGAGCGGCTGTTCAAGCTTCCGCCTGCGTAACCCTTTCCGCCCGGGCCTCCGGTTCCGCCTGGGCCGGCGCCTTCAGCAGCATCGGAATCGCCTTGGCCACCATCGCGAACGCGAACGCGCCGGTGACGTGCGTAGCCGCGCCCAGGCCCGCGCCACAGTCCAGCTTGAAGCCCGCCTCGCCGTCGACCTTCGGCCGGATGCCGCAGACGCGGCCGTCGGCCTGCGGGTACTGCACGTTCTCCAGTGAGTACACCGCAGGCACGCCGAAATAACGCGACGGGTTGCGTGGGAAGTTGAAGTCGGCCCGCAGCTTCTTGCGGATCAGCGCCAGCATTGCGTCATGCTCGGTGCGCGACAGGTCGCGCACGCGGACCTGGGTCGGGTCGGTGCGTCCGCCGGCCGAACCGCAGACGATCACCGGCTGCTTGCGCCGCCGGCACCAGGCGACCAGCTCGACCTTGCTGCGAAAGCTGTCGCAGGCATCCAGCACCAGGTCGAAGCCTGGCTCCAACATCGGCTCGATATTCCCCGCGGTGAGGAAACACGCCTGTCCGTCGACTTCGATGGCCGGGTTGATCGCCCGGCTGCGCTCCGTCATCGCCTGCACCTTCAACGTGCCGTACTGCCCCTCCAACGCCGGCAACTGGCGATTGGTGTTGGACACGCACAGGTCGTCGGCGTCGATCAGGGTGAGGTGCCCCACCCCGCTGCGTGCCAGCGCCTCGGCCACCCAGGAGCCGACCCCGCCGAGGCCGACAATGGCGACACGACACTGGGACAGGCGCACGAGCGCGCCACGGCCGTACAGCCGGTCGATACCGCCAAAGCGGTCATACCAACCGGAATCGAGGGGAAGTTCGGGCATCGGCATAGTTTAAGGCGCCACCGGGCCCCGGCGGTTGCGACAGGCCTGCGTGCTATCGTCCCGCGACCCATTCAGGAGGCCAGGCCATGACCGATACCCAGCCCCGCGATCCACGCCCCCATGCCACGCCGGACGGACGCAAGGGAAACGGCTCGCGCTATCTGTTCCTGTTCCTGCTGGGCCTGGTGATCGGTGTACTGGGCGTGGTCATGCTCATGCGTGCACTGGAGTCGCGCAAGGACTGGACCGACCATTACCCGGATGCGGCGATGCACATGATGCAGGCGCACCTCGCGCAGCTGGGGAACTCGATCGAGGCCAACCGCTGCGCAGCCACTGACGTGCTGCCCCACCTGCAGTCGCTCCGCGTGCTCGCCAACGATCTGGAGCCTGCGCTGCCGGACCTGCGCGACGACAGCCGTTTCACCCAGCATGCGGGTCGCCTGCGCGCGACGTTGGACGACGCACTCGGCAGCCCGCCCCTGAACTGCGCCAGCGCCACCGCGACGTCGGAAAACATCGGCAAGGCGTGCATGGCATGCCACCAGGACTTCCGCGGCTAACCGCCCGTGATCAAGTGGCGGCTCAGACCATGCATGGCGGCTCCCGCCGCAGAGTGATGTCTGACTTATCGCTTTTGATCATGAACCGCCCCCACAAAGGTTGATCACTCGTTCACGGATCGCTTCCTACGGTGGCGGCGCGTGGCGGTTCCGCCACCCGTCCAACCATTGAGGAGAGCGGAATGAACACCATCAACCTTCGATTGCTCGGCGTCGCCACCGCATCGGTACTGGCACTGGCCGGCTGTGCGACCTCCGGCTACGGCACCGCAGGCGCGGGTGCAGGCGTCGGCTACGGCAACAGCACTGCCAACTGTTACGACTGCGGCACGGTGACGCGCATCGAGCAGGTGAGCAGCGGCAGCAACGTGCCCAACGCCACGGGTGCCGTGCTCGGCGGTCTCGTCGGCGCTGCGGCCGGCCGCACCATCGCCGAGAACCAGACCGACAGCGAGGGCCGCCAGAACACGGCGACGGTGGCAGGCGCGGTTGCGGGCGCGGTGGCCGGCAACGCGATCCAGAACCGTACCCAGGCCGCCTCCTACAACGTCTATGTGCGCATGCAGGATGGTCGCACCACGGTCGTCACGCAGAACGACTTGGGCGGCATTCGCGAAGGTTCCTACGTCCGCGTCTACAACGGACGCGCGTGGGCCCGCTGATCGCCCACACGACATGCCACGAAAAAGCCCGGCCAATGGCCGGGCTTTTTTTGGGGATCAACGGCATCCGCTGAATCACGGAACGCATTCTGGCGGCTTACAACGGCTCGACCGCGTCCGCCTGCAGACCCTTCTGACCCTGCACTACGGTGAAGGAAACCTTCTGGCCCTCCTGCAGGCTCTTGAACCCCTGCGACTGGATCGCGCGGAAATGCACGAATACGTCCTCGCCATTTTCGCGGCTGATGAAACCAAACCCCTTGGCATCGTTGAACCACTTGACGGTGCCTGTTTCACGGTTCGACATGATGACGTGCTCCTGGTGGAACGTGGCTGGGAAGCGAGGCCGCCGGGCGGCCAGGTAAGGTGGACTGCGGGGCTGGTTGCAAGGAGCAAGCGAGATGCGAACGACGAGGCGGAGCCTGGATCTACCGCTTCGGGCCACGGTCCACGGTGACCCTTGACAAACACAGCGCTCGAAAATTACCCGGCGTATTTTAAGAATGCAATCACGGCCCGACGGGCCTCATGGGGAAAGGAAATGCCGGCTGAAACGCTTTATTACGTCCTGTCGGGCGTGCTCATCCTGGCCGGTATCGCCGGCACTGTTTTGCCCGCCCTGCCCGGCCTGCCGCTGGTATTCGCCGGGATGGCTCTGGCGGCATGGGCGGGAGACTTCCAGGAAGTGGGCGTGCCCATGCTCGTCCTCCTGGGGCTGCTCACGGTGTTGTCGCTGGTCGTGGACTTCCTGGCCACGATGCTGGGCGCCAAACGGGTGGGCGCCAGCCGGCTCGCGCTGGTGGGCTCGGTTGTCGGCACCCTGGTGGGCCTGTTCTTCGGGCCGATCGGGCTGTTCGCCGGCCCGTTCCTCGGGGCGCTCGTGGGCGAGCTGATCCACGGTCGGCAGATCCACGCCGCGGCCAAGGTGGGCCTGGGCACTTGGGTGGGCATCGTCATCGGCACCGTGCTCAAGCTGGGGCTGGCGTTCGCGATGCTGGGGCTGTTCGCGTTGGCTTGGTTTGTCTGAGGCTGCGCGTTCACACCGCTTAACGGGCGCTTGACCCAGAGTTCCGCGCGTTCAAAGGGGGACCGCCATGCCACGCAACTGGAGCCGCAAGAAAATGACCTGGACGATCGTGATCACCGTGCTCGCCACGATTCTGGTGGCGGCGATCGCCATGAATTTCGCGACACCCGAGAAGACGCTGGAAAAGAAGATCGAACACCGCTACGCCGTCAGCGACCCGCAGTTCCAGCGGGAAATGGGCGTAATGATGGGGCCGGCGATCCTGCCCGGTAACCGCATTACCCCGCTGCGCAATGGCACCGAGATCTTCCCCGCGATGCTGCAGGCCATCGGCTCGGCGCAGCGCACGGTCACCTTCGAGACCTACATCTACTGGTCCGGCGACGTCGGCAAACAGTTCGCCGATGCGCTGTCCGAGCGCGCACGCGCCGGCGTCAAGGTGCACGTGACCATCGACTGGGCCGGCAGCGTCAAGATGGAGGACTCCATGCTCAAGGGCATGGAGGACGCGGGCGTCAAGGTCGAACGCTACCGTCCGCTTCACTGGTACAACATCGGGCGGCTCAACAACCGCACTCACCGCAAGATCCTGGTCATCGACGGCCGCGTAGGCTTCACCGGTGGCGTGGGCATCGCCGACCAGTGGATGGGCAACGCCGAGGACCCCGACCACTGGCGCGAAGAGCACTTCCGCATCGAGGGCCCCGCCGTGGCCCAGCTGCAGGCGGCCTTCAACGACAACTGGATCAAGACCACGGGTGAGGTCCTCAACGGTCCCGACTACTTCCCGCCACTGGAGGAGGTCGGCCAGAGCCCCGCGCACGTGTTCATCGCCTCGCCCGCCAGCGGCAGCGAGAGCATGCACCTGATGTACCTGCTGGCACTCGCCGCTGCCGAGGAGACGATCGACCTGGCCGCGTCCTACTTCGTGCCCGATGACCTGATCATGGAAGCGATCATCGCCGCGCGGCACCGGGGCGTGAGGGTCCGGTTGCTGTTGCCGGGCAAGCACATCGATTCGGAAACAGTTCGCCTGGCGTCGAAGGCCGAATGGGGCGAGTTGCTGCTTGCCGGTGTGGAGGTCTACGAGTACCAGCCCACGATGATCCACGTGAAGTTGCTGATCATCGATGGTGAAATGGTGTCGGTGGGCTCGACCAATTTCGACATCCGCTCCTTCCGCCTCAACGACGAGGCCAGCCTCAACATCTATGACCGTGAATTCGCCGCCCGCATGACCGAAGTGTTCGAGTCGGACCTGAAGCACACCAAGGAATACACCTACGACCTGTGGCAGGCACGCCCATGGAAGGACAAGTTCGCCGAGAAGTTCATCCTGCCGATCAAGTCGCAGCTGTGATGCGCGGCGCTTCCGCAGCGCTCCTGGCCGCGCTCGCGCCGGTCGCGTTCGCCCAGGACGCGCCGGTGTCCGCCGCCGACGCGTGCCGCGCCGTGGAGGCCGACTCCGAGCGGCTGGCGTGCTACGACGCGGTATTCGGCCGGGACCGGGCCAGTGCGGAGCAGGCCGACGAGGCTGCCGAGCAAGCGCGCCAGGCCAAGCAGGAGATCGAGGCCTACGAGCGCTTCCGCCGGCAGGCGCTGCCGCCGGCTGAGCGGGCACGCGAAGCGATCGGCGAGCTGTTCCAGGCCGAGGACGGACCGGAGGCGCTGGAAGCCCGCATCGCCAACGCCGGCAAGGGCAGCCTGCTCGACAGCCGCTGGGAGCTGGCACGCGACTCCAAGCTGGGCGTGTTCAACTTCCGCGCCTACAAGCCGGTGTACCTGCTGCCGGCGTTCTTCACGACCAACGTCAACACGACCCCGCAATCGCCCAACCCCGACAACACCGTCACCGAGCCGTTGGCGCTGGACGATGTCGAGACCAAGTTCCAGATCAGCTTCAAGACCAAGGCGCTGGAGAACCTGTTCGGCGACAACGGCGACGTCTGGATGGCCTATACCCAGAGCTCCCGCTGGCAGGTCTACAACGGGGACAACTCGCGTCCTTTCCGGGAGACCAACTACGAGCCCGAGATCCTGCTGGTCTTCCGCAACGGCTACCGGCTGGGCGGCTGGCACGGGCGCATGGCGTCGATCGGCATCAACCACCAGTCCAACGGCCGTTCCGACCCGTTCTCGCGCAGCTGGAACCGGGTGATCGGCACCGTCGCCCTGGACCGCGACAACTGGGCGCTGACGTTGCGCCCGTGGTGGCGCGTGCCCGATGGCAGCGACGACGACAACCCGGATATCGAGGACTACATGGGCCGCGGCGACCTGACGCTGGTGCACACGCGCGGCGGCCATGAGCTGGCACTGATGGCGCGGCATACGCTGCGCGGCGGCGAGGACTCGCGCGGGGCACTGCAGTTCGACTGGGGCTTCCCCATCAACCGCACCCTGCGCGGCCACGTGCAGGTGTTCGACGGCTATGGCGAGAGCCTGATCGACTACAACCACCGGGCGACCTATGTCGGGCTGGGCATCTCGCTGATGGAGTGGTTCTAGGGACCCCGCCGACCCGGCCGATTGGGGGAGACGCCCCATCCGTGGCGTCTCGCTCCCTGCAACCCGATAGCCGTACTCTGGTCGCCCCGGGCATCGGAGGACTCGCGCATGAAGATGCAACGCATCCTGTCGCTGGACGGCGGTGGCATCCGCGGACTGGTCACCAGCCTGTGGCTGGGTGGCGTGGAGGATTCGCTGGCGCATGCGGGCAAGCCCGGCGGATTGCTGAAGCATTTCGACCTGCTGGCCGGCAGTTCCACCGGTGCGCTGGTCGCCTGCGGCCTGGGCATCGGCCTGTCGTCGGCGCAGCTGGCCGACCTGTATCGCGATGAGCGGCACACCATCTTCCCGGGCTTGGCCAGTCGACTGTGGTCGCGCGCGGGCCGGCTTTTCACGCAGGGTCCGTCCGCACCCCGCTACGACGGTGCCGGGCTGGAGAAGGTGCTCAAGAAAGTGTTCGGCAAGACGACGCTCGGGCAGCTCAAGGTGCCGACGCTGGTCACCGCCTACGACACGGTCACCCGCACGCCGGTGGTGTTCAAGAGCTTCAAGGCCCAGCACAAGGCCCTGCCCATCTGGGAGGTGTGCCGGGCCTCGGCCGCCGCGCCCACCTACTTCCCCGCGCACCCGATGACGGTGGAGGGTTACCGCTGCGCGCTGATCGACGGCGGCGTGGTGGCCAACAACCCGACCGCCTGCGCGATCGCCGAAGCCATGCGCAAGGACGCGCGCGTGGACAACAGCCACGACCTGACCGTGTTGTCGGTGGGCACCGGAGAGCGCAACCGCCCCATCGACCTGAAGTCCGCGCGCGAATGGGGCGCGCTGGAGTGGGCCATCCCTATCATCGACGTGCTGTTCGACGGCAACACCGATTCGGTCGACTACATCGCCCGGCACCTGGTCGGCGACGGCTACTTCCGCATGCAGACCGACCTGGTAGTCGGCATGGACGACCTGGACGACACCAGCTCGACCAACGTGTTCGCGCTGGAGAAGTTGGCGACGGACTACCTGCAGGCGGCCGGGACCCGGAAGCGGCTGAAGGAACTCGTCGCCCGGCTGTAGGAGCGGCTTCACCCGCAAACACCCGCCGCGCGCCGCCCCGAATGCAGGACCAACGTAAGTGGGACCGCGAAGGGGCGGAGGATTGCGCGGTCGCGACTTACGTCGCTCCTACAGAAAGGCATCGCGGCTGAAGCCGCTCCTACAAGGGCGCAAGCGTCTCAGGCAGAGCCGGCGATCAGGCCGGCTCGACCACCACCGGGATCTTGCCGATGCGCGCCTGCCATTCGCGCGGCCCGGTCTTGTGCACGGACTCGCCGTGGCTGTCGACGGCCACGGTGACCGGCATGTCCTGCACGGTGAACTCGTAGATCGCCTCCATGCCCAGGTCCTCGAACGCCACCACGCGGGCGGCCTTGATCGCCTTGGACACGAGGTACGCCGCGCCGCCCACCGCCATCAGGTACGCCGAGCGATGCTTGCGGATGGCTTCGAGCGCGATTGGGCCGCGTTCGGCCTTGCCGACCATGCCCAGCAGGCCGGTCTGGTCGAGCACCTGCTCGGTGAACTTGTCCATGCGCGTGGCCGTCGTCGGGCCCGCGGGACCGACGACCTCGTCGCGCACCGGGTCGACCGGGCCGACGTAGTAGATGAAGCGTCCGCGCAGGTCGACCGGCAGCGGCTCGCCCGCATCCAGCATGCCGACGATGCGCTTGTGCGCGGCATCGCGGCCGGTCAGCAGCTTGCCATTGAGCAGCAGCACCTCGCCCGGCTTCCACGACGCCACGTCCTCGCGCGTCACGGTGTCCAGGTCGACGCGGCGGCCCTTGCTGGCGTCGTAGGTCAGCTCGGGCCAATCCGCCAGCGACGGTGGCTCCAGCGTGACCGGGCCGCTGCCGTCCAGCGTGAAGTGCGCGTGCCGGGTGGCCGCGCAGTTGGGGATCATCGCCACCGGCAGGTTGGCGGCGTGGGTCGGGTAATCCTTGACCTTGATGTCGAGCACAGTGGTCAGGCCGCCCAGCCCCTGTGCGCCGATCCCGAGCGCGTTGACCTTCTCGTACAGCTCCAGCCGCAGCTCCTCGGCGCGGTTGGACGGGCCGCGGGCCTGCAGGTCGGTGATGTCGATCGGCTCCATCAGCGACTCTTTCGCCAGCAGCATCGCCTTCTCGGCGGTGCCGCCGATGCCGATGCCGAGCATGCCCGGCGGACACCAGCCTGCGCCCATCGTCGGCACGGTCTTGAGCACCCAGTCGACGATCGAGTCGGACGGGTTGAGCATCGCGAACTTGCTCTTGGCCTCGCTGCCGCCGCCCTTGGCCGCAACGATGACGTCGACCGTGTCGCCGGGCACGACCTTCATGTTGACCACGGCCGGCGTGTTGTCCTTCGTATTCGCGCGCTTGCCGGCGGGGTCGGCCAGCACGCTGGCGCGCAGCTTGTTGTCGGGGTGGTTGTAGGCGCGGCGCACGCCCTCGTTGACCATGTCCTCCACGCCCATGGTCGCGTCGGCCCAGCGCACGTCCATGCCGATCTCGAGGAACACCGTGACGATGCCGGTGTCCTGGCAGATCGGACGGTGGCCCTCGGCGCACATGCGCGAGTTGATCAGGATCTGCGCGATCGCGTCCTTCGCCGCTGGCGACTCCTCGCGCTCGTAGGCCGCCGCCAGGTTCCGGATGTAGTCCACCGGGTGGTAGTAGCTGATGTACTGCAGCGCATCGGCCACGGACTGGATGAAGTCGTCCTGGCGGATCGGCTGGGCGGGGGTCGTGCGAGGTGCGGCTGGGCTCACGGCGGGCAACAGGCTGGCGGTGGGGCCGCATAGTCTACCGGGCGTCCCGTGCGGGGACCCCGGTGCTACCCGCCGCCGGACGCTACTCGTCGAGTTCGCGTACCTGCGGCCGTGGTGTGCGCGGCACCAGGTGCGGGGCCTGCTGCAGCAACCGCCACAGGGATTCGGGCGGCAGCGCAGCCCCACCTGCGCTGGGCAGCTCCGGTGCCCTTGCAACCGGAAGGTGGCATGGCGGGTCGGTACGCGTCGGAAGCCACTGCTCCATGGACCGTCTCCAACAAGGGGGATGAGCACCTTTCTAGCCGACCTCATTGACCGGGGCGTTACGCCTCGATGACACCCGGCCGGCCAACTGCGCGCGATCAAAAATCGTTGTTCGGCAACGGCGTCTCCGCGCACCGGGAACGTATCGATTCCGCGCGCCACGGCGATTGCCACTCCCTGTGGTGGACGCGGCATCGGCATGCCGGTCCGACACGAGACGCCCCGGCTGTCCGCCGGGGCG
Organism: Novilysobacter selenitireducens; assembly: GCF_020026895.1. Classification (GTDB taxonomy): domain Bacteria; phylum Pseudomonadota; class Gammaproteobacteria; order Xanthomonadales; family Xanthomonadaceae; genus Lysobacter_C; species Lysobacter_C selenitireducens. The sequence goes on from NZ_JAINZW010000002.1 coordinate 698,662, forward strand.
CATGACTCCGTTTCATTTCCGCATGTGAGACGTGGGTTTACCGGTCGCGATCCTGCCCCGGGCTCTGCTTGGCCTGCCCCTGCGGGCTCTGCTGGCCCTGACTCCGGGTCTGCTGCTGGCCGCTGGTCTTCTGGTCCTGTGCGTGCTGCCCTTGACCGGGTTGGTTCTGGCCCGGGGCCTGACGCGGGTTGTCCTGGTTCTGACGTTCTTTCACTTTCGCTCTCCTGGGGAATGCCGGCGTACCGGCGGGTGGAGCGTTAGCCACGCTAGATAACCACCGGTGCGGTTACGTGCCCGTTAGCTGAAAGGCACGAAAACATTGGCTTTCATGCATTCATCAAGTTGACTGGGCAGAATCGCGTCATGCCCCCTTCCCCACGTGCGCCGCAAGGCTCGCCCCAAGCCAAGCCGAGCCTGCGCGAACGCTTCGATGCGCTGCGCAACCTGCGGCCGTTCCTGAAGCAGATCTGGGCCACCAGCCCGACGCTGACACTGATGAGCCTCGGCCTGCGCGTCATCCGGGCGCTGTTGCCCGTGGTGATGCTGTACGTCGGCAAGTTGATCATCGACGAGGCCGTGCGCCTGGTGGCCGCCGATCTCGCTTTCGACACACTCAGTGCGGCATGGGCCAGCGGCGTACTCGACACCCTGCTGTGGCTGCTGGCGATCGAGTTCGGCCTGGCGATCGTGTCCGACCTGCTGGGCCGGTTGGTCAGCTATAGCGACGGCCTGCTGTCGGAGCTGTTCACCAACGCCACCAGCATCCGCCTGATGGAGCATGCGGCCACGCTGGACCTGGAGGACTTCGAAGACCCGGACCTGCAGGACAAGCTCGACCGTGCCCGTCGCCAGACGATGGGGCGGATGAACCTGATGAGCATGCTGTTCGGGCAGGTGCAGGACAGCATCACCGTGGTGAGCTTCGCCATCGGCCTGCTGGTGTACGCGCCGTGGCTGATCGTCCTGCTCGCCGTCGCGCTGATCCCGGCCTTCGTCGGCGAGGCGCACTTCAATGCGCTGGGCTACTCGCTCAACTTCGCGTGGACGCCCGAGCGGCGCCAGCTCGAATACGTGCGCCAGATGGGCGCCAGCGTCGAGACCGCCAAGGAGGTGAAGATCTTCAACCTCCACACGTTCCTGATCGCGCGCTACCGCGAGCTGGCCGACGGCTTCTTCCGCGCCAACCGCGACCTGGCCCGGCGCCGCGCCTTCTGGGGCACCGCTCTGGCGGCGCTGGGCACGGCCGGCTACTACGTCGCCTACGGCTACATCGCCTGGCGCACCGTGCGTGGCGACTTCACCATCGGCGACCTGACGTTCCTGGCCGGCAGCTTCCGGCGCCTGCGCCAGTTGCTGGAGGGGCTGCTGGTCGGTTTCTCGCAGGTGGCCGGCCAGGCGCTGTACCTGGAGGACCTGTTCTCGTTCTTCGAAATCGAACCGGAGATCGCCACGCCGGAACACGCCCTTGCCGTGCCGCGGCCGATCGCGCGCGGCTTTGCGTTCGAGAACGTCGGTTTCCGCTACCCCGATGCCGAGAAGTGGGCGCTGCGCGGGCTGGAGTTCGAGCTGCGCGCCGGCGAGGTGCTGGCGCTGGTCGGTGAGAACGGTGCGGGCAAGACCACGCTGGTGAAACTGCTGGCGCGGCTGTACGACCCCGACGAGGGCCGCATCCTGCTGGACGGCCGCGACCTGCGCGAGTACGACCTGGACGACCTGCGCGCCAACATCGGCGTGATCTTCCAGGACTTCGTGCGCTACCACCTGACGGCGGGCGAAAACATCGGCGTCGGCCAGATCGATGCCATGGACGACACCGCCCGCATCCGCGAGGCCGCGCGTAGGGCGATGGCCGACGAGGTGGTGGCGGGCCTGCCGATGGGCTACGACCAGCTGATCGGGCGCCGCTTCAAGACCGGCGTGGACCTGTCGGGCGGGCAGTGGCAGAAGATCGCGATCGCCCGCGCCTACATGCGCGACGCGCAGGTGATGATCCTGGACGAACCCACCGCGGCGCTGGACGCGCGCAGCGAGTTCGAGGTGTTCCAGCGCTTCAAGGAGCTGTCGGACCAGCGCACCGCCGTGCTGATCTCGCACCGCTTCTCCAGCGTGCGCATGGCCGACCGCATCCTGGTACTGGCCGAAGGCCGGCTGGAAGCCAGCGGCACCCATGAGGAGCTGATGGCCGCCGGCGGGCGCTATGCCGAACTGTTCGAGCTGCAGGCGGCCGGCTATCGCTGATGCCGGGCGCAAGGGGCGCGGGCTGGCCGCGCCCGCTCAATCGAACAACCCGGCCTGGGGCGCCGGAGGTGCCGAGTACACCAGGCGCCCTTCCTCCAGGCGCGCAGCGCTCGTGTAGGGGTGTTCGTCGGTGCGGCCGGCGCCCATGAGGTGGACTACCTCCCAGCCGTCGGCCTTGAAGGCGTCGGCGATCAACCCGCGGTGGCACTGCCACCACAACGCTTCGGCGCACATCACTGTCGTGCGGCGTTCCTGCGCGAGCGCTGCCAGCCGCTCCCTGGCCTGCCGGAACGGCGGCGTGGCCATGTAGTCGGCGTAGCCACGGAAGCTTGCGTTGCGCCAGGCGTCGTTGGGCGAGTCCGGCGACGCCTGCCGGCGCCCGCCCAGGTCAGGCATGGGTACGTATCGGATATCCGCCCGCGGCAGTTCTTCGGCCATCACCTGCCCGCTGAAATGCGGGTGGCGCCGCGACCCCGCGAATCGCCGGACATCCACCACCGCCTCGATCCCGGCGCTGCGCAGGATGTCGAGGAACTCGTCCCAGCTCCGGTTGGAATGCCCCACCGTCCACAGCGTTGCCATCGTTTCACCTCCTTAGTCGAGGTCCCGCCCGCGGGGCCGGGCCCACATGAAACGGCGTTGACGCCGCTCCCCGTAGGCTGCCGCCAACCACGGAGCCACCCCCATGACCGACACCACCCGCGGGCTCGCCCGCAGCGCGCAGATCCTGCGCTTCCTTGTCAAATATCGCAGTGCCGGTGTGTTCACCGGGTTGGATCTGGATGCCGCGTCGATGGAGGCGGTTGAAGATGACGCCACCGAGGGCCAGCCCGAGGCCTTCGTCGACGACCTGGAGGCCCTGGGCCCTACCTTCATCAAGATCGGCCAAGCGCTGTCCACGCGTCCGGACATGGTCCCCCCGCCCTACCTGCTGGCGCTGGAGCGCATGCAGGACGACTGCGAGCCGATCCCGTTCGACGAGGTGCGCGAAGCGGTCGAGGACGCGCTGGGCACGCGGCTCAACAAGGTGTTCGACCAGTTCGACGAAGTGCCGCTGGGCAGCGCGTCGCTGGCCCAGGTGCACCGGGCCACCCTGCGCGACGGCCGGATGGTCGCGGTGAAGGTGCAACGCCCCGGGATCGTCGACACGATCCGCGATGACCTGGAAACCCTGGCGACGCTCGCGAGCCGTGTGGACGGCATGACCGACCTCGGCAGGCGCATGCGCTTTGCCGACTGGGTGCACGAGTTCCGCAAGACGCTGCTGGCCGAGCTGGACTACCGCACCGAGGCCGAGAACCTGGACCGGTTCAACGCGCATTTCGCCGGTTACCCGGAGCTGTTCGTGCCCACGCCGGTGTGGGACCTCACGCGCCCGCGCGTGCTGACCATGGAGCTGGTCACCGGGACCAAGGCCACCGACATCACCGGCCTGCAGCGCACCGAGCGCGACCTCGGGCCGCTGGCGACCGCGCTGATGCGCGGCTACCTGGACCAGGTGTTCGTCCACGGCGAGATCCACGCCGACCCGCATCCGGGCAACCTGCTGGTCACCGACGACGGCCGGCTGGCGCTGTTGGACCTGGGCATGGTGGCCCACGTCCCACCCAAGCAACGCGAGCGCCTGCTCAAGCTGCTGTTCGCCGCCGTGGATGGCCGCGGCGAACAGGTCGCGACCGAAGCGGTCGACATGGGTACGCGCCTGGAGGACTTCGACGAGGAGCGCTACTACCGCGACGTCGGCCAGATGGTCTCGCGCTATGCCGCCCGATCCGGCGCGCAGGCCCAGTCGGAAGGCCGCCTGATGCTGGAGCTGGTGCGGCTGGCGACCGCGTGCGGGCTGCGCACGCCGCCGGAGATGAGCCTGCTGGGCAAGACGCTGCTGAACCTGGAGTCCGTGGCCCACGCCCTGGACCCGGAAATGGACATGAAGCGCGTGGTCGAGGAGCACCTGGACCATGTCATGCGCCAGCGGCTGCGCAAGTCGCTGTCGCCGGCCAACCTCGCCAGTGAGTTGATGGAGGTGCAGGAGCTGGTGCGCGAAGCGCCGCGCAAGGTATCCGACGTGCTGTCGCTGCTGGCCGACAACCGAATGCAGGTGCGCGTCACCGGGCTCGAGGAATCGCACCTGCTGGAGAGCCTGCACAAGATCGCCAACCGGATCAGCGCCGGCGTGGTGACGGCCGCGCTGATCCTCGCCTCGGCGATGATGATGGACCACGAGGGCGGACCCAGGCTGGTCGGCTATCCGGCCATCGCGCTGTTGCTGTTCCTGACCGGCGCGGGGCTTGGCATCGCGATCGTGGTCAGCGCCCTGCTGGGCGACCGCCGCGCCAAGCCGCGCGAGGAGCGCGGGCCGCGATGAGCGGACAGGTACCCGCCCCAACCGGTTTCCAGGACGTCGCCCGCCAGCAACTGCAGGAGGCGGCGATCGACCTGGACGAGCACCTCGATGCCGCCAAGCGCCGTTTCAGCGAGCGGTTCGGCTTGGGCAAGCCACGCCATATCGCGGCCTACCGCGGGTTCGCCGATGCACGCGGCGTGGAGCTGATCGGCCGGGTCCTCAACGACGCGCCCGAAACCGGCCCCAAGGAAGCCGACCCGTGGTGGGACAACCTGCTCGACACCTACCGGCGGTTCGCCAGCGACGAAGTGCCCGATGAGGCGCTGAAGCTGCGCTTCCGCGACGTCGAGCTGGACGTGCGCAGCGACCACGAGGGCTACTACCGCGCATCCTTCGACACCCACGTGACGCCCAGCGACTGCGCCTGGGACAACGCGATGGTGTCGCTGGCCGACGGCACGCTCGCCACGCCGCAGCCGGTACTGCAGGTCTCACCCCACGCGGGCTTCGGCATCATTTCCGACATCGACGACACCGTGCTGCACAGCTCCATCGTCGACTGGAAGACCGCCGCGCAGCTCACCTTCCTGCACAACGCGCGCACCCGCAAACCGCTCGATGGCGTAGCTGCGCTCTACACGGCGCTGCAGCGTGGCGCCGATGGCACGGGCCGCCACCCGGTCTTCTACGTGTCCAGCTCCCCGTGGAACCTCTACGACCTGCTGGAGGACTTCATGGAGCTCAACGCCATCCCGTGTGGGCCGATCTTCCTGCGCGACCTGGGCCTTGAGCCGGGGCAGTTCATCAAGGGCGAGGGCCACGGCCACAAGCTGGAGAAAGCCATCGCGCTGATTGAGCGATTCCCGGAGATGAAGTGGGTGCTGCTGGGCGACTCGGGACAGGCCGACGCCGAACTCTATGCCGAAGCGGCCCGCGCCTTCCCCGACAGGATCGCGGCGATCTACATCCGCGACGTCGACCCCGGCGTGGACAGCCCCTTGGATACCGGCGTGGACCGGCACATCGAAAGCGTCGCGGGTACCTCCGTGCCGATGCTGCGTGCCCGCGACAGCCGCGCGATCGCCGAACACGCCGCGCAGCTGGGGCTGATCAAATCGGCCGACCTGGGCGGCATCGGCCGCGAGGTGGACCGCGACCGGCAGCGGCCGACGCTGGGCGAGGCGGCTGCGGACGGGGCGGTCCCAGGGGCGTCGGGCGCCGCCTGAGCAGGCGTTTTTCGGGCGTCCGCATGGCACATGCCCCCCGGAATCCGCCTGCATCGACCACGGTGTTTGAAGTGCACCCCTCCCCAGCCCTCCCCTGCATGCAGGGGAGGGAGTGGACGCTGCCGGCTTTGAACGCCCGCGAAGGGCGCCTCGGCCGCGTCGTTTAGAATGCCCGGCCCCACGCATCGCCCCCACCCGACGCATGTCCGCAGCCTTCGGCACCGAAACCGTGCTGGACGTCCGCCATTGGACGGACGACTACTTCAGCTTCACCACCACCCGCGACGACGGCTTCCGTTTCGACAACGGCCAGTTCGTGATGATCGGCCTGCCGGTCGAGCAACCGGGCGGCGGCACTCGGCCGCTGCTGCGCGCGTATTCCATCGCCAGCGCCAACTGGGAAGAGCAGCTGGAGTTCTTCAGCATCAAGGTGCCCGACGGCCCGCTCACCTCGCGGCTGAAGGACATCAAGCCCGGCGACAGCATCCTGATCGGCCGCAAGCCGACCGGCACCCTGCTGATCCACGACCTGCACCCGGGCCGCAACCTGTACCTGCTGGGCACCGGCACCGGCTTTGCACCGTGGCTCTCGATCGTCAAGGATCCCGAGACCTACGAGCGCTTCGAGCGCGTGATCCTCTGCCACGGCGTGCGCCACGCGCAGGACCTGGCCTACCGCGACTACATCGAGAACGAACTGCCGCGCCATGAATTCCTGGGCGAGACGATCGCCGACAGGCTGCACTACTACCCGGCGGTGACCCGCGAGCCGTTCGAGCACCGCGGCCACGACCACCGCGGCCGCATGACCGACCTGATGGCGACCGGCCGGATGATGCAGCAGCTGGGCCTCGAAGCACTGGACCCGGAGCATGACCGCGCCATGATCTGCGGCAGCCCGCAGATGCTGGCCGACTTCCGTGCGTTGCTGGACGGCCGCGGCTTCACCGCCGCTCCGCGCATCGGCACGCCGGGGCAATACGTGTTCGAGCGGGCGTTCGTAGAGAAGTAGGCGCTCAACGCTCGCCGTGGCGCAGCCACACGGCCGCGTCCATGCGGTTGGCGAACACGCGCACCGTGAAGCCGCGCTCGCGCGCCAGGATCTCTGCCAGTTCCACCTTCGGCAGGCGCTCGGGGATCGCCTCCACGTAGGCGATGCGCACATGATCCAGCCCTTGCCCGTCCAGCGCCTGCAGGAAGTCGGGCAGCACTTCGGGCGGCACCGGCGGGCCGTCCATGTCGTCCTCCACCAACAGCGTGACCGCACCGGTGCGGCGCACTTCGGCGGCGATTTCCTTCCAGCACGCGATCGTCGTCTCAAGGTCGTCCTTGTGCCCCACGACCCGCACGTGCAGGTGGCGCCCCTCCAGCGTGAACCGCATGCGGTAGCGGTTGCGCTCGGCCACCGGCGTCACGCGAGCGCCGCCTCGATGTCGCCCGCCAGCGACGCCGGGGTTTCGGTAGGCGCATAGCGCTTGATCACGTGGCCGTCGCGGCCGACCAGGAACTTGGTGAAGTTCCACTTGATCGCGTCGATCCCCAGGAACCCGCCCTTCTCGTCCTTCAGCCAGGTCCACAGCGGATGGGCGTCGCTGCCGTTGACATCGACCTTGGAGAACATCGGGAACGTCACGTCATAACGCAGCGAGCAGAAATCCTTGATCTCCGCCTCGTCGCCCGGCTCCTGGTGGCCGAACTGGTCACAAGGAAAACCCAGCACCACCAGGCCGCGCGATCCGTACTCGCGGGCGAGCTTTTCCAGCCCCGCGTACTGGGGCGTGAACCCGCACTGGGACGCGACATTGACGATGAGCAGGACCTTGCCGCGGAACTGGTCCAGCGGGCGTGTCGAGCCGTCGATGTCGGTGGCGGTGAAGTCGTAGGCGGTGGGCATGGTGGAACCTCCGTGTCGTGTTTCAACAGTGTAGGAGCGGCTTCAGCGGCGAAGAAGGTGGAAGCCGGCGCAGGAGCGACGTGGGCCGCGATCATTCCGGCGCCGAGACCCCGCTCGCGACCTGCGTCGCTCCTGCAGCGAAGGTTCGCGGCTGAAGCCGCTCCTACAAAGCCCCTACCGCGCCTGCAGCTTCACCGGCTCGGCGAACGGCTTGATGCCCAGCGCCTGGTGGATCTCGCTGGGGTAGTACACCGTGTCGCCCTTCAAGACCATCGCCACCTGTCGGATGGCCGCGATGTCGGCCGTCGGGTCGCCGTCGACCAGGATCAGGTCGGCCCGCTTGCCCGGCGCAATGGTGCCGCGGTCCTCCAGTACGCCGGCGACCTTGGCCGCGTTCCACGTGGCCGTCTGCAGCGACTCGCCCGGGGTGAGGCCGGCCTGCACGTAAAGCTCCAGCTCGCGCTGCAGGGTGAAGCCCGGCATTTCGTCGGTGCCGGCCACGATCGGGATGCCGGCCTCGTGCATCAGCCCGACGAACGCCACCAGCTTCTCGTAGCTCTTCTCGTACGTTGCCGCCGTCGCGTCGTCCGGGATCTTCATCTGCGCCACGCGCAGGTTGCGCTGCAGGTCCGGCGGCAGGTGGTCGGCGACTGCCGCGAACGCCTGCGACATGTCGCCCGCGCGGTGGCGGATGAAGTCGAACGTGGCCAGCGTCGGGTCGACCACCACCTCCTCGCGCGCCAGCTGGTCGATGAAATCCCGCACTGGCTGGCTGTCGAAATCGAGGCCCGCGGTCTTGTCGGCCACCAGGTAGAACCGCGTCAGCGTGCGGGTGTCGGTGGTGTCGTCGACGAAGAAGTTCAGCAGCAGCTGGTTGATGTGCTGGATTTCGTCATAGCCCTGCTCGACGACCTCGCTGGCCCGCATGAACGCCGGCACGTGGCCGCTGACGCGCAACCCCTTTTCATGGGCGTAGGCGGCCGTGTCGCGCAACAGGTCCTTCGGGAACGAGTTGTAGATCTTGACCTGCGGGTAGCCGTTCGCGGCATACCAGTCCACGGCCTCCTTCGCCTCGTCCAGCGTCTTGACGACGAAGCCATTGCGCGCGGAAAACTCGCTCTCGCCCTCGATGAAACCGGCCGCCACGACGCGCGGCGACATGAGCGTGCCTGCCTTTTCGTCGGCGATCAGCTGCTGCAGCGTGGCGTTGTCGTTGCCCATGTCGCGCACGGTGGTGACGCCCGCGGCCAGGTGCAGCCCGCCGCCCCATCGGTCGATGTGTGCGTGGCTGTCGAACAGGCCCGGCAGCAGCGTGCGGCCCGCGGCGTCGATGACCTGATCGGCCACCGCCTGCTCGCTGCCGCCGCCGGCCATCGACACGATCCGCCCGTCGCGCACCAGCACGTCGCTGGCCGGACCGACCGTGCCGGCCTCGCTGTCGAACACGCGCGCGTTGCGGATCAGCGTAGTGCCCTTGATGCGATGCCCCAGCCGCTGCTGCAACGCGACCAGTGCTTCGGCTTCCGCCGCCTTCTGGCGGGTCTCCAGTGCAGCCGCATCGGCCTCGTAGCCCTCTTCGACCAGTTGCAGGAAACCGGGGTAGATGAAGGCGAACAGCCGGGGCGACGCGCCGGTGGTCGTCCAAGCGAACGTCGGGGTCAGCCCGACGCCTGTCAGTACGACCAGCTGCACGTCGCGGGCGCGCCCGCCCTCGCCCACGCGCGCGTCGGCCACCTTGCGCATGGTCAGCGTGCCGCCGGGGATCAGCGGCAGCCGCCCGTCCTCGCGAGCGGCCAGCGCAGATATCGCGACGGCGAACGCCTGCGGCGTGCCGCCCAGTGGCGTGTACATCGCGGTGCCGTCCAGCTCCGCCTGGCCTTCGTCGGAGGTCGACTTCCAGCGTGCGGTATTGCCGTCGCGGCTGAACGACTCGGCGACCGGCGCGCCGAAGGTCGATTCGCCCTCGACCTGGTAGGTGAGGAAGGTGCCGTCCTCGGCCAGCGTGTAGCGCTCGCTCAGCTCAGGGCCGCGACCGTTGTCCTTGAAGATGAACTCCACCCGGGTTTCGCCGTCGTCGCCCCGGGTGACGGTCTGGTGGCCGGCCTGCTTGCCGCCGTCCACCAGCGCGACATAGCGCAGGGTTTCCTCGGCCAGCGCCGTGGTGGCCATCAGTCCCAGCACGATCCCGAACGCGACGCTCGACCACACCTGCTTTGACGGCTTCATGGCAGTCCCCTGGCGTTGGATGCGGGTGCAGGTGCACCCGGCGACCGCGCGAGTCTAGCGCCGGCCAATGACCGGAAACGCGTGCTGCAGCGCAACAAGCGCCATGTCTTTCGTCATGGGCTGGTTCAAGCGGCATCCGGTAGGCTTGGTGGTTCCCTACGACGAGGTTCCCGTCTTATGAAGCATCCGCTTGCCCTGGCGCTGGCCGTGGCCATTGCCGCCACCGCCGCGCCCGCCTTCGCACAGACCGCCACCGCCGAGACGTCCGTGACCGCCGAAGCCAGCAACCCGTTCTTCGCCGAGAGCACCCTGCCGCTCAAGTACCCGCACTTCGACCAGATCAAGGACAGCCACTTCGCGCCGGCCTTCGATCGCGGCATGGCCGAGCACCTGGCCGAGGTCGAGGCGATCGCCAACAACCCGGAGCCGGCGACCTTCGACAACACCATCCTGGCGCTGGAGCAGGCCGGCGACGTGCTCAACCGCACCGCCACCGTGTTCTTCTCGCTGCTGGGCGCCGACACCAACGACACCCGCCAGAAGCTGCAGGCCGAGTACGCGCCGAAGCTGTCGGCCCACAGCGACGCCATCACGCTGAACCCGAAGCTGTTCGCGCGCATCCAGTCGCTGTACGACCAGCGTGACTCGCTGGGCCTGGACGCGCAGGGCGTGCGCCTGGTCGAGCGTTACCACACCGACTTCGTCCGCGCCGGCGCCAAGCTCGACGAGACGCAGAAGGCGCGCCTGCGCGAGATCAACGGCGAGCTGGCCAAGCTGGGCACCCAGTTCAGCCAGAACGTGCTGAAGGAAGTGAACGCCTCGGCGATCACCGTCGACACGCTCGAAGAGCTCGACGGCCTGTCCGATGGCGCGATCACCGCCGCGCAGGAAGCCGCCAAGTCGCGTGGCCTGGATGGCAAGTACGTCATCACCCTGCAGAACACCACCGGCCAGCCGCCCAACACCTACCTGACCAACCGCGCCCTGCGCCAGAAGCTGCACGAGGCGTCCGTCGCCCGCGGCAGCCGCGGCAACGAGTTCGACAACACCGGCATCGTCTCGCAGGTGCTGAAGCTGCGCGCCGAGCGCTCGAAGATGCTGGGCTACGACACGCACGCCGAGTACGTGCTGGCCGACGAGACCGCCAAGAACCCGGAAGCCGTCAACGCGATGCTGCAGCGCCTGGCCCCGGCCGCGGTCGCCAACGCACGCCGCGAGGGCGCCCTGCTGCAGGCCATGATCGACAAGGAGCAGGCCGCCAAGGGCGAGCCGAGCTTCGAACTGCAGCCCTGGGACTGGGCGTACTACGCCGAGAAGGTCCGCCAGGACCAGTACGCGTTCGACGAGTCCGAGCTCAAGCCCTACTTCGAGATGATGAACGTGCTGGAGAACGGCGTGTTCCACGCCGCCAACCAGCTGTACGGCATCAGCTTCAAGCAGCGCACCGACCTGCCCAAGTACCACCCGGACACCTGGACCTACGACGTGTTCGACAAGGACGGCAGCCAGCTGGCGATCTTCATCTTCGACCCGTACGCGCGCGACTCCAAGCGCGGCGGCGCGTGGATGAACTCCTACGTCTCGCAGTCCGAGCTGGAAGGCACCAAGCCGGTCGTGGCCAACCACCAGAACATCCCCAAGCCGTCGGAGGGTGAGCCCACCCTGCTGACCTGGGACGAGGTGACCACGATGTTCCACGAGTTCGGCCATGCGTTGCACGGCATGTTCTCGGACGTGAAGTACCCGATGTTCTCCGGCACCAGCGTGCCGCGCGACTTCGTGGAGTTCCCGTCGCAGGTCAACGAGATGTGGGCCGACTGGCCGAGCGTGCTGGCCAACTACGCCAAGCACCATGAGACCGGCGAGCCGATGCCCCAGGAGCTGCTGGACAAGGTCGTGGCCGCTGCCAAGTTCAACCAGGGCTTCGCCACCACCGAGTACCTGGGTGCGGCGATGATCGACCAGGAGTACCACCAGCTCACCGCCGACCAGCTGCCCGACGCCGACGAAGTCATGGACTTCGAGGCCGCCTCGCTCAAGAAGGTCGGTCTGGACTACGCACCGGTGCCGCCGCGCTACCGCACGCCGTACTTCAGCCACATCATGGGCGGCTACTCGGCCGGCTACTACGCCTACATCTGGTCGGAGGTGCTGGACGCCAACACCGTCGCCTGGATCGAGGAGAACGGTGGCCTGACCACCGCCAACGGTGACCGCTTCCGCAACGCGCTGCTGTCGCAGGGCGGCAGCAAGGACGCGCTGCAGCTGTTCAGCGACTTCACCGGTGGCGGCCAGCCGCGCATCGAGCCGCTGCTGGAGCGTCGTGGCCTGGCCACGCCGGTCGTGGACGACGGTGCCGCGCCGAATGCCGAGGCCGTTACCCCGGCCGCGCCGGGGGCGACCAACTGACGCCACGCGTCAACGACCCGCAACACGCAACGATGTAGCCGACGCCGCCCGGTTCCGACCGGGCGGCGTTTTTTTTTAGGGTCCCCGCCCTCCTGTCGCCGTGCACCCCTGAACGGTGAGCGGCTCACTTCCCAATCAGCTGCCGACCCGTATAGTCGCCGCCTTCCCAAGGGCGCGAGGGCGCGATGCAGGCAGTGGTTCCGGTGATAGCAGGCCTCGTGGCCGCCGTTCTGGCAGGCATGGGCCTGTCGTTCTACCTGCAGAAAGTGCGCGTGCCCCGGCTCGAGACCGAGGGCGGCATTGCCGCGTTGGCCGCCATGCGCTGGCGCGAGTTCTCGCAGTTCGTCATCGAGGCGTTGCAGGCGCAGGGCTTCGAGGTCAGCCGCACCACGCCGCTGGCCGAGCGCGGCAAGCAGGCGGACCTGATGCTGCATCGCGACGGGCGCGACTGGCTGCTGAGCTGCAAGCAGGGCGCCAACTACCGCATCGGACGCAAGCAGGTCGACGAGCTGGCCGACGCGGTGCGCTTCGACAGCGCGGCCGGCGGCGTGCTGGCGACACTCGGCCGCATCGATGCGGAGGCGTACCGCAATCCGCGTGGCATCGAATTGATCGATGGCCCTACCCTCTGGAGCCTGATCGACCCGCTGATCCCGCCCAGCCTGCACCAGGACCTGGCGGAGAAGGCGCGCGTGCAGGTGGCACGCGAACAACGCCTCGGGTGGGGCCTGGCGCTGGCCGTCGGCCTGGCGGTGGGAGTACTTACCGCGATGGTCATGCCGGCAGGAACGTCGCGGGCACCGACCAGCTCGACGTCCATCGCGCCGTCCAATTCGCCGTCGACCGCGCCTGCATCGACCGCGCCCGAGTCCCCCAGTGCCGCGACACCCGCCACCGACGCCGCCCCGGCACCTGCCGTGGACGAGGGAGCCCAGCGCCAGGCCGTGGCCGAGGGCGTCTCCACCGTGGCTGGCGTCGATCGCGCCGTCTGGTCCACGCCGTCCACGCTGGTGGTCTACCAGTCCGGCGAGGACATCGATGCGTACGTGCCCGGGATCTGCGCGGTACTCGAGCAGTACCCCGACCTGCGCGCATCGCGGTTGCAGTTGCAGCCGCCGCCCGGCAGCCGCAATTCGGTCCGTTTCCGGCAGTGCCGCGCGTTCTAGCCTTCGGGTCCGCAGGCTCGGAGGCGGTTGATTCACTCGCGGGCGCGTGCTGTCATGCCGCCTCGCTCGCCAGGCGCCACCGCGGAGGCCGCCGTGACCGATCTCGAAGAACGTTTCCAGCAGGCATCGCGCGACGTGCAGGTGCTGCCCGAGCGACCGGACAACGACACCCTGCTCCGGCTGTACGCCTGCTACAAGCAGGCCACCGAGGGTGACGTCCACGGCGAGAAGCCGGGCTTCTTCGATTTCGTCGGTTCGGCCAAGTACGAAGCCTGGACGCGCATGAAGGGTGTTGACCAGGAAGAGGCCAAGCAGCGCTACATCGACCTGGTCGCGCAGCTCCGCCGCTGAGCCGTGCATCGATGGCCCGGCAGACGCGACAGCGCATCCTCGACTGCAGCCTGGCGATGTTCAACGCGCAGGGCGAGCCGCACGTCACCACCAACCACATCGCCGACGAGCTGGAGATCAGCCCGGGCAACCTGTACTACCACTTCCGCAACAAGGACGACATCATCGAGCACCTGTTCGCGGACTTCGAGGCGCGGATGGATGCCGCGCTGTCCGCGCCGGAAGACCGCCTGCCCGGCCTGGAGGATGTCTGGCTCCAGTTGCACCGGGTGTTCGAGTGCATCTGGGACTACCGCTTCCTGCACCGGGACCTGGTCGAGATCCTCAGCCGCAACCGCACCCTGCGCCTGCGCTTCGCGCGCATCCTCAAGCGCGCCGACGGGCAGGCCCACGGGGTGCTGCATGGCCTGCTGCAGGCCGGCGTGATCCGCGCCTCGGCCAACGAGCTGGCCGCGACCGCCACCAACGTGCTGGTGGTCGCCACGTTCTGGCTCAATTACGCCGCCGCGCGCGGCGACCGCGACGAACACGCCGCCATTCGTGATGGCATCGTCCAGGTAATGATGCTGGTCGCCCCGTTCCTGCGTGACGCCGAACGCCTGCACCTGCATACCCTGACCGGCGCCTACCGCCAGGCCTGATGCCGGAAGGCAGGCATCGCCCCCACCTTGCCCTCCGGGGGGCGGCGCGCGCATTCTTCGTCACGCACTGCCATGAGCACGCAGCCGCCTGGACGTTCCCCGGAGGGAGGGGCTTCTCCCCTCGTGCTTGTCGTCGACGACGACGACGGGATCGCCGGCGTTGTGTCCCGATTCCTCCGGGACCACGGGCTGCGCACCGCCCACGCGCGCGACGCGCGCGCCACGCGGGACAGCCTGGAGCGCATGTCCCCCGACCTCGTGCTGCTGGACCTGGGCCTGCCCGACGAAGACGGCCTCGGCCTGCTGCACCACCTGGAGCAACGCGGCGGCCCACCGGCGATCGTGGTCAGCGGCCGGGGCGCGGCCAGCGAACGCGTGATCGGCCTGGAGCTTGGCGCGCACGACTACATCGCCAAGCCCTTCGACCTGCACGAACTGCTGGCCCGCGTGCGCGGGGTGCTGCGACGGCATGCGCCCGCCACCGCAGCGCAGGCCAGGCGGCTGGAGTTCGACGGATTCACCCTAGACCTGCCCGCACGCACCCTCAGGCGCGACGATGGCGAGCCCGTGGCGCTGACCTCGGGGGAGTTCACCCTGCTGCGCACGCTGCTGGAGCACGCCCACGAAGTACTCAGCCGCGATGCCCTGATGTCGGCACTGCACGGCCGCAACGCGGGGCCGTTCGACCGCTCCATCGATGTCGGCGTCGGCCGGCTGCGGCGCAAACTCGAAGCCGCGGGCGCCGCGCCGGGCCTCGTGCAGGGCGTGCGGGGCGTCGGCTACGTGCTGACCGCCGACGTGTTGCGGCGCTGAGGCGATGGACCCGCACCTGTTCGAAGCGGTGCCCGACGCGCTGCTGATCGTCGACGCCGACGGACACATCGTGCGCGCCAACACCAAGGCCCACGCCATGTTCGGCCATGCCCCCGGCACGCTCGAAGGCCAAGGCGTCGAATCCCTGCTGCCGGCCGACCTGCGCCAGCTGCATCGCGGCCATCGAGCACGCTACCTGGAGGACCCCCACGTGCGCCCCATGGGCACGTCCGGCCAGGTGCTGGTCGGCCAGCGCGGTGACGGCACCCGCTTCCCGGTCGAAATCGCGCTGAGCCCGCTGGTGCACGGCGGCACGCCGCACGTCCTCGCGTCCATCCGCGACATCACCGACACCCAGCGCCAACGCCAGGCGCTGGCCCGCGCGCACTACGACGCGATTGCCGCGCAGGTCGGCCAGCTGGCAATCGAGTTGACCGGCCCCGGCCTGTTCGATGCGTTGGCGAGCCTGCTGGCCAACGCCTTGGGCGCCAAAGGCGTCGCCATTGCACTGCGCCCGCCGGGCAGCGAGCACATGCGCATCCAGGCGGTGGCGGGCCATGGCTGGCGCATCGGTGGCGGCGAGGCCGACGGCCTGGTCCTGCCCGGCTCGGCGTCCGCGTCCGGAAGTACCCCGGTCGTCTACGCACCCGGCGATTGCCCGTCCACCCTGCTGGTCGATACCGATCCGGGCTGGCCCGGCGATGCCTGCGTGGTCGTGGTGCCGCTACAGGCCACCGAACGCGTCGCCGGCGCACTGCTGGTCGCCGCGTCCGCCGACCGCGTGGATGCCGACGCCCTGCACCTGCTGCACTCGACCGGCAGCCTGCTGTCCACCCTGCTACGGCAGCGCCGGGCCGAGGAGGCGCTCGCCCACGCGCAGCGCCTGGATGCACTTGGCCAGCTGACCGGCGGCATCGCGCACGACTTCAACAACCTGCTGACGGTGCTGTCGGGCAGCCTCCAGCTGCTTCGCCCGCACGTGCATACCGAGGACGCGGCCGACCTCATCGAAAGCGCGATGCGCTCCGTCGACCGCGGCAGCCAGCTCACGCGCAAGCTGCTGGCCTTCGCGCGCCGCCAGCGCTTGCTGCCGCGCGCGGTGGACGTGGGCGAGTTGCTGGATGACCTGCAGCGCATGCTGGCGCGCACGCTGGGCGAGCGCATCGTGCTGCAAACGTCCGCGCCCGATGGCGTGCCGCCGATCTTTGTCGACCCGGGCCAAGTGGAAGCGGCGTTGCTCAACCTCGTGTTCAACGCGCGCGACGCCATGGCCATGGGCGGCACCATCGATATCGCGGCCTCTGCGCTGGACGTCCCGCAGGAACACGCCGACGACGACCTTCCGCCTGGCCGGTACGTGCGGATCAACGTCGCCGACACCGGCCTGGGCATGCCCCCGGACACCCTGGCACGCGCGATGGAACCGTTCTTCACCACCAAGGATGCCGGACGCGGCAGCGGGCTGGGGTTGAGCATGGTGTACGGCTTCGCGCGGCAAAGCGGCGGCGGACTGCGGATCGAGAGCACCCCGGGCCATGGCACGCGGGTGTCGCTGTATCTCCCGGTGGCGCGTGGCGAGGTCGAGCTGCCGACGGAACGGGCCACGCCGGTGGCGCTATCACGTGGCGAGCGCGTGCTCGTCGTGGAAGACGACGCCGACGTGCGCCGCATCGCCATCGCGTTCCTGCGCTCGGGCGGTTACGACGTGCGTGCCGTGCCAGATAGCGAGACCGCGCTCGCCATGCTGCGGGCCGAACGGTTCGAGCTGCTTTTCAGCGACGTCATGCTCGGCCCCGGGATGGACGGCCAGGCGATGGCACTGGCGGCACAGGACACGCACCCGCGCATCGCCGTGCTGCTGGCCACCGGCTACGAGGCCCCACTGGGCGAAGCGCCGGGCCCGTTCGAACTGATCAGCAAACCCTACGAGCGCGACGCCCTGCTCGCCCGCGTCCGCGCCCTGCTCGATGCCGCACACCCGCCCAATGCCGGCAACGCCCAAGACCCCCTGTAGGAGCGGCTTCAGCCGCGATCGGGAACCGGTGAGACCGGTCCCCTCACCCGCGTTGCTGACGCCATCAGCTGTAGGAGCGACGTAAGTCGCGAACACCACCTCACTCGGATGCAACGGTCGCGACTCACGTCGCTCCTACAACGAGTCGCGGCACACGTCCGCATCTGTAGGAGTGGCTTCAGCCGCGATCGGAAAGCTGTCGCCCGTCCGACTTCGGATCGCGGCTGAAGCCGCTCCTACAGAGGAACGCATCCCGGCGAATTGCAGCATTGCCCGCCTTCAATGACAGACCGGAACGGTGTCATCGGATGCCGGCACCCCACGCAATGCAGCCAGGTCGACCAGTTCCAGCACGCGCCCATCGACCGACACCAGCCCGCGCGCCTGCAACCGTCCCAGTGCGCGTGTCACCGTCTCCAGCGTGAGCCCGAGGAAGCTGCCGATCTCAGCGCGCGTCATGCGCAGCATCAGCTGGTGCGCGCTGTAGCCCAGCGCGGCAAGCCGGTCGGACAGGTCGGCCAGGAACAGCGCGACCCGCGCGTCGGCGCTGAGCGTGGACAGGTCCAGCATCCAGTACCAGTCGCGCCGCAACTCGCGCGCAAGGCAGCGCGTCACGTAGGCCTGCAACTCCTGCGGCGCCTCGTCCAGATGACGGCATGGCAGCTCCCATGCCTCGCCCACGTCCAGCGCGATGGCGTCGCAGGCATAGGTGCCCAGGTCCAGCGCCTCGAGCCCCAGAATGTCTCCCCGCATCGGGAACCCCGTGATCCGCTCGCGCCCATCGGCGCTGATCACCCGGGTCTTCAGGCATCCGGCGTGCACGTAGTACAGCGCCCCCCGGTCCTGCCCGGCCAGGAACAAAGGCTGTCGGGGGCGCAGGCGATGCTTGATCAAGGGCCAGCCCGCATCCAGCGCCGCATGGGAACCCATCATCCCCATCCTCGTGGTCGCCAGCGGCCGCATCGCGGCCCGTTCCGTAATCGCCTGTTGCATGTGCGCGCCCTCCGGAGATGACGCCACGCTAGCCGGGCGCCGCGCGCGAACGACGTCAGCCACGTAACGGCGTGTAACGGTGTGTAACACCCCGCCCCGTGTTGACGCCGGTCAATACCCGGCGGCCCCGGCGCCACCAGGCTGGAAGCAGTGTGAGTCCGGGAGAAGATGCATGGGCGGCGTGGGCACAGGCGCGTTCAACCGCGCCGCGAAGTCGCTGGCGCGCTACACCGGACGGCCGTCGGCATTCCTGCTGGCGGTAGCTGCGGTGGCCGCCTGGCTCGCCTCCGGGCCGCTATTCGACTTCAGCGACACGTGGCAACTGGTGATAAACACCGCCACCACGGTGGTGACGTTCCTGATGGTGTTCCTGATCCAGAACACCCAAGTGCGCGACACCGAGGCGATGCAGATCAAGCTTGACGAGCTGATTAGGGTTTCGCGCGATGCCAGCAACTCCCTGCTGGACCTGGAAGAGCTGGACGAACATGCGCTGGCGATCTTCCGCGACCATTACGAGGCGCTGGCCCGGCAGGCGCGCGCCGACATCCACGCCACACTCGCGGCACGCTCGGGCGACATGGGCGAGGCCGGGCGTGCCCCCGGCGCCGGGCCCGCCAGGCCGGCTCAGTGACTGAAAAACACCGGCACCGGGCTGCCGAACAGCAACTCGCGCGTCACGCCGCCCACCGCCCACTCGCGCAGGCGCGAGTGCCCGTAGCCACCCGCCACGATCAGGTGCGCAGGCATCGCGCTGGCGTGCTCCAGCAGCAATGGGCTGACATCGCGCCCCTTGGATTCGCGCACCACGACATTGGCACGCACGCCGTGCCGTGCCAGGTGGGTGGCGATGTCGCCGCCCGGCTGCGGGCCGTCGCCGCGCTCGCCTCCGGTGGGATCGACGATGACGACGTCGAGCCGCTCGGCCTGCACCAGCAGCGGCAGCGCGTCGTGCAGCGCG
Organism: Novilysobacter selenitireducens; assembly: GCF_020026895.1. Taxonomy (GTDB): domain Bacteria; phylum Pseudomonadota; class Gammaproteobacteria; order Xanthomonadales; family Xanthomonadaceae; genus Lysobacter_C; species Lysobacter_C selenitireducens. The sequence continues at coordinate 717,938 of NZ_JAINZW010000002.1, forward strand.
CGCGTCGTGCCACTGGACGGACGCCACGCCAGCAGCACGTTCCGCGGCGGGCGCGGGGAGCGGTTGCGCGGCGGCACCACCAGCACCGGCCGGCCCGAATGCGCCAGCAGCGCGGCGATCAGGTCGTGCAGTCGCGCGCCTTCGGCGGTGGAATCCACCGCGCCTGCCACCACCGACAGGTCGGCGTACTGGGCGCAATGCGCCGCCATGTGCGCCGAGTCGGTGAACAGCGATTCCACCACGCGCACCTCGTGCGGCACGCCTGAGTCGGCCAGTTCACGGCGCCGCTTCTCCGCATTGACCTCGGCCTGGGCGCGAAGGCGGCAGTACAACCCGTCCATCGCCACGTCCGGGCTTAGCCCCCACGGGCTGGCCGCCGGCAGCGGCAGCGCGACGATCTCCAGCAGCGCCAAGTGGGCGTCGAAGTGCGCGGCCATGTCGAGGGCCGCGCGTATGGCATCCGCGTCGGCCGGGTTACCGGAAAGCGGGACAAGCAGGTCCTTGAACATGGCGGCGCAACCGGTGGGTGGGGCCTGCATTGCATCGCACCCGCGCAGGGCCGGGATTGACCTGCGTCAAAGGCGCGTCGCGTAACCCACAGGGCGGGCTTTGATCGAGATCAAGCGCGCGACCGCGCCCGTGGCCCAGCATGGCCATCACCCGACCGAAGGAGTACGCCGATGAAGATCCTGCTTGCCGTGGATGGCAGTGACATGGCGTTGCGCGCCACGCGGCATGTCGTAGCGCTGGCCAAGGCGATGTCCAAGCCGCCCACCGTGTTCCTGCTGCATGCCGACCCGCCGCTGCTGCCCGATGCCGCCCGGGCGCTCGGGCCCGATGCCACCGCGCGCTACCACCACGAGAACAGCGAATACGCGACCCGGCGCGCGCGCAGCGCACTGAAGCGCGCGGGCCTGGCGTTCGACGAGATCCACGCCGTCGCCGACCCGGCCGAGGCCGTCATCAAGCACGTGCGCGCCGGCAAGTGCGATCTGATCGTCATGGGCTCGCACGGGCGCAGCGCGCTCAAGAGCGCCCTGCTCGGCTCGGTCGCCAGCAAGGTGCTGGCGCACTGCCAGACGCCGGTCACGGTGGTGCGTTGATGGGTCTGTTTCCGGCACGGGGACACCGTCGCATCGCCGGCGTCGCGCTCGCACTCGCACTGGCGCTGGTGACGGGTGCCATAGCGGGTGCCTCAGCAGCGCCGGCGCAGGAACCGGCCTTCAGCTGGACGCCGCAGGTCGCGCCCGCCGGCCCGGTGCTGATCGTGATCGGCCTGGAGGAGCAACGCGCGGTGGTGTACCGCAACGGCGTACGCATCGGCAGCTCGCCGGTGAGCACGGGCAAGGCCGGCCACGAGACGCCGACGGGTGTCTTCAACATCCTGCAGAAGCGGCGCGAGCACTACTCCAACCTCTACAACAACGCGCCCATGCCCTTCATGCAGCGGCTGACGTGGGACGGCATCGCGCTGCATGCCGGCCACCTGCCCGGCTACCCAGCGTCACATGGCTGCGTTCGCCTGCCCTACGACTTTTCCGAAGCCCTGTTCGGCATCACCGAGCGCGGCATGACGGTGGTGGTCGCGCAGCAGCTGGAGTCGCCCAGCGTGGCCACGCGCACACCGTTCGGCAGCGGCGCACCAGTGGACGATGGAGGGGCGCTGGACGGCTGGAGCTGGCAACCCGATCTGTCGCCTTCCGGTCCAGTCACCATGGTGCTCAGCACCGCGGACCAGACGCTGGTGGTGATGCGCGGCGGTATCGAGATCGGTCGCGGCCCGGTGCGCGTCGATGCCGGCATGGGCACCGAGGCGTACGCGGTGCTCGAAGGCACAGCAGCGGAAGACAGCCGTCTCGCGCCGGGCCAACCGGCCCTTAACTGGATGCAGATTCCCGTCCGCTTGGACAACGCGCCGGAACGCTCGGGTGAAGACATGCGGACGGCGGTGGCGGCCGGCCGCGTTCACATCGACCCGGCATTTGCCGTTCAGGTGCATGCCGTGCTCGCGCCCGGCAGCACGCTGCTGGTCACGCCTGAATCGATTGCGGACGTGAGTACCGAAGGCTTCACGATCCTCGAAGCGGCTGTCCCCTCAACCGATGCGCCGGATAGTCAGGAAAGTGAAGAAAAACAAAGGTGAACGACACATTCTTCACGGGTCGACCCATGCGTTTTTATCACGTAGCCTTCACCCCCATGAGCCGAATCCGACTGCCGTTTCTTGTCCTCGCAGCGACCGTGTCGCTCTCCCTCACCGCATCCCCCGCCGCTGGCGGCCGTGACGCCCCCTCGGGCGCCGCCGCGTCGTCGAGTGCGCCTGCGTCGCTTGCACTCGCGCAGCCGATGACTGCATCGGCCAGCGCACAGAGCGCAACGCCGGTCGCCACGACCACCGCCTCGGCCGGCAGCGCCGCAATCGCCGCACCGATGCTGGCCGCGCTCATGGCGCAGGCGCCGACGGTCGATGCCGAAGCCCTCGGCCTGGCACTGAAGGCGCGCAACTGCGCCGTCGCCTCCGGCCAGGCGCGTCCGGAAGCCAACCTCACGCTGATCGACTACTCGCGTCCGTCCACCGAGCCGCGCATGTGGGTGTTCGACCTCAACGACCAGCGCGTGCTGTACACCGAGCACGTCGCGCACGGCCGCAACACCGGCCACAACATGGCGACGAGCTTCTCCAACGTCGAAGGCAGCTACCAGTCTAGCCTCGGCCTGTTCGCCACCGCCGAGTCGTACGTGGGCAGCAACGGCTACTCGATGCGCATGGACGGCCTGGAGCCGGGCATCAACGACGCCGCGCGTGCGCGCGCCATCGTCATCCACGGTGCGCCCTACGTGAATCCTGAGCAGGCCCAGCGCCAGGGCCGCCTCGGCCGCAGCCTCGGCTGCCCGGCCCTGCGCCAGGCGGTCTCGCGCGAAGTGATCGACACCATCAAGGACGGCCACCTGGTGTTCGCCTACTACCCGGACCAGAAGTGGCTGGCGTCCTCGCGCTTCCTGGACTGCCCGTCCAACCAGCTGGCCGCGGTGGAGTCGACCACGCGCGGCTGAGCCTTGCGGCTTCGATCCGGGTCACCGAACGCCCGCGCATGCCTGAGCACGCGCGGGCGTTCTCGCATCGTGGGTTGCCGATGTTGAACCCGCGCCGGGTTGACCTGGATCAACACGGCGCGTGGCGCGGCGCGGGAGCTTGACGGCTCCCCCACCCGTGCAGCCGACCCCCATGGAACAGATCCTCACCCCGCCCGCGTCGCCCACGATCTACGCCGGGCCGGACTACCCGTGCTGGACCCACGTCCTCGATGACGGTCGCACCGTCCACATCCGCCCGCTCCGCCGCCAGGATGCAGAGGCCGACCGTCGCTTCATCAAGGGGTTGTCATCTGAATCGCGGCGCGCGCGGTTCCTGGGCAGCATGTCCGAGCCCAGCGACGAGGAGATCGACGCGCTGACCGACATCGACTACGTCAACGACGTTGCACTAGCCGCCACCACGCAGGCCGGGGGTCGCGAGGACATCGTCGGCGTGGCCCGCTACGCCACCGACAACGCCGGCGAACGCTGCGAATGCGCCGTGGTCGTGGCCGATGACTGGCAGGGCCATGGGCTGGCCACCGCGCTGATGAAGCGGCTGATCAGGATCGCGCAGGAGCGCGGCCTGCGGCTGATGGAGTCCTACGACCTGGCCGGCAACATCGGCATGCACGACCTCGCAAGGTCGCTGGGCTTCCACGTCCGGCGCGACCCGCAGGACGTCCACCAGCTGATCTACGCGCTGCCGCTCAATCCCCAGCGTCCCGCGTTGTGAGGCCGGCGCGGCGCATGCGCACGGTGGCAATGGCGACCACCAGCGCCAGCAGCGCAGCGCCCGCGGCCAGCAGCACCCAGCGTCCCGCGACCAGGCCGTGTCCGATCAGGACGGTGGCGACCGCATACGGCAGTTCCGCCAGCGCCAGCGCAGCGAAGTACACGCGCGGGCGCACCCGCAGGTAACCGCACAGGTAGCCGGGCACCTCCGAGGGCAGGGCCAGCTGCAGCGCGAATACGATCGGGAAATCCAGCCCGGGCGGGAAGCGTGCGGCCAGCCGCACGACCCGGCGGTGCATCGATGACCCGGCGGCGCGACCGTTTGGCAGCCCTTGCGCGCCGTTGCCCGAAGGCGCCAGTCCCCGGCCCAGCAGGTACGTCAGCCCGCCGCCGAGCCACCACCCAAGCCACAACAGTGCAAACGTCGCCGCGCTGCCCCATGCGCTGACTGCCGCGGGCACCAGCACCGCGCCGGAGAAGAACGCGACCACCGCCGAAGCAGCCGAGAGCACCACGAACGCCAGCGCGCCCGCCAGGGGATGCTGGTCGAGCAACGGCGCCAGCGTCAGCAGCCACGCGAGGAGCGGCTCGATCCACTGTGTCGCCAGCAACATCGCCAGCAGGAGCGCTGCGAGTGCCAGCAGCGCAAGCCTGCGGCGGCCCAGTCGGGCCGCCAACCATCGCGGCACGCCACGGGGTCGGCCGTCACGCGACCGCCGTCGCGCCGCCGGCTTCAACGGTGGCGCGCGGAGGACCGGAGTGCGGCGGCCGCGACCACCGCCAGCGCCGCGACACCCAGCCCCACCGTCCACCACGGATGCCGACGCGCGACATGCGCCGCATGGCGGCCCGCGCGGCGCACCTGCATGCCCGTGGCATCGGCGGCATCGTGCAGGCGCTCGCGCGCCAGGTCGGTGCCCTCGCCCACCTGTTCGGCCAAGTGCCGGGCTGCGCGTTCGGCGCTGCGTGCGGCATGGGCGGCGGCGGCGCTTGCATCGTCGACCGTGTGGTCGAGCACGCGTTTGATACGGCGAGTCGTGGCGGTCATTGCGGTGCTCCCATGGGTGTGGCGCCAGGTGATGCGCCGCGCGGCGCGTCGTCCCGGTGGTCGCCCGGATGCGGTTCGTCTTCCGGCCGTACCTCTTCGGCTTCATCGGCCGCGTCGTCATCGGTGCTGCGTGCTTCGGGCGGCACCGGCCGGCCCGGCATCGCGCGCTCCACCAGGCCCTCGACCGCATCGGCCAGCGAGCGGTAACTGTCGACGAAGCGCTCCCGGGCGCGCGGCCACTCCGCCTCACCCGCGGCTTCCAGTTCCTTCATGCTCTGGCTGGCCAGCGCCAGTCGCTCACGGGCCCCGGCCATCATCCAGGCCCCTGCGTCGCGGGCCTGCTCGCCGGACTGCGCGCGCTCGCGGGCCAGATCGTCCTGCAGCCGCTCCAGGCGTGCGCCCATGCGGTCCAGGGCCGTGCGTGCACGCTCCTGCGCGGCCTGCCGGCGCGCCGTGCTGTAGGACATGACGGCATCCACCGCCTCGTCCGACTCGCGCTTCACGTCTTCGCGGGTGGCGGCATCGGAGGTGGGCGGCGCCTGCGACGCGGCGTCCTGCGCCAGTGCGGGTGGCGCCCCGACCAGTGCCATTGCCAGCGCGAGTCCGGCCACTGCCATGTGCGGTTTCATCGGTGGGCTCCCTGTGTGATTGGACCGTCAGTTGACCGTCAACCGCTTGGCCTGGCCCTCGCCCTTGCGCGGCAGGGTCAGCGTCAGCACGCCATTCTCGTAATGCGTGTTGCAGTTTTCACGGTCGATCTCCTGCGGCAACGTGAACGACCGGTAGGTCCGGCCGCTGTACCGCTCAACGTGCAGGTCCTTGCCTTCGTGCTTCTCCTCGCGCTTGACCTCGGCCTGCACGGTGACGCGGCTGCCGTCCACCGACACCTCGATGTCCTCCTTGCGCGCGCCCGGAACGTCCAGCGTCACGCGGTAGCCGGCGTCGTCCTCCTGCACGTCCATGCGCATCTCCGAGAGCGTGGTCTCCATGTCGCGCATCAGCGGACGAAGGGGGAAGTTGCGGAACAGGTCGTCGAACTCGGCCGCGGGGTCGAAGCGCGCCATCGACCGGAACGGGTTGAAGCGGGTCAGCGTGGACATGGGGCTACTCCTGCGTGGGGGACGCGCCGGCAGCGCGCCGGCGACCCTCGCAGCCTGCGCCAGCGCCGGAGGGGCGTACTGACCCGGGTCAATGAAGGGGGCGGTCCCGGCACTGACGCAGGTCAATACCCGCCACGTGCGCGACCCCTACCGTGGCTCCAACCTAAGGGGGCCGCGCCATGCCCGTGCCGACCACCGAAACACCCGCACGCCCCGGCACCACCGCGGGCGCTGCCGTGTTCACCGCCACCGGCCTGACCAAGACCTACCGCATGGGCGAGGTCGAAGTGCACGCCTTGCGCGGCGTGGACCTGGCCCTGTACCCCGGCGAGTTCGTCGTGCTGCTGGGCCCCTCGGGCAGCGGCAAGTCGACCCTGCTCAACATCCTGGGCGGGCTGGACGTGCCAACCTCGGGCACCGTCGCCTATTGCGACCACCGCCTGGACGGTGCCGACGGCGATGCGCTGACCCTCTTCCGGCGCGAGCACGTCGGCTTCGTGTTCCAGTTCTACAACCTGCTGCCCAGCCTGACCGCGCTGGAAAACGTCGCGCTGGTCACCGAGATCGCCGACGACCCGATGCCGCCCGCCGACGCACTGGCGCGGGTCGGGCTGGCCGAGCGGCTGCACCACTTCCCCGCGCAGCTTTCGGGCGGCGAACAGCAGCGCGTCGCCATCGCCCGCGCCATCGCCAAGCAGCCGGACGTGCTGCTGTGCGACGAGCCCACCGGCGCGCTTGATTCGACTACCGGCATCCGCGTGCTGGAGGCGCTGGAGGCGGTCAACCGGGAGCTGGGCACCCTCACCGTGGTGATCACCCACAACGCCGACATTGCGCGCATGGCCACGCGGGTGATGGCACTGGCGGACGGCCGCATCGTGCGCGACGAGGCCAACCCCGCACGCGTGGCCGCCAGCGAGCTGCACTGGTGAGCGTGCTGCGCCGCAAACGCTGGCGGGAGCTGTGGCAGATGCGCGGCCAGGTCGTCGCCATCGCCCTGGTGGATGCCGTGGGCGTGGCGATGCTGGTGATGTCGCTGGGCACCCTGGCCACGCTGGACGCCAGCCGCAGCCGCTACTACCGCGACCACGCCTTCGCCGACGTATTCGCCACCCTCAAGCGCGCGCCACTGGCCGTGGCCGACGGGGTGGCCCGGCTCCCGGGGGTTGCCGCCGTGGAGGCGCGCGTCAGCGCCTTCGGCCGCGCGCGCGTGGCGGGCTTCGCCGACCCCGTGCAGGTCCACGCCACCAGCGTGCCGGCGTCTCCGCACCCGCCGGTCAACCGCCTTCGCGTGCTACGTGGGCGGTTGCCGCAGCCCGGCGAACGCGATGCGGTGGCGCTGAGCGATGCCTTCGTCGATGCCCACGGCCTGCGTATCGGCGACAGGATCGAACTGACGCTGCACGGCAAGCGCGCGACGTTCCGGATGGTGGGCGTGGCGGGCTCGCCGGAGTTCGTCGCGCAGTTGCCGCCGCAATCGGTGTTTCCCGACCCGCGCCGCTTCGTCATCGCCTGGTTGCCGCGCGAAGTGCTGGAGGCGGTGATGGACATGGACGGTGCCTTCAACACGCTGGCCGTGCGCACTGCCGCCAGCACGCCGACAGCGCCGCTGATCGCCGACATCGACCGCGCACTGCAGCGCTTCGGCGGCACCGGCGCCATCGACCGCAGCGACCAGATGTCGCACCGCTACCTGGACGAGGAATTCCGCCAGTTGAGGGTGATGGCGCAGCTGTTCCCGCTGGTGTTCATGGGCGTGGCGGCGTTCGTCCTGTACGTGGTGCTGAGCCGGCTGGTGGCGGCGCAGCGCGAGCAGATCGGCACGCTGAAATCCTTCGGCTACAGCGACCGCGAAGTCGCCCTGCACTACGGGGGCCATGCGGTGGTGATCGCGGTCATCGGCGCCGCACTCGGCATCGCCCTGGGCATCTGGCTGGGAACCTTGCTGGCCGGCGTGTACGGCGATTTCTACCGGCTTCCGCCGCTGGCGTTCCGTGTGCCGGTCCCGGTGCTGGTACTGGCGGTCGCGGTGAGCCTGGCCAGTGCGCTGGCGGGCGCGCTGCTGCCGGTGCGTCGCGCGCTCGCCTTGCCACCCGCAGAAGCCATGCGGGTCGAGCCGCCCACCAGCGGCGACACGCGTCGACTGGACCGCCATGCCGTCTACCGGCGCATGCGCGTCCCGCACAGGCTGATGACACGCAGCCTGCTGCGCCGTCCGCTTCGCACTGTGCTTGCGGCGCTGGGCCTGGCGCTTGGCACGGCGGTGATGATGCTGGGCCGCTTCCATGAGGACGCCGTGGGTCGCATGGTCGACCAGCAGTACCGCCTCGCCAGCCGGCAGGACCTGGACGTGCTGTTCGTCGAGCCCCTGTCGCATGTGGCATTGGCCGAGCTGGCCGCCCTGCCCGGCGTGTTGCGCCTGGAGCCGCAGCGTGCGGTGCCGGTGGTCATCCGCCACCGCAACCGCAGCCAGCGCTCGGCCATCATCGGCCTGTCCGACGGCGCCACCCTTCGGCGCCCGCTGGACGCGGCGATGCAGCCGGTCCAGCCCACGCGCGCCGGCGTCCTGATGACCGACCGCCTCGCGCACATGCTCGGCGCGCGCGCCGGGGACCGCATCCGCCTGCAGTCGCGCGAAGGCCGCCAGCGCGAGCTGGTGCTGCCATTGCACGCCGTGGTCGGCGAGCCGTTCGGCGCGCAGGCCTACCTCCCGCTGGACGTGCTCGACCGGCTGATGGGCGATGGCCCGCGTGTGACCGGTGCGGCGTTGCAGGTCGATCCGCGGCGGATGGATGCGCTGGTCGATCGCCTGCAGGCACGTCCCGGCATCGTCGCCATCGAGCGCCGCCGCGAGGCCATCGCCAACTTCTACGATTCGATGGCGCGGATGATCCTCGTCTTCACCCTGGTGGCCACCGGCTTCGGCGCGGTGCTAACCGCCGGCGTGGTGTACAGCAGCGCGCATGCGTCGCTGTCGGAGCGCTCGCGCGACCTGGCCAGCCTGCGCGTGCTCGGCTTTACGCGCGAGGAGGTGGTGTACCTGCTGCTGGGCGAGCTGGCGCTGCTGACAACGCTCGCGCTGCCGCTCGGGTTTGCCCTCGGCCACGGGCTTATCGCGTTGATGGTGTCGGGGTTCGAGTCCGACCTCTTCCGCATCCCGCACTACGTGAGCCCATCCACCTACGCCCTGTCCGCGTTGTCCACCGTGCTGGCGGCCGTCCTCGCCGGGGCGCTGGTGCGCGCCAAGGTGCGGCGGCTCGACCTGATCGGCGTACTGAAGGCGCGCGACTGATGGCCCCCGTCCTGCGCCGCCCCATGTTCTGGCTGCTGGCCGTCGCCACCCTCGCCATCGCCGGCTGGGGCCTTTGGCCACGTGCGCAGGACGTGGAGACCGCCACCGTCGACCGCGGGCCACTTGAGGTCGCCTTCACCGAGGAGGCCCGGACACGCCTGGTCGACCGCTGGACCATCAGCGCCCCGACCGCGGGCCTGCTGGAGCGCATCACCGTCGAGCCCGGCGATGCCGTCACCCGCGGCCAGGTGCTGGCACGCCTGCATCCCACGACCGCACCGCTCCTGGATGCCGGCGCGGAAGCGCAGGCGCGCGCGCAACTGTCCTCCGCGCAGCAGGCCGAACGCGCGGCCACGGCGGCCGTCGATGCAGCCCGCGCATCGGTCGATGCCGCCGGCGCGGAGTTCAGGCGCCTGCAGGCACTGGCCGGCGACCGGCTGGTCGCGGCGTCCAGCGTGGATGCCGCGCGCGAACGCGACACCGCCGCCCGCGCCGGCCTGCGCGCCGCCTTCGCCCGCGAGGCGTCCGCACGCGCCGACCGCCAGGCCGCCGCGGCCCTGCTGGCCAACGCCGGCCATGACAGCCCCACCGCGCCGCTCGACCTGCACGCGCCCGTCGACGGCCGCGTCATCCGGCTGCACCAGCAGAGCGAAGTGTCCGTGCAGCCGGGTCAGCCGCTGCTCGACATCGGCAACCCGGCCGCGCTGGAAGCCGTCAGCGAACTGCTCACCACCGATGCCATGCGGCTGCCCGCAGGCGCCCGGGTGACGCTGGGCGCGGGTGACGCCACCGCGCCGGTAGAGGCGCGCCTGGAGCGGATCGAACCCGGCGCATTCACCAAGGTTTCGGCGCTGGGCGTGGAGGAGCAGCGCGTGCTCGCGGTCATCACCCTGCCCGACGGCGCGGTCCCGCCCACGTGGGGTGACGGCTTCCGCCTGGACGCGCGTTTCATCGCGTGGCGCAGCGACGATGTGCTGCGCGTGCCGACCGCCGCCCTCGTCCGCGAAGGCGATGCGTGGGCCGTCTACGCCATCGACGGCCGCCATGCGCGGTTGCGGCATGTCCGCCTCGGCCACATGGGCGAAGCAGTGGCCGAAGTCCTGGACGGCCTCGAAGCCGGCGACCGCGTGGTGGTCTACCCCGGCGAAACGCTGGAGGAAGATAGCCGCGTCAGCTTTCTATCCCAGCGGCCAAGGTGAACCACTTGTGCGGACATCGTACCCTCGGGCACCCGGTCACCGCAGCCAAGCGCGTCTCCCATGGCGCGTCGTGGTGATGCGCATCACGACCCCACGCCCCGTCCTGGCGCCCAGCTTGAAGCCCCCCGCCGGGGGCGTATGCTCGTGTCTCCCAACTGGAAGGGAGTTCCCATGAAGACTGCATTCCTGCTTTTTGCAATGTCCATCGCCTGCGTCGCCCATGCCGGCGACAGGCCTGAAGCGTCGGCCGCGCCGGCCGCCGAAACAACGCAAGCCGGCGACGACGCAGGCTTGGTTTGCGAGCGGAAAAAGGAAACTGGCAGTAACCGGGTCACGCGCGTGTGCACCACGGAAGCCGAGCGCATCGCGGCCAAGGACAAGGCACAGGACGATGTCCAACGCTTGGGCCGATGCTCCGGCAACGATATCGCCTGCATCGGCGAATTCTAGGCGAGAGCCCGAGCGCGGCCTGCCGCCACCAAGCCGGGGCCGGCAGCCGGCCCTGGCTGTTTCATGGAATCCGCGTCACCTGCGGATTTAACGATGCAACCGGACGCACTCAAGCGACGACGCCGAACAGCGCGCCGACGCCCGCGGTCAGGCCCATCGCGAGCGCACCCCAGCACACCACCCGTACGAGCGATCGGGCCACGGGCGCGCCGCCGGCCCGCGCCGCCAGGACACCCAGCACCGCAAGGAACACCAGCGAGCTGGTCGCAGTACCCCAGAGCAACGCCTTATGTGGCAGCACCAGCACCGCCAGCAGCGGCAGCGCGGCACCCGCAGCGAACGTCGCCGCCGACGCCAGCGCCGCCTGCACGGGGCGCGCGGCCAGCGTGTCGGAAATCCCCAGCTCGTCGCGCGCGTGGGCGCCCAATGCATCGTGCGCGCTCAGCTGCGTGGCCACCTGTTCCGCCAAAGGACGGTCCAGCCCGCGCTGCACGTAGATCCCGACCAGTTCCTCGTGTTCCTGCTCGGGCAGCTCGGCAAGTTCGCGCCGCTCCCGAGCCAGGTCCGCGCGCTCGGTGTCGGCCTGCGAGCTGACCGACACGTACTCGCCCGCCGCCATCGACATTGCGCCTGCCACCAGCCCCGCCACGCCGGCGACCAGCACCGACTGCGTCGCTGCGCCGGCGGCTGCGACGCCCAGCACCAGGCTGGCGGTGGACACGATGCCGTCGTTCGCACCGAGCACCGCGGCTCGCAGCCAGCCAGTGCGGTGGGTGCGGTGCCGTTCGCCGTGCCTCATGAGGCCTCCAAAGGGTGAGATGTTTGACTGCGCCGGGCGAGAAGCAATGCCGCCGCCACGCAGCCCCCGAAGATTCCGCCCTCAAGCAGCCCCAACGCCGCCTGCGATACAGGGCCGAGTTGCGGCTCGCCAAGCAGCGCGCCCAGCGGCGCCATGTCCAGACGGGTGTCGTCGAAGGTCGCGGCGACGCGCGCCAGGCTGCTCGCCATCAGGCTGCCGCCGGCCAGGGTGATAAGTGCCCCCGCGATGCCGGTGGACAGCGCCGCGCCCCACGCGGGACGCCAGCCACGGGCGCGGTCGAGTCCGCCGCCCAGCAGCATGCCCAATGCCAGCGCGAACCCGATGGCTGCGCCTTCCAGTCCGCCAGTGATGCCTGTGGGCGCGCGGCCGACCAGCAGGTTGAGCGTGTCCGACCCCAGCAGCCGCACCAGTCCGCCGACGACCAGCCCACCCGCCGCGGCGCCGGCCAGCATCCAGCCTGCGCCGCGGCCCAGCAGCCGCCCGCCGGCCATGCCCAGCCCGACGCCCATCGCGCCGGCCATGCCGACCGCCACGCTCAGCGCCATCAACACCATCAGCACCGACAGCGTGCCCAGTGCCTGCGACTGCGGCGCGACCGCCAGCGCTGACCCGTACAGCAGGCCGCCCAGCGCACCGGCCGCGGCGCCGCCGGCGGTAGCGGCGGCACCGTCGACCAGTACATGCGCGAGCGCGGGACGCGCGTCGTCGCTGTGAGGTACGGATGGGGCGGTCTCGATCGATGACGTCGACGGCGTCTCCACGTCGCGCGCAGTCACGTCCTCCTGCACCGGCGCGATGAACACGTAGCCATGCCCGGCCACCGTGCGGATGAAATGCGGATTGCCAGCCTCGTCGCCCAGCTGGCGGCGGATCTCCTTGATGCACTGGGTGAGCGCGGCGTCGGTCACCACGCTGCGCGTCCACACCTCGTCGAAGAAACGCTGCTTGCCGACCAGTTGCCCGTGCTCGCGCACCAGCAGCACCAGCGCGTCGAAATAGCGCACATTGAGCGCGACGGGCTCACCGTCGTTCACCAGCGTGCGGTTGGCCGTGTCGAGGACGAAGCTGGCGAACGCGAAGCGCGTGGCGGTGCTCGACGAGGTGGCGGTGTCGGGGGTGGCGCTCACGGATGCATCAGGGCCGGGTCCGGGATCGCGGGCATCCTACTCCGCCGCGCGCGCGTCCCGTACGCGTCACCCACCCTGGCGTGCTGCCCGATGGAACAGCAGCGCCGACACCAGCCACATCGCGACGAAGAATCCGTTGAGCGCCAGTTGCCGCAGCACCTCGATCCCGCCGTGCCCACCGGTGAATGCGGCCACCGTTGCCACCACCGCGACCAGCGCCTGCACGACGGCGGTCGCCAGCAACGCGAGCACCATGCCGCCCGCCCGGTACCGCGCGACCAGCGCGCCGATAAAGCCGACCGCGTACACGCCGACGTACATCAGGTTCAGCGGGTTGTCCTCCGGCCCGATGATGCCGACCGCCAGGCTCACCCACGCCATCAGGAGCGCCGCCACCACCGCCACGCCCACCGCCGCGCGGTAGGCCCGGTTGCCCGACATCCACGCCGCCAGCTCGTAGGTGCCGCAGGCCGCCGCCAGCAACGCGCCCATCACCACGAAGTCGAATGCGTTCCAGTCCCAGCCATCGACCCCGAGCTGCATCGCCACCACCGGCACCAGCAGCAAGCCTGCCGCCGTGCCCCAGATCGCCCACCGCACGCAGTTGCGCCTGCGCCCCATGCCACCACTGTTGCCACCGCCTGCCATCGGATCCGTCGCCATCGTTGCCTGCCCCCAGTGGATGAGGCCCGTACGCTAGCCAGCGCCGTTGTGACTGGCATGAGCAACGCCTGAGCATCCAATGAGCACCCGCAAGCCGTTGACGATCCTGGGGATTTGAGGCCGGTCTACTCCGCCTCGAAGCGCCGGATATCCGCAAGCAACGCCTGCGCACTGCGCACCCCGCCGCCGGCGTTGTCGGCGTCGATGGCGTCGGCAAAGCGGTGGCCGCGGCGGCGTAGGTGGCGGAAGCCCCACAGCGTGCCGGCCAGCCCGGCCACGCCGACCGCCACATTGGCCCACAGGAACCATCCGGCAATATCGGCCCCGGTGAAGTGCTTCAGCAGCACCTCCACCAGCGGCAGCCACAGCACCCAGAACGCCAGCCCCAGCAGCGGCGCCATGCGCGTGCGCCAGTACTGCAGCACGCCCAGGTACTTCTGGATGACCAGCACCGGCTGGGCGTAGTTGATGCGCACCACCAGCAGCAGCTCGGTGACCGCCGATACCACCAGCGCCACGCTCCAGGCGTGCATCAGCAGGCCCGACACCAGCGCGGCGGGTTCGTCCAGGTGCGCCAGCCAGAAGCGGGCGAAGATCACGGTGCAGGCGATGCCGATGGCAGCCTGCACCGCCTGCCCGACCAGCACAGGCCGCAGCCGCGCCTTGGCCTTGTCGACGCGGGTTTCGGTGGCGAGCTCCAAGTTGAGCGCGTGCTGGGCTTCGAGCTTGCGTTCCAGTGCCTGCCAGCTGCGGCGCAGGTCGTCGAGTTCGAGTTCGGCGTTCATGTCAGCCCTCCTCCGGGCACAGGCGCTGCCGCAGGCGCTGCTTCAGGCGGCCGATGCGGGTGGCGACGTTGGTTTCGGTCAGGCCGAGGATCTCGGCGATCTCGCGGTGGCTGCGCACGTCCAGGTACAGCAGCAGCAACGCGCGGTTGAGCGGGTCGAATTCGGCGATCAGCCGCTGCAAGGCTTGCAGCGGCAGTACGTCGTCCGCGCCCTGCCCGCTCTCGACGGCATGGTGGTCCTCGTCCAGCGGCACGTGGTGGGCGTCGTGCCGGCTGCGACCGCGCAGGTGGGAGATCGCCACGTTCAGCGCGATGCGGTACATCCACGTCGCCAGCGGCCGGTGCGGGTCGTACGACGGCCATGCACGCCACAGCTGCGCGGCAATCTCCTGCGCCAGGTCGTCGCGGTCCTCCGCATCTCGGCTGTAGCTGTGGGCGACCTTGAACACCAGGCCGCGGTGGCGCTGAAGCAAGTCGGCGAATTCCGCGCGCGATGCGGCGTCCTTCATGGGGGCGGCAATGTCCATGTCCCGTCCGGTGGCGGCGCCGTGGCGCCCTTCACCGACATGATTCGGACCAAGCCCCCGGATATCACAGCAGCTTCAATACCGCCGCGCGTGCCACAAGCTGGCGACCAGCGCGGCCAGCACTGCCGCCACCAGCACCACCGCCGGCAGCCACTCCGGTGCATCCGCCGGCACCAGCCAGACCAGGCCCGCTGCGGCCACCGATGCCAACGCCAAGGCCTGCCCGGCAAACACGTTGGCCGGGTACCAGATGGCGTCGCTGGACAGCGTCTTGCGCGTGCGGAACCCGTAGAACGCATTGCGCGGCACCCGCTGCAGGATCAGCGGCACGCTGAGCACCGCCACCAGCAAGCATGCCAGCGAAATCACCAGTCGTATGTCCATGACACCCCTCCCATGTTGGCTGCGCGGGCCGGCCGCTCAGTCGTAGCGCTCCATGTCGCCCAGCAGTTGCACCCACGGGTGCCGGCGCGACTCGTACACCTCCACCCGCGGCGGCGGGAACGTCGGGTCGGCAAAGGCCCCCACCGGGATCGCCACCGCATCGGGCACCGCGTCCATCAGGTAGTACACCGTGTCGCCGCAGTCCGGGCAGAAGTGGAACCGCGCCGTGGTGCCTTCGTCACCGGTGCGCGCGAACTCGCGGCTGGGCCCGTCAAGGGTCACCGCCTCCAGCGGGAACCGCGCCTGCGCCGCAAACACGCTGCCCGTGCGCCGCTGGCACGCCAGGCAATGGCAGACGGAAATCCGGATGGGCTCACCGCTCGTGCGGGCGGTGAGCTTTCCACAGGTGCAGGAGGCAAGGCGGTCGGTCATGGCGAGCTCCGGGTCGAGACGAATCGGGCGTGTCGATTTTGCCGCTTCCGGCCCGCGCCCGTCTGCTAATCCAGGTACTTGCGCATGCCCAGTTGTCAGAGAAGTAAACCTGACTCCGATGTTGCTCGTCGATGACGCCATCCGACTAGGGCCAGCCTAATTCCCGTGTCACGTGTCGATTCCCGCTAACTGGAAACACGGCCGACGAGCCACTCGACGATCGCATCGAATCTCTCCTGATCCAGTGCGTGTCCGCGGTCGACGCGAAGCTCGGTGATGAAATCGCTCTCGGCCTTGGCCACGACCTCATCGGCGTCGCGCGAGTACTTGTCCCCGGCACCCGACACGACCAGTGTCGGCCGCGGTCCGATGGCTGAAAGAACATCGTGCGTGTCGATTTCGCGGGCGAGCCCGGGCACGGCTTCGAACAGCGTCACCCCTGTGCCTTCCCGGCGGCGTGTCTCAAAACTGCATACCGCACCGCTGATACACGCGAACCTGCACCGTGCATCGACTGCCGCGTGGTAGAGCGCCGTGTAGCCGCCGTACGAGTGGCCTGCCACCCCCACGAACCGCTCGTCTACTCCGGAGGCCTGGATCAGAACACTCAGGGCACGCTGGGCGTCATCCAGGCACTTCCTCATCAGCAGGTCGCCATCCAGCAGCCGATAGCTCATGGCGTTGTAGTGCTGGAGCCAATCGTAGTAGTCCGGCTCGACCCCCTGCACCGCTGCTCGTCGATCCTCGAACGTGATGGCGTCCGGGGCGAGGACGGCGAGGCCCCTGCGCGCGAGCGCCGGCCCGAAGGCCTGAAATGCATCGCCCACTAGGCCGGCTACCTCGCTCTTGCCGAAGTGGAATTCCCCATTGTGCTGATGGAAGACCACCACTCCGCCGCGCGTAGTGCGACCCGTCGGCGTGAACAGGAACGCCGGAATGACGTCACCTTCGAGCCCGAGGTACTCGATCCGTTGCCGTTCGAAGCCGTCGAACACTTCGACGTCGCCGCGTTGGAAGTCGACCGCCACAGGGTCCGCAAGTCCTAGTCGCTCTCGAAGGGTCGTAGTGAGGTTCGTCATCTCGAGATGGTAGTGGGCGCGCGTGTCAGGCCTCGGCACGCGAGTAGTGGTGGAAGACCAGCGCAGCACCCTCCTTGAGTGCCTTGCGGTAGTAGCGAACCGTCCCACGTGACGCGCACTCGGGGCCGCTGATCCACGTGTGCGAGTCGACAGCGTGCACCGACCATCCCTCCGCCCGGACGTAATACTTGGCCAGCTCCAGTGCGCCCTCGTAAAGCGGGAAGTTGATCCAGCAACTCACATAGGCGCCAGCGCCCTCGGGATTGAGCTTGCCGCCCTTGGGTGAAACAGCGTGGATCACGAAGTGATGCAGGCCTTCTCGAGCAGATCGCGGTGTTCTGGTCATGGGGCCTGATGCCTGAATTCGGCCACGCTGCGAAGGGGGGTCGGCTTGGACGAACTGTCAGCCACCTGCCCGGCCGGGCGGGCGTTTGGAAAACCACTCGACGATCATGCCCATGTTCTGCTCAAAGCCGCCCGGCACGGAAATGTTGAGGGCGCCGGCACGCTCGGAACCGCGGTTCTCGAAATCATGCGTGGCACCAGCTGGAACGAGAACGAAGGACCCTTTCGGACAGGCAACCCATTCCCCGGCAACCAGGAAACTCATCGTGCCCTCGATGACGTAGAAGACGTCGTCCTCCGGGTGCGCGTGGGCGCCCGGGCCCGCTGTGTGGGGCTCAAGCCACCATTCGGAGATCGAGTAGCGGCACTTCGTCTCGGAGTCGTCGGCTTTGAAGACGGCCGACATGCCGCCCATCTGATACGAGCGACCTTCGCCGGGGCGAAGCACTATGGGGCGGCGAGCTTGTTCGTCCATGGCGCCATGCACTCCCGTCAGTTGGCTAACGCTTGAATTTAGACGACCTGCAGCGCGGGAGACGGCGTTTGGAAGGAAGTGCTGCCGCGCCATAGCAGGCCTCAGAGACGTGCTTCTCACCAGACAGCTATAGCCCCGGTCTCCTGACTCAAGGACGATCCATCACCCATTGCTTTGCGGCATCGAGCCCCGCCACAGGGAAATGCCGTATCTCGGCCGACACGAAGTGCGATGCCAACTGCTCGGCGACTTTTCCCAAGGCGGAGTCGGTTACGAGAGCGACCTTCTTGATGTGCTTGTGATGGTCTCGCACAAAGCGGAAGTGGGCCGCCATTGCTCCAAGGCCCTCCCATCCAGGAAATGTTGGGGTCTCAATGAGGATGCCGGCGAGACCTCCCGTCTGCTCTATGTAAGGGTCTGCCGCTTTGGCAAGTTCGGCGAAATCGTCCTCTTGGAGGGAGTCCATAGGTTGCACAAACAGAATGCCGTGCTCAGTGTCGAGGGTGTACTTGAGCATGTGTTCTTCCTCCCGATGGGTGCGGCCTGGCGTCATAGAGCCCTATTCCCGAGTCAGCCGAGCCGCCAAGCGGCTTCGGGTTGAATGCATTGTCAGACCGCGGGCCGAGCCTTGTGATAAGCGACAAGTGCATTGGCGTGACCGTGGCCAATCTTGTGCTCGCTCTTGAGGAATGCCACCTGCTCCATGTGCGTCTTATCTTGGACGGAATCCAGCACCTTCAGCCAGTGCGCCACGGGCTTCCCATAGTTCTTCTCGATGGACGGAAATTACGAAGCCGGACCCTTAACCTTTGTATCCGTAGTCATGAGCGACCCTCGCTATAGGAGTGAGGCCGGCGAATAGCCACCTTGACTAGCCTGACTGGCCTCTGCCTATCCGACGAACGCGCCTGCACGAAATCGACAACGACGGATGGCGCCATCTGGCCTAACACCTAACTCAAGCCGCGCCGCGAAGCGGCGTCGGCGTGGACGAATAGTTGGGCCTAGCAGCGTGCTGGACCTACTACGCCAACAGTTCATCATTGCGTAGCACAAAGAACGAGAAGAGTGCACCCGCCGGGATGAGCGAGACAAGCCCAAAGACTAAGGCCCTCTTGCTTTGAGACTTTGCGGCCCTGTACAGGAAATGGGCCGGTGCAAGGTTGAACAAGAACAGGCCAGCAAAGAGCAGCCCCTCCACGTCTACCTCAAGGGCGGACAACGCGAAAGACAGCGTTACAAACGCAGCTATCTCGATGAGAAGAAAGCCACCGGCCCTTGCGAGGCCTGGCTCTTTGGGGACGAAGTTTGAGATGTTGAACATGAGGTCTAACACTGGAGTCAAGCCGACCCGCGAAGCGGGTTCGACTTGAATGAGTTGTTAGGCGGCGGAACCGCCCGGGGCATCCGCTCTGAAAAAGCGGTAGAAGCTGTAAATGGACGCGAGAAGGAATAGCCCTCCGAGGGCGAGAACGACACCTGGCAGGTACGGTTGGATGTACGAGTCGATCCGATCAAACAGGAAGTCACTAGCGCGAGGGTAGTCCGGCGCTTGAACCCACCCACGAAGTTCGTTGAAGTAAGCAAAGAAGGCACTCACGCCCATGACGAGGAATTACACGCCACGTCGTGCCCACTTGCCCGAGTTGTCTTCTTCCGGAGCCATAGCCGCCTAACACCTGAGCTAAGCCGCGCCGCGAAGCAGCGTCGGCTTGGACGATTTATTAGACATTTATTAGACCGCCGGCCGCAAGCGGAACGATAACAGTAAGAGCGCGGCCACCGCGATGCCGGTAGACAAGCTGCCGAGCCATGGCTTAAGCACTAACGACGCAAGAACTGCTGGAACGAACCCGAGCACGAGCGGCATCAGACCAGCCCGAAGTCTCACGCTGCTGGTGCAATGCGGGCAGGTCTTGGCCCTACCAAAGCTGTTCAATTGCTTTGAAAGGAAGCTGACGGATTGCTTGCAATAAGGGCACTTCATATGAGGGGTCTCCTTCCCCGCCGGCATAACACCTGAGTTAAGCCGCGCCGCGAAGCGGCGTCGGCTTGGACGAATTGTTAGCCATGTAGCCCACCCGCCCTGAGCGCAATTTCACGGCGGCAGACCTCCACTGAGTCTTCTGCCACCTGTTGGATCTCCTGCGCAAGCTCATGGAGCTCCGACAAAGCCTTCTGAAACTCTTCGAATGTCTCGGGCGATACCGACGGAAGAGAAACGAACTGCTCTTTGAGCGAGCCTAGCGCACGGCCAACCATTAGGACATCTAATCCTAGCTGCCAGTGCGGAATTTCGAATACGGGCAGTGCCATTAGCGCCGCATGGGTGTCTTGCATGAGCGGCGGGGAAATTTGCTCAATGTCTTCCTCAGCGTTGGACGCATACGCCTTACATACGTCCTTTGCCAGGCCGAGCGACCGGACCATCAGCGCCTTTATGACCTCGAGCTTTTGGCGCTCCGCGACGGCGAGTTTTCGCTCTTCAAGCTTCACCGCATGCCGGTGCTGCCGCTGAGCGATCCAAGCCGCAGCTCCGATTGCCAGAATGCTGCCAATAGCTTGCACCCAAGCAGGCGCTAGCTGATCACTGAAGTCGATTCGATAGCCGGCGCGCCACGCTAATGCGGCCGCGGTCACGCCGAGAAGGGTGCACAAGATCGCAACGACGTAATGCGCCTTCTTCACGTGCCTTCGAGGCTCCCCGACATGGCTAACACCAGAATTAAGCCGACCCGCGAAGCGGGTTCGGCTTGAATGAATTGTTAGGCATCACTCGGCCTATGGTGGATAACCACTGGAACATTTTGGCAGTTTTGCAACACGGCGTACTCGCCATTTGCCTTTCCCACCAACGAAATCGGCACCGACGTGTCCCCGCCATCCAAGGAGATCCGCACCTCCATTTCTTGGTTCTCGAAGGTGCGAAGCTCCTCGATCAGTTGAGCTACCGACTTTCCTCGGCTTGTCCAGTCCGAATTGATCATCGTTTGTGAGGCCTAACACCGGAATTAAGCCGACCCGCGAAGCGGGCTCGGCTTGAATGAACTGTTAGGCGGCATACATTGAGGATGTAACCGCCCGCCGTAGTTGAAGCCAATAGTTGAGCGCCATAATGCATGCAAGTGGATAGCCAATTAGCCAGATCGGATTAAGAAGCGACTGTAGAACTGACCGACGCCGCCAACGCGCCACTCTTTCCACGGCGTCCGGCCAGTGCCAATCTGGAAGGGAAACCCCCAAAGAGAGGAACGCAAAGGTCGATTCAATCGCGAAAGTTCCGCAAGTGTCCCAGAACACTGCACGATTGAACTCCGACATACCTTCGGGTTTGACCTGAATCTCTCGGGCAAATTTCTCAAACTCTGCGCCGCTTAGACCAATCTCGGTCCAAGCATACGACATGGCTTCCCAGATCTTCTCTCGGTTCATTGGTTGATTTCGCTGCCGCCTAACACCGGAGTTAAGCCGACCCGCGAAGCGGGTTCGGCTTGAATGAGTTGTTAGGTGACTACAGCAATTCGCCCGCCCACTAATAGGTAGGCAGCAACAACAGCGTACTGGGTAAGCATGTAGCCACCAAAAAAAATAACTGCAAACAACAAATTTCCAACCTCAAATTGAGCAACGAGGCCTAACAGACAAAGAAACAAAACAAGCCATACCGGAAGCAGTAGAAAAAAATGAACTATGGTCGGGAGGGCATACTCCCGCTTGCAACAAGGAATGGGGAGTGAGGCAGGTGAGTTGCGCAGAAGACTAAACTCGAGCGGACTAACATTTATATTTGTACCGCACTCAGGACACCATAGATTCACCACGAGTCACCTAACGCCAGAATTAAGCCGACCTGCGAAGCGGGTTCGGCTTGAATGAATTGTTAGGCGGTGCTGCCCCGGTGACTGGCTGAACTCCCCAGCGCCACCCTTGGCCAACCTGCCCCACGGGTCTGAACACTACCAGCCCGCGCCGACCGGCGCTTTACCCGGAACCCGCAAGGCGACATGCCACCGAAGATGGCCCCGCAACCATTGAGCCAAGCAGCCGAGCCAGCGTTCGACC
Source organism: Novilysobacter selenitireducens (assembly GCF_020026895.1). GTDB lineage: Bacteria > Pseudomonadota > Gammaproteobacteria > Xanthomonadales > Xanthomonadaceae > Lysobacter_C > Lysobacter_C selenitireducens. The sequence goes on from NZ_JAINZW010000002.1 coordinate 739,535, forward strand.
AGTGCCAAGTACTTGCCGAAGCAGAGCGGCCGGAGCCGGCGCCGCATGAGCCCGCGGCGCGCGACACGCTGGCGACGCAATTGCCAAAGGGGCGACTGCCGAACAACTTTCAGCAGTACCGCCTAACACCAGAATTAAGCCGACCCGCGAAGCGGGTTCGGCTTGAATGAATTGTTAAGCATCACCGGCTGACCTCTATGTGCTTGAGCTCGTCGCCTTGCCGGTAAAACGCAGGAAGACCGGCGGCTCGCGCGATCAGCGCCACGTCGATGATGTCTTGGACTGTTGCCTCAGCGTCGTAGAGCAGGACCACTGATGTAATGCCCTCAGATTGCTTGGCTGCCCGAATGGCGTCCCCCATCCGATCTACCGAGTAGCTGCGGCCGTGCCATGAGAATTCGTCCCCTGGTGAAGCGGCAATCTCCGCTGGGACCAGGCCTGCGGTGGGCTCGAGCCGTGAGATCGACGCGCAACCACCAACGAGCGCCAAAGTGACAACAAGCAATGCTTTTGAAGTGGCGCCCACGTTGCCCCCTGTGATGCCTAACACCAGAATTAAGCCGACCCGCGAAGCGGGTTCGGCTTGAATGATTTGTTAGGCCTCATCCGAGTCGCCTCCCGTGCCTTGGCTCCCCGGCAGCCCGGCACATGAGCCAGAACGAGCCGGCTGATAGCGCGAAGAATAGGCCAGCGAACAGAAGCATGGTGAGGGCCCTTTGCTCTGCTGCAACAACGATCATGAGGATCGCCAACCCCAGGAACGCCAGGCCAGCCACTAGCATCGCAATAGCCACAACGGAGCGTGATATGCGCGCAGGCAAGCCAGCGCTGGAGGAAACGGCATCAAGCAACAGGTCAAGGAGCATGCGGCCTAACACCTGAGTTAAGCCGCGCCGCGAAGCGGCGTCGGCTTGGACGAATTGTTAGGCGTCGGCCCGAGCTGTTTCGATGCCGCGGCGCGCCCGACTAGCGCCCGGACTGACCGCCCAGACCTATCGATTATCACGGAAGCTGCGGCGAAGCGCTTCTTGATACTGCACGATGGAGAAGCCCGGGCAGGCCGATGCCAGAGACGCGACAACCAACGGCCATTCACCGACAGGGCTGACTTGGATCTCGGCTACGTGATCCCACTCTCCAGCCGCCACCTCGCGTATGAGGCGATCAGCTTCTTCAGCAAGCTGCACTCTTGCCGCATGGGCTTGTTTAGTCATTGATCTGTCCGAGCACAGAAGACTCCCTCCGCCGCCTAACACCTGAGTTAAGCCGCGCCGCGAAGCGGCGTCGGCTTGGACGAATTGTTAGGCCACACCGTACCAACCTGCGGGCCTAGTGGACCAGTGCAGGAGAACGGATGCGATGGCTATGCCTGAAAGGCCGCCGAGAAAGCCTGGCAAAGCCTCACCGAGCGAGTAGTGGCTACCTGAGACGCCCGCCATGACACCAACGGCGAAGAGCGTTGCGTAGATGACCGTGGCTTTCTGAGCCGCAATGCGAAGGTTGGCCTTTGTTTGAAGATGCTTGGACTCGAGTTCGCGAAATGCCTGAGCCATCTGACTAGGAGTGACGGAGATTCCAAGAACAGACCCTGGCCGAAGAGATAGCCAAAACCAAACAAAGAAGATGCTCCCAACTACCACGAACTCAAGCATCCGTGCTCTCTCCTGTGGGGCCTAACGCCTGAGTTAAGCCGACCCGCAAAGCGGGTTCGGCTTGAATGATTTGTTAGGCGCCTGTTACGCGCCCAGGAAAATATAAATACCGTAACCCAGAAAGACCAGCCCCACTAACACCGATACAGCCCCGATAACAGGAATAAGAAACCGGGCGCCAGCCTTGTCGGCGGCAACGAGATGAGTGGCTGCTACAAAGAGACCGCCGAGGCCCCAAAAGCCGGCCAGTACAACCGAACCAACACTGAGACCACTCTTGGCACTCTCGGCGAGGCTGCCCAACACGAGACCGGGAACAAGTACGTAAAGCACGGCAGACCACGCTAGATCCTCAAAGTCTCGGTGAGCCTTCTTTGGACGTATGCGAGTCATTGCCTGATGGCGCCTAACGCCTGAGTTAAGCCGGACCGCCCGAGGCGAACCGGTTGGCACCGAGGCCGCGAAGCGGTCTCGGCTTGAACGAATTGTTAGGCGGCACTTGCGGTGAACGTACTCCACAAGAGCAGCCCGCCAAGAACGAATGAAATCACCCCAATCATAGGCAAGAAGCGGAGCGCTTGGGGTACCGCGGCCTCAGTAAAGCGCCGATGGACACGCCAAGGCACGATAGCCATTGCTGCTGTAGTCACGATGAGCAGCCAGCCGAATGCGGTAAGCGCCGCTGAGTGAGTGGAGTGGGGCGCAAAGACAAGCATTGCGCCGCCTACGACAAAGCGTGTGCTTAGCTCCGCATAGTGCTTGGGAGCGGAAGCGGCGAATCCCAGCAAGAAGCGCCTCGCATGGCTTGGTCGGATCAGTGCGACCAAACCTAGCAGCAGAAAGAAGATCGCAACTGCAGCAAGAATTGTCTTTGCGGCTACTAGCAACATGCGAATCCCTGTCTGTGCCGCCTAACGCCTGAGTTAAGCCGACTTGCGTAGCGTAGCCGACAACGTGGCAAGCTTTACCTGCCACGTTGTTGGTGTAGCGAAGCAAGTTCGGCTTGAACGAATTGTTAGGCCGCACTCTCGCGGAC